>NZ_JBWZCH010000003.1:0-277164 GCF_059383435.1 Pseudarthrobacter sp. HLT1-7 | reverse complement strand
ATCCAACGAGAACACCAACGGGCTGCTGCGCCAATACTTCCCCAAAGGCACCGACCTGAATGTCTACGGGCCCGAGGACCTCGAACACGTCGCCCAGGAACTCAACGCCCGACCACGCAAAACACTCCACTGGGACACCCCCGCCGAACGTCTTCGTGGTTTACTAGAAGCCAACTGACCTCGGGTGTTGCATCGACCCCTGGAATTCGCCCCCGGGTGCGAAGAATCGGTATGTCCCCCGGCGCAAGAAGGTCCAGGCTCCGTCTGACCCCCGACGAACTAACGAAAATGCCCACTAGCGGCCCAGCGTCGCCGTCGTGCCGCGGCCGATTTCGAGGCGCGGACGCCTGGACATATAACCTGGTCATGTATGCCCATCATGGGTATATTGCCGAGTATGACCGAAGTTGCCTTCTGGATCCTCACGGCCCTCGCTGGCGGACGTCAGCACGGATACGCCATCCTGCGTGACGTTGAACAGCTCACGGCGGCCGAGGTCTCGTTGCGGGTTACCACGCTCTACGCCACGCTTGAACGTCTCGAACGGGAGGGGCGCATACGCAGGGCGGGCGAAGAAACAGTCGACGGGCGTGCGCGCCGCTATTACGAACTGACAGAAGATGGGCATCAGGCGTTGGCCCTGGAGGCGGAACGACTCGCTGCCAGGCTTCGGGCTGCGGAAAGCCGGTTAGCGGCGCCCCGGACTGCTCACAGCCGACCTACGCCGGCAACGATGTCATGGGGGATGGCGCGATGAGCGGGTATCGACGGCGACGGTACACCCGGCTGTTGCGCTGGTATCCGCGATCCTGGCGCAAGGAGCACGGCAGCATCGTGCTCGATAGTGTGGAACAGCATGCCGGCGACCGGGGCGTGGCGCGCCCGACTATTCGGGAAGCGTGGTCCCTCCGGGCCCACGGACTGGGCGAAAGGGCGACGCATCGGTGGGCCGCCGGTTTCGCTGCGGCGGCTTTGGTCGCGTTCATCGGAGCCACCGGGCTGCTGTTGAGCAATGCGTCATTTCTTCCCGGGGCAGGCCTTGTTCAGCTCCTTTTTGCCGTGTTCATCGGACCCCTCGCACTGGCCCTTTCCGCCGTCGTGCTTTTGCATCGGGCGGGGCGGCTCTCCGCCCCGGTGGCGTTGTCCACCGCGGCCAGTGCCTTACCGGCGTTCGGTTTCGCGGCCCTGGCAGCAGCGAGTTGGGCGGCCGGCTTCGACGAAGCCGACGCGGGTCTGGGTCGCAGCTGGTTTGGATCGTCCACGCTTCTATTCCTCGTTCTCGCGTGGTGTGCCGGCACAATTTGCCTGGCCGCTCCGCTCAGCTCGGTGCTGAGCAAACGGCGCTCTATGCCCACCCGATTCGTGCAAAGTACTGTTCTGGCAGCACCTTTGGCGCTTATCCTCGGCGCGCTGACGCTGAGGGCACAGATCATCGGCACCTTGGGTGCCGTCGTGCTGCTCGTCGTGGCTCTGCGTAAAAGCACGTCGACGCACCCGGCAGCACCCCGTGGGGCTGCGGGGGCAGCAGTGCGGTGGTCCCCGCCGAGGCCGGTGGCAGCCTGGAGCCGGCAGGGGGACGCTGCCGCTGGCGCAGCGGCGCTGGTGACCGTGATTGTGGGACTCGGGTGCGCAGTGTTTGCCCTCACCGGCAGCAACTGGGCACCAATGGTCACCGATTCCACCCACGCCATGAACCTCGGCCTGGCCGCCGGCGCACTGGCAGCCATCCCTGCGACCATCGCTGCCGGGCTCATGCTGACCCCGCGGTTTGGCGCCGTCATGCGCTGGTCGGCCGTCATCTGCTGCGCAAGTCTCATTCTGGCAGCGGCCGCCCAACTCCTCGGCGCCGGACACCCCTCGCAGTGGCCGCTTACCCTTGTCGCAGCAACGCTGATGGGCTTCGCTATCGCGCTGCCGTTCGGGCGGCTCATTCCCGGAGGGCGCTCACTCCGCATCGCCGTGACAGCGGTGCTCGGCTTGGCGGGTTCGACCATCGGACTCAACCTCGTGACCATGGCGGCGTTCATCGCACCGCTTGCCGCCGCCGCACTCGTCGTCTGGTCACTGACGCGACTTGCCGCCTCATCGTCAAGGCCAGCGGAGGCCAGGCACGTTGGCAGCCCGTCGTAGGGTGCTGGCGAGGGGGCGGGGGCGACCGGATCCAGCGGCGCCGCCCTGCGACGGAAGCGCCTGCCAGCTAAGCAATACTGGGAAGGCGGCCGTCACTCCATTGGCGCCCGCCACGCCTCTCACGCAACCACGTTCTCAAGGAGTCACCAAGGAATGCGCCCTACCGTCGTAGCCGTGCCTGCAGGAACTTTTATCCTCCGAAAAGCTGAAGCGTCCGACGTCGACTCAATCGTGACGCTGATAGCAGCGGACCCTCTCAGAGCGTCCGAGGAATCGGTTGGCCTCGAAGACCGCGATCCGTACGACCTGGCATTCAGCAAAATCGATGACGATGATGCCCAACTTCTGGTTGTCGCGGTTGCACCCGCAGGCGACATCGTTGCCACCATGCAGCTGACTTTCATCCCCGGCCTCGCCCGGGCTGGCGCGACACGGCTGCAGATCGAGGCAGTCCGGGTTCATTCCGAGCTACGCGGCAACGGACTCGGCGGTGCCATGATGACCTGGGCTTTCGCGGAAGGGCGGCGCCGCGGTGCTCGACTGATCCAGCTCACGTCAGACCAGTCCCGGCCCGCCGCACACCGGTTCTACGAGCGCATGGGTTTCGAAGCCTCGCACCTGGGCTTCAAGCTCACCCTCTGAGCTGTTGAACCGCCGCGTGAACCGCGCGCGGCTGATGAATCCGGCGGTGCCTTCGCTGGCCAGGTACTTTGGCGACTTCTACGACTGCGACTTCGCCCGGACCACCGAGATGGCGGCGGTGGAGGTGTCATCCGCGGCGTGCGCCGCAGAACCTGCTTCCTCCGCGGCGGCCGGCTGGACGACGGCGATCGACTGCGTCGATGTGTCACCGGCGTCGGGCTCGTCCCCGGGGATGGCCTGCACCGAAACGGCAGTACCGGCGTCGCCCGCCGGAACGTCATCGGTGTCAGGGGCGGCGATCGGGATCGGCGTCACCTGCACTGCAGACATCGCACTGCTGGCGGGGACGGCCGCCAGGCCGGACACGGAATCCGGCGCGAGCAGCGTCACCCTGCTGACGGACGGGAGCGTGATGTTGCCCGGATCCGCCGGCAGGCCGGCAGCGGGAGCAGCCGCCGGCTCCGGGAGCGGTTCCACGCTGATGGGCTGCCCGCCGTGTTCGGCAACGTCATCGGCCAACGCACCGAGCATGGACTCCGCCTCGTCGATCATGTCCTGATTTCCGGCCGCGAGTCCCTTGACCAGGTACTGGGCCAGGGCGAATTCGGCCGAGAGCGCGGCACGCCGCAGCAGGTGGGCATCGGGAACGTCGCGCCGGCATGAGGTGTAGTGCTCCAGCACTGCGTCGACGAAGTCCTGGTCATTGGAGGCGACCAGCCAGGCCATGTCGTCGGCCGGATCGCCGATCCGCAGATCTGTCCAGCCGGTTACGGCCGTCACCCGGTCGCCGTCGACCAGCAGGTTGTCCTCGTGGAGATCGCCGTGGACGACGCATGGATTGAAGCGCCACAGCGAGACGTCCTCCAGCGCGTGCTCCCAGCGGCGGAGCAGCAACGGCGGGATCTTGCCCGTGGTCGCGGCCTGATCGAGTTCGTTGAGGCGCCGCTGGCGGAACTCGTTGGGCGTGTAGCTCGGCAGATCGGCGTTGTTGACCAGGGTCTGGGGGAGATCGTGGATGGCGGCCAGGGCGCCGCCGATTTCGCGGGCCAGAGCCGCGGACCCGGCGCCAAGTTCCTCGACGGACCGGGTGGACCCTGCCAGATGCGAGTAAACGAAGGTGCTCAGCGGACCCTGCCGCACGGTGCCGGCCACGGTGGGCATCAGGAAGGGAAGCTCGGCACGGATGCCGGGAACGAACGCCCGCAGGACCAGAAATTCCGTCTCCAGCCGCGTGCTGGCCTCGGGATGCCGGGGCGAGCGGACACGCCAGCGCTTGCCTTCGGAGTCCAAAAGGAGCGCCGAATCGAAGTCCGCCGGATCGTCGGGCGCAGAGCTAACGGCGGTCGGGGTCAGCCCGGGGACTGCCGCGGTTGCCACAGCTGCCAGTTCGATTGGTTGTCTTCTCACCCTTCCACGGTAGATTGAGCGGCGCCCACAACGGCGATGCACGACGGCGAGTCTGGAAGATAGGGAATAAATAGCACCCATATTTCCTTTTGCCAGGCCGGCCCGTGCCGCCGCTCACACGGTGATGTGAGCGTGCCCGCCAGGACCGGCGGAAAATGTGAATTGTCATCGGGAGTCAGTACGGTGGGTACATGAGTCATGCGGAGTCAGCGGCGTCAAAGTACCCGCCTCAGGTGAGCACGCCAGTCTCTCCCCAGCACGGTCCGCCCGCGGACCAGCTGGCGGACAATGTCCTGCCGGTGCGTGGCGCGCTGATTGACCGCGGATCCGCAGCCCGGACCAAGCCCGGGATGCTGGCGGAGCTCATCAGCTCCGGGACCGCCCGGGCCATGGTGCTTTCCGGCCGGCAGGCTCTCATCAGCGGCAGGAGCCTGGTCCTCCTGGATGCGGCCGAGCTGGCGGAGCATCTGCAGGGGACCGCCTACGCCCCGGAGCAGCTGATCTACCTGGGGACGGCACTGCCCGGCTCCGGCCTCGACGCCGGCACCCAGCTGGTTCTCTTCCTCCTGCCGCAGCAGTTCGAGGTCCAGGCCGAGGAATTCGAGGCGCACATCGCCGGCATCCCTTCGGGCGCGCAGTGGGCCGGCTTCCGTGATGTCGCCGCCGGGCTGAACGCCACGGACACCGCCCTCTTCATCGAAGCGAGCGCCATCGCCAACTGGCATGCCACGCACACGCACTGCCCGCGCTGCGGCACTGCGACCCAGCCGGAAGCCGGCGGCTGGGTCCGCCGCTGCCCGGCGGATAGCTCCGAGCACTACCCGCGCACCGATCCCGCGATCATCGTCACCGTGGTGGGAACCGACGGCCGCCTGCTGCTGGGCGGCGGCGGCCCCCTCGATGCCCGGAACTACTCCACGCTGGCCGGCTTCGTCGAGCCGGGGGAGTCGCTGGAACAGGCCGTCGTCCGCGAGATCGGCGAGGAGGTGGGGGTGCGGGTCACCGCGAGCCAGTACCTTGGATCCCAGCCGTGGCCCTTCCCTGCCTCGCTGATGCTCGGCTTCACCGCCATCACACCGGACACCGAGGCCAGGCCCGACGGCGTCGAGGTCACCAGGGCGCGCTGGTTCAGCCGGAGCGAATTGCAGGACGCGGTGCTCAGCGGCGAGATTGTCATCTCCAGCCGGCTTTCCATCGCCCGGGCCCTTATCGAGCACTGGTACGGCGGCGTCATCCGGGACCGGCCGGGCGGTTGACGGCTCCGTGAACGCCCCGAACGCGCCGGCCGCGCACCGGCCCGTCCGCCGCGCAGGACACCCTCGGCCGGCTGAACAGCGCGTGAACCGCAAAAGTGACCCAGTAAAGTGACCAGTAAAGTGACCCGGTAAAGTGAGCACAGAGAATTTCAGCCCCAGCGACTTGCCCATGACCCTGTCCGACGTCGACGGGCCGGGCAGCGAGCCGGCGGCCCCGGACAACAGTTCCCCGGACAACCGCTCCCTGGAAGAACGCATCCTGGGCGGCCTCGACGCAGAGCAGCGCGAGGTGGCGAGCACCCTGCAGGGGCCGATGTGCGTGCTGGCCGGCGCCGGCACGGGCAAGACCCGCGCCATCACCCACCGCATCGCCTACGGAGTGCACTCGGGTGTGTACAGTCCGCAGCGGCTCCTGGCCGTCACCTTTACCTCGCGCGCCGCGGCTGAAATGCGCAGCAGGCTCCGGGACCTCGGCGTCGGCAACGTCCAGGCGCGCACCTTTCACGCCGCGGCGTTGCGGCAGCTGCAGTTCTTCTGGCCCCAGGCCATTGGCGGGGCGCTGCCCAACCTGCTGGACCACAAGGCCCAGATGATCGCCGAGGCAGCCCGACGGCTCCGGCTCAGCACCGACCGGGCCTCCATCCGCGATCTTGCCTCCGAGATCGAGTGGGCCAAGGTGTCCATGCTGACACCGGCCAACTACCTGGAAAAAGCCCAGGGCCGCGGGAACCCCGGCGGCTTCGACCTGACCGCCGTCGCCCGCGTCTTCCAGTCCTACGAGGATGTGAAGACGGACCGCAACGTGATCGACTTCGAGGACGTGCTGCTGATCACCGTAGGCATCCTGCAGGAGGATCCCAAAGTGGCGGCCACCGTCCGCGAGCAGTACCGGCACTTCGTCGTCGACGAGTACCAGGACGTCTCGCCGCTGCAGCAGCGGCTGCTGGAACTGTGGCTGGGCGGCCGCGACGAGCTGTGTGTGGTGGGCGACGCCAGCCAGACCATCTATTCGTTCACCGGCGCCTCGCCGAAGCACCTGCTCGGTTTCAAGGCGATGTACCCGGAAGCGAACGTGGTCAAGCTGATCCGGGACTACCGCTCCACCCCGCAGGTGGTGAAGCTGGCCAACGAGCTGCTGGCGGGCCGGCGTAGCGGCGGCCCCGTCGCGGATGCCGCCTGGGCCAAACCCCTGCAGCTCCTGGCGCAGCGCCCGGCCGGGCCCGTGCCGCAGTTCACCGAATGTTCCGACGACGAGGCTGAGGCCGCCACTGTTGCCGTCAAGGTCCGTGGGCTGCTCGACGCCGGCACCCCGGCGAGCCAGGTGGCCGTGCTGTTCCGGACCAACGGGCAGTCCGAAGCCTACGAACAGGCCCTGGCTTCGGCCGGAATCGGCTACCAGCTGCGTGGCGGGGAGCGGTTCTTCGCCCGCAAGGAGGTCCGCGACGCTATCCTCCAGCTCCGGGCAGCCACCCGCGCCGTCGCGGAGACGGCCACGCCCGAGCCGCTCGGCCAGCTGGTCCGCGACATCGTGGCCTCGCTGGGCTACACGGACGCCGCACCGCACAGCGGCGGCGCCCTCCGGGAACGCTGGGAGTCCCTCGCGGCCGTCGTGGCGCTGGCCGACGAGCTCGTCATCAGCCGTGGGGGGCAGTTCAGCCTCGCCGACTTCGTGAACGAGCTCCAGGAACGCTCCCTCGCCCAGCACGCCCCGACCGTCCAGGGCGTCACCCTCGCCTCGCTGCACGCCGCCAAAGGCCTCGAATGGGACGCCGTCTTCCTCGTGGGCCTCAGCGAGGGGCTCATGCCGATCTCCTTCGCCGACAGCCCCGAGTCCGTGGACGAGGAACGACGCCTGCTGTACGTGGGGATCACCCGTGCCCGCGAGCACCTGTTCCTGTCCTGGTCCACCGCGAGGACGCCGGGCGGCCGGGCGAACCGCAAGCCCTCGCGGTTCCTGGACGGGCTGCGCCCGGACTCGGTGGCGAGTTCCTCCGTCCGGGGCAAGGGCGCCGCGCCGCGCCGGAAGGCCGCCGTTCCGGCGTTGTGCCGGGTCTGCGGAACCATGCTCTCCTCCGGTGCCGAACGCAAGGTGGGACGCTGCAACGCGTGCCCGCCCACCTACGAGGACCAGACCTTCGACGCGCTGCGGCAGTGGCGCAAGGACGTGGCCCTCGAGGCGGACGTTCCCGCCTTCGTGGTCTTCACCGACGCCACGCTGACCGCGATTGCCGAGGCCCGGCCGGAGTCCCTTGAACAGCTGGCCAAACTTGCCGGCGTCGGCCCGGCCAAGCTGGAGAAATACGGCGAAGCCGTGCTGGCCGTGCTCGTCGAAAGCACCACCCACTGATGGCCGGCGATGCAGCCGGCCGGGCCGGGAACCGTGCGCCGTCACCCGCGCCCCCGGCGCTGACCACCGCCGACGGCGCCCCGGTGGAGGTGCGCCGCTCGGCCCGACGGCGCCGGACCGTCGCCGCGTTCTGGGAGAACGGCACCGCCGTGATCGCCATTCCGTCGTCCTTCAGCCGTACCCAGGAGCGCGAATGGGTGCACCGGATGCTCGAAAAGCTCAGGCTCCAGGGGGAGCGGGGAACGCGAGCGGGCAAGAGCCGTCCGCGCAGCGACGCCGCACTGGCCGCGCACGCCGCGGAGCTGTCCGCGAAGTACTTCGGCGGCCGCGCCGTTCCGTCCTCGGTCCGCTGGGTGAGCAACCAGAACTCCCGCTGGGGGTCCGCGACGCCGTCAGACGGCACCATCAGGCTCTCCGACAAGCTCCAGCCGATGCCGCAGTGGGTCATCGACTACGTCCTGCTGCACGAACTGGCGCACCTGCTGGTGGCCGGCCACAACGCCGCGTTCTGGCGCCTGCTGGAGGCCTACCCGGAAACGGCACGGGCCAAGGCGTTTCTTGAGGGTGTCTCCTTCGCGACCGCGCGGGGCCTGACGCCGGGCGACGCCGATGACCTGGACGGCGTCACCGACGCCGACTGAACGGCGACGAGGGGGGCCGGCCGACGCGGACTGGACAGTGACGGCGGCGGCGGGCATGGGAATGCCCCGGCTGGAACTGGCGTTCCGGCCGGGGCACACTGACTCATCCGCTATGACTTGGTGCTGTCGCCCCCGCCGGGAGCTTCGTCGGGGCCGGGTTCCTGGGAACCGGCCTCCCCTGTATCACCGGCGTCCCCGTCGGCCGGTGTCCCGGTCTCGGGCTCATCGAATCCGCCGCTAAGGAGCTTCTGCAGGGCGTCGTCCACTTCGGTGCCGCTCGCCTCGGCAAGCTGCCGGCGACCGCTGAAGCCACGGGGATCATCCAGGTCCTCTGCCGTTGGCAGCAGATCGGGGTGCTGCCAGATGGCGTCGCGTCCCTCGATGCCGCGTTCCGCCTTGAGCGAGGCCCACAGCGTGGCGGCCTCGCGCAGCCGGCGCGGCCGCAGCTCCAGCCCCACCAGAGACGAGAATGCGTGTTCGGCCGGCCCTCCGCTGGCACGGCGACGGCGGACGGTTTCGCGCAGTGCCGCGGCCGAGGGAAGCATCTTTTCCGTGGCGGCCCAGGTGAGTTCGTCTACCCAGCCCTCCACGAGGGCGAGGGCGGTCTCGAGCTTCTCGAGGGCCTGATCCTGCGCCGGGGTACGCTGCGGCATAAAGACGCCCTGTGACAAGGCCTCCTGGATGCCTTCGGGGTTGCCCGGATCCAGCTCGCGGGCGAGTTCCTCGATCTTCGAGGTGTCGATGTGGATGCCGCGGGCGTAGGCTTCGATCGCTCCGAGCAGGTGCCCCCGCAGCCATGGGACCTGCACGAAGAGCCGGGCGTGGGCCGCTTCGCGGACGGCCAGGAAAAGCCGGATGTCGTTCTCGGGCAGGCTGAGGCCTTCGCCGAATTTCGCCACATTGGACGGCAGCAGTGCCATTTCGAGGTCGGCCAGCGGTACGCCAATGTCGGTGGAGCTGACCACTTCGGCCGAGAGGGCGCCGATTGCCTGCCCCAGCTGCATGCCAAAGATGGCCCCGCCCATGTTCTGCAGCATCGAGGAGGCGCCGCCCATCATGGACTTCATTTCCTCCGGCATCTGCTCGGTCATGGCGGTGGACAGCGCATTCGCGATGCTGTTGGCCACCGGCTCGGTCAGCCGCTTCCAGGTGCCGAGGGTCTCCTCGACCCACTCCGCGCGGGACCAGGCCCGGCCGATCAGGCCGGTGGCCGGCAGCCCCGTGACCTGATCAAGCCACAGTTCGGCGAGGCGCAGGGCCTCATCGACTTCGCGGGACTGCTGGGCGGTGACAGAGGGGTCGGAGCCGCTTGCGGCCACCCGGCGGGCGTTTTCGTGCGCCAGCTGCCAGTTGACAGGGCCCTCCGAGGAGGCACCCATCATCGCCTGGACCTGCGAGAACATCTGGGCGAGGAGATTCGGATCATCCGGAAGGCCGGCGGCCTTGGCGAGCTCGGCGGGGTCGATATTGCCCATGCCCTGGCCGCCCATCAGGTTCTTCAGCATCTCTGCGAGCGGGTCCTTGGGTTCCTCGTCGCCATTGGACGGATTAAGTGGGTTGGATGTCATGATCCCGCCGATCGTCGGTGTGGCTGCTTCTCACGTTCACGGTACCCCGCGGCGAGCAGGGCTGTCTGCCGAAACCGCGCCACGTTCGCTGTAGGCAAAGAGCCGTCCCGGCAAGCGAGCGCGTACTGTTAGAAACTGGAATATTGGCAGGCGGCAGCCGCGGCTGAGGCCGCGGCCGCGGTGCGCTGTTCACGGGTCCGCTGGATCCCCAGGCGCCGGCACGGAGAGGTCTTTCATTGACGATTACCCAGGGCGGGCCGCCTGCCGGCGAGCCGGCAGCCGGCCCGGCCAAGGGCCGGAGGGCCCAGCTCGCCGGACCCCGTGTCCCCAGGAAACGGGACAGACGGTCCTCCGCGCTGCTCATCTCGGGAGTCCTCGCCGCGGGCCTGGGCATCACCGCGGTGAGCCTGCCCGTCCCGTACGTCGTCGAATCACCCGGACCGACGTTCAACACCCTCGGCACGGACAACGGCAAACCGGTCATCACCGTGACGGGACGCGAGGCCTTTCCGGCGAAAGGAAACCTGGATCTCACCACGGTCTACGTCGACGGCGGGCCTAACGGCCCGGTCACCGTTTTCGAAGCCTTCTCGGCATGGATCGGCGGCACCAGGGCCGTCTACCCCGAGGAACTCATCTATCCCACCGGGGTGACGAAGGAGCAGTCCCAGGAGGAGAGCGCCGTCGCAATGACCACCTCGCAGGAGAACGCCGTCGCCTCGGCCCTGAAGGAGCTCAACATCGCCTTCGAGCAGAAGATGCAGATCGCCGGTGTCCCGGACGGATCCGCCTCGAGCGGACAGCTCCGGGACGGTGACGTACTGGTGTCCATCAACGGCAAACCGATCACTTCCCTGAGCGTTGTCCAGACGGAACTGGCTGCCGGCAACGGGGCCCCGGTGACGGTCGTCGTCGACCGTGGCGGCAGCAGCGTGCCGGCCACCATCACGCCAGGCAAGGCCAGCGGCGGCCGCTTCATTCTTGGGGTGATGCTGCAGTACAAGTTCACGTTCCCCTTCGACGTCACCATCTCCCTCGAAAAGGTGGGCGGCCCCAGTGCAGGGCTGATGTTCGCCCTTGGGATCGTCGACACGGTGACCCCTGGTGACCTGACCGGCGGAAAGCACATCGCGGGAACCGGCACCATCACCCCCGACGGCGCCGTGGGCCCGATCGGTGGAATCGCGCAGAAAATGCACGGTGCACGCTCCGGCGGGGCCACCATGTTCCTGGCGCCGGCGGAAAACTGCGGCGACGTCGTCGGCCACATCCCGGACGGCCTGCAGGTGGTTCGGGTCGAGAATCTGGCCGCGGCTCGGAAAGCTGTCGAATTGACCGCGTCCGGTGCAGATACATCCGGGCTTCCTGTCTGTACCAGCAACTAGACTGACCCCGGAACTAAGCCCTTCCGCCACTCGTGGCACGTATAACAGCCGACGCAGCCCTGCCGGGGCGGCGCCCGGTGTGGATAGAATGCAGCAACACCGTATATTGCAACGCCGCACCAACCGATAACTAAACAACCAATACCTGACGACCAGCTATGAGGTACCGAGTTTGTCCCGTCCCGCCAGCCCTGTCCCGCCCGGAAGACCGCAGACACGACGAGGCGCACTGACGCCGACGCTGATTGTCGTGGCCTTGATCGTGGTCGGCTTCATTTTCCTCGCCAATGTCTGGACGGACGTCCTCTGGTATCAGCAGCTGGGCTTCTTTGAAGTCTTCGTGACGGAGAACCTCTCGCGCATCGCGATTTTCCTGATCGGCTTCGCCGTGATGTTCGCGGCCGTCTTCTTCGCCATCCGGATCGCCTACCATTCCCGTCCCGTGTACGCGCCGGATTCGGAGATCCGTGACAACCTGAGCCGCTACCAGACCCAGCTTGAACCGATCCGCCGCGTCGTGATGATCGGACTTCCCGTGCTGTTCGGCCTCTTCGCCGGCAGCGCCACCGCGAGCCAGTGGCAGAAAGTCCTGCTGTTCCTGAACCAGGAGCCCTTCGGCCAGGCAGATCCGCAGTTCGGACTCGACCTCAGCTTCTACCTGATGACCCTGCCGTTCCTCGGCGTCGTGACCGGCTTCCTGATCAGCGTCACGGTTGTGGCCGGCGTCGCCGGCATCCTCACCCACTACCTCTACGGCAGTATCCGGATCATGGAACGCGGCATCTTCACGAGCCGTGCGGCCCAGATCCACCTCGCCGTCACCGGCGCAGTCTTCCTGCTGTTGCTCGGCACCAATTTCTGGTTGGACCGCTACGCTGCGCTGCAGAGCAACGGGGGACGTTGGGCCGGGGCCATGTTCACGGACGTCAACGCCGTCATTCCCACCAAAGCCATCCTCGCCGTGGCCGCGGCGCTTGTCGCCGTGCTCTTCATCGTCGCCGCCGTCATCGGAAAGTGGCGCCTGCCGCTGATCGGCACCGCCATGCTCGTGATCACCTCGATCCTCGCCGGCGGCGTCTACCCCTGGGTGATCCAGCAGTTCCAGGTCCGCCCCTCGGAGCAGACCCTGGAGAAGAAGTTCATCGAGCGGAACATCAGCATGACCCGCGCCGCGTACGGCCTCGATCAGATCCAGGAGAAGCGGTACGAGGCCACCACCGACGCCACCACAGGCGCCCTGGCCCCGGATGCGCAGACCACCACGAATATCCGTCTCCTGGACCCCAACCTGATCTCAGACGCGTTCTCGCAGCTTGAGCAGTACCGGCCCTACTACCAGTTCCCGAGCGCCCTGAACGTGGACCGCTACGAGGTGGACGGAAAGATCCAGGACACCGTCATCGCGGTGCGCGAACTGAACCCGGACGGGCTGAGCGCCAACCAGCAGTCCTGGCTGAACCGCCACGTCGTCTACACCCACGGCTACGGCGTGGTCGCAGCCAAGGGCAACAAGTTCACCGCCGACGGAAAACCCGAATTCCTGCAGTCAGGCATCCCCTCCACCGGTGTGCTCGGCAACGACTCGACGTACCAGCCCCGGATCTACTTCGGCGAAAACTCGCCCGAGTACTCCATCGTCGGCGCCCCCGACGGGGCCCCGAACCGAGAGCAGGACCGACCCGCGGCCAAGGAAGGCGACGGCGAAACGCAATACACCTTCACCGGAAACGGCGGGCCGAACGTCGGCAGCTTCTTCAACAAGATCCTGTACTCCATCAAGTTCCAGTCCTCGGACCTGCTGCTCTCCGACGGGGTCAACGCAGAGTCCCAGATCCTCTATGACCGCAACCCGAAGGACCGCGTGGAGAAGGTGGCGCCTTACCTGACGGTGGACGGCAACGCGTACCCTGCGGTGGTCGACGGCCGGGTGAAATGGATCGTCGACGGTTACACGACAAGCCAGTACTACCCCTACTCGCAGCAGGAGCAGCTTTCGGCGGCCACCACCGACTCGCAGACAACCGCGGGCCGCACCACGGCCCTGCCGAACAGCTCGGTCAACTACATCCGCAACTCGGTGAAGGCGACCGTGGATGCCTACGACGGCTCGGTAACGCTGTACGCCTGGGATGACCAGGATCCGGTGCTGAAGGCGTGGCAGAACGTCTTCCCCACCTCGCTGAAGCCGTTCTCGGAGATGTCCGGTGCGCTCATGAGCCACGTCCGCTACCCGGAAGATCTGTTCAAGGTCCAGCGTGAACTGCTGGGACGCTACCACGTGACCCAGGCGGACAGTTTCTACAAGAACGACGACGCGTGGAGCGTTCCGAACGATCCGACCGTCAAGGAGAATGTCAAGCAGCCGCCGTTCTACATGTCGCTGAAGATGCCGGACCAGGACAAGCCGGCTTTCCAGCTGACGTCATCCTTCATTCCGCAGGTGGTCAACGGCAACGCCCGCAACGTGCTCTACGGCTTCCTGGCCGCGGATTCGGATGCCGGCAACGAGAAGGGGGTGAAGGCGGAGAGCTATGGCCAGCTCCGGCTCCTGCGGATTCCGCCGGAAACCCAGGTTCCCGGACCCGGACAGGCGCAGAACAAGTTCAACTCGGATCCCACCGTCTCGCAGGCCCTGAACCTGCTGCGCCAGGGCGCGTCAGCGGTGCTGAACGGCAACCTGCTGACACTGCCGGTGGGTGGCGGCCTGCTCTACGTCCAACCGGTCTACCTGAAGTCCACGGGTGAGACCTCCTATCCCACCCTGCAGCGTGTCCTGGTAGCCTTCGGCGACAAGGTCGGCTTCGCGGCGACCCTGGATGAGGCGCTGAACCAGCTGTTCGGAGGCCGCTCCGGCGCCACGGCAGGCGATGCCGCCAACAACGGCCAGACGCCGCCAACTTCCGCCCCGGGCGGCAGCGCGACGCCGCCGGTAGCGGGCACCGCGGACGCCAAGGTGGAGCTCAAGGCGGCCCTGGACGAGGCGACCGCGGCTATCACCGCCGGCCAGGAAGCCCTCGCTAAGGGTGACTTCGCAGCGTACGGCGAGCAACAGAAGAAGCTCTCGGCGGCCCTGCAGCGGGCGCTCGCCGCCGAGGGCAAGGTTGCGGCGACTACGGCCCCGGCACCGTCGGCCACTCCGTCGCCGGGCGGCACCGCCTCGCCGTCGGCCACCCCGTCGCCGACGCCGAGCAGCTAACAGGGGGACATGCTCATTCTTCGCACCCGGGACTGGGCAGAATGACACTATGTGCACCTGCTGGCCCCGGCGCGGGGCATGTCCCTTCGGGCCGGTGTCCGGTCCAGCGGGACATGCTCATTCTTCGCGCCCGGGACTGGGCAGAATGACACTGTGTCCACCTGCTGGCCCCGGCGCGGGGCATGTCCCTGAGCCCGGCCACCGCGCCCAGACCCCCGGGCCGGTGACTTGACCCCGGCGGAGGGAGATGCACATCACGCCACCTCGATTTGGCCTCCAGTTCACCGGCCGGTAGAGTTGATCTTGCGACGCGGGGTGGAGCAGTTCGGTAGCTCGCTGGGCTCATAACCCAGAGGTCACAGGTTCAAATCCTGTCCCCGCAACTGAAGAGAAGGCCCGGAATACTGGATACAGTGTTGCGGGCCTTCTGCTTTAAGTCCTTCTGCTTTGAATTATCGTGGCGGCCATGCACCGGGCGCTTCGACCGGGGGCGTGGATGGACCCCGGGCGCGGACCCGGACCCGATGGCCTGAGGCAGTGTGGCGCGGGCGCCGCCAGAAGTAGGGTAGTGTTGAGCAAGCGACGCGGGGTGGAGCAGTTCGGTAGCTCGCTGGGCTCATAACCCAGAGGTCACAGGTTCAAATCCTGTCCCCGCAACTGAAGAGGAAAAGAGAGGCCCGGATCTGATGATCCGGGCCTCTCTTGTTGTTGGCGGAAACGCTCCCCGGCGCGGCATCGCTGACGTGCCCCCGTGCACGTGGCCTACAGATCCCGACCGGCGGGCCCGCGCTTAGCCGTCCTTGAGCCGCTGGTAGGTGTCCAGCGCACGCGCACGTGATTCCGCAAGCCCGACGATCGGCTCCGGGTAGCCGGGTGCAGCGCCGTCGGCCTTCCACGGTTCATGGATTGTCTTGCCGTCCAGCCCGGTCAGCTCCGGGAGGTATTCGCGGAGATAGCGGGCCGCGGCGTCGAACTTCTTGCTCTGCGTGACCGGATTGAAGATGCGGAAGTACGGCGAGGCGTCGGCGCCGGAGCCTGCCACCCACTGCCAGTTGGCCGGATTGCTGGCCGCATCGGCGTCGACCAGCGTGTCCCAGAACCAGGCCTCGCCCAGCCTCCAGTCGGCCAGCAGGTTCTTCACGAGGAAGGACGCCGCCGCCATTCGGACACGGTTGTGCATCCAGCCGGTCTGCCAGAGTTGGCGCATACCGGCGTCGACCAGCGGATAGCCGGTCCTGCCCTGCTGCCAGGCCTGCAGTTCGGCGTCCGAGGGGCTCTGCCAGGCGAAGCGGTCAAACTCTGGCCGGTAGTTCCGGGTGGCCAGGTGCGGGTTTTCGTAGAGAAGTTGCCAGCAGAATTCCCGCCAGCCGAGTTCGGAGCGGAAGATCCCGACGTCGGCCGGGGCCTGCCGTGGATAGCGTTCGCGGAGGGTGTGCCAGATCCGGAACGGGCTGATTTCGCCGAAGCGCAGGTGGGGGGAGAGACGGCTGGTGCCCTCGACGCCGGGGACGTCGCGGCCGGTACCGTACTCCTCGGCCGGGCCGTCGACGAAGTCCACAAGACGGCTGTGGGCGCCGGTTTCCCCCGGGGTCCACGTCGCCGCGAGTCCCGCGCTCCAGTCCGGCCGGCGGGGGAGTAGCCCCCAGTCCGCCAGCTTGTCGCCGGCCGGCGGCTGCCCCGTGGCGCCCGTGGCGGGTGCCGGCAGGCTCTGCGGTGCGTCCAGCGGCAACCGGGGCTCCGGCGCGTCCAGGCATGCCCGCCAGAACGGTGTGAAGACTTTGTACGGCCCTCCTGCCCCGGTGCGCACAGTCCACGGTTCGAACATCAGGTTGGCCTGGAAGCTCGCGGCGTTGATCCCGTGGTCCGCCGCCCAGCCCTTGACGCCGGCGTCCACTGCGCGTTCCGGGCCGCCGTAACGCCGGTTCCAGAGCAGCGCCGTGGCAGCCGTTTCCGCGGCCAACTCCTGGATGATCCCGGCGGCAGGGCCGCGGCGGAGCAGCAGCCGCGAGCCGGCCGCCTCAAGGTCCGCGGCGAGCCCGGTCAGCGAGTGGTGCAGCCACCATTTAGCCGCGCCGCCGAGCGGGCGGATGCCGGGGGAGGCCTCATCGAGGATATAGACAACGGTCAGCGGCAATCCCCGCGACGCTGCCTCCGCCAGGGCCGGATTGTCGTCGAGGCGGAGATCGTCGCGGAGCCAGACTAGGGACGAGGGCGTGGATCCAGAAGACATGAATCCACGGTACACGTGCGGCCGCAGGCTGTGCACAGCAATCTGTGCACTGCAATCTGTGCACAGCAGGCAGCACACAGCGCTGCCGTGGACGACGCCGTCGTGGACAACACTGAGGGGGGCCGGGGACAGCAGAAGCCGGGCCCCCGGAACCGTCGTGTGCTGCTGACGATGGGCCGGGGGCCCGGCTTCATGAGCCCTGCCTGACGGACCGGCGGGAGCCCGCCGGCGGTGTGCCTAGAGCTTGTCGAAGTCGGCGTCGTCCACGGTGGAGGCGGCGGACCGGCTCTCGCCTGCCCCGATCGCCGCGGGCGCGCCACCGGACTTCAGCGCGGCAAGCCGTGCTTCGATCTCGGTCTGCTCGCCGAGGTCTTCGAGCGAGTTGAACTGCGAGTCCAGGCTGGAGGCGGAGAGTTCCTGCTGGCCGCGGACCTTGGCCTCTTCACGGCGGATCTTCTCTTCGAAGCGGCCCACCTCCGAGGTGGGATCCATGAAGTCAATGCTCTTGAGGGCATCGTGCACCTGGGACTGGGCGGCGGCAGTCTTGGATCGTGCCACGAGCTCGTTGCGCTTGCCGGTGAGCTCGTTGAGCTTGCCCTTCATCTGGTCCAGGCCGTGCTTGAGTTTGTCCACGACGTCGGTCTGGGACGCGATGCTCGGCTCCGCGGACTTCGCCTCATTCTCCGCGGACATCTGGCGCTGCAGGGCCACCTTGGCGAGGTTGTCGAACTTTTCGGCATCGGTGACGTCGCCCTTGGCCCGGTACTCGTCGGCCTTGCGCGACGCTGCGAGTGCCTTGTTGCCCCAGTCCTTGGAGTTCTTGACGTCTTCGTTGTAGTCGTCCTGGAGCATGCGCAGGTTGCCGATGGTCTGGGCCACCGCGGACTCGGCCTCGGCGATGCTGTTGGTGTAGTCCCGGACCATCTGGTCCAGCATCTTCTGCGGGTCTTCAGCCTGGTCCAGCAGGGAGTTGATATTGGCCTTCGCCAGCTGCGCCATGCGGCCGAAAATGGACTGCTTCATGGTGTTACCTTTCGTCCTGCTCAGTGGTTCCCACTGAAGTCGGTCAACAGTGAAATGTACCGCTTCTATCCGCTGGCGGAGAGATTTCCGCCGGCGCCTAGTCCGTTGTGAGTTGTTCAGGCCGGGGGCCGGAGGCTAGAAGTCGCCGCCCCCGCCGCCGTCGCCGCCCCAACCGCCTCCCGAGTCGCCGCCGCCCCAACCTCCGCCGGAATCTCCGCCGCCGCCTCCCCAGCCTCCGCCGCCGCCGCCGTTCAGGATGGAATTGATCAGGATGCCGCCAAGAATGGCGCCGCCCAGACCGCCGCCTCCGCCGCCGCCGAACATCCCGCCGCGGCCGTAGCCCTGGTTGGCGGCGCCGTCGAACTGGTCCACGTCGGACTGTGCCAGCTGGGCCGCCTGGGCCGCCAGCGAGTGGGCCTGCTGGGCGTACTGCAGCGCAGTGACGGGGTCGGCGCGGGAGACGGACAGGGCATAGTCCAGGTTCCGCTGGGCCTCGGCAAGCCGGGTGCGGGCCTCGGTGCCAACTCCGCCGCGTCGGGCGGTGATGTAATCGGAGGTCGCGCTGATCTGCGCCTGGGCCGACATGATGCTCTGCTGAAGCGAGGCCTGCGCGCGGCGGGACTGTTCCTGCTGGTCCCGGATCCCGGTGAGGGAAGTGTCCAGCGACTGACGCGCCGTTTCGACGCGCCCCAGGGTGGCGATCGGATCGATCTTTCCGCCCTGGATCTCTGCTTTGACCTGGGCCAGGGCTGCTTCCACACCGGCGACCGGACCCGCCAGCTCAGGGTGCGCCCCGGACTGGATCATGGCCCTGGCCTGCGCGAGGTCCTGCGAGACGTCCGCGACGGCGGACTCGAGTCCGTTTCGTGCCTCACCCAGGGCGCCGCCGACCTTGGTAATTGCGCCGAGGAGGACGTTCGTCTGATGCAGGCTCTCTTCCGCGGCCCGGACCGCGACGGCCGCGAGGCCGCCCTCCCCGGCGCTGAGCTTCTCCTGAGCCGTCACGGAGGCGTTCTGCACAAATGCCAGCCGCTCCTTGGCCTGGCCGATGTTGTCGGCCACCTGGACAAGGGCGCTCTCGGCGTACTTGGCGCGCAGCTCAGTGAGGGACTGTTCGGCGCTGGCGATCCCGGCCGCGGTCTCCTGGGCTCCGGCAGTCACGGCGGCGAGCGCCTCGGGGGCGTTTTTTTCGAGCTCACGGAGCGAATCGAAGTCCGACTTCTGCTCCCGCAGGGAGGCGAGCGCGGCCTCGGACCGGCGGATGATTTCGCCGAGCCAGGTCCGCTGCTGCTCCTCGGTGTCCGGGATATGGTCATCGAGCTGCTGCTGCAGTTTGAACGACTCGGACATATGGCCCTTGGCTTCCTGCAGGGCTTTTGTGAAGTTTCCGACGGCGGCATCCCCGTATTGCGCCTGGGCGAAACCGAGCTCCTGCTCGCTGGACTTGATTGAATCGTCCGCCTCGATCAGCAGCGAGCCGGTCTTGCGACGAAGTTCTTCAACTGTGAACCCGGCAAGCGGGTCAAGCTCGGCACCCTGCGGGCCGGAGCCGGCGCCTGCGGCCTGCCCGGCCTTCTTCCGGCGGTTGCGGAAATAGAGGTACGCACCCGCGCCGCCCGCCGCGACGACGCCGGCGCCGACCAGGACGGCGCTCCCTGCGCCGGCCCCGGATGGCACGTTGCCGGCCCCGCCGCCGGCCGCATCGCCGATGGCCGCGGCCGTGTCAATGGCAGCCTGGGCGTAGTCACCGTTTCGCAGCTGCGGATCCACTGCGGTCTTCTCAATGTTGGCGCGCTGGGTATTGGTGATCTTGCTGTTGGACGGCTTGCTCAGCAGGTACTGCTTGGCGTCCGTGGCGACCGTGAGCAACATTGCATTCGGACCCAGGCTTGCCTTACCAGCCACCGCTGCAGCCCAGGCCGCCCGGTCGGCAGGGTTCTCGAACTTCTTCACGTAAACGACGTGGAAAGTCATGGCACGGTCGGCGCCGAGCTTTTTGATTGCCTGTTCGACGTCGCCCTTGCGGTCGCCGAGAACCCCTGCGGAGTCAACAATCTTCGTGGCGGGGTCAAGGTTTACCGGATCTTCGGCCAGGGCCGGAGCGGCGGGAACTGCCAGCAGTCCGGCCACGCCAAGAACAGTGAGGTAACGCTTTAACTTAGACCGCATGTGCAACCCTTCAGCACTTCTGCGACCAGTTCGGCCGAACCAGTCGTCACAGAATGCAGCAGCGCCCCAACGCAAAAGTAAAGCCGCAGGTCGCTGTGGCGATTCCATTTGATTCTATGGTGCACCCAGTTGGCCGTCCACCGAGGGGAATATGCCACCAGCGAAAAGCGCTGAATCGTTCAAAGTGCGCCGCCGGGGGCGCCGGTCCCGGCGTTCAGGAACCTCCCAGCTAATGTCCGCTCTAGTATCAGTGTGAGCGTCCATAGTTAATGCGGACAAGGATGAAAGGAAGTCTGATGACTGAGAACCCAGCGCAGGGCGCCACACCGGAGCCATCAACGCCGAACCGCGAGGCCTCGACGCCGGATGAGGTCACTTCGGGGAACACCCGGGCTGTTCCCGCGCCGGACTCAATGCAGGAGAACCCGACCCTCCGGATGGACCGGTCCGCGGACACCCCGCAGCCGCACTACCCGCAGCATCAGCCGTCCTACGGCCGGCCTCCCGCTCCCCAGCCCCAGGCTCCCCAGCCCCAGAATGAGGCGCCTCACACCGGTGCGCCCCAGATGGGGAAGCCCGGCCCGGAGCACACCGCCGCGTACGGCCAGGGCACCGGCTATTCAGCCTTCAGCCAGTCGCAAAGCCCCGGCGGCCAGCCGCAGCACGCCCAGGCACCGTTCGGCTCCTACCCGGGCAACCAGCCGCCGTCGGGTTCGCCGTACGCCACTAATCCGGCCCACGCACCCAAGCGCAAGGCGGCGTTCGGGGTCCCCACCCTCGTGGCCAGCATCCTGGCCGCCGGCCTGATCGGTGGCGGCGTGGTCGCAGGGACAACCCAGCTGCTGGGCGAGAGCCCCATCACATCCACGGGATCCAGTAACAGCACCCAGGCCGGCCCTGTGATCGTGAACAACAAGGACGACGTCAACGCCATCACGGCGGCGGCCGTGAAAGCCAGCCCCAGTGTGGTAACCATCAAGGCCACCAGCGGCAGCGAGGGCGGCACCGGCTCCGGCATCATCCTGGACGGCGAGGGCCATGTCCTCACCAACACCCACGTCGTAACCCTCGACGGTAAGGCGGCCAGTGCCGCGATCGAGGTCCGGACCAATGACGGAAAGGTTTACAGCGCGAAGATCGTCGGCACTGATCCGCTGTCCGACCTCGCCGTCGTCAAGATCGACAACCCCTCCGGCCTCATCCCCGCCACACTCGGCGATTCGGGCAAACTCAACGTCGGGGACACCGCCGTCGCGATCGGATCGCCGCTTGGCCTCACGGGAACCGTGACGGACGGCATCGTGTCGACGCTCAACCGCACCATCAGCGTCGCGTCGTCCGCGGCTCCCAAGGAAGGGGCCGACAACTCCCAGGGCGGCGACCAGGGCTTCCAGTTCGCGCCTCCCGGCGGCGGGCAAGGCCAGAGCACAGCGAACCAGGGATCAATTTCGATCAATGTGATCCAGACGGACGCGGCCATCAACCCCGGCAACTCCGGCGGCGCCCTGGTGAACACCAAGGGCGAAATCATCGGCGTCAACGTCGCCATCGCGTCGGCCGGGGGTGACGCCGCGAGCAGCGGCAACATTGGCGTCGGCTTCAGCATCCCGATTAACAACGCCAAGCGCGTCGCCCAGGAGATCATCAAAAATGGCAAGGCAAGCCATGGCCAGTTTGGCGTCAGCGTGAAGCCCAAGACTGCGGGTTCCTCGGCCTCCGCCTTCTCGGTGGGAGCGGAAGTCGCCACCGTGGAATCCGGCTCCGCCGCGGACAAGGCCGGCCTTAGGGTTGGCGACGTTGTCACGAAGTTCCAGGACCTGCAGATCAGCGATCCGAACCAGCTCACCGCTGCAGTGCGCGAGCAGGCCGCCGGAGCAACGGTCAAGGTCACGGTCCTCCGGGGCGGGCAGCAGAAGGAACTCGACGTGACCCTCGGCGCAGCAGCCGACCAGTAACAGCCGACCAGTAACAGCCGGGCGGGACCCGAACAGCTGGACCCGAACAGCGGGGCCCAAGCTGCAGAGCCCGGGCAGCAACCCCCGAAGGCCGGGCGGCAGCACGTGCCGCCCGGCCTTCGGCCGTCAGCGAAGTCCCCCCGCGCCGGGTCCCGCAATATGGTTAGCTAGGAACAGCCCGGCATCCCGGGTGCTCCATGGCCACGACCCGCCCGGCTGGCTGCCCACCCGCATGGAAGGCTGCTGTACTCACAGTGGAAAAGACTTTGAAGATCATCGTGCTGGTCAAGCACGTCCCTGACGCTCAGTTCGACCGGCACCTTACCGGCGCGGGCCACACCACTGAACGCGCCGAAAGCATCCTGTCCGAGCTGGACGAATATGCCCTCGAAGCCGCTCTGCAGCTCAGCGAGGCCCGTGGCGGGGAGGCGGCCGGCAACAAGGTGATCGCCCTGAGCATGGGCCCCGCCGGTGCTGTCAACGCGGTGAAAAAGTCTCTGCAGATCGGTGCGACCGAGGGTGTCCACCTCACGGACGAGGCGCTCGCCGGTTCCGATGCCGCGGCGACGTCCCTGGCCCTGGCGGCGGCCATCCGCCATCTCAGCGCGGACATCCCCGCGGACCTCATCCTGACGGGCATGGCCTCCACCGACGGGGAGACCTCGCTGGTTCCGGCCCAGCTCGCCGAGCGTCTGGATCTTCCGCAGGTGACCTTCGCCTCCTCGCTGGTGCTCGACGGCGCCAGGCTCACCGTCCGCCGCGACGGCGACGCACACGCCGATACTGTCGAGGCGACGCTGCCTGCCGTCGTCTCGGTCACGGACCAGATCAACGACCCCCGGTACCCGAACTTCAAGGGCATCATGGCGGCAAAGAAGAAGACCATCACCACCCTGACCCTGGTGGATATCGGCGTCGACCCCGCGCAGGTGGGACGGTCCGGGTCCTGGACCGCCGTCGAATCCGCGGAGCCACGCCCGGCGCGTACCGCCGGCACCATCATCACCGACGACGGCGACGCCGGCATCCAGCTGGTCGAGTTCCTGGCCGCCCAGAAGCTGCTTTAAGGGGATTTGCATGGCAAAAGTACTGGTATTCATTGACAACCCAGGCCTGGCCCTCAAAAAGGCCAGCCTTGAGCTGCTTACTATCGCCCGCTCCCTGGGCGAGCCTGTGGTGGCCTTCAACGGCGAACTGCACGATGGGATCGCCGCGGCCCTGGCCGCTTACGGCGCCCAGACGCTGTACTTCCCCTCCGCGACGGACCTCGACGATTACCTCGTGGGTCCCAAGGCGTCCTATCTTGCCGCCGCGGTGCACACTTCCGGTGCCACGGTCGTCTTAACCGAGAACTCGGCGGAAGCGAGGGAAATCGCGGCAAGGCTCGGCATCAAGCTTGGTGCCGGCGTCATCACCGACGTCGTGGCCGTGGACCCGGACGGAACGGCGCACAAATCCGTCCTGGCCGGTTCCTACACCACCACGGCGAGGGCCACCACTGCGGCCGCGGTCCTGACTGTCAAGTCCAACAGCATCACGCCGGAACCCGCAGTCACCGGCACGGCCCCGGCAACCGTCACCGTGGTGGTGCCGGACCCTGCCGCCGCGGCTTCGGCAAGGATCACGGCCCGCAACGAGAAAGCCGCCAGCGGCCGCCCGGACCTGACCGAAGCGCGGATCGTGGTGGCCGGCGGCCGCGGTGTCGACGGCAACTTCGGCCCCGTGGAAGAGCTCGCGGACGCGCTGGGCGCCGCCATCGGTGCCACCCGCGCCGCAACCGACGCAGGCTGGATCGGCCACGACGCGCAGGTGGGCCAGACCGGCAAGACCGTCTCTCCCCGGCTGTATATTTCCGCCGGCATCTCCGGAGCCGTCCAGCAGAAGGCCGGCATGCAGACCGCCGGGCTGATCGTGGCAGTTAATAAGGACGCCGAGTCGCCGATTTTCGAGATCGCCGACTTCGGCATCGTCGGCGACCTCTTCAAAGTCCTCCCGCAGGCCACCGAAGAAATTAAGAAACGCCGGGGCTGAGTCCTTGGACACCTTCGCCACACAGGCGCACAGCCCGTTCGGTCCGGAACATCACCGGATTGAGCGGGTGCTTTGTTTCACCGCCCACCCC
The DNA here is from genome assembly GCF_059383435.1 of Pseudarthrobacter sp. HLT1-7. Classification (NCBI taxonomy): domain Bacteria; kingdom Bacillati; phylum Actinomycetota; class Actinomycetes; order Micrococcales; family Micrococcaceae; genus Pseudarthrobacter; species Pseudarthrobacter sp. HLT1-7. The sequence goes on along the minus strand of NZ_JBWZCH010000003.1, from coordinate 253,093 downwards.
GACGACATCGATTTCGGCGCCGCCGGCACCATCGCCGCCTGGACCGCAGCCGGGGTGCAGGTCAGCTACTGCATCATGACAGACGGGGACGCGGGCGGCTTCGACCCTGACAAACGGGAGGAAGTCAGCGGCCTGCGGAATGAGGAACAGCGCCGCGCCGCCGCTCTGGTGGGCGTCACGGACATCCACTACCTCCATCAGCGTGACGGCTACCTTGAGCCCTCGCACGAGGTGATCCGCGAGGTGGTGCGGCTGATCCGTCAGCTCCGGCCCGACGTGGTGCTCTCGATGCACCCGGAACGGAACTGGACCCGGATCCAGAAGAGTCACCCGGACCATCTGGCGGTGGGCGAGGCCGTGACCCGGGCGGTGTATCCGGCGTTGGAGAATCCTTTCGCCTATCCGGAGCTGGCCGAAGCCGGGCTGGAGGCTTACAAGCTGCCGTATCTGTGGCTCTTCGCCGGGCCGGAGGAACGCGAAAACCACTTCGTCGACGTCACCGGGCAGGTTGACAGCAAACTCGCCGCGATCCACGTCCACGCCAGCCAACACCCCGACGTCGACGCCATGGACCGCACCGTCCGGACGCTGATGCTCCGGACCGCGGAACGCGGCGGACTCCCGGCCGGCCACAGCGCCGAGGTATTTCACGTCGTAACAGTCAACGGCCCGGGGACCATCGCCGGTTTCTAGTGTTGCCCCCTGCTGTCCGCTCCCATAAGCTGGCCTCTGTTTAAATCATATTTAATTGAGGAAGGCAGACTTTAATGGCGAAGACTGCGCAGCACCCCGTCCTGGTCATCATGGGCGTCTCGGGATCAGGAAAGTCAACTGTGGCCGGTCTGCTGGCCGGCCGGCTGGGCTGGGATTTTGTGGAAGGCGATGATCTGCACCCCGCATCAAATGTTACGAAGATGCACGCCGGCCGGGCCCTGACCGACGAGGACCGCTGGCCCTGGCTGGAAATCATCGCCGGGTGGATCCGGAGGCACACCGGGTCCGGTGTCCCCGGCGTCGTAACGTGCTCGGCGCTGAAGAAGCGCTACCGGGATGTCCTTCGCAGCGAAGGCGTGGTGTTCGTGTTCCTTGACGGCAACAGGGACCGGATCTCGGACCGGCTGGCATCCCGGCACGGTCACTTCATGCCACCGGCCCTGCTCGAGTCCCAGTTTGAGGCGCTCGAGGCGCCCACGGAGGACGAAAACGCCATCACCGTTCGCGTCGGAGCGACGCCCGCGGAAGAAGCCCAGGAAATCATCGACCGGCTGCAGCTCCTTTCTGCCGACGCCGGCAGGCCCTGAGCGGCGCAGCCAGCCCCCAGACCAGCCATCCATTTGTCACCATTCAAGGAACTCGTTGTGAAATTTCTGATAGCCACCCAGCTTCCGGCTGCCGTCGAGGCCTGGACTGGCTTCGACACCCGCCTTATGGTGGTCGCGGCCCTCGGCATCGCCGTCATTGTGGTGCTGATCACCAAGTTCAAGCTCCACCCCTTCATCGCGCTCATTCTTGGCTCGGCCTTCGTTGGCCTTGCCTCCGGCGTGGAACCGGCCCTGGTCATCAAAAACTTCGAAGACGGAGTTGGCGGCGTCCTGAAGGAAGTGGGCCTGCTGATAGCCCTTGGAGCCATGCTCGGCAAGCTGCTGGCGGATTCCGGCGGAGCCAACCGGGTGGTGGACACACTGCTGGCCAAGGCCACAGGGAACAAACTGGTCTGGTCCATCACGCTCGTCGCGGTCATCATAGGCCTTCCGATGTTCTTCGAAATCGGACTGGTGCTTCTCTTGCCCGTCATCGTCCTGGTGACACAGCGCTCCAAAATGCCGCTCATGCGGATTGCCATCCCGGCGCTGGCCGGCCTCTCTGTGCTGCACGGACTTGTGCCGCCGCACCCGGGACCCCTGATCGCGATCAGCGCCGTCAAGGCAGAGCTCGGCACCACGCTGGCACTGGGCCTCGTCGTCGCCATCCCCACGGTCATCATCTGCGGCCCGCTGTTTTCCCGGCTGGCCGCCAAATGGGTGCCCGTCGGCGCCCCCGGTATTGCGGGCGGCATCGACACCCGGCACGGCGCCGACATGGAGGGCGTCAAACGCCAGCCGAGCTTCCTCATCACCCTGCTGACCATCATTTTCCCGGTGGTGCTCATGCTCCTCAAGGCCGTCGCGGACATCATCTGGCCCGACGCCGCGACAGCGCCGTGGATCCGGACCTTCGTCGATTTCGTCGGCCAGCCCCTTGTCGCCATGACCCTGGCCGTGCTGCTGGCGATCTTCACGTTCGGCTACGCCGTGGGGTTCACGGGCAACAAGATCACTGCCAAGATCGGTGCAAGCCTGGGTCCCATCGCCGGGATTATGCTGATCGTGGGCGCGGGCGGCGGCTTCAAACAGACCCTGATCGGCGCCGGCGTCGGCGATGCCGTGAAGAAATGGGCCGAAGGCACCAACATGTCCGTCCTCGTGTTGGGCTTCATCGTGGCCGTCGCGCTGCGCCTGGCGACGGGCTCTGCCACCGTGGCGACGGTAACGGCCGCCGGAATCGTCGCACCGCTGGCCAGCTCGCTCACTCCGACGCACGCGGCGTTGCTGGCCCTTGCGATCGGCGCCGGCTCGCTGTTCCTCTCGCACGTCAACGACGCCGGGTTCTGGTTGGTCAAGGAACTCTTCGGACTTACCGTTGGCCAGACCTTCAAGACCTGGTCCGTGATGGAGACCCTGATCTCCCTGGTCAGCTTCGGCATCATCATGCTGCTCTCGCTCATCATCTAGCCGGTTTGGCCGCCAGCATCAGTTCTCGCCTTAAACTACAAGCCGCGCAGGCCTTTACCCTCTGAAGGTTCAAGGCATGCGCGGCTCTGTTGGCGGATGGTCCCCGCGCTATGCGCCCAGCGGGGCTGCGGCCACGGTGGGCAGTGTCGGCGAAATCGAGCCGCCGGCCGGTTCCACCGTGATGCCCAGAGCCGCGGCGGAACTGATGCCCTTGACGACGGCGGGCTTGGACAGCGCTTCGGCGTCCATCAGTCCCTGCGACACCGGTGCCGAGCCATCCCTGGGGATCAGCCACATCTGGTAGACCTTGCCCGCCGGCGGAGCCGGGACGTTGTTCATCCTGACCACTATGGCATCCCTCGAGCTGGAGACGGACACAGTGGCCGTACCGCCGCCGGCGACGTCGACGGTCGCCTGCCGTACGTCCCCTGCCTGCATCACCTGGTTGAGAGGGTCGTTCTGGTTTGCCATGTACGCCCCGACGCCCACTCCGCCGAAGGCGATCACGGCTGCGGCTGCGGCGCCGACCAGCCAGTTGCGCATGCCCTGCGGCCTGCGTCGCCCTTCGCGGCGCCGGCGGGCGGCGCCGAGCTCATCGGCGACGGGCAGTTCGGAAGATTCCCGGACGGGCCGGGCCATGACTGGCGGAACCGTTGCGGGCGCCTGGCCCGGGTGGCCTCCGGGCACCCGGCCGGAGGCCTGGGCCGGAAGGGATACCATGATCCGGTCCAGCAGGCCGGCGGGCGGTTCGTCCTCGGCAGTGAAACTTATGGCGAGCGTCTCCCGGGCCTGGCGGACGCGTTCGTTGAAGGCATTCCGCTCCGCCGGAGGGGCTGAGGCGACGTAGTCCTCAATGGCGGTGCGTTCGGCGTCGTCGACGGCGTTTAGCGCGAAGACCTCGGCGAGGTCAACCGCGCGGCCGGAGGCGAGGTCAGTGTCGATCTCGGCTGCAAAGCCGCCGGGGACGCGGCCGTTGTTCTGTGCATTCATGTCGGTCATCTCAAATCACCCCCAGGCAGGACTTCAATCGGATCAGTCCATCGCGGATGCGGGACTTGATGGTGGGTACCGCAGCACTGAGTTTCTCTGCGACTTCCCGGTAGGTGAGGCCGCCGTAGTAGGCGAGCCGGACGGATTCCTGCTGCGTGTCGGTCAGCGTATCCAGGCAGCGGACAACGGCCTCGGCCTCGAGCCGGCTGCCCACCGCATCGGCAACCGAATCGTGGTCGATTTCCTGGCTGCTGGCGCCGTATTTCGCTTCCCGGTCGGTGGAGGACTGGGAGGAGCGGACCTTGTCCACAGCGCGGCGGTGCGAGATTGTCATGAGCCACGCGAGCGGGGTTCCGGCCGCGGGATTGAACTTGGAGGCGTTCTGCCATACCTGGAGAAAAACTTCCTGGGCGGTGTCCTCGCTGAGTTCCACATCGATCAGGACGCGCCGGGCCATGCCGAATACACGCCGGGAGGTGAGCTCATAGAACTCTGCAAAGGCGGCCTGGTCACCGAGGGCGACCTGTTCCAGCAGCGCGCCAAGCCGGCGGTTCACGTCGGCTGGAGTGCCCGGGGGAGCAGTGGCCTCGGGGTTTGGGGCGTTTGGAGTTTCCATCACCTTCAAGCATAAGGTGCCCGCCGCCGATCGTGGGCCAGGGTGGGTTTGTCTTCTGCCGTGGCCGACCGCAATCCGGTGGGCCGGACGTCTGTCTAACTGCGCTGATATCACCTGCCGATCCTCGCTCCCTTTCCTGCTCTGGGCCCCGTGGCCTAACCGGGCTTCAGAAGTGATTCGGGACAGCGGTGGTGGCGGATGGGCGAACAACGGAAATAGTTGCGCCGGCTAGTGCTTGGCTCCGGCGAACCCGTTCTGTCGCCATGCCTCATAGACGGCGATGGATGCCGCGTTGGCCAGGTTCAGGGACCGCAGCGCCGGCAGCATTGGCAGGCGGACGCGTGAGGTCACATGGGGGTCGTGCTTGATCTCCTCGGGCAGGCCGGCCGATTCGGGGCCGAACAGCAGCACATCCCCGGGACGGTAGCTGATATCGGTGTAGGAAGCCTCGCCGTCAGAGGTGAAGGCGAAGACACGCTCCGGTCGCAGCGCCGCCCACGTCGCGCCGATGTCCGGGTGTACGGTGACGACGGCGAGGTCATGGTAGTCGAGGCCGGCCCGGCGGAGTTTGGCATCGGAAAAATCAAAGCCCAGCGGTTCGACCAGGTGCAGTTCGGCGCCGGTAATGGCGGCCAGCCGGATGGCGTTGCCCGTGTTGCCGGGAATTTCAGGGGTGTGGAAGAGGATGCGGAACACGCTCCCATCCTAGCGAGCCGCCGTCGTCGTCAAAGCCGCGGTGGAACCGCGGCCGTCGGCGCTTCTAGTGCATCCCGCGCAGCAGCCGGGCGAGCACCGGGATGTTGACGGTGTTTGGGGCCGGGCCGGAGCCCAGGAACTGCTTGAGCCCGCGTGCCAGGCCGGCGGCGTTGACCACCTGGACCAGACCGTGGCTGGTGCTGTCCCGTAAAGGACTTCGGCGGTGGTGGTCGATGACGGGCTCGTGCAGGTTGCCGTCCGTGCTGTGCACCACGGTCCAGCCGGTGACGTTGAGTTCCGGGAAGATGTCCTGCATCCGGCGCACCACCTGGGCCAGCTGGGGCGGGGAGATGGACCGGCCGCCGTGGGTCAGGGTGCTGCCGTTCCAGGCATAGGCGCCCGGCGGCAGCAACATTGAGCCGATGATCGCCATCCGGTAGCCGGACAGCAGAACATGGTCGATGTGGTTGCTGTCGGCGGGGGACTGCAGGCCGTTGACCAGCCGTGCGGCCGGGATTGCGGGGAGGATCTGGCGGCTGATCAGCTGAACGGTCCGCATTTCCCGCTGGATCCTCGCTTCGGCCCCGAAGATGCCACGCTTGCGCGGCATGCCGTGGACCTGCTGGCGGGCCAGTTCCGCCGGAATCAGCGGCACCCCGCCGGCCTGCGCCACCTCCTCGAAAGACGGGACGTAGACGGGGGCATCTGCGGACGTGTTGCGTGGCGTGTTGGGGTGGCGGATAGTGGCCGAGGCCCGGCTTCCGGCCGCCGGGGCGTCAAAATGGGCTCCCTCTCCGGCCGGGCCCGCGCTGAAGTCGCGGGATCCGCTGCCATAGGACCTGTCGTAGTCGGCGCGGCGCTTCGCATTGATGAGTGTCTCATACGCAAGGGTCACCTGCCGGAAGGTCGCAGGGTCGCCGCCGTGGTCCGGGTGCGAGCCGCGGGCGGCCTTGCGGTAGGCCACCTTGATTTCCTTGTCCGTCGCCGTCACGGGGATCCGGAGGACCTGGTAATGCGAGCTGTTGCCCTGCGTCAAGCAAGAATCCTTTGCATTGATACTGCCGGTTGATCGCTCCGGTCCATTCTGGCTGTCCGGCTTGGCCAGTTTAACCGGATAGGGGAACAACGACCGCGCGGGCAGTGATGGTTCCCGGCTGCTGGCATAATTCACGCCATGATTATCGCCGTCGCCGTCAACCCGCGGGCAGCCTTTGGCCGCGGGCAGCATGCCGGCCGGGAGGCGACGGACTGCTTCCGCGCCAGCGGGGCCGAGGTGGTGCTCCTGTGCGAGGACAGCTACTCAGAACTCGCCGACGCAGTGGACACGGTCCTGGCATCCGGGGTGGACGCCCTGGTTGTGGTGGGCGGCGACGGCATGGTCCACCTCGGCATCAATGCGCTGGCCGGTTTGGGCGCCCCGTACGGCTCGGTCCCGCTGGGTGTTGTTCCCACCGGCACCGGGAACGATATGGCCCGCGCGCTCGGCCTCCCGCGGCACAACATCCCCGCAGCCTGTGATCGACTGCTTGCGGCCCTGGTGTCCGGCGGCCGGCTGATCGACGTAGGGCGGGTCAGCTCCGGCGGGGTGTCCTGCTGGTTCGCCGGCGTGGTCTCGGCGGGGTTCGACGCCGCCGTCAACGAACGTGCCAACGCCTGGCGCTGGCCGCGGGGCAAGGCCCGCTACAACCTCGCCATGCTCCGCGAACTGGCCTCCTTCCGCGCGATCAACTACACCGTGACGGCCGACGGCGAGCGCTGGCAGCAGGGCGCAATGCTCATCTCGGTGGCCAACGGGCAGTCGATTGGCGGCGGCATGAAGGTCACCCCGGATGCCGTGCTCGACGACGGTTACCTGGACCTGTTCATCGTGGGGCCGCTTTCCAGGCTTGGCTTCCTGGCGGTCTTCCCTAAGGTGTTCTCCGGCGGCCACACCGGACATCCCGCGGTGCACATCCGCCGGGTCCGCAGGGTGGAACTGGCCGCGGAAAACGTTGTGGCCTATGCCGACGGCGAGCGGGTCGGGGCGTTGCCGCTCACCATCGAAGTGGTTCCGGGGGCCGTCCGCGTCCTGGCGTAGTCGGGCCCGGGGCCAGCATCGACATCTGCGGACCCCGGACCGGTACGACCACCTCGCGTGCTCTGCCGGCGATCCTGGACGCGTCCGGCGCCGTTTCTCCACGTCTAAAAAGGGCGACGTCGTGGACGGCACACGCAGTGTCCGGGTAAAACCGCTCAGGTGTGGGTGTTGATCCTCAGAAGATCGCCCAGCCGTACACGCTCACCCAGCACTTCGCCGTCGGCTCGCGGACCCCCGGGTCCAAACCGGATGCGTACTTCGATCCGAACGCTGAGGACATTCTGTCTCAGTTCTTCCTTGCCGCCGACCTGGGGGCCTGCCCATCACACAGATGTATCTGTGGGTGACGGAGCAGTCAGCCGCAGCCCCATCGAAATCCTGAAAGAGCACGGCTACCAGCTCCGTCGTGCCGATCCGCACCCTTAACCGGTGGATGTCCATGTGTCGCAATGGCGAACGGTTCCGCTTCCGGGGCGCAGGCCGCATTCGGACCTGGGCCGACGCGGACTTCCGCGGGACCCGAGCTATTCGACGGTCCGGGCGCTGGTCACCGGCATCGACCCCGGCCTCCGGACACTGGCCCACGACGGCGCCGCTGCGTACCGGAACACGTTTGAGCTGGTCTACCGGTGCACCGCCAGCCGCCCGAACGAGCAGTGGCAGGCCGGCCACACCCTCCTCGACATCGAAGCCATCGACGAGAAAGGCCAAGCCGCGCGGCCGTGGCTGATCGTCGTGCTCGACGACTACTCCCGGGTACCGTTCCAGCCTGACGTAGGGCTACGGGGCGGAAGGAAAACCAAGGTGGGCGACCTCTGCAAGGAGCTTGGTCTCAGACAGCAAACGATCTAGCGCCGCGTCTCCCCTTTCGGAGATCTGCGGGCGATGGCGCGAAAGTCATCGCGAAGCGATAGTCGTCATTCGCCCCGAAATGAGCCCAGTTCCTCGGCAGCGATCGGTGCGGCCGATGGCTTGGTGGCAGCGTGCCGCACGAACCTGTAGGTGAAGAGCATGGCTACGAGGCCGGCGACGAACGTCATGATCCCTGTCGCCTCGTAAAAGAGCTGTCCAGCTTCTGGTGACCAGAGGTGGAAAACAGTATTGATCACTTCAGCGTCGCTTCCGGGGAGATAGGTCGTGTTGTCCAGGCCAGCGGCCTTCAAGACATGGTCGAGAAAACCATCGGCGATACCGAAGTAGAAGAACACCACTCCGGTATAGCCCGCGTAAACCCAGGAAGGCAATCGGCTTGAGCCCCGGCTGTACCACCACATCAGCAGTATGGGGATGGCCAGTAGTGCGACTGCCGGGACGAGCAATTCGGGGCCCAGCCGGTATACGTGGTGGATCGACGTCACGAGAACCATGATCTCGGTCGGAATAAGTGCTCGAAGTATGCTTCTGTCTTTCAGTAGTGATTGCATGATGTTCCTTCTGGTTGGGGTGGTAAATTTTCAGCGACCGCGACCAAAACAAGAATCATCCCGAGGCCGCCGACCTTACGCAGCAATCCGTGCAGGGCGGACCGATCTGTGGTGGGGGCCTGTGAGGGCCAACCGCCGCGTGACTGCACTGGCGCTGATAAAGCCGGGCCCCCGTGGCCGAGGACTGGTGTCCGGTGGTGGGACATGATTCTCCTAAGTCAAACAGTGATGTACGAAGTACATGTCGATCACTATAACCCATACATAGATGTTCGAGATAGAGCAAAAGAAGAACTTGGCGACTGCGATGCCCTGCGCGCGGCGTGGCACAACGTTCAGAATGTACTTGTACACGGATGTTTGACATAGCATGGTGCCATGGCGAAACAACCGGAGGACCGAACACGTCGAGCGGATGCCGAGCGCAATCGCGCCGCCATCAGGGAGGGGGCGGTCACTTGCCTTTCTGTGGACCCGAGGGCCAGCATGGCCGAGATCGCCCAGGCCGCAGGCGTCGGACGGGTGACGCTCTATGGTCACTTCTCGTCCCGGCGGGAACTCGTCGACGCGATCGTAGAACAGACGGTGCGCGAGGCTGAGGCACAGCTCGCTCCCTTGTCACTGGAATGCGACCCGAGCCAGGCGCTTGAACTTCTGGTCACAACGTCATGGCGAGTACTCGTCAGATCCCATGGCTTGCTGGCCGCCGCAGAGCAGGAGCTGGGCCCCGATCGCATCCGTCACCATCATGACGAAACGATGTTGCGGGTGGGCCGGCTCATCGAGCGTGGGCAGGCTGAAGGGGCGTTCCGGTCTGATCTGTCCGCCGCATGGTTCACCGCGTGCTTCTTTGCCCTCCTCCACGGCGCGTCAGCGGAAATCCGCGCCGGGAGGATTGACGACCGTGAAGCAGGGTCGGCCATTTCGACGACAATTCTTGCCTTGGTAGCCAAACCAGTTGCCGCTCCGCGCCGGACCTGAGCAGCGGAAACAATATGCCACGGTGATCCCGGGCATGACATTCGTCATGGGACTGGACCGAGACCGCCCAGCGCGCCTCGCTCCCCCCGGGCACGGTCCGGAACTACCTCTCGTCGGCGGCCTCCAAGCTTGGCGCGGCAAACCGTCACGAGGCCGTGCATGTCGCTCGCGTCCATGGCTGGATCCGAGTCGGCAGGAGTCAGGTCCAGCAACGCTCCGTCCCCGCCAAATGTTCAAGGGGAGTGAACCCCGGACGGCATTGACAGTCATCATTCCGATGTGCAACAACCACTCCGACTGGTGGTGTGGCGCAATGGCTACGTCGGTCTCCTCGTGGGTATGAACGCATGGGGGTTCAGCTCTCGACGAGTCATCGTACATCGCGAGGTGCCCACCCGAGGTCGATTCAACCCGCGGGAAGCCTGCTTGCTACCCGCTCTCATCGATAAGCGCGAACCTCATCGCCTACTGGAGTGAAATGAACTACCAACGAGTTGGAAACGCTCTAGCAGCTCTTTTGTTTGTCGTTGTTGCGGTGGTGAATTATGCGCAAAACGACTCAGGAATAGGCACTATATTCCTAATCTTTGGAGCAGTCTTCTTGGGGCTCGCGCTCTCGCCTAAAAAACGAAACTGACTATCGATTAGGACCCTCAGGGTCGCGTCTGCTCCGGCGCCGAAGCTCGACGTCGGCACGGAGTCGTTGCGGAAGTGGATCGAGGGCCGGTGCTGATGACCTTGCGCCTGTTACTCGCGGCGGCGTCCATCGCGGACTGCGGCGAGTCAGTCCATTCCTGCCTCAGTTCACCGAGTCAGAGGCGAGGGTTCCGCCGCCGAACCAGCTGGGCCGTTCCCCACGCGCCGGGCGCTCGGCAACGGAGCAGCCGCGGGTGGCGTGCACGGTAGAGAGTTCTTCCAGGCCGTACTTCGTCTCCAGGGGCCGACAGGTTTTCTGCGCCCGGCTGTAGTCGCCGTGCGTGGACGCTTTGGTTCCGTCTTCACGGACCAGCGACACCGCAATGTGGATGTGGTGGTTGCCGTTCTCGCTGGTGCCGTTGCTCCTTCTTGGCCGCATCCCGCTGCATGTTTTTGACGCGGACCTCGACGCCGAACGTCCTGCGCGGCTGGTCCAGGTGCTTGGCAATGACCAGGGCATCGTCACAGTCCAGGACGCCGTCGTCGTACCAAGCCATGATCGCACCGTCGCCGGCCAGGAGGTGAGGATCGCTATGCGCGTTCTTCGTCTTGTCCGTATCGGTCGATGCAAGGTAAACCATCAGAGCGCCCATGCGGGAACCGCGTGTGGCGTGGCTGGCGATCTGGTTCACGTAGTTCGATACACGGGCCAGCAACATGTGAAACGCCATCAACTCAGCAGCAGCGGCGTTGCGCTGAGCCGGAGTTTCAGACGCCTCCGAGAGCGCAGCAGGGATCAGCAAATTGGGAACCGTCACATGCTCCCGGGCGGCGCAAGCAACGAGGGTGGCTTGCGCCCGGCAGGCAGCATCGTCGGCGCCAGGCGCGGCGGGAGAGTCTAGAATCGTGCGGAGACCCGGGCGACCTGACCGGCACAGCGCATTGGATGGCGGAGCAGGCATGGACAGCGGTGGTAGGGAAGCAGGGATTGAAGCGAAAAGCGGCACTGCGCCAGTTGTCCGCCACGGGCAGCGGGCCCACCGGGGGAGTAGTGCGTTCCTGGCGCTGGGCATGGCCGCTGTACTCGCAGGCTGCAGCGTGGGAGTCCCCGACCCTGCCGCGCCCCAAGCGATTCCGGCAACCTCCACCCTGGCCACCCCCACCGTTACCCCCGGCCACGACTCCGCGGCCATCGCCGCACGGGACATGCCCTTCGCCGCCGGGGAGAGCCTGGCCGCCGGCGTGGCCGTCCAGCTCTCCGATGGGCTCCGCGAGGCCCCCGGATGGACGCCCGGTAAGCAGAATGTGGCCGGCGTCAGCGAATATCTGAAGGCAGACGGCTGCGTGGTTTCAGCCAGGGTGCGAGTGAACCAGGGAGCGCTCGCCGTCGCGGGGGATGACAAGGCGTCCACCGAGGCGCTCTTCCAGTACTTGGACCCAAGCATCCTTTCGTCCTTCCTGTTGCCGGGCTCCCTGCGCTGGGGCGGCGAAACGGGCAAGCCCGCCCCGAGCGTGGAGGTGCTGGTATTCGACAGCGGCGCCGGCGCCGACGGACGGTCAACCGCCGTCTACTCCCGGCTCTTCAGCAAGGCGGGCTCCTCCGTCTACGTCTCCGTCTCATGCCCGGACGCCGCCAGCCTCGCGGCGGCTCGGGCCGACGTCGCGGCCCGCCTCGCCGTCGTGCCGCCCTCGGACTGAGCCGGACCGGACCGGGCCAGACCAAGCCGGACCAGGCCGCACTTTGCCTCCGGCCGCCCACCGTCAGGAACGGTTCACCGGGCCCACTTCAGCGCCGGCCTGTTCAGCGGCGGCGCCCCGTGCTGTGGGAATGGAACAGGCAATTAAGCAATGAATATTGTTTTTAGAGTTAGGCTGAAGTTATGATCCGAGCCCCCTGGACCCGCAGGATTGCGGCCGTCGCCTCCCTCGGTGACGAGAGCCGCAGGAAGCTGTTTGATTTCGTCGCCACCGCCCCGGAAGCCGTCAGCCGCGACGACGCCGCAGCTGCGCTCGGCCTGCCCAGGAGCACAGCCTCCTTCCAGCTGGACCGGCTGGTGCAGGACGGGTTGCTGGCGGTGGAGTTCCGGAAGCTGGGCGGCAGGGTTGGGCCCGGCTCCGGCCGCCCGGCCAAGCTGTACGCGGCCGCCGTCCAGGAGATCGCCGCCTCCGTGCCGGACCGCAACTATGACCTGGCCGCCGAGCTGATGGTCTCAGCTATCGAGGAATCGGCGGCCGACGGCGGTTCCGCCCGGGAGGCGCTGGTCCGGGCCGCGTTTGCCCGCGGTCAGGCGACGGCCAGGGCGGCAACCGGCGGCGCTGGCGGAGCCACGTTCGCCGAGTTCCTCGCCGCCGAGGGGTACCGCCCCGAGATCGACGGCGAAGGAGGCCTGGTGCTGCTGAACTGCCCCTTCCGCCGGATCGCCGAAGGCCATACCGGGGTGGTCTGCACCATGAACGGCGCCTTCCTGGGCGGAGCCGCGGCCGGCTGCGGCCTCGACCCGGTCCGGGTGCAGGCGCTCGACATCGAGAATTTCCGGGCTGGCGGAACCGCACGGCCGGCGCAGTGCTGCGCCCGGATCAGGCCACCGCAGGAGCCGGGTCTTTAGGAACGCCGGCGCGCTGCGGCGGGTGCCGCGAGCCTGGCCTGCCCCCTGATGCCGGTCAGCAGCACGCCCGCTATCACCAAGAGCCCGCCGGCGATCTGCACGAGGCTGAGCGGCGTCCCCAGCGCCACCGTGATGACGGCCGTGAAGACAACTATCAGGTTGAGGTAGTTCCCGGCGGTGCCCGGCGGGGTTGTTTTCAGCGCGAGGTTCCAGAACAGGTAGGCACCGAGAGACGGGAACACGGCAATGTACGCCAGCGACCAGCCCTCGGCCGGGGTATCCGGAAACTGCACCTTCATGGCGAGCGCGAAGGGTGCCAGAGTTACCGTCGCTATCACCACCTGCACGGCGGTGGCCGCGATGGGCGGAACGTCCAGCCTGCGGGCGATGATCGTGTAGCAGCCCCAGACGACGATCGCGCCGATCATCATGACTTCACCGATATTGATGGACAGGCTGAAAACGCGCTGCAGCTCGCCCCTGGTCAGGACCAGCAGCACGCCGAGCAGTCCGAGGCAGATGCCAAACCAGCCCAGGCGCGTGGTCCGCTCGCCGAGCACGACGATCGCCATAACGACGATCAGGGCCGGATTCGCGGCCGTGATCAGGGAGGCATTCATCGCGGAGGTGTAGCCGAGCGCACCGTACAGCAGCAGGGTGTAGCCGCTCATGCCCAGCACACTCAAGAGCAGCAGCACTGGCCAACGGCGCAGCACCGAGCGCCAGTCCGGCTTCTCGATGAAGTGCGCCAGGAGCAGCAGCGGCACGGCGGCCAGCGTCCAGCGCCAGAACGTCAGGTCCAGGGGGGTCATCGAGGCGACGGCGGCCTGGCCCACCACGAAATTGCCGGACCAGAACAGGGTGGCCAGCACAAGGTACAGGGACGCTTTCACCGCTCGAATGTACACCAGTACCGGGTCCTGCCCGTCAGCTCCTCCCCATGCCGGCGCGGGTAGGCGCGGGTAGAATTGCCCTGTGCCCGTATACCTGGATCATGCCGCAACCACCACCCTCGCTCCGGAGGCCCTGGCTGCGCTGACGCGCGAGCTGGCCCGGACAGGTAACCCCTCTTCGCTGCACGGCGCGGGCCGCCGCGCCCGCCGCGCCGTGGAGGACGCCCGCGAGGTCCTGGCCGCGGCGGCCGGGGCACACCCCTCGGAGGTCATCTTCACGTCCGGCGGTACCGAGGCGGACAATCTCGCCGTCAAGGGGCTGTACTGGGCCCGCCGCGCCGAGAACCCGGCCCGCACGCGCATCCTGTGTTCCGCCGTCGAGCATCACGCGGTGCTGGACGCCGTGGAGTGGCTGGAACGGCACGAGGGTGCCGAGGTCAGCTGGCTGCCGGTGGATGCCAGCGGGGTCGTAGATCTTGCGGTCGTGGCGGCCGAGCTGTCCCGCGATCCGGCGTCCATCGCGCTGGTCACGGTGATGTGGGCCAACAACGAGGTGGGCAGTATCCAGCCGGTCGGCAGGATCGTGGAGCTGGCACACGCGGCCGGCGTGCCGGTGCATTCCGACGCCGTCCAGGCCTTCGGCTCCGTGCCCGTGGACTTCCGCGGCACCGGCCTTGACGCCATGACCATCTCCGGGCACAAGATCGGCGGCCCCGTCGGCGTCGGCGCTCTCCTGCTGGGCCGCGCAGTGAAGCTGACCCCGGTCCAGCACGGCGGGGGACAGGAACGCGACGTCCGGTCCGGCACCCTGGACACTGCCTCGATCGCGGGCTTCGCCGCGGCCGCCGGAGCCGTCACCGCGAAGCTGCCCGGGGAGGCCGCACGGATCACCGCGCTGCGGGACCGGCTGATAGACGGCGTCCTCGCGGCGGTGCCCGGGGCCGTGCTGCGCGGAGCCCCGGGGGCCGGTCGGCTGCCCGGCAACGCGCACTTCACCTTCCCCGGCTGCGAGGGCGACTCACTGCTCTTCCTGCTGGACCTGGCCGGGGTGGAATCCTCCACCGGCTCGGCGTGCACGGCGGGGGTTCCCCGGCCGTCCCATGTGCTGCTGGCGATGGGCCTGGACGAGGACACGGCCAGGGGTGCCCAGCGCTTCAGCCTGGGCCATTCCTCTACCGGGGCCGACGTCGACGCCCTGCTGGCCGCGCTGCCCGGCGCCGTCGCCCGCGCGCGCCTGGCCGGGATGGCGGGACACGAGTCCACCATCCAGACCGCCGGAACGGTCGCCCGTGAATCTGCCCGTCAGGCCGCCGGTCAGGCCGCCGGCAGGAGCTGATCCAGCGGGACGGCCGGGTCCGCCAAAACATCAGGGCGCAGCGCCGATTTTGAGGTGATGAGTGACTTGATCATCTTCTGCGGCTTGTCGGACCGCGGCCAGTTCACACTCATTCCAGCCACCACGCGGCCCTCGCGCTGCCAGAACGCAAGGAATTCCCTGGCCTCGAGCGAGCCGCGGATGGTGGGCGGCCCGGTGATCAGCGTCGGGAAGCCGGAGTACTCCATGCTGACGTCGAACTGGTCGGTGTAGAAGTAGGGGACCGTGTCCAGCACGGCGTCCTGGCCCAGCATGGCCCTGGCGGCGACCTTGCCGCCGTTGAGGGCGTTGGACCAGTGCTCGCTGCGGTGGTGCTCACCGGTGAACGGGTGCAGGGCGTTGGCAACGTCGCCGGCCGCGAAGATCCCGGCCGCGGACGTCCGCAGCGAGGCGTCCGTGAGGATGCCGTTGTGCAGCCCGATCCCGGCGGCCGCGGCCAGTGAAACCTCGGGGACCACCCCCACGGCCATGACCACCAGGTCCGCGGGCAGGACCTCGCCCGCGTCGGTGACCACGCCGGTCACCCGGCCCGCCCGGCCCGTGATCTCGGCGGCCGAGGCGGGGAGCCGGAAGCGGACGCCGTTGGCCTCGTGCAGCGAACGGAAGAACCCGCCCAGCCCGGGGCCGATCGCCGCGCCCAGGGGCACCTCCTCCAGCCCCAGCAGGGTCACAGTGTTGCCATAGGCGCTCGCCGCTGCTGCCAGTTCCATGCCGATCCAGCCCGAGCCGATCATCACCACGTTCCGGCCGCCGCCGTCGAGCTGCTGGCGCAGGCGGCGGCTGTCCTCCACGGTCCGGAAGGTGCCGACCCCATCAAGGTCGCTGCCCGGCACCGGAATCGCCCGGGGCCGTGAGCCGGTGGCCAGCAGCAGCGAGGCATACTCCAGCCGGCTGCCATCACCGAGGCCCACGGTGCGGGCGGCCGGATCGAGGGATGTGACGGGGCTACCCAGCCGCAGTTCGACGCCGTTCTCCGCGTACCAGCCCGCCGGCACCACCGGCAGGGCGTCGTCCTGCGCCTGGCCCAGCAGGTACTCCTTGGACAGCGGCGGCCGCAGGTACGGGTGGTGGGTCTCTTCGGCCAGCAGGACCACCGGCCCGGCGAAGCCTTCCGTGCGCAGGGTCTTGGCGGCTATGGCGCCGGCCAGTCCGCCGCCGACGATCACGATATTCTCAACAGCCATGTCCGCTCGATTCCCGCTGGTGCGTGCTTCGTTTTCTAAAACCGGTAATCCTGACGCTAGAAGCGCGGCGCGGTCCCGTCAAGGCCTTTTGGGCAGGATTCGGCGTGGCGATAGAATAGGGCGGCAGGCATTGCGTTGTCCCTGCGGCCCCAGCCGTGAATAGCAGCCGTCACCAGCATCCTTGAATAGCAAGCCGTGAGCAGGCCGCCGTGCACTCCGGCGGCGGCCAGCGGCCGGCACTGTCTGCCGCACCCCGAACCCTAGAGAAAGCCAGTATGCGAGTTCTTGCAGCCATGAGCGGCGGCGTTGATTCCGCCGTTGCCGCCGCCCGCGCCGTCGAGGCGGGACACGACGTCGTCGGGGTCCACCTGGCGCTGTCCCGGATGCCCGGCACCTTGCGAACCGGCAGCCGCGGCTGCTGCACCATCGAGGACTCCCGCGATGCCTGGCGGGCCTGCGACGTGCTGGGCATCCCCTACTACGTCTGGGACTTCTCCGAGCGGTTCAAGGAGGACGTGGTCCAGGACTTCATCGACGAATACGCCGCCGGGCGCACGCCCAACCCGTGCATGCGCTGCAACGAACGGATCAAGTTCGCCGCGCTGTTGGAGAAGGCGATCGCGCTGGGCTTCGACGCCGTCTGCACCGGCCACTACGCCAAGGTGATTTCCGACGCCGACGGCAACCCTGAGCTGCACCGCGCTGCGGACTGGGCCAAGGACCAGAGCTATGTGCTCGGCGTGCTGACCCATGAACAGCTTAAGCATTCCATGTTCCCGCTGGCGGACACCCCGTCGAAAGCCGAGGTCCGGGCCGAAGCCGAACGCCGCGGGCTCTCCGTGGCCAACAAGCCGGACAGCCACGACATCTGCTTCATCCCCGACGGCGACACGGCCGGCTGGCTGGCTGAGAAGATCGAGATGACCACCGGCGACATCGTGGACGAGTCCGGCGCGAAGGTCGGCGAGCACCCCGGCGCCAACGCCTTCACCGTCGGCCAGCGCCGCGGCCTGAAGCTGGGCACGCCTGCCGCCGACGGCAAACCGCGCTTTGTGCTCGAAATCCGGCCGAAGGAAAACAAGGTGGTGGTGGGGCCCGGGGCCCTCCTGGCCATCGATGAGATCCGCGGCATCAAGGTCTCCTGGGCCGGGCTGCCGATCGCCGAGGTGCCCACCGGCGAGGAATTCGACTGCTATGCCCAGGTCCGTGCCCACGGGGATCCCGTGCCCGCCAAGGCGCACATGGAACGCGCGGACGCGAATGACGACGGGACTGGCGGGACAGGTGTGACTGGCGGGACAGGCGCAGACGCCACCGGCGGCGAGCACGGAAATCTGGTGGTCATGCTGGCGGAACCGCTGCGCGGCGTGGCGCCCGGCCAGACGGTGGTCCTCTACCAGGGAACCCGCGTGCTTGGGCAGGCCACCATCGACACGGCCCGGTCGCTGCAGCGCGCGGCGCTCTAACAAGCGGTGCACTAACTGGCAGGGCACCAACAAGCAGGCACTGATCGCAGGAGCACCGCACATATTCGATGTGCGGTGCTCCTGCCGTCTTAACGCGCGTTCCCGGTTTCCGGGCGGCTGCGAACTGCCGGAATCCGGGCAGGATCGCTGAAGATAGTGATGAATTCCACCGGTTCGTGTAAATTTTGTGTCTCATCTCACAGGATGTGACGATTCACCGCGTGGTGTCTGGTTGAATCTAGGAATCAGGACAGCGTGCAGCCCGCCGAGTCATGAGCAGAATCGTCTCCGGGCCGCGCACCAGTACTCATCGAACAGAAAGTTCACAGATGGCAATGAACAAAAACGCCCTGCAGAGCGCCATCGCGCTCGCCGGGGTATCCGCCTTCGCACTGACCGCCTGCACGGGCCCTTCCGGCGGCGGAACAGCGACCGGCAGCGCAGCCGGCGGAGGCAACATCACCTACGGCACCACTGACAAGGTGGTTACCCTCGACCCGGCCGGTTCCTACGACGCCGGCTCCTTCATGGTGATGAACCAGATTTACCCGTTCCTCATGAACTCGAAGCCGGGGACGGCTGATGCCACCCCGGACATCGCCGAGTCCGCTTCCTTCAGCACCCCGACGGAGTACACCGTCAAGCTCAAGTCCGGACTCAAGTTCGCCAACGGCCACGCGCTGACGTCCTCGGACGTCAAGTTCTCCGTCGACCGGATCGTCAAGATCGCCGACGACAACGGCCCCTCGTCCCTCTTCAGCAACCTGGCCTCGGTCACGGCCAAGGACGATTCCACCGTGGTCTTCACGCTGAAGGCCGGCAACGACCAGGTCTTCCCGGGTGTCCTTGCCGCCAACGCCGGACCCGTCATCGACGAAGAGGTGTTCCCGGCCGACAAGCTGATGAGCGACGACGAGATCGTCAAGGCCAAGCCCTTCGCAGGCCAGTACACGATCGAAAGCTACAAGAAGAACGAGCTCGTCAGCCTCAAGGCGAACCCCGACTACAAGGGCCTGCTCGGCAAGGCCGCCAACGACAGCGCCACGATCAAGTACTACGCCGACTCCAACAACCTGAAGCTGGACGTCCAGCAGGGCAACATCGACGTCGCCGGCCGCAGCCTGACCGCGACCGACGCCGCCGATCTGGAGAAGGATGCCAAAGTCAAGGTCCACAAGGGCCCCGGTGGCGAACTGCGCTACATCGTCTTCAACTTCGACACCATGCCGTTCGGCGCCAAGGCCCCCGACGCCGATCCCAAGAAGGCTCTCGCGGTCCGCCAGGCGATGGCCAACATCGTTGACCGCGACGCCATTGCCAGCCAGGTCTACAAGGGCACGTACCTGCCCGCGTACTCGGTTGTTCCCGACGGCTTCGTCGGAGCCATCAAGCCGCTCAAGGACATGTACGGCGACGGCAGCGGCAAGCCCAGCCCGGACAAGGCCAAGAAGGCCTTCACCGACGCCGGCGTCACCGCTCCGGTCACCCTGAAGCTGCAGTACAACCCGGACCACTACGGCAAGTCCTCGGGCGACGAGTACGCCATGATCAAGGAGCAGCTCGAAAAGTCGGGCCTGTTCAAGGTGGACCTGCAGTCCACCGAGTGGGTCACCTACTCCAAAGACCGCACCAAGGATGCCTACCCGGTCTACCAGCTCGGCTGGTTCCCGGATTACTCCGATGCAGACAACTACCTCACGCCGTTCTTTATCCCCGGCAACTTTCTGAAGAACCACTACGAGAACTCCGCCGTCACCGAGCTGATCGGCAAGCAGCTGACCACCGTAGACAAGACGGAACGCGAAAAGGTGCTCGGCGAGGCCCAGACGGCCGTCGCCAAGGACTTGTCCACGCTGCCGCTGTTGCAGGGCGCCCAACTGATGGTCGCCGGCAAGGACATCAAGGGTGTTGAGAAGACCCTCGACGCTTCCTTCAAGACCCGTCTTGGTGTGATTTCCAAGTAGGTCCAATTCCCCATCCGGTTCTGACCAGCACGAAAGGCGGGGCGCCAGCACGGCGCCCCGCCTTTTGTGCTGGGACAGGACACACAGATTCCCGGGCTCCTTGGCTCCCGGAAACACACATTTAGGTACCAATGACAACACTTATTGAGGCGCCGCCAACCGACGCCGACGGCCTCCTGCCGTCGAAGAAGAAGTCGTCCGGCGGGGGACTGGGCCAATACATCCTGATCAGGTTTTTCCTCATCTTTCCGACCATTCTCATCCTGGTCACCATGGTGTTTTTCCTGATGCGGATCACCGGCGATCCCATCACGGCAGCCCTGGGCGGCCGGCTCCCGCCGGAACAGCTGCAGGAGCGCATCACCGCTGCCGGCTATGACCGGCCCATCCTCGTGCAGTACTTCGAGTACCTCGGACAGCTGATCACCGGCAACTTCGGCACCACGCTGTCCGACAACCGCAGGGTCTCGGAAATGCTCACGACCTACGGCGCGGCTACCCTGGAACTCTCGATCAACGCCGTGCTCGTGGCGCTGCTTGTCGGCATCCCGCTCGGCATGATCGCCGCACACCGGCGTGACAAGGCCGCCGACGCCGTGCTGCGCATCTTTGCGATCCTCTGCTACGCCACTCCGGTCTTCTTCGCCGGGCTTCTGCTCAAGCTGACGTTTGCGGTCTGGCTGGGCTGGCTCCCGGTGGCCGGACGCGCCAAGACCTCGAGCGAACTGGCCCTCACCGCCCTGCAGGCCCCGACCGGCATCTACTGGCTGGATGCCATCCGCAGCGGAAACGTAGCCGCCTTGGGTGATGTGGTGGCGCACGCCGTGCTGCCGGCCCTGGCCCTTGGCCTGCTGACCGCCGGCATCTTCCTGCGCCTGGTCCGGACCAACGTGATCGGCACCCTCGGCAAAGACTATGTGGAGGCCGGCCGTTCACGCGGCGTCAGCGAATTCCGCCTCGTCACCAAGCACGCCTACAAGCCGGCCCTCATTCCCATCATCACCGTGATGGGCCTGCAGATTGCCGTCCTGCTGGGCGGTGCCGTGCTGACCGAGACCACCTTCGAATGGAAGGGCCTCGGCTTCCAGCTGGCCACCTACCTGACGGCCCGCGACTTTGTCGCCGTCCAGGGCATTGTGGTCCTCCTGGCAGTGATCGTGGCCGTTACCAACTTCATCGTGGACATTGTCGCCGCGCTGATCGACCCCCGCGTGAGGTACTGACATGAGCACCGCTCCCACAATCGAAACCGGCGCGGACCGCCGCGCACCCTGGTTCCGGCGTCTGCCGGTCATCTCGCATTTCAACAAGAGCGTCGGACTGCAGCGGGGTATGCTCGTCGCCGGACTCGTCCTGACCGGTATTTTCCTGCTGACCGCGATCTTCGCGCCGCTGATTGCCCCCTTCGGCTTCTCCCAGATTTCCGACGCCGGCGGAAGCTTCCCGGCGCAGGAGGCCCCCGGCGGCAAACACCTGATGGGTACCACCGTGGGCGGCTACGACGTCTTTTCCAGGGTCGTCTGGGGCGCCCAGACCGCCATCCTGGTGATCATCGTGGCCGTGGTCATGTCGATTTTCATCGGCGTTGCATTGGGCCTGATCAGCGGCTACCTCGGCGGCTGGCTGGACCGGATCCTCGTGGTGATTGCTGACGCCGTCTACGCCTTCCCGTCGCTGCTCGTCGCAATCGTCATGGCGATCGTGATCAGCGGTGGCCGGTCGAGTCTGTGGGGCGGAATCCTGGCAGCGGCGATTTCCATCACCGTCGTCTTCATCCCGCAGTACTTCCGCGTCATCCGGGCCGAGACCATCCGGCTCAAGGCCGAACCGTTCGTGGAATCGGCAAAGGTGGTGGGTGCCTCCAATATCCGCATTATGCGCCGTCACGTGTTCAAGAACGCCACCCGTACCCTGCCGCTGATCTTCACGCTCAACGCCTCCGAGGCCATCCTTACCCTGGCCGGCCTGGGCTTCCTCGGCTTCGGCATTGAGCCGACCTCGGCCGCGGAATGGGGCTTCGACCTCAACAAGGCGCTGGCGGATACCACCTCAGGTATCTGGTGGACGGGGGTGTTCCCGGGCCTGGCGATCGTCCTCACCGTGCTCGGACTGACGCTGGTCGGCGAGAGCATCAACGACCTCAACGATCCCCGGCTGCGGGGCCGTAAGGCAGCCTCCGCCGGAAAAGGCGGCCCCGATTCCACCACCGCCGCCACGGCAGCAACAGCAGGAGAAGTGAGAAGTTCATGACCACCAACATTGACAAGCGCGGCACAGGCGCCGGACCTGTCCTGGACATCGACCACCTCAAGGTCACCTTCGCCACAGACGCCGGCGACGTCTACGCCGTCAAGGACGTGAGCCTGGCGGTCAACCCCGGCGAAGTGGTGGCGATCGTGGGCGAATCCGGCTCCGGCAAGACCGTCACCGCTAAGACCATCCTCGGACTGCTGCCGGACACCGCCATCAGCTCCGGAGCGGTGCTGATCAACGGCAACAACGTGATCAGCGTCAGCGCCGCGAAGCTCCGGCAGATCCGGGGCCGGGACGTGGCCATGGTCTTCCAGGAACCGTCCACCGCGCTCAACCCCGTCTTTACCGTGGGCTGGCAGATCGCCGAGGGCATCCGCGCCCACGCCGGCCACGGGGGAGCCGGTAAGGTCAGCGCCAAGGAAGCCAAGTCCCGCGCGGTCGAGGCGCTCCGCAAGGTGGGTATCCCGGATCCGGAAACCCGGGTCAACTACTACCCGCACCAGTTCTCCGGCGGGCAGAAGCAGCGCGTGGTCATTGCCGCGGCGCTGGCGCTGAACCCGGGGCTGATCGTCGCCGACGAACCCACCACCGCCCTGGACGTGACCGTGCAGGCCGAAATCCTGGAGCTACTGCGGGATCTCCGGGACAAGTACGGTACCTCGATTGTGCTCATCACCCACAACATGGGGGTGGTGGCCGATCTCGCCGACCGCGTCGTCGTGATGTACCAGGGTGACGTCGTCGAAGAGGCGTCCTCGCGGGTTCTCTTTGCCGACCCGAAGCAGGACTACACCAGGAAGCTCCTGGCCGCGGTTCCGCACCTGGGCCGGAACTCGGCCTCGGAAGGCATGACCGAGCGCGCCCACCAGGGCGGGGAGGTCCTTGTCGAGGCCAGGAACCTGACCATCGAGTACCCCGGCCGGCTGGGAAGCCCCGCCTTCAAGGCCGTCGACGGAGTCAGTTTCACGCTCTCGGAAGGCGAGGTGTTCGGGCTCGTTGGCGAGTCGGGATCGGGCAAGACCACCATCGGCCGGGCCATCGCGGGGCTGAACCGGACCACGGGCGGAAGCCTGCAGGTGCTGGGCTACGAGATGCTCAACCTCAAGGAACGCACCTTCAAGCCGCTGCGCAAGCAGATCGGCTTCGTGTTCCAGGACCCGGCGGCGTCCTTCAATCCGCAGCTGACCATCGGCGACTGCGTCGCCGAGCCGCTCATCATCCACAGCAACCCGACGCCGGCGCAGGCACGCCAGCGGACCCGCGAGCTGCTCGAATCCGTGCAGCTGCCGGCGTCCTACGCGGAGCGGTTCCCGCACGAACTCTCCGGCGGGCAGCGGCAGCGCGCCTCACTGGCGCGGGCGCTGATCCTGAACCCGAGGCTGCTGATCGCCGATGAGCCGACGTCGGCCCTCGACGTCTCGGTCCAGGCGAAGGTGCTGGAGCTGTTCAAGGAGCTCCAGGCCGAGTTTGGGTTCGCCGCCCTGTTCATCAGCCACGACCTCGCCGTCGTGGATATCCTGTCCCACTGGGTCGGGGTGCTCTACAAGGGCAAGCTGGTGGAGCAGGGCCTGGGTAGCCAGGTGATGGGCAATCCGCAGCACGCCTACACGAAGAAGCTCATTGCGTCCCTGCCGGTTCCCGACCCGGATGAGCAGGCCCGGCGCCGGGAGGCATTCCGCGAGGTGCTCCACAGCTAGACCGCCGCCGGGGATCCGCTGGCCGGACATGCCCACCGTTCGCTTCCACGCGGGATACCTCCACAACCATGGATCTTCCTGCTTTCACCGGCGTCACGTCAGGTGGGACTCCAGCGGTTCGCCAAAGATGGCCGCTTTGGGGCGTCCCGGTGCGCCGGTATGACGCTCCTGCCCAGTTGCTTCCGCGCGCACCGGCCGGCACCCGCGGGATCCTGCGGAATTCTGCGGTTCCCGGGGGCCGAGACGGGTTCCGGAACGGAGTAACTGGGCTGGAACGTCGTCACCCGGGGAGCAAGGACGAACGCAGCAGCTCCGCCACTGGACATGCCCAGCGGCGGGGGCTTCGTGGTTTTGGGTCGGCAGGTCCTTCGTGGCAAGGGGGGCAACGGGGCGGCCACCATGCCGTCGATTTGCCACAGATGGCCGGGATGACGGCCCTTATACCGGCCATTTGTGGAGAATGGGCGCACTCAAACGCACTCAAACGCACTCAAACGGCACCACCGGACGGCGCACCCGAACGGCTCCCGCCAGGTGTGCCCGGACGTGACGATCATCGAAGAGAAATCGATGGCGCGCCTGGCAATCCGCCCCGACTCATGGCCTCTCTGCGGAAACTGGCCATCACCCTCTGCCGGATAGCCAAGACACCAACATTGCGGAAGCCACCAGACGGTGGTGATGGTGATAGGCCGTCGGCCGGAAACGCCAACAGAACCTTCAAATCCGCCAGAATCAAGCCACTGGCCACGATTTTGCAGCAGTCATGGGGCAGGCGCCCGCACATGCCGCCGGGAAAGCGCCCGGCAACGCTTCGGGAAAGCGCACCGGAAGGCCCCGGGGCAGGCTCCCGCACCAGCCGGCCCGGGCCGCGTTGAACGGTTTGGAACCGTGGGGTACCTAGACTGGGTCAATGACCGAGCAGAACCAGACTCATCCCGACGCCGACGCCGACGCCGACACTTATGACCCCGGGGCCAGCTCACTGGCCGGTCAGGTGGATCCGGCGGTGATGGCGGAACTGCTGTCAATCCGCTCCAGCATCGACAATATCGATGCCACCCTCGTGTACCTCCTCGCGGAACGCTTCAAGGCGACGCAGAAGGTCGGATTCCTCAAGGCTGGGCACAAGTTGCCAGCCGGCGACCCGGGCCGGGAAACCGCCCAGATCGCCCGCCTGCGCCGGCTGGCCGCCGAGGCGCACCTGGACCCGGCCTTCGCCGAGAAATTCCTGAACTTCATCATCGGGGAGGTCATCCGCCACCATGAGGCCATCGCTGAGGACCACGAGGCCGCAGCCCAGGCCGCCAGTTCCCAGACCGCCAACGCCCAGAGACGCGTCTCCGCGGACCCTGCCGTGTCCGAGGAAGCCTAGCCGTGGCCGCCCCCAAGCGTCCGGAGCCGGTCGAGGTCACCGCCACCGCCCTTGGCCCCTGGCCCGGAGAGGACCCGGTCGAGGCGGCACGGATCATCCGCGGCGAACTCGGCAGCCCCCATCTGCCTTTCCTCGCCGAGCTCCCGGACCGCGGCGTCGGATCGGACGCCCTCGGCCGGACCGCCTCCCTGCTGGTGGACCTGTCCGTCGACGTGCAGCCGCATGGCTGGCGGATCGTGGACCGGCCCGGCCAGGATCTGAAGCGGGCGCGCTCGGCCCTCTCCACCGACATCAACATCCTGGCCGACGTGATCGGAGCGGAGGACACCCCCGCCACGGACATCAAGATCCAGCTGCGCGGCCCGCTCAGCCTCGCTGCCGGCCTGCATCTGCACAACGGGGAGCGCGCCCTCCTCGATTACGGCGCCCGCCGCGACCTCGCGGCTTCCCTGGCGGCGGGTGCCGGCAGCTACCTCAGCCGGGTTGCCTCGGCGGCACCCGGGGCCCGCATCGTGGTCCAGATCGACGAGCCCGAGATTGCGTCCGTGCTGGCCGGCACCATTCCCACTTCCAGCGGCTACCGGACCCTACGCTCGGTGCCAGGCCAGGAAGCCACCGACTCCTGGCAGCTGGTCATCGACGCGCTGCGGGCAGCCGGGGCCGTTGAAACCGTCGTCGCGGTCGCTGAAATCGAGGCGCCGTTTGACCGGATCCTCGCGGCCGGCGCGGACGGGATCGCCGTGCCGCTCCGTGCTCTCACCTCCCGCCAGTGGGAGCAGCTGGCCGGCGCGGTGGAGGGTGGCAAACGGCTATGGACCGGAGCCCTGGACGTGGCCTGGCCCGCCGCGGCGCTGCCCCGCGTTGCCGACGTCGTCGAGTCCGTCTGGCGGCCGTGGCGGCAGCTCGGCCTGCCGGCGTCCACGCTGGGCGCGTTGCGGGTCACGCCGTCGGCCGGGCTGGAGGGGCATTCGCCTTCCGCCGCGACCGCGGTGCTCGCGCGGCTGACCCAGGTGGCCGACGGGCTCAACCAGCTTGCCCTCGGCTAGCCGTTCTCGCCAGCCATAAGCCTGTGCCGGAAGCCTGCGCGCGAAAGCTCCGCCGTCAGACGCGCCGCTCCCAACGGTCCGGACGGGCGCGCTCGGGAAGGTAGCCCGGGGCCGTGATGCCGCCGGGGTAGGGCTCCAGCCGGTAATCGAAGTGGCCGGCATAGACCAGCACCAGGCCGATCTGCGGCTGGATCACCTTGACTTGGATCCGGTGCTTGCCTGTGCCGCCCTCGCCCGGCTCCCACCACTGCTCGGCGTAGGCCTTGGCATCGAAGGCAGCGGGCAGCGGAATCCGCAGCGGCGCCAGGAACAGCCGGGAAGACTCCGAAACACCGCGCAGCCTGCCGCCGGCGGTGACGCTGAGGTTGAGGTCCGTGACGAGCCGGCGGTACCGGCCGACATAGTCCACCAGCCCCCGTCGACTGCCCGAATCGTCGAAGCTGGTGGTGTCGTGGAAGAGCCGGGTGGTGCCGGGGAAGAAGATCTCCCGCCGGGCCGTCAGGCTGGACCGGCCGAACGGGTCCAGATGGGCGTGGTTCTCGATCCGGAACGGGATACCTTCGCCGTATTCCGGGAAGAAGGACTGCTCCCTGCTGGCGAGGCGCAGCAGCGGACGCAGCCAGCGCTGCCGGCAGCCGACAACCTCGAATACGCCCTCGCCCACACCGTAGTGGCCGGATCCCGGGACGAGCGAAAAATAGGTTTGCAGTTCCGGCTGCAGGCGGGCAAAGTCGCGGCCGAGCGCGCGCTCGTAAATCGGGGTGCTCACGGGATCCTCCTGGTCATTCCGCTCATCCTGGCCGGACAAGTGCCTGTCCACAGCATGCAGGACAGTCCGCGGATTGTCACAGCCGGGCCTGCCGATTGTCACAGCCGGGCCTGCCGCGGCCGCGTCCGGCAAGGCGGACACACCGGCGCGCGGGCAGACCGGCCCGCCCGCCAGCCTCGGCGCACGCCATGCCGGTGAAGCGCCGAATACGACAAAGCCAATTCAATAGGGGAATATATAACTATGAAGGCACGCATTCTGGTAGTGGACGATGACGAGGCGCTCGCCGAGATGATCGGTATTGTGCTGCGCAACGACGGGTTCGAACCCGTCTTCTGCGCTGACGGCGGGCAGGCCCTGGAAGTTTTCCGTTCCTCGAAGCCGGACCTTGTGCTGCTGGACCTGATGCTTCCCGGCATCGACGGCATCGAAGTGTGCCGCCAGATCCGCGCCGAGTCGGATGTGCCCATCGTCATGCTGACGGCGAAGTCCGACACCTCCGACATCGTGCGGGGCCTGGAATCCGGCGCCGATGACTACGTGCCGAAGCCCTTCAAACCCGCCGAGCTTGTGGCCCGTGTCCGTGCGCGCTTGCGCCCGGGCGACCAGAAGGCGCCGGAAACGCTGCGCATTGCGGATGTCACCATCGACGTCGCCGGCCACCTCGTCAGCCGGGGCACCGAGCGGATCTCGCTGACTCCGCTGGAATTTGACCTGCTGGTGGCCCTGGCCCGCAAGCCCTGGCAGGTCTTCACCCGGGAGCTCCTGCTGGAGCAGGTCTGGGGCTACCGCCATGCCGCCGATACGCGGCTGGTCAATGTGCATGTCCAGCGGCTGAGGTCCAAGATCGAACGTGACCCGGAAGCCCCCGAAGTCGTATTGACGGTCCGTGGTGTTGGTTACAAAGCAGGTTCCTGACCCCTCGGACGGCACGCCTAGGGTGCCGGGCGGGCAGGCGCTGCCGGCGAGCGGCGCCCGCACTCCGGCTGGCACACGGGAATCTGACTATGCGGCGCCCGCCGTCGGGCCTGACGCCGCACCGCCCGCCGTCGGGCCTGACGCCGCAGCTGAACCAGGCGCCAACCCTGGGCAGCACCCTGCCGCCGGCGTAA
This sequence comes from Pseudarthrobacter sp. HLT1-7, assembly GCF_059383435.1. NCBI lineage: Bacteria > Bacillati > Actinomycetota > Actinomycetes > Micrococcales > Micrococcaceae > Pseudarthrobacter > Pseudarthrobacter sp. HLT1-7. The sequence continues at coordinate 225,162 of NZ_JBWZCH010000003.1, read as the reverse complement.
CTCCGGGCGCTCAGTCCGTGGCGTTCCGAACCCGGATCTGGGCCCGCCGGGCCCGCGTGGTGGGTGTGCGGGTCGCACGGCTGGTGCGCACCGGTGTGGCCGGACTGGTGCCCGGCAGCCGGCACGTGGTGCGTGCAGTGCACCGGAAGTGGCGCCGGTCCCTGCAGTTCCGGACGGTGCTGACCACGCTGATGCTCGCCATCGCTTCATTCGCCGTGGTGGGAGCGTACTTGTCCAACCAGATCGCCAACAACCTCTTCCAGGAGCGTCTCGCCCAGGCAGAGTCGGAGACCCGCTACAACGTCAAGCAGGTCCAGGACACGTTCGACGGCGCGCAGGTCACTGACCAGTCCAGCGTGATCACCCTCGTCTACGACACCCTGAACGCCGTCGAGGGCCGCGGATCGGTGATCCAGCGCTACGTCTTCGAAGCGATGCCCGAACAGACTAAACCCCGGAACCGCTGGGTCGAATCCCGGGCCTCGGACCAGCTCACTATCAGTGTCATTCCTGCCGAGCTGCGCACCGCCGTGCAGGATTCGGGCAAGGAGCAGTTCTGGGCGTCCACGGAGTTCCCGGTGGGCACCCAGGACCGGCCAGGCATCGCCGTGGGCAACAAGGTCACCTTCAACGGCACCGTCTACGAGCTCTATCTCATCTACGACCTCAACACGGCCCAGAAGACCCTCGATGAGATCCAGAACGTCCTGCTCGCGGGCGCCGCGGCGCTCGCGCTGATGATCGGCGCCGTCGCCTGGTATGTGACCCGGAACGTCGTCAGCCCGGTCAGCCATGCCGCTCTGGTCTCCGAAAAGCTGGCCGCCGGACAGCTGCAGGAGCGAATGGTGGTCAAGGGCGAGGATGAGGTGGCACGCCTCGGCGCCTCGTTCAACCACATGGCCGCGAGCCTCCAGGAGCAGATCACCCAGCTCGCCACCCTGTCCCAGATGCAGCAGCGCTTCGTTTCCGACGTCTCCCACGAACTGCGCACCCCGCTGACCACTGTTCGGATGGCCGCCGAGGTGCTTTACGACGCCCGCGAAGAATTTGACCCGATCAATAAACGTTCCGCCGAGCTGCTTTACCATCAGGTGGAGCGCTTCCAGTCCCTGCTCGCGGACCTGCTGGAGATCTCCCGCTTCGATGCCGGCGTTGCCATGCTCGACGCCGAACCCACCGATATAGTGCAGGTCATATCGCATGTGCTGGACGGCGTGGCCCCGGTCGCCGCCGAGTACGGCTCCAGGGTCACGCTGAATGCCCCCGCCGAGAGCATCATCGCGGAGATGGACGACCGGCGGTTCGACCGGATCCTGCGCAACCTCGTCCTGAACGCCCTGGAACACGGCGAGGGCCGGCCCGTGAGCATCTCCGTGGCGGCCAACGACACGGCTGTGGCCGTTGCCGTCCGGGACCACGGAATCGGCATGAGCCAGGCCGAGGCAGCCCGCGTCTTTGACCGCTTCTGGCGCGCCGATCCGGCCCGCGCCCGGACCACCGGAGGCAGTGGCCTGGGCCTGTCCATCGCCGCGGAGGACACCAAACTCCACAACGGCTGGCTCCAGGCTTGGGGGAAGAAGGGGAGTGGCGCCAATTTCCGCCTGACGCTCCCGCTGCACCAGGGCGGGATCATCACCAAGTCCCCGCTGCAGCTGGAGCCCGCCGACGTCGGGATCCCCGGTACCGGACGGGAACGGACCCTAGTCCTGCTGGACCCTTCGGTCCCGGAGCCGCGCCTTGCCGTCGGGAAGCAGCGCGGTGACGGGCTGCCCGACGTTGAGGGCAATCCCGACGGCGGCGTTCCCGACGGCGGCGCTGCCACCGGTACAGCGGACGCCGGCTCCACCGGGTCGACCGGCGCCGGAACGAAGGAGTGGTCATGAGTGAAGGCTCGAGCAAGCTCACCCGCGCCGGCGTAGCGCTGCTGGCGGTCCTGTTGGTGCTGCTGACGTCCTGTGCCCAGATTCCGCGCTCGGGACCTGTCGGCAAGAGTACGGACGAGAGCGCCGGGAACCCCAAGAATGCCCCGGTGTTCTTCCCGTCCGCGCCGCGCCCGGGCGCCGGGCCTGAGACGGTGATCGAGGACTTCTACCTCGCCGGCAGCGGCTACGAGGACGACTACGCGGTGGCCCGCCAGTACCTCACCCAGGCATCGTCGGTCACCTGGAAACCCGACCAGCGGGCGCTCGTCTTCCGGTCCGCCCGGGTGGTGCCCACCGGCGTCGACAATGTCTTCAACTATGAGCTGGACCTTGCATACACGGTGGATGCGGACGGCATCGCCACCCAGCTGCCCGAGGGGACCAAGGAGAACATTCCCGCCACGCTGACCCAGGTGGACGGTCAATGGAGGATCGCGCAGATCCCGGACGGGACGGCAATCCCGGAGGAAACCTTCAAAGTCATCTACGGGGCCTATCCAATCTATTTCTATGACCCCACCTTCACCTATGCGGTCCCGGATGTCCGGTGGTTCATCGCTAAGAAGACCGTCAAGGCCATGACCAGCGCCCTCCTCGGCGGACCCGCCCCCTATCTCAAGGGCGCCGTCGTCAGCGCTTTCCCCTCCGGCATCAGGCTGGCCCGCGAATCGGTCCCGGTGGTCTCCGGCGCCGCCCAGGTGGACCTCACCGCCAAGGACCTCGTGGAGGCCTCGAACGAGGACCGGCTGCGGATGCAGACCCAGTTGGCCCTGACCTTCCGCAGCCAGCCCGACGTCATCAACGTCGAGCTCCGCGCCAACCAGGACCTGGTCCGCGTCGAGGACAACGGATCGGTCCTGCCGCCGATCCGGGACACGAACGTCCCATCGCACCAGATTGCCGTCAGCAAAAACGACCTGGTCCGGTACGAAAACAACCGGATCTCCCCGCTGCAGGACATCCAGTCCGTCTCCGCTCTGGCACCACGGGCGCCCGCGGAATCCCCCCGCTCGCAGTCGGCGGCGTTCCTGGACGCGGCCCGGACCACCCTGTACTCCATCGTGCCCGGCCAGCCCGCCAGGGCGCTCTCCACCCGGACCAGTCTGACCGGGCCCTCGTTCGACCGGTACGACTGGGTCTGGACGGCCGGCCCCGGGGCCAGCGGCGCCACCGAAGTGATTGCCTACCGGCCCGTCGGCGTGGCTGAGGCCGCCCCGGTGCCGGCCGTGACGCTGGCGCCCACCTGGCTTGCCGGCCGGATCATCAAGGAGTTCAGGGTATCCCGTGACGGCGCCCGGGCCCTCGTCATTACCGAGCAGAACGGCAAGACGAGGGTACAGGTGACGGGCGTCGTCCGGGCGGCAGACGGCACGCCGAAGGACCTCACCGCGCCGATGACGCTGCTGACCTCCCGGGGGGCCGACCAGGGCGTGTGGGTGGACGACACCACGGTCGCCGTGATGAAGGGCTCCGCGGGTGAGAGCGTCACTCCCGAACTGCTGTCGCTCGCTTCCGCCACGCCGCAGCAGCTGGCGCCGTGGCCCGGGCTGACCGCCCTGAGCGCAGGCAACGGCCCCGAGGAAATCTTCGCCCAGTCCGCGGACGGCATTTTCCAGCGGCTCGGAAACGGCTGGTCGCCGCAGCTCAAGGGCCCGATCGATCCGTCCTTCCCGGGCTGAGCCGTCCGCGGACGGCCCGACCCGATTTTTCTGAGAGAGCGGGTTTCCACTGAGGGTTGTGCCCAGAAGGTTGTGGACGGCGGGTTGTCCACATAGGGCCCGCAGCGGCTTCCGGGGTTCCCGGCGCCGGAGGGAACCTTGGCGTATGAAGACACCCGGGCAGCCGCATGTCGGGGACAGCGGCACCGGCGACGGCACCGACGTGGACCCGGATCTGGTTCCGGCGGCACTGACGGCGGCTAAACACCGCGGAGACTACCGCCGCCCGCTCCTGCGGATGGCGGACCGGGCCGGCGCGGCGGCGGCTGAGCTGCTGGCTCTGGCGGTACCGGTGGACTGCGTCTGCTGCGGCGCGGAGGACCTGGCCCTCTGCGGCGGCTGCGAGCGGCAGGTCCGCCTCCTGACCCGAACGCCCTTCAGGGCGGAGGCGCAGGCACCCGCCCTGATGGACGTGGACGGCTCGGTACTCCTAGCTGTCGTGGCCGCCGGCGCCTACCGCGGGGAGCTGGCGCAGGCCCTGCTGTCCTTTAAGAGCCACGGCCAGGGGCAGCTCGGGGATGTGCTGGCAAGGGGCCTCGCGCGCGCCATCAGGGCTGCGGCGGAGGATGCTGAGGGACTGGTGCTGGTCCCGGTACCCACGAGCGGCGGCGCCTACCGGAAAAGGGGCTTCAGCCCGGTCCACCTCCTGCTTGGCCGGCTCGGTAGGGGCAGCCCCGCGGGGGAGTTCAGCGGATTCACCGTCGTCGACGCCCTGCGCAAGGCCGGCCCCAGGGCCCAAACCCGGCCACGTGACCTGGCCGGAACGCTGAGCGGATCGCTGAGCGGGACATTGACAGGAACAGTGGCAGGGACCGGGGCGGGACCGGCCGGCGGGCAGAAAGGCCTCGGGCGGGGAGCCCGCGGGCAACGGGTGCGCGGATCCATGCGGGCCAGGGGAGGACTGCGCCCTCCGGACATCCGCGGCCGGCACTGCATCATTGTTGACGACGTGTTGACCACCGGGGCAACGCTGGCCGAGGCGGCCAGGGCGGTGCGGGCAGCGGGTGGCCTGGTCAGGGGCGCCGTCGTCCTCGCCGCGACACGCCCGCCGGTTGCAATGGAGTTCGGTGCCGGTGGCCGCACGGGGGCTGAAGCGACGGGCGGCAAGGAAAAAAATAAACCAAAAAAGGATGAATAAGAGATGGCTATGAACTAACGTCGAAGATGGGTACCAAGAACAGATGTACCTGTCGATAGCGGCTCGGAAAGGGGCTCGACTGTCAGTCAGATCAGCCCCAGGATGTGCCGCCGTCGTGTCACCGAAGTCATTTGGAGGGCACCATGGAGTTCATGATCAGCGGACGCAATTTGACGGTCTCGGACCGGTTCCGCGAGTACGCCGACGAGAAGATCTCGAAGATCGCCTCGTTGGGGGACAAGGTCCAGAGGGTGGACGCAAAGGTCTCGAAGGAGACGAAGGCCCGGCAGACCGATGAGATGCTCACGGTTGAGCTCACAGTCCTGGGCCGCGGCCCCGTGATCCGTGCCGAAGCCAGTGCCGCAGACAAATTCGCCGCGTTCGATCTTGCCTACAACAAGCTTCTTGAACGCCTGCGCCGGGCCAAGGACCGCAAGAAGGTCCATCACGGCAGGCACACCCCCAAGTCCGTCACCGAGGCGACGGCGACCCTCGAGCCGGCCAGTACCAGCGAGCCCATCTACGAGGAAGCGAACCACTGGCAGGAGCCCAAGGCGGCTCCCGCCGAGAAGTCACCCTATGAGGTCGAGAACGACATCCCGGCCGGAGACTCACCTGTGCTGATCCGCCGGAAGGTCTTCCCCGCGGCATCCCTGACTCTCGACGACGCCGTCGACAACATGGAGCTCGTCGGGCATGACTTTTACCTCTTCGTGGACAGGGAAACCAAAGCGCCGTCGGTGGTGTATCGCCGCGACGGGTGGACCTACGGCGTGATCTCCCTGGACCAGACCTGCCAACCGGGCCAAGCGCAGCTGGACGAACGGATCATGGCGTACCGTTCCGAGGATGAGCCGGCCAGCGCATAAGGATAGTGCAGACTATCCGACGAAAGGACTGACGTGCACGAATCGCTGAGCCTCAGGCAGGCCCGGCGGATCGCACTGGCAGCCCAGGGACTGGACAAGGTACGGCCCGCCGGACCCGTGACTGCACGGGCGGTGGGCCGTACCTTTGCCCGCCTGCAACTGGTCCAGATCGACTCCGTCAATGTGCTGTCCCGCAGCCACTACCTGCCGTTCTTTTCCAGGCTGGGGAACTACGACCGCTCGATCCTGCAGCGGTTGGCCGGCACGCATCCCCGCCGGATGATGGAGTACTGGGCCCACGAGGCCAGCTTCATCCGGCCGGACCATTTCCAGGACCTGGTGCTGTGGCAGAGCCGGCAATGGGTTGGCGCGCACGCCATGGACCCGGAACTGAGGAGCGCCGTCGCGTCCCGGGTGCTCGCCGCTCTCGCCGCAGGGAAACCGATGACCGCGGCGGAACTCACGGCCCGGCTGGGCCATGTCGAGGACCGGCAGCAGGACAACTGGGGCTGGAACTGGAACGCCGTCAAGAGGGTCCTGGAGCACCTCTTCGAGCAGGGCTTCGTCTCCGCGGCCTCCCGCACAGACTCGTTTGAACGCCGCTACACGCTGACGGCCAAGGTCCTTCCCTCGGGCCCGGACACCCAGTCCGGTGCTGAGACTGACCCTGCGGCTGCGATGGACCGTCTGATCGACGCCGCCGCCCTGGCGCACGGGATCGGGACGGTGCGATGCTTTGCGGACTATTTCCGGTCGCCGCTGCGGCCCGCCGCCGTGGCCGTCGGCAACCTCGTCGAGGCGGGCAGGCTGAGGCCGGTGCAGGTTGCCGGCTGGAACAGGCCCGTGTTCCGGCACGCCGAGGCCAAACTTCCGCGCAGGGCCAGCGGCCGCGCACTGCTGGGCCCCTTCGACTCCCTGGTTTTCGAGCGCCGCCGTCTCGAGGAGCTGTTCGGATTTCACTACCGGATCGAGATTTACACCCCCGAGCCGAAGCGCCGCTTCGGCTACTACGTGCTGCCGTTCCTGCTCCGCGACGGCATTGTGGCCCGTGTCGACCTCAAGGCAGACCGCGCCGCCGGGCTGCTGCTGGCCAGGGCCGCCCACGCCGAGCCCGGCGCTCCGGCCGACACCGCCGTCGAACTCGCCGCTGAACTGCGGCTCATGGCAGAGTGGTTGGGACTGGACCGGGTTGTTGTCTCCCCCATGGGGGACCTGGCCCCGGCGCTCGCGGACGCCGTGTCCGGGCACGCAGCGGCCTATCCGCTCTGAGGGAACAGGCGTAACCGGCGCTTTGTCTCTCCCGTAGACTAAACACGCCAGAATTCGGCAGCTTGAGACTGGGAGCAACTTCACGTGGCATCACTTATCGAAAAACTTCTCCGCACGGGTGACAAAAAAACCCTGAGGCAACTGCGGAACTACGCCGATTCCATCAATGCCCTTGAAAGCTCGTTCCAGACCTTCACCGACGCCGAACTCCGCGAGGAGACGGACCGTCTCCGCGAACGGCACGTCGACGGCGAGAAGCTGGATGACCTCCTGCCCGAGGCGTTCGCCGCCGTCCGTGAAGCGGCCTCCCGCACCCTCGGCATGCGCCACTTCGACGTCCAGCTTATGGGCGGTGCCGCCCTACACCTGGGCAACATCGCCGAAATGAAGACCGGTGAAGGCAAGACCCTGGTAGCCACCGCTCCGGCCTACCTGAACGCCCTCGCCGGCAACGGTGTCCACGTCATCACCGTGAACGACTACCTGGCCGAATACCAGTCCGACCTTATGGGCCGGGTGTACCGCTTCCTCGGCCTGAGCAGCGGCTGCATCCTCTCCAACCAGGATCCAGCCGTGCGCCGCGAGCAGTACGCCTCGGACATCACGTACGGCACCAACAACGAGTTCGGCTTCGACTACCTGCGCGACAACATGGCGTGGGACAAGTCGGAACTGGTCCAGCGCGGCCACCACTTCGCCATTGTCGATGAAGTTGACTCGATCCTCATCGATGAGGCCCGCACGCCGCTCATCATCTCCGGACCCGCGCAAGGCGACACCAACCGCTGGTACGGCGAGTTCGCCAAGGTGGTCATGCGGCTCAAGGCCGAGACCGACTACGAGGTCGACGAGAAGAAGCGCACCGTCGGCGTCCTTGAATCCGGGATCGAACTGGTCGAGGACTACCTCGGTATCCACAACCTGTACGAGTCCGCCAACACCCCGCTCATCGGTTTCCTGAACAACGCCATCAAGGCCAAGGAACTCTTCAAGCGGGACAAGGACTACGTCATCCTGGACGGCGAAGTGCTGATCGTCGATGAACACACCGGCCGCATCCTCGCCGGCCGGCGCTACAACGAAGGCATGCACCAGGCCATCGAAGCCAAGGAGGGCGTCGAGATCAAGGCCGAGAACCAGACGCTCGCCACCGTCACGCTGCAGAACTACTTCCGGATGTACGGCAAGCTCGCGGGCATGACCGGTACCGCCGAAACCGAAGCCGCCGAGTTCATGAGCACCTACAAGCTGGGCGTCGTCGCCATCCCCACCAACCGGGACATGACGCGGCTCGACCAGGCGGACCTCGTCTACAAGAACGAGGCCGTCAAGTTCGACGCCGTCGTCAAGGACATCGCCGAACGGCACGAGAAGGGGCAGCCGATCCTGGTCGGCACCACCAGCGTCGAGAAGAGCGAATACCTCTCCCGGCTGTTGGCCAAGGAAGGTGTCCGGCACGAGGTCCTGAACGCCAAGAACCACGCCCGTGAAGCCGCGATTGTGGCCCAGGCCGGCCGCAAGGGCGCCGTGACCGTCGCGACCAACATGGCCGGCCGCGGTACCGACATCATGCTCGGCGGCAACGCCGAGTTCACCGCCGTCGCCGAGTTGGCGACGCGCGGACTGGATCCGGAGGAGAACTCGGAAGAATACGAGGCCGCCTGGCCCGCAGCTTTCGAGGCCGCCAAGCAATCCGTCAAGGACGAGCATGAGGAAGTCCTGGAATTCGGCGGCCTGTACGTGCTGGGCACTGAACGGCATGAATCACGCCGCATCGACAACCAGCTGCGCGGCCGCTCCGGCCGCCAGGGCGACCCGGGCGAGTCCCGCTTTTACCTGTCCCTGACCGATGACCTGATGCGCCTGTTTAACTCCGGCGCGGCCGAGCGGCTTATGAACAGCTCGGTGCCGGACGACGTCGCGCTCGAATCCAAGCTCGTCTCGCGCGCCATCGCCTCGGCCCAGGGCCAGGTGGAGGGCCGCAACGCCGAACAGCGCAAGAACGTCCTGAAGTACGACGACGTGCTGAACCGCCAGCGCGAAGCCATCTACGGCGACCGCCGGCGTATCCTGGAGGGCGGCGACCTGCACGAGAAGGTCCAGTTCTTCCTCGAAGACACCATCAGCGCCTTCATCGACGAAGCCACCCGCGAAGGGAACGGCGACGACTGGGATTTCAACCTGCTGTGGACCAACCTCAAGACCCTCTACCCGGTGACCGTCACTCCACGCGACCTGATCGACGAGGCCGGCGGAAAGTCACGTATCACCGTGGATTTCCTCAGGGAAGAGATCCTCTCTGACGCCCGGCTGGTGTACGGGGCCCGGGAGGATGCTATCGGCCCGGAGAGCATGCGGGAGCTCGAGCGCCGGGTTGTCCTCTCGGTCATCGGACGTAAGTGGCAGGAACACCTCTATGAGATGGATTACCTGAAGGAAGGCATCGGCCTGCGCGCCATGGCCCAGCGTGATCCCCTTGTGGAATACCAGCGCGAGGGCTTCATCATGTTCCAGGCCATGATGGAGGCCATCCGCGAGGAAAGCGTCGGCTTCCTCTTCAACCTGGAGGTCGAGGTGACCCCGGCCGAGGACGTGGTCATCGCCGACGCCGGCGGCGGGCACACGGAGCACCACGAACCGCGGATTCGCGCTGCCGGACTCGAGGCGCCGGAGAAGCCCGCCCAGCTGCAGTACACCGCCCCCGGCGAGGACGGCTCGGCCCAGACCCGGGTCGAGGCCAAGGCTTCCGGCCGCTCCGGCAACCCGGCCAAGGCCGCGGCGCAGGACACCCCGCGCCGGGCCAGCAAGAAAAAGCGGCGCTAGCCAGGGGCTTACAGCCGGGGCCCGACAGCGAGACGATGACTGCCAGGCGCTGCTGACCAAGTGGCCACATGAAAGAGGACCGGAACAGTTGTTCCGGTCCTCTTTCGTTTGTCCGTCTCCTCCTTCCTTCAGCCCCCAGCGTGTTTTACGACGGGCGGCCGGCACGTCTGCCGCGGGCCCGAAACGGACGGTCAGCCGATCTCCAGGGCGGTGACGCGCCAGACCAGCTTGTTGCGCTCCAGCCGCAGGGCAACCGCGCGTACCCGCGACTCCTCGACCACCACGGCGCTGGCCTCGTAGACGTCCTCGGAGATCCGGCAGGCCCGGACCGAGCGGACCGAGGGGTTCCGGTGTAAACGACCTGCGGTCGGTGAGCTCCCGGACGGCATCCGCCGGGTCAGGGCCGCCCTGTGCTGCAGGGCCGTAAGGCAGCGCTGGTCCAGCCGCCGGGCGAGCTGCTGGACGGGCCGTGTGCCGCCCAGTACCTCGATCGCGGCCTGGACCGTGCTGCGGGCAATCGCGTAGATCTCGCGGCCTTCGTCTACCACCCGCAGGGACGGTGCCGCCGGGCCGTGCCCGGTGGGCCGGGTGGGCAGGGTTGTGTCCCGGCCGGTGGCCGCGCCGGAGGCCGGGGCTGCCGCACCGGATACGAGGCGGAGGGGTGCGGGTGAAACGGGGTTCTCCGCAGCGGTGCGGATCCCGGTCATTGCGTTCATGATGGTTCCTTTGCTGGTGGTTGTTGATGTCGCTTGGTGCTGGAAATACGGCGGCTGTTCTGCGGTTGCACAGAGGCCGAGCAGCCGGGGCGAGCCCCCGGCGTCAGTCCCCGGGCGGAAGCCTGAGTACCTGGCCGGGCCGCAACACATGGGGGTTCCCGCCGATGACGGCGCGGTTGGCCCGGTAGAGCCGGGGCCAATCCATGGCGATGTCGACGTCGGAGGCGAACGGTCCCAGCCGGGCTGCGGAAAGGCTCCACAGTGAGTCCCCGGCCAGGACGGTAACTTCGGTGCCCTGTTCCGTAGGTTCCTGGACGCGGATTTGTTGGCCCGCCAGCGGCCCGGGTTCCACCACCGGGCTGAGCGGCGTCCACTGCGGATCGACACCGGCCGTCGGCACCGGGACCGGGGCCGACGCGGGGCCCGCCGCCGAAGAAGGTGCGGGAACCGCCGTCGAAGGTGCGGGAACCGCCGTCGGGGTCCAGGCGGCGGAGACCGCCGGTCGAGCCGAGCCGGCGTCGGGCACAGCGGGCGCGGCCGCGGTGGCCAGCGGCGTTCCGAGCAGTTGAAGCCCGACGGCGGCAAGGGCGAGGCGGCGCATGAACACAGGAGCGAACCCGCCGGCCGCTGAAGCTGCCCGCGTCCTTCCGCCGCGCTCAAGCAGGGCCGCGGCCACCGCGACCGCGAGGGACATCACCCACCACGTGACGATGATCAGGCCAGCGGTGTTCGCCACGATGCCGAGCTGGTCCTCGAACCCGAGAGACTGTTGCCGTGCGGCGGAGGACCGCCAGCGCTGCACGAGGGTGCTGCCGGTTCCGGCCAGGAACAGGCCCAGCAGCAGGATGGCGGCGGCCATGAACGCGTCGGCCCGCAACGGTTGCCGGGTCCCGGAGCTAGCTGCCGCTGCTGTAACCATGGCCTTCACTTTCGCTCGTCTTGAATGCAGTTTGATGTATTTTGATGCTGTTTGACTTATTTAGTGTCAGTTTGAACCCGTCTCGCATATTTGTCTAGTGGTGCCGGCATCGGGGTGCGCATTGACCGCGGCGAAGCGGCCGCCTACGCTGGCGCCATGCGCTGGGATGCCCTGTTTGGCGATATGGAGGCACAACTCGCCGCCACCGTGCGGCTGGAGCTGGACGCGGAGACCGCGGAGCGGACACGTGCGGATGCGGCCGCGGTGGAGCTCACGGACCGGCTCCGCGGTTCGCTGGGGCTCCTGATCGGCGTCCAGCTGGCGTCCGGGTCCATGGTCGAAGGGGTCTTGAGCCACGCCGGCAGCCAGGCACTGGTGCTCAACGAACCGCGGCACCAGTTGCTGATCCCGTATGCTTCGGCCGTGCGGTATCTCGGGCTCTCAAGGCTGGCGGTAGCCGAGCCATCCAGGGTCCGGCAACGGCTCGGACTCGCCAGCGCCCTTCGTGCCCTAGCGAGGGACCGGGCGGCACTGGCTATCCTGGTCCTGCACGGGTCAGCGGCGGAAGCCACGCTCCACGGCGTGATCGACAGGGTGGGGCGCGATCATCTGGATCTGGCGGTCACCGGGGAGGGCGAGGACCGGCGCGCGGCGAATGTCCGGCAGGTGACGACCATTCCCTTTGCGGCCCTGGCGGCGCTCAGATCCGTCCGTTCGCCGGAGGACTAGCGGACATTTCGTTAGTTCGTCGGGGGCCCGGGCATGGTGTTCCGACGGAGATGCCCGCCCAAAGGGACATGCCCCGCGCCGGGGCCAGCGGATGGACATAGTGTCATTGTGCCCAGTCCCGGGTGCGAAGAATGGGCATGTCCCCGACGAACCTGCGAAAATGACCACTCGCGGCGCAGTCCCACCCGCGCCAGGTGAACGGTATTGGACCTAGACCGACTTGGACCTGGCTTCCGCGATCATGCGGCTTGCCTCGGCGTAGCGCTCTTCGATGTACTGCTCGAGCATCTTCTCCTCCACGCGCCACTGGCCGCGGCCACCCACCTGGATCGCCTTGATCTGGCCGCTGCGCACGAGGGCATAGGCAGCCGGAGCGTTGATCTGGAGCTGCTCGGCCACATCTGCGAGGGTCAGGAATCGAGGCATGATTTCATTTTGCCACCGATGGGCCCGGCTGGTGCCGTTATCCACAGTTTGCATTTGTTTGTCTCAGCATCTTCCCGTCCGGGCCACCAAGACGTCACAATGATGGTGCCCGGCACTGACGCCCGGGCGGCGGCTACAGGGGGAGTGGGGCGCATGAGTGCAAGCACGGGGTCCGCCGGGGCGCGGCTGAAGAAGCCTTCGTGGAAAGACCCCCGGCTCCTGGTCGGAATCCTGCTGGTCCTGGCCTCCGTCGTCGGCGTCATCTCCTTGCTGGGAGCCGCGGATCAGACCACGGAAGCCTATTCGGCGAGGGAATCGATCGCCGTCGGCGAGAGGCTCACCACGGATAAGCTCAACCGTGTCAAGGTCCGCCTTGGCGACGTGGAGCAGCACTACCTGACTCCTGAGTCGGGACTTACCGAGGGGCTGGTGGCCGTCCAAAGAATCGGCAAGGACCAGTTGCTGCCCCGCGACAGCCTCGGACGCCTTGATGCGCTGGACCGCAAACCGGTGGCGGTCACGATCGATGAAGCCCTGCCCGGCCAGGCCGTGGCCGGCTCGCGGGTGGACGTTTGGGTGGCACTGCCCGACACCCGCAACGGCTTCAGCGAGCCCACCCTGCTGTTGCCGGGGGCGGAGATTGCCCAAGTCACGACGGGCAGCGCCGCGCTCGGTTCCGCGCGGTCCACCGTGGTCATGGTGCTGGTTCCGGACGAGCAGATGCCCAAACTGCTGGGCGCCCAGGCAAACAAAGCGAAGATCTCGGTGGTCTGGAATCCGGGCGGTGCGGGCCGATGAACATCCCGGTGGTGACCGTCGGGCACTCCAGCGATGACCTGGTGGGCGGTCTGGAGCGGCTTCACGGCCCGGTGTCCGTGGTCCGGCGGTGTGGCGAACTCGCCGAACTGCTGGCGGCCTGCCAGAGCGGTCTGGCCCGCGCCGCGATAGTGGCGGAAGGCAGCGGGGAGCTGACGGCGTCGCTGGTTGACCGGCTGGCCGCCGTGGGCGTTGCGGTGCTCGCATTGACGGACAGCCGGGAGGAGATGGCCCGCCTGCGCGGGATCGGCGTCGCCGCCGAACCGCCCGGCGTCGGTGCCGCCGCGCTGGCGAGCCGCATCACCGCTGCCGTAGCCCAGCTCGGCGGGGACGGCACCCGGCCGCGCTACGGCGCCGATCTCGCCTTCGCGGATACCACCTCTGCCGATGCACCCTTCGCCGGCGGCGAGCGGTCCGGCGGCGAGCGGTCCGGCGGCGCGCCGGAGCGCGCCGGGACCGGGCAGCTGATCGCGGTCTGGGGCCCGGCCGGCTCGCCGGGCCGGACCCTGGTTGCGGCCAACATCGCGGGTGAATTGGCAGCCGAGGGAAAATCCGTGCTGCTGGTCGACGCCGACAGCTACGGTGCCAGCGTGGCCGCCCTGCTCGGCCTGCTGGATGAGGCCGCGGGCCTGGCACAGGCCTGCCGGCTGGCGGACCAGGGCCTGCTCGACGGCGAGGCGCTGCTCAGGATTGCCGCCCCGGTGGCCACCCGCTCGGGGACGTTCCGGGTACTCACCGGGATCACGCGCGCGGACCGCTGGACCGAACTCCGCGCCGCAGCACTGTCCCGGGTACTGGGAAGAGCGCGGCAGATCGCCGACGTGACGGTGATCGACACCGGCTTCTGCCTGGAATCCGACGAGGAGCTGAGCTTCGACACGATGGCGCCGCGCCGCAACGCCGCGACGCTGCGGAGCCTCGAACTCGCGGACACAGTCTTCGCGGTCGGGGCAGCGGACTCCATCGGGGTGCCGCGGCTGGTCCGGGGCCTGGCCGAGCTGGAGGCCGCCGTCCCCCAGGTGTCACCGAGGGTGGTGCTGAACAAGGTCCGCTCGGCCGCCGTCGGGCGTTCGCCCGAGCGGCAGCTCCGCGATGCGTGGGAGCGGTACGGCCCGGCGGCGCCTGTCTCGGCCTTCCTGCCGGCGGACGCGGCGGCGTGCGACGCGGCGCTGCTCGCCGGGTCGCTGCTGCTCGAAACGGCCCCCGACTCGGCCCTGCGAAAGGCAATCGCCGGCCTGGTTTGTGCACCTGCCCAGCGAACTCGCCGATCCTCTGTCTTTTCTTCCACAGCAATGGGACGCCTAAAGCGTTAGGCTCGCCAGGAGGGCCGCAAAGATGCGGCAATGAACTTTTTGATGGAGGCGTTTGTCGATGTCGTCTGGGTCCAGCGTGCAGGATCAGCCCGTTTCGATTGGTGCCAGGGAAGGCTACCTCGGGGACTATTACGAGCACCTTGCGGACGATGACGCGCGGGGGTACGCCTACGATGTGCTGACCGCCAGGGCCGAGACGCACCGCCGGGGGGCGGCAACGCGGTTGCCCGGAATCGCCAACATCACCATCAACGACGAGCCGGACTGCAGCGTCGTCTACATCGTCACCGACGATATGCCGTTCCTGGTGGACTCGGTCAACGCCGAACTGGTCCGCCAGAAGTCCCCGATCCACCTCGCCATGCACCCGCTCTTCGTCGTGACGCGGAACCGCGGGACCGGCGAGCTGGTCAAGGTGGCGCGTGTCCCCTCCCATCTGGGCATCTCCAGCGGCGACACGGCTGCGATGCCCAACCTGTCCCACCTCATCGCCGAGGGCGACAACGCCTCCCACATGGAGTCCTGGATCGCCGTCGAAATCGACCCCGTGGACGATGAGAAGCGCCGGCAGCTCGTCGAAGGAATCGGGCGGGTCCTCCGTGACGTGCGGGCCGCCGTCGAGGACTGGCCGAAAATGCGGAACAAGGCACACCAGATCGCCGGGGATCTCGACAAGGTGGCCAACCCCGCGCAGATCGCCGAACTCCGCCAGGCCCAGGAGCTGCTCCGCTGGCTCGACGACGGAAACTTCACCTTCCTGGGCTACCGCGAGTATGACCTCAAGACCGAATCGGACGAGGATGTGCTCGAGCCCAGGGAAGACAGCGGCCTCGGATTGCTGCGCGGCAGCGCCGACACCCGCCACCACATCCAGCACCTGACCGAGACGGGGCGCAAGAAGGCGCGCGAGAAGCGTGCTCTCGTGATCACCAAGGCCAACTCCCGCTCCACGGTGCACCGCTCGGCGTACCTGGACTACATCGGGGTCAAGAGCTTTGACGCGGCCGGAAACGTCAACGGCGAGCGCCGCTTCATCGGACTTTTCGCGACTACCGCCTACGCCGGCTCCGTCCGCGACATCCCGGTGGTCCGCGAGAAGGTCGCCGCTGTGCTGAATGACGCGGGTTTCCCGCCGGACTCCCACTCCGGGAAGGACTTGCTGGGTATCCTCGAAACGTACCCCCGCGACGAGCTGTTCCAGATCGAGGTCCCCGACCTCGCCGCCATCGCGACCGGGATCCAGCGTCTGCAGGAACGCCGCAGGACACGGCTGTTCCTCCGGCCGGACATCTATGGCCGGTTCATGTCCGCCGTCGTCTACCTTCCCCGCGACCGGTACACCACCAACGTGCGGCTGCGCATCGAGCAGGAGCTGCGGCAGACTTTCGACGCCGTGTCCATCGACTATGAGGCCCGGATGACTGAATCCGCGCTGGCGCGCCTGTTTTTCCGGATCCGGCTTCCCAAAAACGCCGATGTCAGCAATATCAACGCCGATGAGCTGGAAAAGCGGCTGGTCCGCGCGGCCCGCTCGTGGAGCGAAGGCATCACCGAAGTCCTGCGCGCCCGGGCGGAGGGCGACGGGCCGGCCAGTGCTTACGCGGGCACAACCGGGGAGGCCACCGCAGGGGAGGCCACTTCCGGGGAGGACGCCGCCAAGAAACTCGCGTCCGTGTGGGCCGAGGCCTTCCCGGCCAACTACCGCATCGACTACGAAGTGGAAGACGCCCTGGAGGACATTGCCCGCTTCGAGAAGTACGGCGCTGCCGCCGAGCTGACAGGCGATGCCGTGCGGGAACAGCCCGGCGTCCACGTGTACCTGCCCGAAGGCGCCGGTGCCACGCTTGAAGAGGATGCACGGGTCAAGCTCTACATGCTGGAACCCAAGAGCCTGAGCCAGATCCTGCCCTTCTTCCACAACCTCGGACTCGAGGTCCTGGACGAACGCCCCTTCGAAATCGAGACGGCCGACCACCGTGACTTCTTCCTCTACGACCTTGGCCTGAAGTACCCGGCCGGGGTGGACCCGCAGGCCACCGGCCAGCTGCTCGCGAACTCCTTCGGGGCTGCCGTGACCGGCGCCGCGGAATCGGACAGCTTTGACCGGCTGGTGCTGCGCCAGGGGATGCACTGGCGCCAGGTCATCGTGCTGCGGGCCTATGCCAAGTACATGCGGCAGATGGGAAACACCAACTCCTTCGGCTTCCTGGCGGACACCCTGCTCGCCAACCCGGAGGTGACCCGCGGCCTGAACGCCCTGTTCCAGGCCCGCTTCGACCCGGCGCTGGCCGGGGCGGAACGCCTCGCCGGGCAGGACGAGGTCCGCGCCGCTCTCGACGCCGCCATCGAAGAGGTGGCCACTCTCGACGCCGACCGCGTGCTGCGCACCTTCAAAAACCTGATCCAGGCGACGCTGCGGACCAACTATTTCCAGGACAAACCGCACCTGAGCTTCAAACTGGACCCCGCCCAGATTCAGGGACTGCCGTTCCCCACCCCCATGTACGAGATCTGGGTGTACTCGCCCCGGGTCGAGGGCGTGCACCTCCGCTTCGGCAAGGTGGCCCGCGGCGGACTGCGCTGGTCGGACCGCCGCGAGGATTTCCGCACCGAAATCCTCGGCCTCGTCAAGGCCCAGACCGTCAAGAACGCCGTGATCGTCCCCACCGGCGCCAAGGGCGGCTTCTACGCGAAGCAGCTCCCCGATCCGGCCTCGGACCGCACCGCGTGGATGGCCGAGGGCATCGAGAGCTATAAGACGTTCATCCGCGGCCTCCTGGACATCACGGACAACCTCATCACCACGACGGCGGGCGAAACGCTCGTGCCGCCGGCCGACGTCGTCCGTCACGACGACGACGATTCCTACCTGGTGGTCGCGGCCGACAAGGGAACGGCCTCGTTCTCCGACATCGCCAACGGCCTCGCCGCCGAGTACGGCTTCTGGCTCGGCGACGCCTTCGCCTCGGGCGGTTCCGTCGGCTACGACCACAAGGCCATGGGCATCACCGCCCGCGGCGCCTGGGAATCGGTGAAGCGCCACTTCAGCGAGCTGGATCTGGACACGCAGTCGGAACCGTTCACCGTCGTCGGCGTCGGGGACATGTCCGGCGATGTTTTCGGCAACGGCATGCTGCTCTCGAAGCACATCCGCCTGCTCGCGGCCTTTGATCACCGGCACATCTTCCTCGATCCCGCCCCCGACGAGGCGGTCTCCTTCGCCGAGCGGGAGCGGCTCTTCACGCTTCCCCGCTCCTCCTGGGACGACTACAACAAGTCGCTGATCAGCGAAGGCGGCGGCGTGTTTGCCCGCCAGGCCAAGGTCATTCCGGTCTCCGCGCAGATCCGGGCTGCGCTGGGGCTGCCCGAGGGCACCACCCAGCTGAGCCCGCCGGAACTGCTGCGTGCGATCCTGCTGGCCCCCGCCGATCTGCTGTACAACGGCGGAATCGGTACCTACGTCAAGGCGTCCACCGAAACCAACGCCGAGGTGGGGGACAAGGCCAACGACGCCATCCGCGTCGACGGCCGCGAACTGCGCATCAAGGTGGTCGGTGAAGGCGGCAACCTGGGCATGACGCAGCGCGGACGCATCGAGGCTGCGCTCCAGGGCGTCATCCTCAACACCGATGCGATCGACAACTCGGCCGGCGTGGACTGCTCCGACCACGAGGTCAACATCAAGATCTTCGTCGACCGGATGGTCGCCGCAGGCAAGCTGGATCCGGCCGAGCGTGCGGAGTTCCTCGCCTCGATGACGGACGAAGTAGGCCGCCTGGTGCTGGAAGACAACATCGACCAGAACATCCTGCTGCTCAATGACCGCATGCGGGTGTCCGAGTGGAGCCCCAGCTACGAGCGGCTGATGGACTGGCTGGAAAAGTCCGCCGAGCTTAAGCGTGACCTGGAGGCGCTGCCCACGACGGAGACGCTGCGCGAGCGGCTGGAGCAGGGGCAGGGGCTGACCTCGCCGGAGCTTTCCGTGCTGGCGGCCTACGCCAAGATCGAACTCACCTCGTCACTGCGGGACAGCGACCTCGCCGACGACCCGTGGTTCCGGGACACGCTGCGGGCCTACTTCCCGAAGCAGCTGCGGGAACGGTTCGACGCCGAACTGGACACCCACCCGCTGCGTCGGGAAATCATCGCTACCGTGGTGGCCAACGACATGATCAACATGGGCGGCATCACCTTCGCGTTCCGGGCCATGGAGGAGACCTCGGCCACCGAGGCCGCCGTCGCCAAGGCCTTCGTCGCGCTCCGTGAGGTCTACGAACTCGACGTCATGGTGGGGGAACTCAACGAACTGCCCGCGTCCTTCCCGACCGAGCACTGGAGCACCGTCCACCTGGACATCCGCCGGCTCCTGGACCGGGCCGTCCGCTGGGTCCTGAGCCAGAGCAGCGCGGCCCGGCCGATCGCCGAAATCGTCGCGGAGTTCAAGCCCCTGATGGACCCGATGCGCGCCCGGCTGCTGGACTACCTGCGCGGCGACGACCGTGCACGGGTGGCCGATTGGCTCGAGAAGGCACGCGGCTGGGAATTGCCCGAAGACCTGGCCCACCGCTGGGCGGAGCTGTTCGAGAGCTTCGTGCTGCTGGATATCGCCAAGATCGTCCATGTCAGCCCCGAACCGGTGGAGAGCATAGCGCACGTCTACTACACGGTGTTCAACCGCTTCCACGCCGATTCCCTGCTGGAACGCATCACCAAGCTGCCCAGGAAGGACCGCTGGCAGGCTCTGGCACGTGCGGCGCTGCGCGATGACCTGTACTCGACCGTCTCGGACATGACCACGGCGGTGCTCGAGGCGACACCTGCCGGGATACCGGCGGATGAACGGCTGATTGCGTGGGAAAGCCAGAACGTGGAGCAACTGGGCCGTGCGAAGTCCATGTTTGACGAGGTCAACGCGCTCGAAGCCGATGACATGGCCTCGCTGTCGGTAGCATTGAGGCTCTTGAGGTCAATCGTTCGACGCTAGGGGACGGCTGCTCCCGGCGTCGCAAATGGAGGTGCTGTGGCAATCTTTACGGACCCTATCCGGGAGCATGCTGATTTCGGGCCGGGGGATGCCGAGTGGCTTCACCTCCTCGTGGGTGACTGGCAGATGGTGGCCGACCTGGCGTTTGCCGACCTGGCGCTGTGGTTTCCGCATCCCGAGCTCGGATACGTGGCGCTTGCCCATGTCCGCCCCTCCACCTCGCATACGGTGTTCCACGCCGACTTCGTGGGGGAACGGATCAGGTCGGACCTGGTGCCGCTGGTGGACAAGGCGTGGGAGAGCCGCACGATCGAGCGCTCCAACGAGACGAACTGGAGCAGCGACATGGCCCTGCGGGTCGAGGCTGTGCCGATGGTCCGCAACGGCCGGACCCTGGCCATCGTCACCACCCACATGGACCTTTCCAGCTCGCGGATGCCGTCCCGGCTCGAGCTGACGTACCGGCAGTGTGCCTACGATCTGCTGCGGATGGGCACCCTGGGGCTCTGGCCGGACTTCGCCTCGCCCACCGGTTCGCGCCGCGGCGCGCCGCGCGTCGGCGATGGCCTGATCAGGCTCGACGCGGAGGGAATCGTCCAATACGCGAGCCCCAACGGCGTGTCCGCCTTCCGCCGGCTCGGCGACGGCGAGTCCCTCGAGGGCCGCAGCCTGGCCGAAGTGACGGCCGGGCTGCTCAAAGACCGGCGCCTGGTGGACGAGACGCTGCCGCTGGTAGTTACGGGGCGGATGCCGTGGCGGAGCGAGATCGAGTCGCGCGGGGTCAGTCTTTCCCTGCGCGCCATACCCCTGCGCGACGAACAGCACCGCTTCGGCGCCCTGGTGCTCTGCCGTGACGTCTCCGAGCTGCGCCGGCGGGAGCTGGAACTCGTCACGAAGGACGCTACGATCCGCGAGATCCACCACCGCGTAAAGAACAACCTGCAGACTGTCGCGGCCCTGCTGCGCATGCAGTCACGCCGGATGGTCAGCGACGAGGCCAAGCAGGGGCTCGAGCAGGCGATGCGGCGGGTGGCAACCATCGCCCTGGTGCACGAGACCCTGTCCCAGGGGCTGACCCAGAGCGTGGACTTCGACGAGCTCATCGGCCGCCAGTTCCGGCTCTCCGCCGAGGTGGCGTCGCCGTCGCAGCAGGTGAAGACGCAGCGCTCAGGGCTGTTCGGCGAGCTGCCCAGCGACTTCGCCACTCCGCTGGCCCTGGTGATCAATGAGCTGGTGGCGAACGCCGTCGAGCATGGGCTGGAGGGCCGGACCGGCACGGTCTGGCTGATCGCCGACCGCTCCGAAGGTGAGGACGGGGAGGAGCTGCTCACCGTGACCATCGCGGACGACGGCGTCGGCATCCCCGCAACCCCGTACGTCGAGGGCCTCGGCCTGCAGATTGTCCGCACCCTGGTCACGAGCGAGCTTGGCGGGACCATCCGGTGGAAGGCCAGGGACGGCGGCGGAACCGCCGTCCAGATCATCCTGAGCCTCGCCCCGCGCTAGGCTCCGGCCGGCCGGGGCGTGTTCCTTGGGCCGTTAAACGGCCAATGGCCGCGGACTGGATCGTCCGCGGCCATTGTCGCCGTGTCGCCCGGAGGCGTGCAGCACGTTGTTGGAAGTCTGCCTGTCAGGAGGCGCGGCGGGCGCGTGCTGCGCGGCGCTTCAGAGCGCGGCGTTCGTCTTCGCTCATGCCGCCCCAGACGCCAGCGTCCTGACCGGATTCGAGTGCCCACTGCAGGCAGGTGTCCACAACGGGGCACCGCCGGCAGACACTCTTGGCTTCCTCGATCTGCAGCAGGGCAGGACCGGTGTTTCCTACCGGGAAGAAAAGCTCCGGGTCCTTGTCAAGGCACGCTGCGCGGTTACGCCAATCCATGCTGATCAGTCACTCCATTCCTGGGAACTCGTTAAATGCCTTGTGAAATTATTCACTAGAGGCTTCATAAGAAAAGGGCCCTCTGGGGCCCCCTCGGTCATCTGAATTAAGCGTGTCATGTTAACGCTGCGTAAACAAGGGGTACTGGGCTGCAAGATACCTCGGGATCGTGAGCGATGCATCACAGTGGCTGGCGGCGCCCTCACATCTAGTTGACTATGTCCGGTACTGTGCCAGTGTGTCAAGACCCTTTGAGAACCCCTCCGGCCCCGATGAGAACCCCGCGGACGGTCACGCGGACGGTCCCGCGGCGGTGCCCCCGGTGCGGCCCGCCGGCATCCTGGTGGTCGCCGTCATTGTGGCGCTGGAGGCATCCGCGCTGCTGGCTGCCGCGGCCTGGTACGGCAGCCAGCTCCTGACCGGCGCCCCGGTGCTCTCCTTCTGGGGCGCGGTATTCACGCTGGGCCTGTTGCTGGCCTTCTCCGCGTGGCTTTTTGCCGTAGCGAGGTTCCTGTTCCGCGGGTACCGCTGGCCCAGGGCCGGTGCCCTTGTGGCCCAGCTCTTTGTCCTCACCATCGGGTTTCCGACCCTGACCGGCGGTTACCCTCTGGCGGGCCTGGCCATGCTGCTGCCGGCGGTCATCGCGATCGTGCTGCTGTTCGATAAGCGGGTCATTACGTTCGCATCCCGGGCCGGCGGCGTACCCCCAGCGCTATAGCTCAGTGCTCTAACGTCGGATTTTCCCCGCCGCAGGCACCGGGGTCAACGGCCAGTTGCACCGTTGTGGCCCGTCCATCGGAGATTACGACGGCGCGCCCCGGCGGAGGGTTGTGCTGGAGTTCCACCCGGACCCCGAACAGGTCTCCGTCCAGCAGGCTCCGCGGCGTAATGAGGATGCCGTTTCCGTGGCTGCGCGCATGGAGCGCCAGCGGTGTCCGTTGCTGGAGAGCTTGGCTGAAACCCGCTGTCAGGATCACCGTCCAGCCCAGGGTGTTCAAGGCCAGCAGTTGCCTGTTGGTTTCGGTGGACTGCAGATCCAGATCGTCGGCCAGCAGGATTGATGTCCGGTCGAGGGTCCCGGCGAGGGCCCTGGCATAGATCCCGGACCAGTACTGACCTGGCTCCGCCCCGGCCGCGGGCCGTTGCCAGCTGGCGGCCGGGTTGAGGCCAGGCAGGGCCGTTAATAAGGTACTTTTCCCGGATCCCGGAGCGCCGAGGACGGCAAGGACGCTGCCGGGCGGCAACTGGACGCCGGCCGGACGGAGTTCGTCTCCGCCGATTCCAACGCACAGGAGTCCGCGGGCCGACGGCCCTTCGCGCGGGAGGGATTTACCTGCGCGGGCGAGGACCTCAGGGACGGTCACTCGCGGGGGAAGCGGCTCCACCCTGAACGGCGGGCTCCGTACTTGCGGGTTGGGACGATGTCCCACGACGGGAGCTTCGAAGAGCTGCCCGATGTGGCCGGCCGTGGAACTGCCCTCTGCAAAAGGGCCGAAAGCCACCATCCGGCCGGGAACCACGTCGAGTGACGGCAGCCGGGGCCAGGCCAGCCGTCCCTCCTCGGTGGTTCCGGCCGGAAAGTAAAGCCGGTTGGGGATCGCCGCAAAGAACCTAGCCGTGACCAGCTCGCGTTCTCCGGACGCGATGACGGTGATTCCCGCCGCCGGGCCGTCCCGCACGATGTCGTGGACGAGGTCTTCGGCCCAGGCCAGCGGCCCGGCGCGGAAGGCCGAAACCCAGGATCCCCATCCACCCAGGACCAGGATCAGCGGCGGCGAGCCGGCGTCTGCCCCGGTGCTCAGCCTCCGGGTCACTTCACCGGCCAGACGCTCCAGGACCCGGACACCTCTCCGCAGCTCATAAACCCCCACCGCGGCTCCGATCCGGGGAGATGCCGAGGAACCGCTGAACGAACCACCGTAGGAACCGCTGACGGAACCGGCGGCGTCGAGGAGATAGAGGTGCGATTCCTGTTCCGCCCACAGCAGCTGGTCCACGGCAAGGGCCACAGCCGCAGCGGTACCGCCGGGGCCACCACCGACGAGTCCGAGGTGACCGTGTTGGGCAGCAGACCAGCTCAGCTCGGCGGTGCGTTGCTCTTCGGGCAGGTCCAGTTGCCCCAGCCGGACCTGTTCCGGTCCCACGCCGGCGGGAAGCGGATCCGTCGGGAACGCCACCCTGGCCGGGAGCGGATCGGCAACGGGCCGGCGCAGCGGGCGGACCCCCAGGGATTCCCACAGTGCTGTTGTCGCTTCGATGAACGGTGCCAGTGCCCGGGACGGCGTAGGAGCCGCGGCGGCCCCCACGTGAGAAGAGCCGCCGGCGGGCGGCCGGCACAGGAAGTCAGCGGCTGGTATTACGCTCACGACGCCGATAGCCAACTCGGGCAACGCTGGGGTGACCGTAGCCGTCTGGAATTCCTCCGGCTCCTCGTTTCCCCGGATCAGGTAGGCACGGCCCGGGCCCTCAATGGGGATGGTTGCCGCGAGCCGGGAATTCATGATGTCGATGGACTCCATCTCGGACTGGACCCGCAATGCGATACAGCTGGTCACATTCGCCCGGATATCGGCGGTGATGGCGCCTTGGGGGCGCTGCGTGGCCATGACCAGGTGAAGTCCAAGCGAGCGGCCGATCGCCGCGATGCGCATGAGCTCAGACAGCGCCTCCGGCGCCTCATTCACCAGCATCCTGAACTCGTCAATGATCACCACCAGGTGGGGGAGCGGGAGCCCTGGCAGGTTCAGGTCCTCGTAGGCTTTGAGATCGGGGGACCCGCAGGCGGCGAGCCGCTCCTCCCGGCGGCGAACCTCGGCGCGCAGGGAAACCAGGGTGCGGGCCACCTCATTCGTTCCCAGATCGGTGAGCAGCCCGACGCAGTGTGGCAGCCCGGTCAGCGATCCGAGACCGGAGCCGCCCTTGAAATCGATGAACAACAGATTGAGGCGGTCCGGCGGATGGCAGGCCGCGAGGGCGACTGCAAGGGTCCGCAGGAACTCGGACTTGCCGGAACCGGTGGTGCCGGCCACCAGGAAGTGCGGCCCGTCCGCCTGGAGGTCCAGCCGCAGAGGGCCCGAACCGCCGAAGCCGACCAGGACGGGAAGACCGGGGGAACGTGCCGAGTGTGCCCAGCGCCGGGAGGTGTCCGCGGTCGAGAGCGGGAGGATCCCGGCCAGGGAACAGGCCTCCGGGATGGCCGCCGGGGGCGCATCTCCCGGACCGGCCGGGCCGACCGGGCCCGCAAGCCGACGGCAGAACCGGTCGAAGACCGGACCCGGCACCCGATCAGGAGTGAAGTCGAGCGTTAGGCGGTCCGAGGTGAGCACGCCGGTGCGCTCGCCGAGTACGACGGACTGGCTGGCGGCCGGGTCCGTGTGGGCTGACGCGTCAAGCCCGCCGCATTCAATCACCCCCCACCCGAGACTGACCGCTGCAGCACGCAGCGCTGGGGCTTGGCTACTGTCCACAATGATCAGCAGTCCGAGGTCAAAGCCCCGGCCGGGCCCGGCCGCCAGTGCCTCCAGCGTGAATGCTTCATGGCCTGACAGCGTAACGGTGGCCAGGAAGCGCGCGCAGAGGGGGAGGAAGCGTGGCGTGCCATGAACCAGGACGCGGGTGCGCCGGGCGAGGGGGTAGCAGGCCAGCTGCATCAGGAAGGCCCGGACCAGCCCGGCCA
Source organism: Pseudarthrobacter sp. HLT1-7 (assembly GCF_059383435.1). Classification (NCBI taxonomy): domain Bacteria; kingdom Bacillati; phylum Actinomycetota; class Actinomycetes; order Micrococcales; family Micrococcaceae; genus Pseudarthrobacter; species Pseudarthrobacter sp. HLT1-7. The sequence goes on along the minus strand of NZ_JBWZCH010000003.1, from coordinate 199,965 downwards.
CCACGGGTTCCGGGCCACGGATAGTCGTAACGGAGGCAGCAGGGTCCAGTGTGACGGGCATCAGACCGAGTGGCGGCGACCGTACCGCGGAACCGGGCGGTTCCAGCCGGAGGTTCGCCGTCTGTTCAGCCAGCCCGAGCCGCAGCCAGACGGGCGTCGGAGGCGGCGAAGACTGGCTCGCGTCGGATGTCACCGCCGTGCCGTGGAGCGAAAGTTCCGCGGCGGAAGGCGCGGACCGCCGTCGTCGGTCCTGATCCTCCCGCGCTGCGGCGGCGACAGCAGTCTTCAGCTCGCTGCGCTGCCTTCGCCCAGACACCACGGGAACCAGGAGCGAGACGGCAGAAACGGCCGTGAAAGCCAGGAACATCCACATGCCGGTGATCACGGCCAGCCCGATCCCAATGGCGAGAGGCACGACTGCCGTCGCCAAAAGGACTCCGCGGTTGGCCGACGCAGAATCGTTGCGCACCAGGAGCGGCTCCGCGACGCCGTACCCTGCCGAAGCGGACACTCCGGCATCCGTGGACCCAGCGAATATCAGAGAGAGTGAGGAGTTGCCGCAACGGATCGAGGATGCGGTAGTCACCGGTGACCCCCGCACCCTCCGGCCATCCACGGCGGTGCCGTTGGCGCTGTCGAGATCGACGAGGGTCACCGCGGAATCCGAGACGTCCAGCCGGGCATGCTCGCGGGAAAGTTCGGCATCCGGAATCACGATCTCCGTTCCGCTCCGCCCGATCCGGAAGCGTCCCCGCCGCAGCGGGATGATCATGCCGGCGCCCGGCCCGCTGTGCACGGCGAGCAGCAGGGGCGCCGTACCATGCACGGCCTCATTGCGGCGGGGTGCGCACCCGTCCACCAGGACGGCCCCGTGGACGAGGGGCGGCTCGCCGACGGTCATGGACACGAGAGGTGCTCCCTCCAGAGTCAGAGCGCCCGTGCCGTAGTGCCGCGACACCGCCGACTGCAGCTCCGCGCCGGAGCAAGCGCGGGGCAGATCGAGGGCCAGTTCCACGGGCTCCGGGGCCAGCGCGGAACCCGGCGCCGGGACCAACGTGCAGTGCAATATCATCGGCCGGAGTCCTTCCCTCGGCATCGTTCATTCCCACACTAGGCAGGATTGAAGCGGCGTGCGGCTGGAAATCCGGCTATGTGGACAACGGCCCCGACCTTGGAAAACAGCCGGGGGATGGGGGCGAAGGCGGGCCCCGACGTCGTCCACGATTCGCCGGTTCCCACCCCGCCTCGGGTAGGCTGGAGCAGCAGACAATGCACAACGTTGCGCTGCCCACATTCGAACCAGGAGATTTTGTGACCGCTGACCTCGTTATCGTAGGGTCGGGCTTTTTCGGCCTGACAATCGCAGAACAGGCCGCCACTGAGCTGGGCTTGAAGGTCGTCGTCATCGACCGCCGCCACCACATTGGCGGCAATGCTTACAGCGAAAAGGAAGAGCAGACCGGCATCGAGGTGCACTGCTACGGTGCCCACCTCTTCCACACCTCGAATGAGCGTGTCTGGGAGTACGTCAACCGCTTCACCACATTCACCAACTACGTGCACAAGGTGTACGGCGTCCACAAGGGTGAGGTCTACTCCCTGCCGATCAACCTGGCCACCATCAACCAGTTCTTCCGCGCCAACCTGACCCCGGGCCAGGCTCAGGAGCTAATCCAGGAACAGGCCGGGGAACTGGCCGGCACCGATCCGCAGAACCTGAACGATAAGGGCATCCAGCTCATCGGCCGCCCGTTGTACGAGGCGTTCATCAAGCACTACACCGGCAAGCAGTGGCAGACGGACCCCAAGGACCTGCCCGCGGGCATCATTTCCCGCCTCCCGGTGCGATACAACTACGACAACCGCTACTTCAACGACAAGTACGAGGGTCTTCCGACGAACGGCTACACCGCGTGGATCGAGAAGATGGCGGAGCACCCGAACATCGAGGTCCGGCTCAACACCGATTTCTTCGACGAGTCGCACGAGTACAGCAAGAACAAAGTGGTCGGCAACATCCCGGTCATCTACACCGGGCCTGTCGACCGCTACTTCGATTCCTCCGAGGGCGACCTCTCGTGGCGCACCATCGACTTCGAGAAAGAAGTGCTCGACGTCGGCGATTTCCAGGGAACGTCGGTGGTCAACTACAACGACGAGGATGTTGCCTACACGCGCATCATCGAGCCGCGCCACTTCCACCCGGAGCGCGGCTACCAGACGGAAAAGACCGTCATTATGCGCGAATTCTCCCGTGCGGCGGAGGAGGGCGACGAGCCCTATTACCCGATCAACACGGCAGCGGACCGCGAACGCCTGCTGAAATACCGCGACCTGGCCGCGGCCGAGAAAGACGTCCTGTTCGGCGGACGCCTCGGCACGTACAAGTACCTGGACATGCACATGGCCATCGGGTCCGCCCTGACCATGTTCGACAACAAGATCCGCCCGCATTTTGAGGGCGGGGCCACGATTGAAAGCGGAGGAGTGGACGCGTGACTGTCTCAAGCGAGGTTCAAGTTGAAACGAAACTGAGTTGGTCTGCCCTTCAGCGGGTTATTCTGCCAAGCCAGAGCCAAATGGACACGGTCCCGCTGTATCTGGATATGGGTGCCGCAACCGGTACGCAGCTGCCCACCGTGGGCGACCGTGATGGGAAGACGCCCGGCACAAATAGTGTTGCCGGCCCCGCGAAGGAAGCCCATGTCGAAGACTTTCTCTCGCGCAGGTCGACGTTTGTGCGTTCCGGCGAGCGGGTATCATTCGGTAGCTACTTCAATGCTTTTCCGGCAAGCTACTGGCGTCGCTGGACGACGGTGGAGAGTATTCGATTGCATGTCCGGACCGAGGGTCAAGGCTCGGTGATTGTTTACAAATCCAACGCGCGGGGGTCTCTCCAGCGCGTCGACACTCGCAGGGTCGAGGGCAAAGCCGATAGCGTCTTTGAGCTGAGTCTCGCGCCCTTCGGGGACGGTGGCTGGTACTGGTTTGATCTCGTAGCCGGGACGGAGCCGCTGGTAATGCTTGAGGCCGAATGGCAGGGCGCCGCTGCCGATAAAGTTCCGGGCTCTGTGACCCTCCAGATAACGACACTGAACAAAAACGACTTCTGCCTGAACAACTTGCGTCTAATGGCAGACAACCCTGAGGCCTTGGAGCACGTCAAGGAGATACTCCTTGTGGATCAAGGCTCCCAGAAAGTGTCTGATTGCGAAGGATTTGCAGAAGTTCAAGACGCACTTCACGGCAAGCTCCGTATCATTAACCAGACAAATCTTGGCGGCTCCGGCGGATTCGCCCGCGGCATGTATGAAGCTGTGGAAAACGGCAGCGACTATGTCCTGCTGATGGACGACGACGTCGTGGTTGAGCCGGAGAGCATCATTCGCTTGCTCACTTTCGCCGACCGCTGCAAAACGCCGACGATTGTCGGCGGGCACATGTTTGATCTTTACAACCGGACGGTTCTGCATACCTTTGGCGAGGTAGTTAATCCTTACCGATTCCAGCCCTCGCTACCCAGCGAGGAAATGATCCTTGGGCACGATTTTATGTCCTCAAACCTTCGCCAAACGTCTTGGCTTCACCGTCGGTGCGATGTGGACTACAACGGCTGGTGGATGTGTCTCATCCCTACTGCCGTCATTCGTGAAATTGGCTTGTCGCTTCCCCTCTTCATCAAGTGGGATGACTCCGAATACGGACTTCGGGCCAAGAAGCACGGGTTCCCGACGGTATCCCTGCCCGGATCAGCAGTCTGGCACGTTTCTTGGATCGACAAAGATGACCTGGTGGGATGGCAGGCCTATTTCCACTCACGGAACCGTATTGTCGCTGCACTGCTGCACAGCCCGTATGAATATGGCGGTCGGGTAGTTCGGGAGTCTCATTACTACGACGTGAAGCACCTCGTTTCGATGCAGTACGCCACCGTGCGCGGCCGCAACTGGGCGCTTGAGGACGTCCTAGAGGGGCCTCGCGGGCTGCGCGCACTGCTGCCGACGAAACTGCCGGAAATCCGCAAAATGATGGCCGAATACTCCGACTCGGTTTTTCGTCCGGATCAGGACGATTTCCCGGCCCCCAAAATGGACAAGCCTCCGCGGCGAGGTCACGGGATCTCCAGACCCACGAAGATCTCGCTCGTACCGTGGGCTGCCAAGACGGTGGTCAGGCAATTGCTCAACCCGGTAAGCAAGTCGAGCATGGAGCGTCCGCAGACAACCGTGGCTCATCAAGACAATCGATGGTGGAGGATGGCCCAGTTCGACAGTGCGGTAGTCTCCAACGCCGAAGGCACAGGGGCATCCTGGTACAAGAGGGACCCAAAGCAGCTTCGCGAGATGCTCGCTGAAAGCGCCCGCCTCCATTCCATGCTGCTCAAGAACTGGCGCGAACTCAGCGTCGAGTACAGGGCTGCAATGAACGAACTGACTTCGATGGAGTCCTGGAGGCAGACATTCGAGCAGCACACTCAGAACGAGATCAAGTGAGCGGCCTTGGCCTGAGCGAGCTTGCGACGCCAGGTGTCGGAGGCGGAATCCGTGACATTCGCCAGTCGGGATTCTTGCTGAAGTTGTTGGTGCGGAAAGAACTCAAGGTTCGTTACCGCGGGTCCGTGCTCGGGCTTCTGTGGTCGTATGTCAAGCCGGGTGTTCAGTTCATCGTTTTTTACATCGCCCTTGGAGTTTTCCTGGGGTTGGAACAAAGTCCGAGGAATCCAGGTGGGTTGCCTAACTATGCCGTTTATTTGTTCTCGGGAATTGTGCTCATTAATTTTTTTTCCGAGGCCCTGGGTAATGCGGCTCGTTCGATAGTGCACAACGGAAATCTAATCAAAAAAATTTACCTTCCCCGGGAACTGTTTCCCGTCGCCTCAGTATGGGTTTCGGCGGTTCACTTCTTTCCGCAGTTGGTTGTGCTCGTGACAGCATGTTTGTTTGCGGGGTGGCACCCGAATCTATTGCAAATATTAGCTTCCGTCGCTGGATTCGTGATCGTTGCCTTACTCGCCACCGGACTCGGCCTCCTTTTCGGCGCCGCAAATGTATATTTTCGTGACTCGGAGAACATCGTTGACATGCTGCTGATGGTGGCAACCTGGGCTTCTCCTGTCATGTACTCGTGGACCATGGTTCAAGACAAGATCGGGAATGTTGCTTTTTCCGTGTATCAAGCAAACCCGATCACCATTGGTGTTGAGCTTTTCCACTATGCCTTCTGGCTACCTACCACCGACGGGTCAGCCCCTATGCCGCCGAACTTGTTTAGCCTGTGGTTACCCGTGGGGATAGTTGTATCGCTCTTGGTCCTTGCTTTGGGTCAACTAACATTTCGTCGGCTCGAAGGCCGATTCGCCCAGGAGCTGTGAGTGGTCAACGCTATTGAAGTTCGGGATGTCAGCAAGCAGTTTGTGCTGCGTCATACCAGATCGTTGAAGGAAGCCGTCGTATGGCTTGCCAAAGGTCGCAGGGGTGACCTGTCTGAAAAGTTTCATGCTCTGCGAGACGTTTCACTGGCGGTGGGAACCGGCGAATCGGTTGCCCTCCTAGGCTTGAACGGTTCGGGCAAGTCGACTCTCCTGAAGCACATTTCCGGGGTCATGTTGCCAGATTCCGGCTCTGTGCTCACACGAGGACGCGTGGCCGGTCTCATAGAAGTCGGAGCGGGATTTCACCCGGATCTGTCCGGGCGGGACAATGTCTTCCTCAACGGAGCCATCCTCGGCATGACCGAGCAACAAGTGACTGAACGCTTCGACGCCATCGTTGACTTTGCTGAGATCGGTCAATTCATCGACACCGAGGTCCGGTTCTATTCATCCGGAATGTATCTGAGGTTGGCTTTCTCGGTGGCAGTTCACACTGACCCGGAGGTGTTCCTCATTGATGAGATTCTGGCGGTGGGCGATGAACCGTTCCAACGTAAATGCATCGCCAAAATCAAGGAGCTGGCCGAGAAAGGGAAAACCCTCGTTGTCGTCAGCCACGACTTGGATCTCGTTTCACGTATCTGTTCACGGGGCGTGCTGCTTGAACACGGCGAAGTCGTCATGGACGGGGACGTGCATGCTGTCATTGCAGAACTGAGACGGCGTTCAGGGCACACGGAATCCGGGGGAAGTTTGTGAAGCGTCTGCATGAGTCCTACGATTTCAAATGGCTGGCTGCGACCGTAGTTGCTGCGTTCCTCGGTTCGTTGATTCCGCTCGTGACCAACAATAGGTTCTATCACTACGACGACACCCAGGCCGGAGCTTTTGGAATCTGGTTCGAAATTGGAACCAAACTCAGGGCAGGAGAGTGGCCTCTCTTTAGCGACAGTGCTTGGGGGGCCGGTAACTATGCGGCCGAGGGCCAATGGGGGATCTGGAATCCGCTGATACTCCTCATCGGCTGGTTGGCCAGCGGTTCGGCGAACCTTGTAGTCTTTTCAACGATTCTGAAGATCACCTGTCTTTGCGTTCTGGCTGCCGGAACGTTTCTGCTGGCCAGGAGCTACAAGGCCGCGCCGGAATGGTCGGCCATCGCCGGAGTGGCGGTAACACTGACCGGATTCACCGTCTACATGGACGCCGCTTCCTGGGTCACCGGCCTCATGGTGTTCAGCCTTCTGCCCCTCACCTGGTACGGGTTGCGCCGTATGGCCTTCGAGCGGGCAAATCCCATACTCGCGCTGGCCCCGGCGTATGTGCTGATAACTATTGGCTATGTTCACGGAACGCTCATGCTGGTCATCGTCTTCGTGGGGCTGCTGCTGGAGGCATGGCTGCACGTAGGCCGAAGGGGAGCCGTCCGGTTACTCCTCGCGGGCCTCGTCTGCGGGCTCATCGCGACGGCTGTGTATCTCCCTGGCGTCCTTACGGCTTCCGTGACGGCACGCTCCGGCGGAATCGTAAACAGCGGCTTCCTGACGCCCGATTTGACCGGATTGTTTACAGCCTGGGTGCCGGGCAGCCTGCCGCAAGTGACCGGTTGGTGGGGCGTTTTCGCGACAGTTCCCTTGTTGTACGTGGCATGGTTCCTTCCGGTACTCGCGATCGTGGACTACTCCAAGGTGAAGGCAGCCAGCAGGGAGTTGACAGCGATTTGGTTCGTGGGGCTATTGTCTTTGGCTCTGACGCTGGCGCCGAGCGATCTGGGACCCCTCCGCTTTCCCATCCGGATCATGCCGTATGTCTCCCTGGCTGTCCTGCTGGCGCTGTCGGTGATGGTCTCCCGATTCAGGGTGCCCATTCTGAGCCGCGGTCGCATGATCGTCACCGTCGCTAGTGTGCTCTCCGGGCTCTACCTCGCCTGGAGCCAGAATCCGACCGTCCGGTTATCGGCGCTTTTCGGACTGCTGGCCGGCGTCGGCATCGCTAGCCTCCTCTTTGTCCTCTATTTCCCCCGACTGCGGCCCCGCTTCAAGGGTCCGGCCGTGTTGGCCGGAGGGGTGCTGCTCGTGAGCATGGTGTTAGCGGCCGGACAGCACATGGCGTTCAAAGCGGCCCCGTTGCCCGACTACCAGATGCCTGATACTCCGGAGAGTTATTCGCGTCAGCTTCCCGGAGCACAAGGCGGCACTTTCATCGTGGGAGATCCCACGAGGCTCGGCCCCGGGATCTGGAACGAGACGCTCGCGTCCAATGCCTGGTATTTGAATTCCGCCGAAGTCCAGAACTTATATTCGCCGATCATGTTCAGGAAATACGCTGAAGATCTGTGCATCTCAAGCCACGGATGGACCTGCGGAGCGGCTGCCGAAAAGCTCTTCCAGACTGACCCCACCACCGGCAAGGTTCTGGCCGATCTCCTGTCAGTGGACACAGTCCAGGTTCTTCGTGATCCCGACCCCCGCTCAAACGAAACCTTCAATGGTGCCGCTCCGAGTGGCTGGCACGAAGCGAGCAAGTCCGCCGACTCGGTCGTGTGGGTCCGGGATCAGCCTCAGCTGAACACCGGTCAACTGGTCTGGATATCGGAGGGAACCGACCTTTCGCTGGTTTCTGAGAGCAACCAGGAGATTGTGATCCGCGTCGACCGGATGGGCGAAGCCCCGGGCAAAGCCGTGCTCAGCCGGCTGGCGTGGCCGGGATACGACGCCGACGGGGCCGCCGTCGCTGAACCGCTGCGTGGCTATCTTCTTGAAGTGGACATCCCTGCAGGTTCCGCCGGGAAAACCGTGACCGTGCGTTTCGATCCGCCGGGATGGCCGATAGTTGTGGGCGGCATCACTCTGGCGGTCGGGATCTCCGCCGCGTGGAGCATAGCGGAGCTGATGCGGTATCGCCGAAGGCCCGATGTGGAGCCCGTGGGCGCAGGCGAATCAGCCACTAAAACTGGCGACTCCGAACAGCGGAAAAGAGTACTGCGGTAAAAAGCACTCCGGAGCCTATCTCGTGGGGAAAGGCCCCGGAGTGCTTTGGCGGATCGCGCCGCCGGCGAGGTTGGCTGGTATTCCTTAGACCGTACTCTGCACGGCGTGCTGACGACCCATGCGTCGGCTCAGCCGGACATAAGCGAGGCGGCGGGCATACGACATGGCGATGGCCCTGGCGTTTCCCACCGTCACGTCTAGCCAGCTCAGCAGCGAGGGATCGTCCTTTCGGAGCTGGCTATGGAACGCAATCGCCTGGTCGGACTGCTGGCGGGCCAGCCGGACACTCCACTGGCTTGCACTGATCCTGAAGGAAGCCAGCGTTTCGCGGAGCGCAACGAAGTCACCGTGGCGGCAGATGCGCACCAGAGTCGCCTCATCGATGAGATAGGGGTGGGAGTTGTCCCACCAACCTTCCTTAGCCAGCAGATCGCGCTTGAACAGGGAGCAGGCAGGCTCGCCAAAGATGTTGGACCCGGCGAGGACTGTGGCCCGAATGGCCTGGCGCCCGCTGACGGGGCCATCTACGCCCTGCAGACCGCGGCCCTTCAGGAAAAGCCTTCCATCGGCGTCGACAAGGTCGCGGAGGGACGAAACGATGACGGCCCCCGGGTTGTCCTCGATGGCCTTGACCTGGAGCTCCAGCGCGTCGGGCGAGATCAGATCATCGCCGCAGACCAGCTTGAGGTATTCACCGGCGGCCGCTTGGCTGACGCGGTTCCAGTTGGCTTGGGCGCCACCGCCGGTCGGTGTCGGCGTCAGCACACGCACCTTGGGGTTGTCCGCGAAACGGGCTATAACCTCAGCCGTGCCGTCGATTGAGGAATGGTCGGAGATCACCACCTCATAGTCATCGAACGTCTGATTCAACACAGACTGAAGGGTCTCTTCGATGTACTGGACATTGTTGTACGCCGGAATGACGATCGAGACTTTAGGGCTCATGTTGTGCTTTCCTCGGTGGCTTTCTTTGGGGACACGGGTTCAGGACTTCGGCGGAAGGAAAAATACTTGTGGCCGAAGTAGTTGATGATGACCGTTACACAGGTGATGGCGATTTGAGCCGGAATCTGGGGATATCCGAGTACCTCGTGGGCCACCAGCAGCAGCGCCATATTCGTGAAGAACATCGTCAGATTGACCAGTGTGAACCTGCCGAGGTCCAGCCAGAAGTGACCTTTGACGCGGAACACGAGCTTTCGATAGACGAAGAACACTGCGACAAGGGAAACGACAAATGCGATGCTCAGGACCACCGGCGAGGGAAGATCCGGATACAACCACGCAACCGCAATGAAGAGGCCTGTGCTGAAGACCGTGTTGGCGCCGCCGACGAGCACAAACGCCACGCGTTCGTCCTTAACGATCTTTAGCAGGGGGCCGCGGGGACCGCTATGGATACCCTTGACAGCCTCCTCGGGGTTTTCGGGCTGCTTCATAGGACCCACCTATTCTCTAAACTCTTGAGGCCGATAACCGGCAAACACACACTCCAGACTACCGAAGCGCGGCAACGCCGTCAGAGTTGACCCGAAATGGCCAGGCGCTGGACCTCTTGCACCGTGTTGTTGATCCCCACCGCCAGCGGTGTCACGGGGTGCGCGTCGAGCTCCGGCCAGACGACCGATTTCAGGCGAAGGTCGTGCGCCTGGGCTTTCGCGAACGGCGAGGCGCCCAGGACAATCAGCGGGCGGCGCTTGAAGATTGCTCGGCAAGCGCCGATGAGATTGCCGATAGTGTCGGCCCGCTGGGACGCAAGAATCTTCACGACAGTCTCGCCCGGGTGGACGTCCGGGAGTACGAGGCGGTCAAGTCCGTCCGCGACCAGCCGGCTCGCGTCGTCTACGAACAGATAGTCCCGCAAGGTGTCCAAAGACACGTAAACCGACACCGGTGCACCCGTGAGGTGTGCCTTGGCGAAGACCGAGATGAGGCCCTGCGGCTTCCGCAGATTTTGGCCCGGTCCATACAAGTTGCTGACCCGGCCGACGAGGGTGCGGACTCCGCTGCGCTGCGCGAACTCGGCGACTGACGCTTCTGCCCGGAGTTTGGCGAAGCCGTAGGGAGCCAGCGGCTGCACGGGGCTGTGTTCGGTGAACGGGGGTGCGCTGGACCCGGCGTACACTCCGCCGGCGGACGACGCCAGGAACATCGCCCCGTTCCGCCCTCCCGCGGCGCAGAGCGTTTCTTCAAACACATCAAGCGCTTGAGCGAACAAGGAAAGTTCTGCTTCGAGCGCATCCGGTGAGGTTCCGGTGACGCCTGCTCCTGCGCACCAGGCGATCGTCCATGGCCCTTCAGCCGCGGCGTCACGAAGTGCCTCGGCGCCATCCCCGAACGCTCTGCGCGCGGACTCCGGGTCGCCCCAGGGGATCCTGCTGGTCAGGACGGGGGCGCCGCGGGACTGTAATTCTCTGACGACGGCTTTGCCGAGGAGGCCTCCGGCGCCGATCACCCAAGTAGGCCTAGCCTGCATCAGCCACCTGGCCGGCGGGCAAAGTGGCCTGCGCGGTCTTGCCGAGAGGGCCCAGCGCCGGGTCGCTCACAATCAGGTACGCGGGTTTGCCCATGGCCATATTGACATTGACGCCCACGTACTCGGCTATGACCCCCAATGCAAACAAGATGGCCCCGGAACTGACGAGAAGGACCACCATGGTCGACGTCCAGCCCTGTTGTCCGGCTCCATGTCCGGACAGGTATGCGATCACGAAGTAAATGGCGAGTCCGATTCCCGCCAGCGCAAAGACAGCGCCGATGAGGCTGACCATGCGAAGGCCACGCGTCCCGCTGGAGATGACCATGCGCCAAAAATGCGAGAGCAACGAGCGTAGTCGGTAGCCGGAGCGGCGGTCACCTTCCTCGCGCAGCATCACGGGGCAGGTCGCCGTCTTGTCGGCAATCCAACCCATGGCTACGTCGAGATAGACACCGTGACCTGCATAGGCGGCCACTGAGCGTGCCACTTCGCCTGTCACCAGCCGGAAGCTCTGGTAACTCGTAGCGTCGTCGCTGGAGAGCATGAAGCGAACCGTTCGTTTGGCGCTTTTTGACGCCATGTTCCGGAGAAAACCATGCGGAGCGGGATTGCTGGGCATCGCGTACGTGACTGAGGCGTTCTCGGCCATTGCCGTATCGAGCAGATCCCCAATGGCAGCGGGATCGTGCTGTCCGTCCTCATCTATGGTGACAACCCAGTCGCCGCCCGCGGAGGCCATGCCCGCCAAGGTTGCGGCATGCTGCCCGAAGTTCCGGCTCAGCCAGACGCCCCGGACAATGTCAATGGAAGTTGTGAGGGATCGGATGACAGCGGCGGAGTTGTCGGGTCCATGATCGAAGACCAGGAGAACTTCTGAGACCACGTAATCGTGGCCGCCTTTGGTGGTCGACACCTGCCGGTAGGGCAGGAGCTCGTTGACCACACCGACCAGAGTCTTCTCGCCTTGGTATACGGGGATGACCACGGATATGCGATGGGGCGTCGAGTTGGTCTCTGGTTGAGCAGATGTCATATCAGGATATTCTACCGGCTCCAGCCAACACCGTAGTCGGTGGCGCCTTCCAGCGGGGCCGGTCGGCGCCCCGCCACGGCAATGATGGGAGTCCGGGAAAGTCCATTCGGGTAATATGTACCTGTCCCTCGCGCCGTCCTGCCGTGGACGCCAGCCCAAACTGAACGGATCCCGACTTGCAGCCTTCGCCATCGTCCGCGTCGAGCACTCCTCGCGGTCCGACTGCGATCTGGAACGACGACTTCGTGAGCCTGGATTTCAACAAAGATTTGTACAAAGATGCGGCCAGAATTGAAAGAGCGGCCTGTCGGAGAACACCTGCTCGTCCTGCGGATCCGTTCACCTGCTCAAGGCAGGGTCATCGCTTTCAGCTTCGAGCCGCCCGGGTGGCGGATCGGCATTCCCATCTGGGGTGTGTCAGTGTAGGAATGCTTGGCTGGAGGCGGGCGGCCGTGCGGCGTCCGCGCCGGAACCTGTCGGGCCAGCCGGAAACAGTTCACGAGGGGACGAAGTAAGGACATGACGGAAGTCGGGAGCAAAGTGCGTTTTCCAGCCGCGACCAAGGTCTTGGTGATCATGCCGGCGTGGAACGAGCGGGCGTGTATTGGCAACACCGTCCGGGAGGTCATTGACCTCGGACGGGACTACGACGTTCTCGTCGTCGACGATGGTTCGGAAGACGGAACCCCGGAACTTGCCGAGGCCGCCGGGGCGCATGTCCTTCGGCTGCCCTTCAATCTCGGTGTCGGCGGTGCCATGCGGGCGGGTTTTAAGTACGCGCACCGGACGGGCTACGACGCCGTCGTCCAGGTGGACGCGGACGGGCAGCACGATCCCAAGGACATTCCGTCGGTGGTCGCAGGCCTTGAACACTCGGACATTTCGATCGGCGCACGGTTCGCTGACAAGGGACAATACACCGTCACCGGCCCCAGGAAATGGGCAATGCGTTTGCTGGCGGCCGTGATTTCCCGCATTGCTGGTACAGAGCTCACGGATGTCACGTCGGGGTTCCGCGCCGGTAATCCCCGCGCCATTTCCCAGTACCTGAAGCACTATCCTGCCGAGTATCTGGGCGACACCATCGACTCGCTCGTAGTGGCGATCCGGTCCGGGTGCGTAGTCTCCCAGACCGGAGTTGTGATGCGGCCCCGCCAGGGCGGGCAACCCAGCCACAACCCGGCGAAATCGGCGATTTATTTGGTCCGGTCGCTACTGGCACTCGTGTTTGCCATGACCCGGGGCAAAGCCCGCACGTCTCACGAAAGCGATATCTGACCGTGGAAAGCATTGCCGCCCTCATCTTCTCGATGCTTGTCCTGGGCAGCGTTGTCTACCTGCTGCGCGGCAAGGGCCTTCGGGAAAAGTACGCGTTTCTGTGGCTGCTCGTCGGCATCGCGAGCCTTGTGCTTACGGCAATCCCGGGCATGCTTCGGGGAGTCACATCCCTGACCGGGGTGCAGGTCCCGTCCAATCTCCTCTTTGCCATGGGCATCATCTTCCTGACCGGCGTCGCGCTGCATCTGTCCTGGGAAGTGTCCGTTCTCGAGGAAGAGGCGCGCACGCTGTCTGAGGAAGCTGCTATTGGGCGCGCACGGCTGGAGGAGTTGGAGCGGAAGGTTGAGGCCTTGTCTTCGACGGCAGGCGAAGCGGACCGGCAAGCGCCTGCGACGCCGTCCGCTGTGGAAGAATGGCAGTCCCAGCAGCCCACTGATTGATCTCAAAGACTGATCTGACTATTAGCCTCCCAGCACCACGTCCGAGTGGACGTGCGCGCCGTGGTGTGGAGCGCTTGGAGGAACTTAGTTGAAAATGCGACTTCCCACGCCTGTTGCCGATGCGGGCCGCAGAGTCCAACGTTGGGTTTGTGTGAATGACCGTCTGGCGCGCCTGATTACGGTGCTGGTCTTCGTGGCCCTCGTATTGTTCGGAATAACGACGTCGAATATCGGCATTTCAGAGCTGCGGCAGGATCCCGCCAACCCCCTGGGGTGGCAGTTCGGCGAGTCCCGGTGGATCCGGTCGGATGAGATCTACGCGTTTTCGACCATCGCCATCTCCATTCTGGCAACCCAGGGTGCCCCGAGCCTCAGTCCGCTGGCTGCGCGGGCTGATCTGGTCCACCGGTTTCCGACCGATGGGTTCTTCGAGCAATTTGTCTTTTTTGACTCGACCATGCTCCGCGCTGCTGCGGTCATCCCTGAACATATGCTGTTCGCCGCGCACTGGTGGCTTCCGTCGCTGATCCTGCTACTCGCAATGCCGACCTGGTTCGCCCAGCTGGGACGCTCGCGCCGTTACGGCTGGTTTGCAGCCATTTTGATCGTGCTGTCGCCGTCGAGCGCGTGGTGGTCCATGATGCCGGTAGCGCTGATCGCCTACACGCTAGGCGGCTGCGTGCTTATGATCGCCGCCTTCCAGCGCTTCCAAAAAGGACAACGCCTCGCCCCGGCAGCCATGGCGGTCCTTGGAGGCATCCTGATCGCGGGCCTGCCCACGTTCTACGCACCCTGGTCCTTGCTGCTGGGCCTCCCGGTCCTGATCGCCTCCACGTTGTGGATCCTCCTTCGCGGCGGCGGCTGGGTGCCCCGGCTGAAGTCCATCCTCATTACCGGGGGCACCGCTGTGGTCTTTGGCGTCGGGACGCTGCTGGAGAACAGGGAAGGCCTCCAAGCCCTGCTCAACACGGTCTATCCGGGAATGCGGCGGTCTGAGGCGGATCCGCAGCCCCTCGGACGCATTCTCGGGGCGCCGGCGCTCGGACCGCTGCAGTTCAGTGAACCCGTGGGCATCAATGCGAGTGAACTGTCGTCCTCGTTCACAGTGTTCTTCGTGTGGATCCTTATCATCCTCCTCGCCGCCCAGTGGCGGCTGACGTTCCGGGACAATATCGCGGAATGGACGTTCGGAACGTGGTCGGCGCTATGGATTGTTTGGATCAGCCTTGACCTCGGCCCCACGAGCCAGAAGTTGCCGTTGCTCAACCTCATCACCGCACCGCGGGCGTCCCAGGTGGTGGGCGTGCTCGCGGTGGTCCTCGTCAGCCTCCTGCTGAGCCGTTGGTCTCCACCCGCCTCATGGCGCATCCCGCTGTTGGCCGGTGCGGCGTGTGGTCTGGCCACGGGCTACGCGGCGTCGTTGCTGAAAGCGTCGGATTTGCCGTCGATTTCAACCGCACTGGTTGTTTTGGTGGCGGCCGCAGTCGGCTTGGCCGTTGCTGCCGTAACGAAGTATCCCAAGCGCCTGTGGCCCTTGGCGCTCTGCATCGTCCTGGCGTCGCTCCCCGTCGCCCGGGCGAACCCGGTGCTTGCCGGCCTGGGCGACCTGCGGGCTTCTGACACCGCCAAGGCCGTGGCGGCGCAGGCACCGGCGGTGCGGGCAGAAGGCAAGGTCTGGGCAGCCGACTCGGGGGCACTGAACTCCCTGTTGATGGCCAACGGTATTCCCTCGCTCTCCGGACTCCAGCGGTCCGGTCCCGACGCCGAGGAGTGGCAGAAGCTGGACCCCGAATCGGCCTTCTCCAATAAGTGGAACCGCGGCGGCGGCTATATCTTCTTCTCCTGGGCACCCGGACAGCCGAAGTCCTGGTGGACCAACGACTTCGACGCTGTCGGCGTGGGCATAGATCCCTGCGAGCTCAAAGGCGTCTGGCCAAACCTTGACAAGATCGTCTCCTCGCAGCCCTTGGAGGCAGCGTGTTTGACATTGGACTCTGAACTTCAGTGGACGGGAAAACCGGCCTACGTCTACGCCGTCCGCTGAGGTCAGCGCGCAAGGAGCCTGATTGCCGGAGCCCCGGTGTGCTGACAGCACCGGGGATGGCGCACTCTCTGATCGCCATGCCCGCGGACCATTTCCGTGGCGAGGGGCGATGAGGTATCTGCTGCACGGAAGTCCCCGTCCGTGAGAAAAAGCCCGGCCCGGGCTCGCTTCCCGGCAAACGCTGCGGCGTGGTGCCTGGACTAGCGCAACACTTCTTGCAACCACCCCTCGGAGGATCGCCACCGGGGAGACGGTCCTACCAACCGGCTGGCTGGCTAGCTGCGGGCTCCGTCCAGCGCGTGCCGGCGCTCCGTACGGACTCCTGCGCGGAGCAGCCACAATGCAAGGGCCAGCGCGCCGGTGAATCCGGCAACGCACAGCACCGTGCCGCCGGGCGGCTGCCAGGCAGGGTCGGTGATCATCTCGATCCAGCGGCGGTCCACCGTCAATCCAGTCACATAGCGCCGCAGCGTCTGCATAAAGGTCCAGAGGTGGAATACGACAGCGAGTACGACGGTAGCGTTCAGGATGGCCGCGGCCTGCGGCGAGAAACCACGCGGATCCGCACGGTCCAGCGCCAAGCCGCACACCATCAGCATCGGAACGAACACCGCGAGGATATACCGGCCCTGCCAGACGATGCCCATCGTCTCAACGGCCTCGGCCTGGAGCAGCGGCGGGAGCAGCAGCAGGGCGGCGAGCAGGAAAATCGATGCGGCCCGGCCACGGCCCCGGGCCAGGACGACGGCAGCCATCGTGAGTGCGGAGGCGAGTCCCAGCCAGAACACATACGCGCCCATTGGTGCCGACACTTCCAACCAGCCAAAATGCCCAACGTATCCGGTCGCGTAGTCGAAGGTTCTATCCAGCATGATTTCCGCCCCGGTCATGGGGGAGGAGCCTGCTGCTTCGAATGGGTTGCTGGAGAGGCTGTCATGCTGAGTGATCCAGTAGAGCGCGAAGGCACAGGACACCCCGATCGCGGCGGTTCCGGCCCACACCCAGGCGTTGCGGCTTAGCGTCTTGATCTGTGGCCAGGTGCCCAGAATGCAGGCCGTGACGGCCATGAGAGCCAGCCAGAGGAGGGACAGGCCCTTTGTGTTGGCAAGCACGCAGGCCGCTGCCGTGATGACGGGGACGTAGCTCCGGTAGGCTCGCGGGTCAGCTGAGCGCTCCAGCAGCAGCACCAGATTGGCCAGCAGCGCAGCCGACGTGGCGTACTCCAAGGAATTCGGGTTCACGGCCCCATTGAGGAACAAAACCATCGGCGTCATCGCCGCAGCTGTCGCGGTCACGGCCCATTTCCGACGCCGCAGCTGTGAGAGTGCCGAAAAAGCAGAAGCCAGGAAGAGGCAACTGAACAGGGCGCTGACCAACCGCATCCCATAGACGGCGGCTGCGCCGTTGTTCACAAGCGACGGCAGCCCTACGACCAGGTAGTAGACCGGGTTGTAGCTGCTGGCGGAGGTCCGCGCGTCCACGAGAGCGCTCCCGTCACCGCTGAACGGAGGGACGCAGGAAGGCGTGGTCTCCCTCTTCTGTGCGAAGCACCCGAACGTGTCGTAGTAGGCGATTCCCGCCGGCACTGTAACGAGCTGGAAAGCGCCGCCGCCCGGCATTTCACGGCCCGTCAGCTCGCCACGAACCACGGCCGCGGCCTTAATGACGTGAGCGGGTTCGTCGGGCACACCCATCAGGGGGCTGGCGAAGGTCCATGCGGTGGAAAGGCCCATGAGCACCAGGAAGGCCCACCAGAACGTTCGACGTCCGCCGGACGGTTGGCCCCGGCCGGCCGGATGCTCGTCGCCCGCGTGGTCAGCGTCCTGTCGACGACACACCGTCGGCTGGATCAACGACCGTCTTCCAGTAGTCCAAGCAGGTAGCTGCCGTACCCGCTTTTCAATAGAGGTTCGGCCCGTTCACGTAGCTCATTGTCGCTGAGGAAGCCCAGCCGCCATGCGATCTCCTCGGGGGCGCCGATCTTCAGCCCCTGGCGGTTTTCTGTTGTCCGAACAAAATTAGACGCATCATTCAGGTCATTGAACGTCCCGGTGTCGAGCCATGCCGTACCGCGGGGAAGGATCTCAACGTGGAGCTTCTCGCGTTCGAGGTAGGTCCGGTTGACGTCCGTGATCTCCAGTTCGCCGCGCGCTGAGGGTTTGAGGTTCCGGGCAATCTCGACGACGTCGTTGTCGTAGAAGTAGAGGCCCGGCACGGCGTAGTGACTCTTAGGTTTGGCGGGCTTTTCCTCGAGGGAGATGGCCTTTCCGCTCGCATCGAACTCGACAACACCGTATGACTTCGGGTCGGACACCCAATATCCGAAGACGGCACCGCCCTGAATGTTCTCGAAACGCCGCAGCTGGGTGCCCATCCCCGGACCGTAGAAAATATTGTCGCCGAGAACCAGTGCAACGGTCTCATTGCCAATGTGCTCAGCACCCAGGACGAACGCCTGGGCCAGTCCATCAGGGGAAGGCTGCTGCTTATAAGTGATGCTGACACCGAACTGCGAGCCATCCCCCAGAAGACGCTGGAACTGCTCGGCGTCGTGAGGGGTGGTGATGATCAGGATGTCCCGGATGCCGGCCAGGATCAGGGTGGAGAGCGGGTAGTAGATCATTGGCTTGTCATACACCGGCATCAGCTGCTTGCTGATACCTAGGGTAATCGGATGGAGCCTTGAGCCGGTTCCGCCGGCCAAAATGATTCCGCGCATAGAGGCCATCTTTCCCGCTACCTTGCGCATCGGCCAAATCCGGTAACCTTTGAAACTATGCAGCGACTACTAGTAACCGGCGGCGCCGGCTTTATCGGCTCCAACTTTGTCCACTATGTCATGTCCGCCACGGACAACTTCGTGACTGTCCTTGACAAGATCACCTACGCGGGCAACCTGGATTCGATCAAGCATCTTCCGGCCGACCGGTTCCGGTTTGTGAAGGGGGACATCTGCGACCAGCCGCTGGTGGACGAACTCGTAGCCGCCCACGACATCGTTGTGCACTATGCCGCAGAATCGCACAACGACAACTCACTGCACGATCCCCGTCCGTTCCTGGACACGAACATCATCGGGACCTATACCCTTATCGAGGCCGCACGCAGGCACAATAAGCGCTTCCACCATATCTCCACCGACGAGGTCTACGGAGACCTCGAGCTGGACGATCCGGAGCGCTTCACGGAGGACACCCCGTACAACCCCTCAAGCCCGTACTCGTCGACAAAGGCCGGGTCGGACCTGCTGGTCAGGGCCTGGGTGCGGTCCTTCGGACTGCAGGCGACGATCAGTAACTGCTCGAACAACTACGGGCCCTACCAGCACGTGGAGAAGTTCATCCCGCGCCAGATAACCAACGTGATCGACGGGATCCGCCCTAAGCTGTACGGCAAGGGCGAGAACGTCCGCGACTGGATCCATGCCAGTGACCATTCCGCCGCCGTGCTTGCGATCATCGACAGGGGCCTGATCGGCGAAACGTACCTGATCGGCGCTGATGGAGAGAAGAACAACAAAGAGGTTGTCGAACTCATCCTGCAGCATATGGGCCAGCCCATGGACGCCTACGATCACGTGGTGGACCGGCCCGGGCACGACCTGCGCTACGCGATCGACTCCACCAAGCTCCGAACCGAACTGGGATGGGAACCGCAGTTCTCGAACTTCGATGCTGGCATCGAAGACACCATCGCCTGGTACCTGGACAACGGCGACTGGTGGCGGCCGCAGAAAGCTGCGACCGAAGCCAAGTACAAGGAGCAGGGCCAGTAGGGATGGAGTTTCATAAGAAGCTCTCTGTAACGGAGACCCCAATCCCGGGGGTTCTCCTCTTTGACCTTCCGATCCACGGGGACAACCGCGGCTGGTTCAAGGAGAACTGGCAGCGCGAAAGAATGCTGGCCGCCGGACTCCCCGATTTCGGGCCGGTCCAGAACAATATCTCGTTCAACGACAAGGCGGGGACCACCCGCGGTATCCATGCCGAGCCCTGGGACAAATTCGTCTCGGTGGCCTGCGGGCGCATCTTCGGTGCATGGGTGGACTTGCGGGAGGGCCCGACCTTCGGCGCCGTCTTCACTGCCGAACTGGACGCGGGCAAGGCGATTTTCATTCCGCGGGGAGTCGCCAACTCATACCAAACCCTCGAAGACGACACGTCTTACGTTTATCTGGTCAATGATCACTGGTCCGCGGATGCGGAATACACCTTCCTCAACCTCGCTGACGAAAGCGTCAGCATTCCCTGGCCCGTTCCCCTGGACCGGGCAGAGTTGTCCGACAAGGACAAGGCGCACCCGAGGTTAAAGGACGTCGTTCCGATGACACCGAGGCGCACGCTGGTGCTGGGGGCCGGGGGACAGTTGGGCAAAGCACTGCGGGCTGCGTACGCCGGCGATACCAGCGTGGAGTTCGCCGACCGCAGCGAATTCGACGTGGCCGATCCTGCTTCGTTCACGAGCCGGAACTGGCGGCGGTACTCCACCATCATTAACGCGGCGGCCTACACAGCGGTTGACGAAGCGGAAACGGAGGTGGGACGCCGCACCGCGTGGGCCCTCAATGTGGCTGCCGTGGCCGAACTGTCAAGGATTTCCGCGCGCTACGGGCTCGTGCTTGTGCACGTCTCGAGTGACTACGTCTTCGACGGATCCATGAAGAGCCACAGTGAGGACGAGGGGGCGGCGCCCCTGGGCGTCTACGGCCAGACGAAGGCCGCGGGGGACGCCGCCGTCGGCGCGGTGCCGCGCCACTACATCGTCCGTACGAGCTGGGTTATCGGTGACGGCGGGAACTTTGTCCGCACTATGGCGTCACTGGCGGCGAAGGGGATCACCCCGGCGGTGGTCGATGACCAGATCGGCCGGTTGACCTTCGCCGGGGACCTTGCCGCGGGCATCAAGCACCTCCTACAGGTCAAGGCTCCTTTCGGCATTTACAACGTGACCAACGACGGCAAGCCCCAGTCGTGGGCCGACGTCGCAGCAGAGGTCTTTGAGCTGGTGGGCGCTGCGCGGGAGGACGTCACGGGGGTCTCCACCGAAGACTACTTCCGGGGGAAATCAGCGGCGCCACGGCCGCTCAACAGTGTCCTGGAGCTGGAGAAGATTAAGGCGACAGGATTTGCCCCTGCCGACGCCTCGCAGCGGCTCGCGGAGTACCTGCGAAGCGCCGTATAGCGCCGCGTCTTTAGAACTGAGTAACTCCCGGACTGGATTCCAGTCCGGGAGTTACTCGTTGTGCCGTGGTTCCTGGGCCGACTCCGGCAGCGTACTTTGCGGTTCGCCGGCCGACGTCGACTCGACGTCGTCAGCCTGCAGGTGCTTGTGTTCCTGGGTGCCGTGATGGGTCGCTCTCTTCCCAAACACCCAATGCTGGTAGAGGAAGTAGTTCCAGACCGTCATGGCAGCTGTGGAGATGACCTTGCCGCCCATATACCCTACGACGGTTGGCGTCAGCCACTGCACAATGAGCACCGTGGCCAGGGTATTGGCAACTACCAGCAGTCCGTAGCGGATCATGCTGACGTGGGTCCGGTGCGCGGAGTCGAACGAAAACTTTCGCTGCATCAGGAAATTGAACCCGAGGCTAGCGAGAAAAGCGGTGGCACTGGCCAGCCCGACTTCCCAGCGGAATAGCTCGCGAAGAAGAACGAGGAGGCCGAAATCGACGGCGAACGAGAGCCCGCCCACAATCAGGTAGCGGACGGCGCTGTGGCCAAAGAATTTCCCCAGCAGCCCCCGGGGCTTTTTCGCCGCCGTCGCGTCCGTAGGTGTCATGGCTTGCCCAGTCCGACGGGTGCACGGCGTTCCCGATCGCTGGCGGAAGGCACTACGCGAGGGACAGGATGAGCGGCTGGATCTGTCGTCGGAATGGACTCGATGCCAAGGGCGGCGGGCCGCGTGATGGCGTGCTTCAAGGTGCGGGCTCCTCAGGGGATGGCGGGCAACGGACCTGCTGCTCACGGGTCTGCCTCAGGTCATAACTCTATGTAGTCTAAGTCAGTCCGGGCGGCACTTCCGCTCAGCCTCGGGTCACCGCGTTCCGGTGCCCCGAGGCAACGGCTGCTCAGAGAACCATTGCGAGAGTGCGGGCCAGATAACCCTCATTGGGCTTCATGCCGGTTCCGGAGTACGCCCAGAGGGAGCCGTCCGGCCGCCGTGCGACAAGATCCGGGTGGCCGTCGCTGTTGAGGTTCCAGCCGTTGAGAAGCTTGTCATAGACATTCCAGCCAGTTCCGATCCGAATCGCTGATCCGGGCTTGCCACTGCCGTTTCCGGGGTACAGCCAGAGTGTGCCGTCGGGCTTGCGTGCAAGAAGATCGTTCCTGCCGTCGGCGTTGACGTCACCGGCCCCAAGGAGCTGATCGAAAGCCTCCCAGCCGTACTCTCCGACCTTCACAGCATCCTGGAAGCTGTTGTTTGCCGCATCGACTTTTCCCGTCCCCTTGTAGAGCCACAAGGAGCCGTTGGAGTGCTTGGCCAGAAGGTCGTTCTTGCCATCGCCGTTCAGATCCCCGACCCCTGTGATCGTGTCGAAAGCCTCCCAGCCAAACGCGCCAATTTTTTTGGCACCCGCATACCCGTTACTTGCCGCATCTACACGCCCGGTTCCGGGGTACAACCACAGGGTTCCGTCCGATTTCCGGGCCAGGAGATCGCTCTTGCCGTCGCCATTGAAGTCGCCTGCACCGGCGAAGGAATCAAAGGCATCCCAGCCGTAGTCGCCGATCTTTTTCGGGTTTCCATAGGCTCCTGACCCGTTGCCGGGATAGAACCACAGGGTTCCGTCGGGTTTCCGGGCCAGGAGATCGCCTTTTCCATCACCGTTGAAGTCTTGGATTGCCACGAGGGCGTTGAAGGCACCCCAGCCGTACTCCCCGATTTTGCGAGCTCCCTGGTAGCCCTGGTCCCTCATTGCAGTTCCTGCGTAGAAATAGACCGCCCCGGTGGGTGTGCTTGCCACGAAGTCCGCCATCCGGTCTCCGTTGCTGTCCCCAGTCCCGAGGATGTCCTCGTAGATGCCCCAGCCCGCACCGATCTGGCGACCGTTGACCAGTACCGCGCGGCCGGTGTTGGAGTAGAGCCACAGTGTTCCGTCGCTTCGCCGGCCGGCGAGATCGTTCGTGCCGTCCCCGTCGAAGTCCTGAACGGCGATGAGCCGGTCAAAGATCTGCCAGCCGTAGTCGATTTTGCGCGCGGTTCCGGTCTGGCCGGCACCGGTCCCCGAGTAGAGGTAGAGGCTGCCGTCCGGTGTGCGGGCCGCCAGATCTACCTTGCCGTCGCCGTCGAAATCCCGGACGCCGAGGAGGCTGTCGAAGGCGTCCCAACCGAACTCACCAATCCTGACGACGGCGCGGTAACCCTCATTGGAAGCCGACACCCTTCCGGTGCCCGCATAGAACCAGAGCGATCCGTCCAGTTTCCGCGCGACGAGGTCGTTTTTCCCATCGGAGTTGTAGTCACCGATGCCGATGATCCGGTCATAGATTCCCCAGCCGGCACCGATGCGCCGACCCGCGAGATACTGTCCGGTGCCGTTGCCGGGGTAGAACCAAAGCTCGCCGTCGGCCCGGCGCTGGATTTGGTCGATGTGACCGTCGCCGTCGAAATCGCCGGGCGACAACAGCCGGCGGGTCTTATCAGTGGGCGCGGGTGGGGGAGTGCCCATGGCGAAGCGCTGGAGGCTGGCGTAATCGCCATTCCAGACGTTGGAATCGCCGCCGTTGGCAAAAGGGCCCTTCTCGCTGTACTGCCAGAAACTGTAGTTGCCCCAGCTGGACGGCAGGGTTCCCGGACTGTCGCTGGGTGAACCGGGAAAGCGTGCGATCCACAGTGGCCAGGGGCCGAAACCGGAAGGGCCACCAACGCAGTAGTTCCACCACGACGTGGTGGTGTACAGGACTGGCAGCCGGCCGGTCAGAGCCTGCATGGTTTTGCCGAAGTCGTGGGCCCACGACGTCAGCTGGCTGGGTGACATGTCGTAGCAGGTGTTGCCTTGGTAGTAGCCACCAATGGTCTGGCCGGCATACGGATTTCCCTCAAAGTCGAGCACGGGAGGAAGCGTGAAGCTGTCGGCGCTCCAGCCCCCGCCGCCCTGAACGAAGATCCGCGCCTGGTCGGCACCGGAGGACGCTGCGGGATTGGCGTAGTGGTACGCGCCGCGGATCATGCCGACGGCTTTGGAGCCCTGGTACTGGGCTCCGAACGCTTTGTTCGTGTAGTAGTTGCCCTCGGTGGCCTTGATGTAGGCGAATCGTGCGCCTAGGTTCCACTGATGCGCCCAATCGACGCTGGCCTGGTAGACGCTGACGTCCAGGCCCTGAACACCAAAGGTTGGCATCCAGGTACTTTCTGTGGTCAACGCCTCGGTCATCGCTCTTTGTCCTTCGTCGAGCAATGTGCCCGGAGCGCGCGATCCCTGTCCCATCTCGGCTCCACCGGAGCTCGTGGCCTTCGACATAGCCGCGCGATAACCCGGCGAGTCTCTGACCGCAGGGGTAGGAAGGCTGCTGGGTGACGTCGTCGGTTGGGGCATTGACGCCTCTGCCGGGGCTGCGGCGCCGGGGCTCTGGGCCGCTGTGGTAGGGCTCATTGTCGTCGGTGCCGCTGTCGCCGGGGCGGCTGTGGCCGGTGCCGCTGTGGCCGGTGCCGCTGTGGCCGTCGGGGACGGCTCGACGGCGGCAGCCGGAGTCGCCAGCCCGGGCCCTGCAATGAGCGAGACGGCAAGGAGCACGGCCCCAACTCGGCTGCCGCGGTGGCTATTGGGGGGAAGTAGGGTCCGCTTCATTTTCCGCTCCGGAACAACACGCTCATGGCAGTGTCATGGTGATCCCGCGTCCGGGACCGAGCAATGCAAGGCTGTCCGGGACTCGAGAATGTCTGACTTGTCGCGCCAACCATATACGGGGCGAAAGTCTGAAGACAGAGCTTCCAGTGTTACCTGTGTGAAAATTGTTGCGAAAATGCGGAAAGTTTTCCACATACAACCGAACAGACCCTTGTCTGGCCGGGTCGTCACCCATAGCTTTAACCCAATTGCACCGCCCGGGGGACAGGGCGGCAGTCATATTGGGGGCCATTGTGGAGGCTGTGCGCATTGTCGAGGACGAGGTCCGCGAGCTGATCCGGCGACGCGGCCTGGACCCGCTCCGGCAGGCCGGCGAGGTGCGGCGCCTCGTCGAGGCGGCAGTCACAGACTATGACGAACGCGCCTTGTTGGCGCCCCTCCCTCCCATCGGACCGCTGGAGACCGCCCGGAGATTTGTCTTCGATGCCGTGGCGGGGTTCGGGGCCCTGCAGCCGCTGCTGGACGACCCCGCCATCGAGGAGATTTGGCTCAACGCACCGAACGAGATCTATGTGGCGCGCAACGGCGAATCGGAGCTCACCTCGGTATCGCTGACCGAGCAGCACGTCAAGGACCTCGTGGAGCGGATGCTCAAGAGCTCCGGGCGCCGCCTCGACATGTCGTCCCCCTTCGTGGATGCAGCACTGCCTGATGGTTCCCGCCTCCATGTCGTCATCCCGGACGTCACTAGAAAGCACTGGGCCATCAACATCCGCAAGTTCGTGGTCAAGGCCAGCCGGCTGGAGCACCTCGTGGAGCTCGGCACACTGACCCCGCATGCGGCGCGGTTCCTCGGGGCGGCCGTGGCCAGCGGTCTGAACATCCTCGTGTCCGGGGCGACGCAGGCAGGGAAGACCACCATGCTGAACTGCCTTGCCGCCAGCATCGGCACGCGGGAGCGCGTCATTACGGTCGAGGAGATCTTCGAGCTTCAGTTCCCGCTGCGCGACGTCGTCGGACTGCAATGCCGGCAGCCGAATCTCGAAGGTGAGGGCGAGATTCCCTTGCGCAGGCTCGTCAAGGAAGCGCTGCGGATGAGGCCCGACCGGTTGGTGGTGGGCGAAGTCCGGGAAGCCGAAAGCCTCGACATGCTCATCGCCCTAAATTCCGGGCTGCCAGGGATGTGCAGCGTCCACGCAAACTCGGCCCATGACGCGGTGACCAAGATCTGCACGCTGCCCCTGCTGGCCGGCGAGAACATCTCCAGTGCGGGCAATGTCAAATACCTACCGACACGCCTAGACTCAAAGCATGACCGCCGCTCCCGCGCCCCGCGCCGCCATCTACGCCCGCATCTCGTCCGACAAGACGGGCGCCGGCCTCGGCGTGGCACGCCAGGAACAGGACTGCAGGGCCCTCGCTGAACGCCTCGGCTGGGAAGTCGTGGGTGTGCTCGTGGACAACGACGTCAGCGCTTACAGCGGCGCCCAGCGCAAAGCCTACGCCGAGCTGCTGGAGCGCATGAGATCCGGGACCATCGCTGGCGTCCTGACATGGCACACGGACCGGCTGCACCGTTCGCCCCGAGAGCTTGAGACGTACATCGACGTCTCGGAGGCCCACGGCGTCACCACGCAGACAGTCAAGGCCGGGGAGATAGACCTCAGCACCCCATCCGGCCGCGCCGTGGCCCGCACACTAGGCGCATGGGCCCGGTACGAGTCGGAGCACAAGAGCGACAGAATCACCCGTAAGAAGCTGGAGCTTGCCAAAGCGGGGAAGTTCAGCGGAGGGCCCGTGCCGTTCGGCTGGCACATGGTGGACGGTCACCCCGTCATCGTGGAGGCCGACGCCGCCGAGATCCGCAAGGCAACGACGGCGATACTCACCGGCCGCAGCATCGGCAGCGTGGTCGACGACTTGAACCGCCGCGGCATCAAAACCAGGCGCGGGCAGGTGTGGACCAGCACCAGCCTGCGGAACCTCGTGTTCAGGGCACGCAACGCGGGGCTGTCCATCTACAAGGGCGAGGTCATCGGGCAATCAGTGTTCCCGCCGATCATCACGGAAGATGAGTATTACGCGGTGAAGTCCGTCATGGAGAACCCGGAGCGGCGCACCAACACATCAAGCCGTGTCCGCCACCTGCTGTCCGGCATCGTGCGGTGCGGCGCGTGCGGGGCCGCCATGAAATCATCAAGCCGCGGGAGGGCCGGCCGCCGCGATATCAAGGCCGAGCACTACTACAAGTGCCCGACGTCGGGGCCCGGCCACGTTTTCCAGACAATGGAGCCGCTTGAGGATCTCGTGGAGCAGGTGGTCATCGGGCAGCTATCCCACCCGGACGCCGGTAAGCACTTCACGATCGGTGCTGACGCGGCCGAGAGCGTGGAGCAACTGCAGGGCGAATCCGAAGCATTGCGGGCCCGCCTGGACGAAGCGGCCAACAGCTACGCGGACGGCGCCATCACCGCCCGGCAGCTCGAAACCATCACGGCCCGGGTAGGCGCATTGCTGACAGCGGCAGGGGACCGTCTCGCGGCCTTGCAGCGCTCCAGCCTTGCCGCCCTACATTCCGGCACTCCGGAGACCGTCAGGGCATGGTGGGACGCCGCGGACATCGAACAGCGCCGTGCCGTCATCGACTCCATGTTCACGATCCGTGTTGACCCGGTGGGCATCAGCGCCCCGCGGCGGTTCGATCCGGAGCGCGTGAGGTTCAAAGCCAAGGGCCAGGACTGACCGCCGTTCCCATCAACTCATTACCCGGTGCCCGTTTTGGCGCTTTGATTGTTGGAAGACTTCCGGGAATCTGACAACCCCGGAAACCCGCGGAACCGCCGCCGACGTCGCGGCCGCTTTCAGGCACCCATCAAAGGACCGTTTATGGCGATGGCCCATGCCCAATGCGTAACACTTGCAAACGCACCGCCCGACAATAAGGAATCTTTAGAAAAGTTTTCCGGCGCCCGCGACTCTAGGGGACTGTAAGCCACTGTAGGCGACTGTAACCCGAGCATCTCGCCCTGGATTCCTAGTGATTCCGCAGCGTGCAAAATGCGGTTCTTGCACTCAAAATCACACGTACTCTGGGGCATATAGGCAGCAAGAGCACTAGGAGGAAACATGACACAGCAAGAGTATGGAACCGCCCGGCAAGTGGCCGAGCGCTACAACACTTCCGCGTGGGTCATTCGTAAACGGGTAGCGGAGGGAACGCTGCCGGCGGTACGCGTGGGGCCAAGGAGCCTGCGCATCAACTGGGCAACCGCCGCCCGGGTGTTCGGAGATCACGCCCATGCGTAGACACCAAACAGCCGCCCAGACAAACACAGACGGTATGAGCCAACTCGCCAAAGTCACAGCTCATACCGTCCGGAGATCCACCTACATGAGAGCAGGAGGAACACTTGAAGTGTACGCAAACAGCGCCGGCCGCACGAGATAGCCGCACATACGCCGCCACCAATCCAGCCATTGCGGCTTATGCAAGCCGGGTCATTGCGGGACTCCCGCCGCTCACGTCGGCCCAACTGGACCGCATCGCCGTGATTCTCCGCCCCGCGAGAGGTGGTGCTTCATGAATCGGGCAAACGAAAACCGCCTGGCTGCAGACCAGACGGTTATCAAAATCTCTAGTGGAGATATCACCAGCGTACACGGTACCGCGGACAATTTCACGGGTGCAGCGCTTCATGTTGTGGGCGCATACGTCGCCGTGGTCAGCACGTTGCACGGCACCAACCGCCGCCGCGTATTCCTGACTCTTAGCAGTGCCCAGCGAGCCGTAGACCGCGCCATTGAAGCCGGGCATGATGCTGACGTCGTCTTGTGTCGCTTGGTCCCGGTAGATACCGGTCGTGCACAGTGACGGATGACGAGATGACTGAGTTCATGGCAGACGCGCCCGACGTCCGGACCACAATCCGCCGCACAATCGCATTCATGGACATTCTCCTTGCACGGGCCGCGCCGGGCTCGGCCTACGTTTCGATGGGCGGCCGACGATGAACGGCACGTTCGCACCGCTCACAGATGCTGAACTGGCGCAAGCTGGCCTAACCCCCGTCGGTGCTGTCGCTTCCGTCACTCCCGTCGGTTGGTTTACGGAGTCCGAAACCGTCGATTCAGCCGGTTACGTCAGTCCCGTCGGTTCACTTGAGAGGGTACTAACCGACGTGAGGGCATGGCTCGCCCGCTTTGTCTGCGTCATGGATGATCTGGACCTGGACCTACTCACCCTCTGGGCAGCGCACACACACGTTGCATTCGAGACGTACACCACGCCGCGTCTCATCCTGGACTCATCCATGCCGGGCTCAGGGAAGACGACCGTACTCGAGCACCTTTCACGGCTGTGCATGAACCCGATACAGGCGGCCTCGCTCTCATCGCCGGCACTTCTTACCCGGATGCTGAACAAGTCCATGCGGACAATCCTCATTGATGAAGTAGACAGGTCACTTGACCCGAAGAAGCCCGGCGTTGAAGACCTCATCGCGGTTCTCAACTCCGGATACAAGCGCGGCGCTACCCGCCCCGTGCTCGTGCCCGGCAAGGGCGGGGAATGGGACGTTAGCGAGATGTCCACATTCTCGCCGGTAGCAATGGCAGGCAACGCGCCGGCACTCCCGGACGATACCCGGTCACGCTGCATCCGCGTGTTGCTCATGCCTGACCTTGAGGGCCGGGTGGAGTCTTCCGACTGGGAAGAGATCGAGGAAGAGGCCCAGGATCTCGGCCGGCGCCTGACGGAGGCCGCAGACGAATCAAGGGAGTTCGTCCGTACCGTACGCCCCGAACTCCCGGCCGGATGCATCGGCCGCATCAAGGAACGCTGGAACCCCATAAAGCGGGTCGCAGCAGCGGCAGGAGGGCACTGGACCGCCGTTGCCGATGAACTCATCAAACGAGACATTGTGGAGGCAGAGATGGACAAGGAAGACGGAATCAACCACCTGCCCCCGGCGGTGGTCCTACTGAAAGACGTAAGGGACGTATGGGAGAGCGGAGACGCCTTCACGCCGTCCGCCGTGCTCATCCAGCGACTGATTCAGCACAACCCTGCTATGTGGGGACAGGCCAGCAGTTACGGCAAGGAACTGAACGCCCAGCGGCTCGGCCGGATGCTCGTTACCGCGTTCAAACTCCACTCCACCAGGCAGGGAGATTCCAAGCGCGGATACTTCCGGGCCAACCTCGAAAACGTGTGGCGTCGGATGGGCATGGCACCCCTGAAAGTAACCGACGGGACTGACGAGACCGCCAAGACCGACGGCGCGAAGTGTGCACTCCACCGGGTGCCGCAGCCCGCCGCCTGCTTCACCTGCAACGCAGCCCAGGCCGCAGCATGACGTACATCCGCCCCAGCCAATGCCAGCAATGCGTACCGATCGAAACGACCACCGTCGACTCATCCCACGGATGGAGTGCGGACCTCGCACACGAAACCACCTGCCCGAACCGGAAGGACCACAAATGACCAGCACCGAGCGCGTACGTTCGTACGGTACGAATGCCAAAAGCGCGGGCGGGCCCGTTAGGCCTGATTCTGCGTCCGAACGTTCGGACGCCCGTACGCATGGAAACGGTTTCGATGGGTCCCGCGCACCCGCACCCGTTAGGCCCATTCTGAACGGAAACACGGACACTAGGGGCCTCGTGGGTGAAGTCGAGCGCGAGCACCTGCAGGCGTTCGGTAAGGACGTCCGGGCCATGCGGAAGGCCGCCGGCTTGACCCAGGAGCGGCTGGGGAAATTGTGCGGGATAGGCACAACCCACATTTCACGCCTGGAGCAGGGCAGGCGTAGGCCGTCTGTGGACGCCATCAAGGCTCTGGCCCGCATCCTCGCACCTTCGGGGACTGCGGACGCCGTAGAACAGCGTTGGGCCCTCGCGGCAGGGGACTCCTTGCGGGAGGGCGCGGCGCGGAAGAAACGCCGGGTCGATAACAAGCACCGCCGGGCGGCCGCCGCCGAACTGGCGAAGGTGAGAGCCAAGATGGGGCGCCTCATTGCCGACAAGGAGCGCCGCGGGCAGCCGGTACCCGAAATACTCCGGAGCCTGGCGGACTTCGATATCTCGCGGAGGTTGCAGCCGGTCGAGGATGAGCCCGGCATCACCGGCATCGAGCCCTTGCGTACCGCACGTGACACCCGCGAAGAAGTCCAGGACATCATCCGGAGCATGACCCGGCGCCGACGATGACCGCCACGCCGCAACCCATTTACAACACCCACCAGAAAGAGAACCCCATGAAGTACAACATCCCCGCCCCGAAGTCCGACGAGACCCCCAACGAGATCCACACCCGCCACCTCGCCGAGTACGACCACAACCACGCCGCCGGCCAGATTCCGGACTTCATCAACCGGAACGTCACGCAGGACCACGCCGAGACGCCCTGTGAAGTGTGCGAGCGCCGCACCGCGGGCGAGTCGTTCGCCCACGACCTCGCCTGCAGCGGGTACGTGCCGCACCCGGACAGCATTGCCGGTCAGCCCGGCTACCGCGCATCCTAACCCCCACCTTCCCCAGACTCTAGGAGATACATAATGGCCCGTTTCAACGATATTGCCGCCCAGATCGAGCAGCTCAACCGCGACTTGAACACCGCCGTCGCGGCCGCCCAGTCCCACGCGGACCCTCACCTGACCCCGGACGGCCTCACCGCAAAGCGTGCATCCTTGGTGAAGGGCGCCCAGGACACGGCCGGCGCGAAGCTGGTTGAACTCAAATCCGCTTTCGACGCCAACGTCAACATTGCTAAGCGCGACGCCGCCCGGCTCATCCCCAAGGCCGAGGGCAGCACCCGCGACGGATGGGAGCGCGTGAAGATGATCCTTGACGCCGGAATCCCGCTGCATCAGGTAGTCGCCCAGGCAACGCCCGAGCAATTGGAGGCCCTGGCCGAGTGGGGACCGTCATGGATGGCCGCTCAGTCCGCGGCGGCCCGATCGACAGGATTGGGCGCGGGGGAATGGCAGGCGCCGGATGCTTCCCAGTTGCGGCGGTCCATTCAGTCCCGCTGGGCGGAGGTCCTTGGTGGAACGGCAGCCGCGACCATTGCGGAGGCCCTGGACGCCGACGTCGTTGCGGCCGGCATCGAGCAGACCGCCACGCACCTTGCGGTCAAGGCTGCAGGGTCGACGTCGGTTGACCCGATCACGGCCGCACTGAATGCGCACTACGCGCAGGAGGGTGCCCGGCTCAGCCTTTCGCCCGCGGGCTCGTAGAGCACCCCATGCACCGGGGCGTGAGCCCTCCCACCCCATAGACCGGCTGGCCGCCGTGAGTTCAAGCCACGGCGGCCCGCCACCCCACACAGAAAGCAGGACCACATGGTCAATCCCGGAGCATTCAGAAATCCCAACGACGAAGCCTGGATCGGGCGCAAGTTCGCCGAACTGGAAGGCGAACTGCGGGAACTTAGAGCCGCCAACCCGTTCGGGCCTATGGGAGTCCTCCCCCGCAAGGGTGGGATCGACGTGCAAGGCTTCATCAACTCCCTCCGGCCCGACGGGACAATCGGCGTCTCGATGGACGAGTCTGGAGTGTTCGAGGTCTTCGACGCCGCCGGCACAACCCCCGTCGCACGGTTCGGGCCGCTCGACAATTCCGCGCCCGGCCAGTACGGCGTCGAGGTCCTCGTGGGCACTACATGGGTACAGCTAGGAGCGCAGGCAACGACGTGGGCAACCGTGTCCGGCAAGCCAGCGACCTACCCGCCGGCCACCCACCAGCACGCCGGGACAGACGTCACGTCCGCGGTGGCGAACGCTACAAACGCGGCGGAGGCCTCCCACGCGGCCCAGGCTGACGGGTCGCAGTACGGCTGGACCAACAACGTCGCCGGCACATCGTTCTATCAGGTCTGGGTGGGCAATGACGGCGGCTTCCACTTCGGACGCAACACCTCATCCATTCAGTACAAGGAAAACGTCCGGGCCCAC
Source organism: Pseudarthrobacter sp. HLT1-7 (assembly GCF_059383435.1). Classification (NCBI taxonomy): domain Bacteria; kingdom Bacillati; phylum Actinomycetota; class Actinomycetes; order Micrococcales; family Micrococcaceae; genus Pseudarthrobacter; species Pseudarthrobacter sp. HLT1-7. Next base: position 167,590 of record NZ_JBWZCH010000003.1, on the reverse strand, counting down.
AACACGGACCCCGCTAACGTCCTGGCGCTGCAGCCCGTCATCTATGACCGCGTCGGCGGCGGCGCCGACGAGTACGGACTCATTGCCGAGCAGGTAGCGGAGCACTTCCCGGAGCTTGTCATCTGGTTTGACGGCAAGATCGACGGTCTACGGTACGACCTGCTGCCCGTGGCCCTGCTGGACGTCGTACGGGACCAGGAGAACCGCCTCAGGGCACTGGAGGGCCGGGAACCCCTCCCGGCCCGCACGGTGTTGCCCAACGTGCCGTCAGCGGACGCTCCTGCCGTCGAACCGGAACCGCTGGCATACTCGATCGCAGGAGGGTAGACATGGACGCCGTAGAACTGGAACGCACCGCCGACAGCCTGGCCGCAGTTATCGCGGAGCTGGACACGGGAGAGCTTGACTCAAGCAAGCAAGGCCGCGCATACCTCGAAGGCGCAGAACAAGCGCTCAGGGCCGCCGCAACGCACTAGGTTTTGACCGGTCATTCCCTTACGCGCACGTGCACGCATTGGGCCCCGCTAGTGGTCAAACCGGCGGGGCCCCTTTGCTGTGTAGGTTCGACCGGTCGAAGGGGGAAATCGGGCGCAGGTGCGCGTTGGGCCATAGAAGCGCCCGCCAGGTGGTTGAACCGGCGGGCGCTTCTCGCCGTCTGCCTTCGGACGGTCCGAACCCCAAAAAGCGCCGGGCGTCCGAACCGTTCGCACCGCGCTGTTCCGCGCTGCATCCCAGTGACCGCGCTAAGCGCACCTGCCCGGCGTATTATCGGCAGTGACCGGCCCGCCGTCGTGATCCCCCCTTTATGACGGCGGGCTTTGTCGTGTCCGGCCGCCTTGCCAAAAACGAACGATTGCCGGGAACCATCGAAGCCGTTCCCGCAACTCGCAACTTCGCTGTGTTCTAGGCACTCCCAGTATTGCCAAAACTCATGCCGTAAGCTATTCTCAATACCAAGAGCCGCGGATGAGTTTTTAGGAATGGGGACATGATGGGCAGCATCGTTGGATACTCTCGGGTTAGCACCGCCGACCAGAATACGGATCTGCAGCTCGACGCACTCGAAAAGGCCGGCGCCGTGAGGGTCTTCACGGACCACGGGGTTAGCGGGGCCAAGACCGAACGCCCGGAGCTGGACAAGATGCTGGACTACCTCCGCAAGGGTGACACCCTGCTTGTCTGGCGCCTGGACCGCCTCGGCCGTTCCATGCAGCACCTCGTGACCCTCGTTGCCCAGCTCAAGGAACGCGGCATCATCTTCCGCTCAATCCATGAGGGCATCGACACCAGCACCATAAACGGTGAGCTCGTGTTCAACATCTTTGCCAGCCTCGCCACGTTCGAGCGGGAACTCATCCGGGAACGCACCAGCGCCGGCCTCGCATCAGCACGGGCCCGCGGCCGCCTCGGCGGCCGCCCCAAGAAGTACGACGCCAAGAAGGTTGCCGACATCAAGCGGTGGCACGCCGCCGGGGACATGAGCCCGCAGGAGATCGCGGACGCCGCGAAGGTCAGCGTCTCCAGCATGTACCGCCTGCTGAAGATGGAGACCCCCGCCTGACGGTAGTCCTCACTGGCCGCACGGCGTGGCGTGCACACTGGCGCGACGCAGAGAGCCCCCGCCAACTATGCATGTTGGCGGGGGCTCTCTGTCACTGACTACTTTGCCGGGTATGCCCATTCCCAGCCGGCGGCCATGAAGCCCTGCTTGTGGACCAGAACGCCCGTTGGAGTTGGCACGTCTAGGACAATCTTTCCGGTTGCCTTTTCTGCCGGACCGAGAGCCGACGGGAAGCGTTCAGCCTCCGGCAGGCACATGAATGACTCAAAGGTGCCGAGGTCACCGTTGAAGGTGGTCCCGTTGTCTGCGATCGCCTTCCAGCCATAGCCCGCGAGACCGAACTGAGGATTGACCGACTGCGCTAGTGCAGGCGTTGTCTCCATCGATACATCGAGCACAATGAAATGCCCGTTCTTAGAGGGCATGGCCGACGTGTTGGTGCACGCCGGATCGATCTGAACGGAGTTGATGACGAAGCTAGCCACGGTTTCATTCTTGTCCGTGACGGAAGCCCCCTGGCCCGGAACCTTGACGATATTGCCACGCGGCGACTTCGCCTCAGCTGCGGATGCGCTCGGGGAGGGTGCTGCGCTTGCGGAACCTCCGGCCGCGGGCTCAACGGACGGCGCCGTCGCGGTGCTCTGCGCCGTCCCGCCGCAACCGGCGAGCATAAGCGGAAGTAAAGCTATGGTCCCAATGATTCGTGCTTTCAATTTATCCCCCTGTGTGAAGTGACGTGTGCTGAATCAGGATATGGCTGCTGTGGCCCATGCGGGTGCATCAAGGCCATGTCGCGTTGCTGGTCAACAGCCGCGTCTAGGCGCTTATCAGCGTGTCCGCCCTGTGCGCCGTCAGGATGGCCGTCAGCTCATCCCGGAGCTGTTCGACGTCGCCCAGTGCCAGCGCCGGGCCAGCGCCGCCGTTGTGGGAGAGGCGCACCTCGACGGGCCCGCCGGCAGCCTGCGCCTGGTAAAGCTCAAGCGTGTCCGGTGCGCCCGTATCCGTCGCGGGCAACTGGATCTCCAGTGACTCACCGAAGCAGATCTGGTCATCAGTGTGGGTTACATCGGCGTGGCCGGCGCCGGATTCGCACCAGGTGGCGCAGACGATGGGGGAGAGGGTAGCGGTGCTGTTCATGGTGGAGACCGTTCTGTTGTGGTGGATTGACTGTTGGTGCTGTTGTGCGGTTGCGTCCCCAGCGGACGCGGTGAGCCTAGCGCGGGGCACGGACATTGGGAGCCGGGACAACCGTGATGTCTTCCGGGTGCCATTGCTGGCGGGAACCATCCGGGAGCGTGACCCACACGCCGCCGTTGGTGACCCGCCAGACTTTACCGGTGAGCCCGTCCGCATTATTGAACATGCCCGTGAACTTCACGTGCTTTCCGGCGAACGTCGATTTCATTTGCTGCAGGTCCATCGTGGTCCCCTTCACTGATATAGGACTCCCAAGGGAGATAGTTCCCCCGGACGAATCCCCTTCCCCAAAAAAGCCCGCCGCCCCCGTCTCCGCTCTGCGTCATTCGCCCACAACGAGTAGACCCGCCCCGGTTAGGGCCGTGTCTGTGGTGTGGCCTGGACGCCCGCAGCTAACGGGGATCTCGCCTAGGCGGTTCTAGGCGTTCGGTGGAGATAACCGCGCACTCACTGTGTTTGCGCTAGGAGGCTGGAACGCGCTGTGACGCTCGACGGCCTCGCAAAATGTGGGTGCCAGCCGGTATGCTGGGCTCACAATCAACTAGTCCTTGATTGTCACGCCCCGGAGGTTACTAGCCTGCCGGGGCACTACTTTTTAGGTAGTGCCTTGACGGTAAACGCAAGTGCGTTCGTGGTCCCCACGGTCGCCTCCTGCATCGACCTCGTAGTCCACTGCAGCCGGCACGCCAACGGCCGCAGGCAGGTGACCGAGATCCTGTCTCTGGGCCGCAGGGTGGAGAACGGCATCATCGAATCCTCCATGGTCTTCGCCCTGGCTGACGGCCAGCTGGAGCCAAGAGCCAACTCCGTGCCGGCGGCCGAGAAATTTGCGCGCTCGGGCTACGACGTATCCGCACTACTGGAGCAGCGCTGATGGCGCCGCTCCTTGGCATGCTGGGCGGTGCCGGACTCCTGCTGATCTGGTGGTCGGCCTGGGAACAACCCAAGCCGGTGAAACCCCACCCCAGAACGAGCAGGGTGGAAGACCTGCTGCGGCGGGCCGGGATCGAAAAGGTCAGCGGCCCCGGCCTGCTGGCCAGCTGCCTCGGCGCGGGGGCATTCACCACCGTCGTGTTCTTCGCCGTGACCCGGTCATGGCCGATCGCGGGGTGTTTTGGGCTATTTGGCGGCTGGCTCCCGATGGCAATAGTAAAGTGGCGCGCCCGAAAGCGCACCGCCGTCCTGCGCCTGCTCTGGCCCGACGTCGTCGATCACCTTCGCTCCGCCATCAGGGCGGGTCTGTCGCTGCCGGAAGCCCTGATCCAGTTGGGGGACAAGGGCCCGGCGGAGCTCCGCCACGTATTCCGCGACTTCGGCTCCGACTACCGATCGGGTGGCCAGTTCGATCCCTGCCTGAACAGGCTCAAGGACCGGCTGGCTGATCCCGTGGCCGACAGGATCGTCGAGGCGCTCCGCCTGACGCGTGAGGTGGGCGGGTCGGACCTTGGCCGGTTGCTGGGCACCCTGGCGGAGTTCCTGCGGGACAGCGCCCGGACCCGGAGTGAGCTCGAGGCCAGGCAGTCGTGGACGGTCAACGCCGCCCGGCTCGCGGTGGCTGCACCATGGATCGTCCTGGTGCTGCTGGCGAGCCGGCCCGAAGCTGTGGCCGCGTACAACACTCCGGTCGGGGCCGGCGTCCTTCTCGGTGGTCTCGCGGTCTCCCTCGTCTCGTACGCCATCATGCTGCGCATCGGAGCGCTCCCGGAAGACGAACGGGTGCTCCGGTGACCGGGCTGATGGCGAGCGCCGCGGTCTGCGGCGTGGTTCTGGGCGGCGGACTCTGGCTGCTGCTGGTGAGGCTGCCGTTCATGCGGCCCACCACCTTCGCCGAGCGCATCGGGCCGCAGCTCAAGTCCCACAATCTGGAATCCCGGCTGCTGCGCACGGCTCCGCGAAACGTCACACCGTTCGGGCCGCTTGAACGGACCCTCCGTCCCGTTGTCCGCGACGCGGTCTCGTTGTTGGGCAGGATCAACCTCGGCGCCCCGGCGTTGAACCGCCGCTTGGCCAGGGCCGGGAGCAGCAAGTCGTCGGTGGACTTCCGGGCAGAGCAGCTTCTCTGGGGTGTTGGGGGCTTTATGGCGGCAGTCGGTGCAGCGATGCTCTTCGGCGCCGCCGGACGATTCAGCCCCGTCGTTGCTGTTGTGGGCGTCCTCGGCGGCGCCGCCGGCGGCTTCCTGCTGCGGGACTATCTGCTGGGCGCCCTGATCCGGAAGCGCGAGTCCCGCATGATGGCGGAGTTCCCCAGCATCGCAGAACTGATGGCCCTTGCCGTCAGCGCCGGGGAGAGCGCCACCGGAGCCCTGGACCGGGTATGCCGCAGTGCCAGGGGAGAGCTGTCAAAGGAATTCACCCGGGTCCTCGCCGAGACCCGGGCAGGCAAGCCCCTCGTGGAGGCCCTGCAGGAGTTCTCGGCAAGGACCGACCTTGGTCCGCTGCTCCGCTTCGTGGACGGGCTGATCGTGGCGGTGGAACGCGGGACACCCCTTGCCGATGTGTTGAGAGCCCAGGCCCAGGACGTCAGGGACACAGCCAAGCGCGAACTCATGGAGTCGGCCGGAAAAAAGGAAATCGGAATGATGGTCCCGCTCGTGTTCGGAGTGCTGCCGCTGACGGTCGTGTTTGCCGTTTTCCCGGGACTGGCCGCCATCAGTCTGGGCCTTTAGGAGCAGGACAGAAGCAGACGTACTGCAGAAGAACCGCAGCATCCACAGAATCAGGACCAGACCTCGAACCACCCACAAAGGGGGACGCCATGAAAAACGGGGCACCATGAAAAAGGGGACACAGTGAAAAGCATCGGGATCCGCACGGCATTGTTGTTCTGGACGTCCGGCCTGCTGCTCCGGCGGCCTGCAGCTGTCCAGGCGCGGAGGAGCAGGCGGCCGGCCGCTCCCGGGGACCAACGGGAGCGCGGCGATGTCCCGGGCTGGGTGATGATCACCCTGATGTCGGCGGTGCTGGTCGCTGCACTCCTTGCACTCGCGGGCCCGGCGCTCGAAGCACTCTTCAACCAGGCCATGGACAAGGTGGGGCAGTAGCGGGTGCGCAGGGCCGGCGTCCTCCACACCCCCGGCAGAGCCGAGGAGCGAGGCTCTGCCGTGGTGGACTTTGTCCTGGTGGGCGGTCTGCTGACCCTCTTTTTTCTCGCCATCATCCAACTCACTTTGGCTCTCCACGTCCGTAATACCCTGATCGACGCCGCAGCCTCGGGAGCCAGATACGGCACGCTGGCGGACCGCGGTTCGGCGGATGCCCGGGACAGGACCGCCCAGCTGATCGGCGTGGCACTCAACCAGGACTTTGCCAGGGACGTGACCACGAGCGAAACCAGCTTCCAGGGAATCCGCACCCTGGAGGTGACGGTCCGTGCCCCGCTGCCGGTCATCGGGCTGATCGGCCCCCGGGGGATACTGGAGGTGAAGGGGCATGCAGCGATCCAGCCGTGAAACCCTGAACAGTCTCTGCCAAGCGGACGACGGCTATGGTTCCGAACGGGGGAGCGCCGTCGTCGAGTTCACCTTCTTGACACTGCTGCTCATGGTCCCGCTGGTTTACTTCATCATCACGGTGGGGCAGCTCCAGGGCGGCTCCTTCGCGGTGGTGGGCGCCGCGGACCAGGCGGCGAAGGTCTTTGTTGCGCAGCCGGACGCGGCGAGTGGCAGGGCCGCGGCCGAGCAGGCGGTCCTCCTGGCGCTCGCCGACTACGGGCACCCGGCGGAAAACGCCAGGGTGGATACGGACTGTGCACCGGCGGACTGCCTGGCCGCCGGCTCGGCGGTCACCGTCACCGTCCACCTCACCGTGCCACTGCCGTTCGTGCCGTTCAGCGATGCCCTCCACCTCAACGCCGGCCAGCTCAGCGCCTCCGCCACCCAGCTGGTGGGACGCTTCAGATGAACCCCGCGGCGGCGCAGGACCGGTGGCACCGGCTGACGAGCGGCCAGGATCCGGAATCCAGTGGCGGCAGGGAAGGCGGTCAGCTGACGGTGCTCATCATCGGCTATGTCCTGCTCGCCCTGCTCGTCGCGACCGTGGTCACGGCCGCCTCCAGCGTCTATATCGAGCACAAGAAGCTGCTCTCGCTCGCCGACGGCGCCTCGGTGGCAGCGGCGGACAGTTTCACCCTCGGACAGCTCAAGACCGCCGCCGGCAGCCCCACCGCCGTCCTGGACGGCGGACGCGTCCGGAGCGCGGCCGGCGACTACCTGGACCGCAACGGAGCCTTCTCCCGGTTCAACGGCCTCGCAGTCGCACCGGCAACGGGCAGCCCGGACGGTTCCACCGCTGTGGTGGTGCTGAGCGCCGCGGTCCACCCGCCTGTGGTCAACTTTCTGGTCCCCGACGGCATCAGGATTGAGGCGAGTTCGACGGCGCGTTCCCGGCTCACCCGCTAAGCCGGCTCACCGGCTAAGCCCGCGCTCGGTAGCGCGGCCGGTAGCGCGGCCGGGAAGACCCGCCCGCGACCGAGTCGGGGCGGCCAGCGGGGATAGCGTAGGCTTAAAAAACCATGGCAAACATTGATTTTCCCGCAGAAATCCGCGAGCTCCGCGCCACCTACACCTCCATCGAGAACGTTTCGAATGTGGAGGCTCTGAAGGAAGACATCGCCGAACTGAGCGAGCGGGCCGGCGAACCCAATCTCTGGGACGATCCCGCCGCCGCCCAGGTGATCACCTCGAGGCTCTCGCACCGCCAGTCCGAGCTCGCACGCCTGGACTCGCTCGTATCGCGGATCGACGACCTTGAGGTTCTCGTGGAGCTGGGCCAGGACGAGGACGACGCCGCGTCCATGGGGGAAGCCGCCACCGAGCTGGAATCCATCCGCAAGGCCCTGACGGATCTTGAGGTGGTGACGCTGCTCTCCGGCGAGTTCGACGAGCGCGAGGCCGTGGTCACCATCCGCGCGGGCGCCGGCGGCGTGGACGCGGCGGACTTCGCCGACATGCTGCTGCGGATGTACCTGCGGTGGGCCGAACGCCACGGCTACCCGACCACCATCATGGACACCTCCTACGCCGAAGAAGCCGGGCTGAAGTCCGCCACCTTCGAGGTCAAGGCGCCCTACGCCTATGGCACGTTGAGTGTCGAGGCCGGCACTCACCGCCTGGTCCGGATCAGCCCCTTCGACAATCAGGGCCGCCGCCAGACCTCCTTCGCCGCCGTCGAAGTGATCCCGCTGATCGAACAGACGGACTCCATCGACATCCCGGATAACGAGATCCGCGTTGACGTATTCCGCTCCTCCGGTCCTGGCGGCCAGTCGGTCAACACCACGGACTCCGCCGTGCGCCTGACCCACCTTCCCACCGGCACAGTGGTCTCCATGCAGAACGAGAAGTCCCAGCTGCAAAACCGCGCCGCCGCCCTGCGCGTGCTCCAGTCCCGGCTGCTGCTGCTCAAGAAAGAGCAGGAAAACGCGGAGAAGAAGGCCTTCGCCGGCGACGTCAAGGCCTCCTGGGGCGACCAGATGCGTTCCTACGTGCTCAACCCGTACCAGATGGTCAAGGACCTCCGCACAGAACACGAGGTGGGGAACACCTCCGCCGTGTTCGACGGCGAGATCGACGACTTCATCGACGCCGGCATCCGCTGGCGGACCGACAACCGCAACGCGGAAAAGTAGGTATCCCGGGCCCGGCGCTGCCCATCCGCCTCTTGCGTCACTCCCGTCCCTCCCATCTAATCGGGCAACACGCCCCCGCACTCCAGCCGATCCGCAGGGTCCCGTGCGTATAGTCGAGAAGCCGGAGCTCTACTTCCCCCACTAGAAAGCCCGCGCCCCGGCAGCAGAACCGTGCTGCACCAGCCGCGTCCTGCAGGGTACTTAGGGCCATGATCCGTTTCGAAAATGTCAGCAAGGTCTATGACCAGACGGCGCGTCCGGCGCTGGATTCGATCAACCTTGAGATCGACCGTGGCGAATTCGCCTTCCTCGTCGGCGCGTCCGGCTCCGGTAAGTCCACGTTCCTGCGCCTGGTCCTCAAGGAGGACCGCGCATCCTCGGGCGCCGTCTACGTGGCCGGCCAGAACGTCGCGAACATTTCCAGCTGGCGCGTCCCCAGGCTCCGCCGGGGAATCGGCGTCGTCTTCCAGGACTTCCGGCTGCTGCCGCAGAAAACCGTGTTCGCCAACGTCGCGTTCGCCATGCAGGTCATCGGCAAGAGCCGCAGTGTCATCCGCGACACCGTTCCTGAGGTCCTCAAGACGGTGGGCCTCGAAGGCAAGGAAAGCCGCCTGCCGCACGAGCTCTCCGGCGGTGAGCAGCAGCGCGTGGCGATCGCCCGCGCCGTCGTCAACCGCCCCGGCATCCTGCTGGCCGATGAGCCCACCGGAAACCTGGACCCCACCACCTCGATGGGCATTATGGGTGTGCTGGACAAGATCAACCAGAACGGCACCACCGTGGTGATGGCCACCCACGACGACGACATCGTCAACGAGATGCGCAAGCGCGTCGTGGAACTGCGCAACGGCGTGGTGATCCGGGACGAGGCCAAGGCCCTCTACACGTCCATGATTCCGGTGGTGGGCCAGTCACGGCGCCTCCGGGACGCCAGCGGCCGGGAACTTGAACCAGCCCCCGCACCGGCTGTCTCCAGCCGCAGCGAGGCGCGCGCGGATTCACGCGCAGCGGCACGCATCGCAGGGGAGGTCCAGCTGTGAGGCTCCAGTTCATCCTCGCCGAAATCGGCAGCGGCCTGCGCCGCAACCTGTCCATGGTGGTTTCCGTCATCCTCGTGACCTTCGTATCCCTGACCTTTGTCGGCGCCGCCGGCATGCTGCAACTGCAGATCAACCAGATGAAGGGGTACTGGTACGACAAGGTCCAGGTGGCCATCTTCCTCTGCAGCGACGGCTCGACGGCGCCCGGCTGCGCCGCCGGCCCGTCCACGGACGAACAGCAGGACAACCTGCGCAAACTGCTGGAGTCCCCCTCGGTAGCCCAGTACGTCAACGACTTCCAGTTTGAGTCCAAAGACGATGCCTACAAGCATTTCAAGGACCAGTTCTCCAATTCCCCGATTGTCGACTCGGTGAGCGCGGACCAGCTCCCGGCGTCCTTCCGGATCAACATGAAGGACCCGGAGAAGTACCAGATCATCAGCGAGACGTTCTCCTCGCAGGCCGGCGTGGAGACCGTGATTGACCAGCGCCAGCTCCTCGAACGCCTCTTCTCGGTCATGAATGCCGCGTCCCTCGTGGCCGTGAGCGTCGCCGGCGTGATGATCGTCTGCGCGATCCTCCTGATTGCGACCACCATCAGGCTGTCGGCATTCAGCCGGCGGCGGGAAACGGGGATCATGCGCCTCGTGGGAGCCTCGAAAATGGTCATCCAGCTTCCCTTCATCCTGGAGGGCGTGATTGCGGCGGTCATCGGTGCCGCCCTCGCCTCGGGCACGCTGTGGGCCGTGGCGCACTTCTTCCTCGGCGGCTACCTGTCCCAGCAATACCCGGACACCGCCTTCATCTCCGCAGCCCAGACGCTGATCCTGGCACCGGCGCTGATCGGCCTGGGTGTACTCTTGGCCGGGGCATCATCACTCCTGACCCTCCGCCGATATTTGAGGGTCTAACTTGCGCAACGAAAAGGGAATGCTCATGACAGCGAAGGTTCGCCGGACGTCTCTGCCAGGGCAGGCCGGCGCCGGCTCTTTCCGCCGCCGCAGCCGCCTGATCGGCGCCGCGCTGGTGCTGGTCCTCGCCGCCGGTATGGGTGCCTCGACTCCGGTGGCATTCGCCGAAAACCTTGAGGACCAGCAGGCCGCGCTCCGGGACGAAGCATCGCGCGTCCAGCAGTCCCTCGAGTTCGTCGACTCCAGAATCGCCCAGGCCGCGTCGGATCTGGTGCTCTTTCAGGGCCAGCTTCCCGGCGCGCAGCAGTCGCTTCTCGAAGCCCAGGGCCGCGTGGCCGGCGCGGTGAAGGAAGTCGAAGCCCTGGCCGCCCGGGTGGACCTGGCGCAGCAGAACAAAGCCAAGATCACTGAGCAGCTCGAGACGGACAAGCAGAAGATCTCCGATACCAGGAAGCTGATCGGGCAGATCGCCACCCAGGCATACAAATCCGGCGGCGTGCCGTCCAACCTGTCCCTGTTCTTCGGCTCGAACCAGGGCGGCAGCCTGACGGACACAATCGACCTGGCCGACCAGGCGATGCGCAGCCAGAACTCTGCGATGGATAAACTCACCCAGCAGAACGCCACCAACGTCAACTCGCAGGCCCGCCTCGAAGCGGTGGAAGCCGAGATCAAAGATCTCAAGGCCAAGGCCGACGCCGCGCTGGCACGTGAGAAAGCCGCCCGCGACGAGGCCGAGGCCAAGAAGGCTCAGGTGGACAAGCTCATTGCCGACACCAGCCGGCTCGACGCGGAACTGCAGGCCGCCAAGCCCGGCATCCAGACCCAGCTTTCCCAGGTCAAATCACAGCAGGACGCCGTCGCCGCGGAAATCGTCGAACGGGACCGCAAACTGCGTGAGGCCTACGAGGCCGAACAGCGCCGCATCGCCGAGGCCGCTGCGGCCGCGGCTGCCGCAGCCGCCCGCGCCCAGGGCCAGAACCAGGCCAAACCGGCTCCCTACATCCCGGCGCCCCCCGGAGCGCCGTCGGCCTTCGGCCTGCGCAGCCCGCTCCCCGGCGCCCGCATCACCTCGGGCTTCGGCTGGCGCGCGACGCCGCCGGGAACCATCGACTTTTACGGTAAGGGTGGCTACATGCACACCGGCATCGACTTCGGCGCGGGCTGCGGCACCCCCGTGTACGCCCCGGCGGCGGGCACCGTCTACTCGGCCGGCTGGGCGGGCGACGGCGGCGGCAACAACGTCAAGATCTCCCACGGCGTGGTCCAGGGCAACTCGCTGACCACGATCTTCTACCACAACGCCAGCGTCGCAGTGTCTTCGGGCCAGCAGGTCAGCCAGGGCCAGCTGATTGCCTATGTCGGCTCGACGGGTAACTCCACGGGCTGCCACTCGCACTTCGAGACCTGGCTTAACGGCCAGGCTGCGGACCCGATAAACCTGCTCTGATCTGCCGGGAGCGTAAGCTTTCCGGTTGCGGAGATGCTCTGCCGTAAACTGGAAGCTCCGTGCCGTACCGGCTGCGGACCCCCTGGCGGCTGGGAACAGCCATTCCGCCAGCCACCACTCGATCCAAGGAGTTCCACCGTGCCGAAAGAAAGTGGCCGTAAGGTAGTGGCCACCAACCGCAAGGCCCGGCACGACTACCACGTCCTGGACACCTATGAGGCCGGGATCGCGCTGATGGGTACCGAAGTGAAGTCACTCCGCGAGGGGCATGCCTCCATGGTGGACGGCTTCTGTACCTTCTACAACGACGAGCTGTGGATGGAGGGCATCCACATCCCTGAGTACCACCAGGGGAGCTGGACCAACCATGCTGCCCGCCGTCGTCGTAAACTGCTGCTGCACCGCGACGAGCTCATCAAGATCTCGCACAAGATCCGCGAGTCCGGCTTCACCATCGTTCCGCTCCAGCTGTATTTCGTGGACGGACGCGCGAAGGTGGAGATCGGCGTCGCGCGCGGCAAGAAGGAATACGACAAGCGCCAGACGCTGCGCGAGCAGCAGGACAAGCGCGAGGCCCTGCGGGTCATGCGCGAACGCAACCGCCGCTGACGCAGGGCCGGAACCTCACCGGACTGTAAAATGGTCCCGCCGCGGGAATGATTCCGGGCAGGTGTGCGCTATGCTTAGTAGTCCGGGAAGGAACCTCTTGGTTCCTGGCCGGTTTGACAAAAAAATACGGGGATGATCGGTTTCGACGATGTTAGTCGCGACAGGTGAAGCGGGCCGAGGATGCAGAATTATCTCGTAAACGCTGTCTGCAAACCAATAAGTGCCGAATCAAAACGCACTGACTTCGCTCTCGCTGCCTAAGCAGTAAGACAGTCCGTCAGCCCGAGGTTGCTATTGCCCCGGATCCTGGCGTCATTTAGATAGCCACTGCTGTTTACCTCCGCCACCGGGGTGAACGGGACTCTTAGGTGACTGGGCCCGGATCAGCCAGCTGTTCGCAGCATGGCAGGGGCCGAGAAAATCCGATGCGAACTGCGCCCGGAGAAGCCCTGACAACACGACATCGGACGGGGGTTCAATTCCCCCCATCTCCACATGGGAGCGCCGGAAACGGAGCTCCACCCCGTATAAGTTTGACGCAGTACAAGCTACACCCAGTACAAAAAGGCCGGAAGCTGATGCTTCCGGCCTTTTTGGCGTGTCAAACAGTCCTTGCGGTGCCGCTCAGCACCGTGACCGCTCGGCCCCGTTGCCGTGCAGCGAACGCTCAGCGCTTCTTGATATGCGCCACAGGGTCCGCATGCGTTTCCGCGACGTTCTTGGTCTTCTTCTCGGCCCGTTTTTCCTTGATGGTCTTCACCGGTTTTTTGGCCTGGTGCCGGTGCGGAGATTTGTCAGGCATTGCGCCCTCCCTAAAGGCAGAGAGGCCGGGATGGCCCCGTGCTCTTTAAGTTACGCCTTCGGCACTGCGACGTCCACGATGCCGACGAACCGGCTTCCTACACCCTCATACTCGCTGCGGATCAGCCCGCTACCGCGCAGCGGGATCTCATCCGAGTGGTGATCCGCGCAGACAACGTAGGTGAAGTCCGGCCACCACTTCTTGGGCCGGGCGGCCTCGGAGAACCCGCAGACCGCACACGTCAACTGGACCCATACCGGGCGCTTGCCCGTCCGGTTGGCCTTGGACTGGACCAGCCACTGCGGGGGATTGTCCAGCAGTGCGCCAAGCTCGGCATCGCTCAGGCGGGAGGGGATACCGTGACGGTGTGCCATTTCCAGCGGAATGTCGAGGATCTGGGCTGCAACACGACGGGTAATCATCCTTCAACGATACGTGACGGCAGGCCTCCGGACGGCCCGGCAGACGGCCCCAGCGCCCCGGCAGACGGCCCCAGCGCCCCGGTGTTAGGCTCATCACAGACCCGTGCCGCCCCCGCACAGCACTGCAGCACAGGAGCCAGCGAGGAAGGCAGCTGCCATGTCCCCAAGCACCGCCGCGGCGATGACCGCCGTCGAGAAACGCGTCCTCTACGTCGCGATCGTCGCGTCGTTCATCGCCTTCCTGGATGGTTCGGTAGTCAACCTCGCCCTGCCGGCGATCGGGCGGGAGCTTGGCGGCGGACTGGTGGTCCAGCAGTGGGTGGTGGATGCGTACCTGCTGGCCCTGGGCGCCCTCATCCTGGTGGCGGGTTCCCTGTCGGACCAGTTCGGCCGGGTACGGGTCCTGAAATGGGGGCTAGCCGGCTTCACGGCCACGTCGGTGCTGTGCGGCCTCGCCTGGAGCGGCGAGTCGCTCATCCTATTCCGCGGCCTGCAGGGGATCGCCGGCGCCCTGCTGGTGCCCAGCTCGCTCGCCATGATCGTGACCGTCTTCACCGGCCCGGCGCAGTCGCTGGCGATCGGGCGATGGTCGGCCTGGACGTCCGGCGCCATTGTGGCGGCACCGCTGCTCGGCGGGCTCTCGGTGGATCTCTGGACCTGGCGGTTGATCTTTTTCCTCAACGTTATTCCGGCCGCGGCGGTCTGGCCGGTGCTGCTCAAACTGCACGAACTGGACCATGAGCGCACACCCGGCAGCCGGATCGACGCGGCGGGAACCTTCCTGGCGGTCATTGGCCTCGGCGGAATCGTCTATGGTTTCATCGAACGGGGCAGCCTGGGCTGGTCGGCCCCGCAGGTATGGCTTCCGCTGGCGATCGGCGCGGCCGCCCTGGCCCTGTTCCTCCGCCACGAGGCCCGGACCTCCGCTCCGATGATGCCGCTGCGGCTCTTCGCCGTCCGCAACTTCGGCTGGGGCAACATTGCGACGGCGGCGATCTACGGCGGGCTCTCACTCGGTTTCTTCGTCCTGGGACTCTTCCTGCAGCAGGTCGCCGGGCTGGGCGCCACAACGACTGGCCTGGCCCTGCTGCCCCCCACCGTTATCCTGCTTCTCCTGTCCTCCCGGATGGGTGCCCTCGCGGGCCGCTACGGGCCCCGCTGGTTCATGACCGCCGGGCCGCTGCTGTGCGCGGCGGGCTTCCTGCTGCTGATGCGGGCGGGCCTGCCGCTGGACTATTTCGGGCAGATCCTGCCGGGGCTGCTGGTCTTCGGACTGGGCCTGGCCGTCACGGTGGCGCCGCTGACGTCCGCCATCCTGGGTGCCGTAGAGCCTGAAGAGGCCGGCATCGGTTCCGCCGTCAACAACGCAGTGGCGCGCATCGCGGGGCTGGTGGGCATCGCCGCCGCCGGGCTGATCACCGGACCGGGGATCACGACGTCGGGCGTGGTCAGTACCGTCGTGGTCACCGCGGTGCTGTTCTTCGCGGGCGCGGTGGCGTCCGCCGTCGGCATCCGCAACCGCCCGGCGACGGCCGGGGTTGAGTAGTCCCCGAGTCAGGAGTCAGGCGGCCTACGCGGTGAGGGCAAGGCCAAGCGCCGCAGCCGCGAGCCCGGCGACGAGGTTGGCGGCGACATTGAGCGCGGCGGCGCGGTACCGCGCCTCACTGGCCAGCCGCACCGTGGCGGTGGTCCAGGAGCTGAAAGTGGTGAGGCCGCCCGCCAGACCGGTCACGAGTCCGGTGCGCCACTCCGGCCCGAGCCCCAGCTCTTCGGTCACGCCCATGGACAGGCCGATGATGAAGGACCCGGCGACGTTGACCAGCAGGGTGGCCCACGGCCAGTGCGCCCGGGGCCCGGGGCGGTGCGCAAACCAGGAGTCGGCGGCGAAGCGCAGCAGGGCCCCGGCAACCCCGAAGATGCCCACCAATAGCGGGGTGATCATGATGTTGCGCCCCTCGCGTCGGCCGGTGCCTTGCCGGCCAGTGCCATGCCGGATTTCCAGCCGGCCGCGGCGGCGCCGAGCCCCAGCACGACGGAGAGTCCCAGATAGGCCAGCCAGATGCTGTGGAAGCCGCCGCGGAACTGCTGGTCCACTGAGTACACCACCGCGGAAAACGTGGTGAAGGAACCCAGCAGCCCGGGGCCGAGGCCGGCACGGAGCCAGATGGCCGTGCGGGGCCGCGCCATCCAGAGGGTGGTGAGGGCGGCGAGGACAAAACTCCCGGCGACGTTGATCACCAGGGTGGTCCACGGCACGGCGCCGGACGCCTCCGGGAACAGCAGGCCGGCACCGTAGCGCAGCTCCGTTCCGAGCAGGCCGCCGACGGCGACGGCCGCCCACGCACGCCAGCCGGGCGGCCCCGGGCCTGTCACCGCAGGGCCTTCCGGCACGGTGCCCGCCACTTAGCGCCCGTCGACGCTGCAGCCGGCGTGGGCCGCGCCGCTGTGGACCCACAGGGCGGCCGCGACTTCCCCGGCGAGGTCGAATTCCCGCAGGATCCCGCCGGAGCCGATGCGCACCACGAGCGCCCCGCCGAAGGGCTTCCGTCCCAGCACCTCGACGTCGGCGTCCAGATCGATCTCTTCGGCCGCAAGGTAGCGCAGCAGTTCGGGGTTTTCATCGCTGATCCGGGTGATCCGGCCGGTGTGGCCGTCGTCGAGTTCGCTCATCCGGTGCGCCGGCGGCATCAGCACGGAGCCGTCGGCGGCCGGGATCGGATCGCCGTGCGGGTCCCGGACCGGATTCCCCAGCTTGGCGGCCATCCGCTCGATGAAGGTGTCCGAGACGGCGTGTTCTAACAGCTCGGCTTCGTCGTGGACCTCGTCCCAGCGGTAACCGAGCTCCCGGACGAGGAAGGTCTCGATCAGACGGTGCCGCCGGACCATGGACAGGGCCAGTGTGACGCCGTCGGGCGTGAGGGTGATGGCGCTGTAGGGCTGGTGGTCCACCAGGCCCTGGTCCTTGAGCTTGCGGACCATCTCGGAGACCGAGGAGTTGGCGACACCCAGGCGCTGCGCGAGCTGCGTCGAGCTGATGGGTTTGTCCTGCCACTCCGTGAAGGTGTAGATGACTTTGACGTAGTCCTCAATCGAGGAGGAGGGTGCACCGGTCTTCACGGACCCAACCCTACCGTCAGCCGGCGCCGGTGAGCGTGAGCCACAGCAGGACGACGTTCAGCGCCACCACCAGCACCACGCTGACGATGCCGGCGATCCGCAGCGGCATGCCGTCCGCGAAGCGGCCCATCAGCACCTTGTCGCTGGTCAGTACCACCAGCGGGATCAGGACGAAGGGAATGCCGAAGCTCAGCACCACCTGGCTGAGGATCAGACCCCAGGTGGGGTCGAAGCCGACGGACAGCAGCACAACCGCCGGGATCAGCGTGACCACGCGCCGGACCATCAGCGGGATGCGGATCTTGAGCAGTCCCTGCATGATGGTTCCGCCCGCGTAGCAGCCCACAGAGGTGGAGGCCAGGCCGGAGGCGAGCAGGCCGACGGCGAAAACGACGCCGATAATCGGGCCCAGATTGGCCGTAATCGCCGCGTGGGCCCCCTCGATGGTGTCGGTACCGGCCACGCCGCCAAGGGTTGACGCCGCCAGCAGCAGCATGCCGATGTTCACCACCCCGGCGATGGCAAGGGCCACCACGACGTCGAGACGGGTGGCCTTGACAAGCCGGGTGATCGCGGGCAACGGAACGTGCAGATGCGGGTTGGGGCGGTGCCGGTCCCGGGACAGGGCCGAGTGGACGTAGATGGCGTGCGGCATCACGGTGGCGCCGAGCATGCTGGCGGCCAGCAGGACGGTGTCCGGGCCCTGGAAGCCCGGGATCAGCCCGGCCGCGACGCCGGCCGGATCCGGCGGGCTGATGAAGAGCCCGGCCAGGAAGCCGATGCTGATGATGCCGAGGAGGAAGATGATGACGAATTCGAAGGGCCGCTGCCGGTTTTTCGCCTGCACCGCCAGCAGGAGCATGGATACCGCGCCGACGATCACGGCCCCGAGCGGGAGCGGCAGTCCGAAGAGCAGGTACAGGGCGATGGACCCGCCGACGACCTCGGCCAGGTCGGTGGCCGCGGCCACGATTTCGGCCTGGACCCAGAAGGCGCGGCGCCAGACGGGCCTGAGGCGTTCGCCGAGGATTTCCGGCAGGCTCTTGCCGGTGACGATACCGAGCTTCGCGGACTGGTACTGGACCAGCACGGCCATGACGTTGGCGGCCACCAGGACCCAGACCAGGAGGTAGCCGTACTGGGCACCGGCGGTGAGGTTTGCCGCGACGTTGCCGGGATCCACGTAGGCAATCGAGGCCACGAACGCCGGGCCCAGCAGGCCAAGCAGGGCCCGGCGGGCGCCTGGTTTCCGCCCGGGACGCACCTTCGGCGCCGATGGTTGGTGTCCGGTTACTTCCAGCACGGCGGGCCCCTCTGGATCGGTTGGTCAGCTGGTCCGCCGTGAGAATGGTCGGTTTGCCAGCCATGACGCCCGGTGTGGGCTGGCGGTGCGGCCCACGCCATTGTTTGTAGATACCTGCAACAAGTTGTTAGGCCTACCGAAACGATAATCCTCTGCGCGGGTAACGCGCAATCCGGCCGGAAAGAGCGCAGCGGTTACGAGACGACGTCGTCAGGCCCGGAATGCGCGCCACGTCTGGGCCAGGTAGGGGAGCCGCAGCAGCTCTCCGGGCCCGTGGCCCAGCTGCCCGTGCAGGTACCAGTCGAGATTGACCAGCACCTTGGTCCGGGTCGGCTCCGAGGCCTTCAGATAGTAACTGCGGGACTTAGCCAGCGCCAGGATGTCCGCGGTTGTGACCGGGTCCTCCCAGCGGGTCAGGTGGCTCTCCAGACCGGTGAATTCCGGACCCAGCGGCGGCGTGAAATGCGGTTTGTGGACATCCCCGGCGTGCATGATCCGGGAGAGCCGGTGGACCCACGGGACCGAGGTGTCCAGCTGGTTCCAGATCAGGCCCAGGACGCCGTGCGGGCGCAGGATCCTGGCGAGCTCCTTGCTGGCCGGGAGCGGATCGCACCAGTGCCAGGCCTGGGCGACAGTGACCAGATCGAAGGCTTCGCCCGGCAATCCTGTGTGTTCGGCGGTGCCGGTGACGGCGGAGACGGCCGGGAGCATCCGGCGCAGCTGGTCCAGCATGCCGGCGGACGGATCCACTGCCACGGTGTGCAGCCCGCGTGCGACCAGCAGGGCGGTGAACTTTCCGGTGCCGGCGCCGATATCCGCAGCGTCCTGCGCCCCGGCCGGGATCAGCCAGTCGGCCGACTCTGCGGGATAGCCGGGGCGGACCCGCTGGTAGTGTTCGCCGCCGTCCTGGAAGCTCTGCCCGAGCTCCTGGCGGCGCTCGCGGTCCAGTTTGGGGCCGCCGCGTGTCACGTGCGATCTCCTTCGGCCAGATCCGGATGGTACCTTTCGAATTTACCGCACGCTGCGGAGGAGCGTTTCCAGCCCAGACCGCTAGCTCGGGCCGCTAGTGGTCATTTTCCCCGGGTCGTCGGGGTCAGGCTGGACCGGGTCCTTCACCTGCCGGGGGACATGCCCATTCTTCGCACCCGGGACTGGGCAAAATGGCACTATGTCCGCCCGCTGGCCCCGGGGCGGGGCATGTCCCTGAGCCCGGCCATCCCACACTCCCGGATCCGGACCCCCGACGAACTAACCAAAATGTCCGCTAACCCAGGCCGCAGGGTGCCGCCCCGGCGGTGCCGGGCGTGTTGGGCGCCCACTGCGGGTAGCTGCGGGAGTCGTTGGCCGGCACCCAGCGGCCGGCATCCACCACATAGTCCCAGCCCAGTCCGTTCTGCCGCAGTTCCTCCAGCCCTGCCAGCAGCCGCTGGGCATCCTCCAGCCGGGAGCCGACGCCGAAGCTGGCCCGCAGCGAGCCTGAGGGCAGCCCGAGCCGGCGGAGCAGCGGATGCGCGCAGAAGCGGCCGTCACGCAGGCCGATGCCGTGCTCCGCGGACAGGTACGCGGCCACCAGGCCGGCGTCGTAGCCCGCCACGGAGAAGTTGACGACGCCGATGCTGCCGCTTCCCGGCCCGCCGCCGTCAGGCCCGCCGTCGTCAAGGCCGGAGTCGGAGAAGATCCGGTGGACGGTGACGCCGTCGATCCGCTGGAGCCCCTCGACCAGGAACGACCGGATGGTGTTCTCGTGGGCCTGCCACTGCTCCGGATCCAGGGCAGCGATCACCTGGGTGGCCCGGGCAAGGGTTGCGGCGCCCAGAACATTGGGGGAGCCGCCCTCGTGGCGGGCCGGCCCGGTGGTCCAGCTGACCGTATCGAGCCGGGCGTCCTGCACCGCTCCGCCGCCGGCCAGGTGCGGGGTGCCGGCGTCCAGCCAGTCCGGCCGGCCCACCAGGACGCCGGCGCCGAACGGCGCGTAGAGCTTGTGGCCGGAGAAGGCGAGGTAGTCGACGTCGTCCGCGGCGATGTCGATCCTGCGGTGCGGGGCCAGCTGGGCGGCGTCGACCACGATCCGGGCGCCGAACTCGTGGGCCAGCGCTGCCAACGCGCGGATCGGCAGGATTTCCCCGGTGACGTTGGAGGCACCCGTCACGGCGAGCAGGCTGACACCGCCGTGGGACAGTTCCCCGCGGAGCCGCTCCAGTGTGGCGGCCACGGTGGGGGCGGCCACAACGCTGCGGTGCGGGACGGCCTGCCACGGCAGCAGGTTGGCGTGGTGTTCGATGTCGAGGAAGAGCACCTCGCCGGTGTGTACGCCGCCGGCGACCGGCAGGCAACCGGCGAGCAGGTTCAGCGAGTCGGTGGTGTTCCGGGTGAAGATCACGGAGTCTTCCGGGCGTCCGCCCACGAACTCGCGGACGATCGTCCGGGCGTTCTCGTACACTGACGTGCTGATCTGGGAGGCGTAGCCGGCACCGCGGTGGACGCTAGCGTAGTAAGGCAGGATCTCGTTCAGGTAGGCCGAAACGACGGACAGCGCGGGGGCGGAGGCGCCGTAGTCCAGATTGGCGTAGCGGACGTGGCCGCCCTGGATCAGCGGCGCCTGGATCTCGGCGCCGGTGACCGCCGAGAGCGGCTGGCGGGCGACGGCGAACGCGTCGTCCGGGCGCCCGGCGTCGGCACCGGCGGCTGCACCGGGGTGGATTCCGGGGTGGATTCCGGGGGCAAATCCGGAGCTGGCAGGAAAAGTGGCAGTCGTCATGGGACCTCGCTCGAAAAGGGACCCCATGTGCCGGGGATCCGCGCTTGCCGGGTCCGTTCCGGACCGGCCAGGTCGTCACCCGGGGCACCCCGCCGCGAAGGGAGGGTTGCCGGCCAGCAAACCGGGGTTTAGCGCTGGCACTCGTGACCTGCTTCGAGCCTAGGACATCCGCGTCGGCGGCGGAAAGGGAGGGCATCAATGTGAAGAGCATTGTTACGCGCCAGGGCCCGCCGACGCTACGAAGCCGCCGTGTCCGGTTCTGTCGCTTCACAGCGCGGCTGATTTAGCCAGGCCAGCCTCCCGCTGCCGGGCGGGCGGGGACTGGTGGGCTGAACGCTGATGCCGAACAGGGCATCCAGCGCCGCCGTGTAGTCGTCCCGGCGGCCGGCCGCCGCCAGTTCCCTGGCGCGGACCGTCGGGATATGGAGCAAACGCCGGACAACGCGCCGCAGGGCAAAGTTCACCTCGTCAGCCGGGGCGCCGCAGCCATGTTGCTTCCGGACCCGCTCCATCTCGGCTTCGAGAACCTCCTGGATGTGCCGGCGCAGCGCCACGACAGCGGTGTCGACGGCGCGGATTTCCTCGTGCTCCTCGAAATGACGCGCGGCCTGCCGAACCAGCGCCCGGGCGAGGTGAAGTGCCTCAATGTCTGCCGAAGGGGCGGCGAGCTGCACGGACGCCAGAGTGATCAGTTCAACGCCTGACAGATCGGCCACCTGTGGATCGAAGTCGTGGCTGGGGGCGAGATCAATCACAGTGACGGCACGTCCCGCATCCTCCCGCCAGTCCGCCAGAGTGGCAGCACTGATGCGTGCCCCAGCCCCGCTGCAGCCAACGATGACGTCTGCCCGGGCAATGGCCGGGGGTAACTCCCGGGCCGTCAGCGCCTTGCCTCCCCGGGCCGCGACAAATTCATCCGAGCGGCCCGACTGCGAGAAAACGGAAATCGTTGTACACCCCCTGGATCTGAGGATCTCTGCAACGCATGAGGCATAGGCTCCAGTGCCGAATAGGACCACCGAGGTGTTGGCGAGGGCCCGTTGCCCGGATCCGGCGGCGATGTCAAGCGCCACAGACGCAATGGACCTGCCGGCGCTGCTTAGCGCGGTCCGGGCACCAACGTTCTTCGCCGTGCGGGAGGCTCCCTGGAATAGTCGGACCAAACGTCCGCTGGCGGTACCGGCAACTTGTGCTTCGGTAAGGGACCGGCGGACCTGGCCGGCAACTTCGCGTTCGCCCACAACAGAGGAATCCAGGCCGGCGGCGACGGCAAAGAGATGCTCGGCCGCAGTGGATCCTTGGTGGTCTTCGAACAGCGCCGTGAGCTGTTGGACGGCCAGTCCGGTGCAGCGGCCGACAGAACCGAGGGCAGCGGAGCGGGCGGCCGCCACCTCGGTGCCGGAGAAAACTTCGCAGTAGATTTCAAACCGATTGCACGTCGACAGAACCACCGATCCGGTCACGGCGGAACTGCTGGCCAGGAGGTGAGCGGCCAGGTCCGATGAACCGGCGTGCAGCCGGGCGGCCACCTCAATGTCGAGATCCCGGTACTTCGCTGCTAGCACCAGCAGGATCGGTCCGGCCGCGTCGTCCCGGGGACCGGAATCCATGGTTTCAAAAGATGCCGGCATGGCTGCAATCCTCCCGGTAGGTGTCCAGACCACCTCGCTCCGGCCGCGGAGCCCGCCGCCGCAGCCAGAGTCCTACAGGTACCTATGGGAATCCTTGGGTCGCCGGACCGCCAGGGAAGCGCAGCAGCCGGCGCCGTTATAGCAGGTCGTCTAGTCCCGGGTTGAGGCGCCTGAGCACCTCGGAGTGCAGGATCGAGTTGGTGGCCAGGGCGTTGCCGCCGAACGGGCCATCTTCCCCCTCGAGGGAGGTGAAGCGGCCGCCCGCCTCGGTGACAATGGGGACCAGCGCGGCCATGTCGTAGAGGTTCAGCTCGGGCTCGCACGCGATGTCGACAGCGCCTTCCGCCACGAGGCAGTAGGACCAGAAGTCGCCGTAGGCGCGGGTGCGCCAGACCTCCTCGGTGAGGCCGAGGAATTCATCCAGGTTTCCCCGCTGCTTCCAGCCGCCCAGGCTCGAGTAGGACAGTGAGGCATCCGAGAGCTCAGAGACGTTGGAGACCTTCAGTCGGGTCGCGGCGGCCAGCGAGCGGCCCATGTACGCACCAGCGCCCTTGGCGGCCCACCAGCGCTTGCCCAGCGCCGGGGCGCTGACGACGCCGACAACCGGCTCGCCCTCGTCCACGAGAGCGATCAGGGTAGCCCAGACGGGGACGCCGCGGACGAAGTTCTTGGTCCCGTCGATCGGGTCGATGATCCAGCGCCGCGAGCCGTGGCCGGAGCTGCCAAACTCCTCGCCCAGCACAGCGTCGCGGGGTCGGGAGCGGGAGAGCTGGCCGCGGATGGCTTCCTCGACGGACTTATCGGCATCGGTGACCGGCGTCAGGTCCGGCTTCGTCTCGATCCGAAGGTCGAGCGCCTTGAAGCGGCTCATGGTCTGGGAATCTACGGAATCTGCCAGTACATGGGCAAGGCGCAGGTCATCGTTGTAGCTCGAAGCGGGTTGACTCATGGTTCCAAGCTACCGCCAAAGCGGCCGGCCGGCCGGGAGGCTGCGTCGCTGCGCCACGGGAAGCGGGACAGCCGGGCGCAACCGACACGTCAGGAGACGGTGCCCAGTTCCTTGACGTCCTGCGCTTCCATCCGCGGGTCGGTGCCCAGCAGCCGGCGCAGCGAGGTCAGCCGGGCGGGGCCTGACGGGCCGGCATGTCCCCCCGCTACCCAGGCGTCGACACCGCAGTTGACGGCGCTGGTGTTGTGCTTGCAGCCCCGCTCGCAGCGGTCGGTGCCGGGTTCCAGATCCGGGAAGGAACGCAGGATCCGGTCCGGGTCCACATGGGCCAGGCCGAAGGAACGGATGCCGGGGGTGTCGATGATCCAGCTGCCGGACGGTGCATCGTTGACCTTGAGGGCCAGCGCCGAGGAGGAGGTGTGCCGGCCGCGCCCGGTCACGGCGTTGACGCCGCCGGTGGCGCGCTCGGCCCCGGTCAGGGCGTTGACCATGGTGGATTTGCCGACGCCGGAATGGCCCAGCATCACCGTGACCTTCCCGTCGAGGTAGTCGCGCAACTGTGAGACGGCGTCCTTGTCGAGCCGCGCCGAGAGCCCGTCGTCCGAGCGGGCGTCGATTCCGGAGGCGGCAGAATCCGCCGTCTTGGAAATGATCACCGGGAACGCGAGGTGCTGATAGTTGGACAGCAGCCCGGCGGGATCCTTGACGTCGGCCTTGGTGACGAGCAGCAGGGGAGAAATGCCGGCGTCGTAGGCGGCCACGAGGGCACGGTCGATGAAACCGGTCCGGGGTTCAGGGTTGGCGGCCGCCACCACGATCACCAGTTGGTCGGCATTGGCGACGACGGCGCGTTCGATCGGATCGGTGTCGTCCGCGCTGCGCCGTAGCAGGGTTTTGCGGTCCTGGATCCTGACCAGCCGGGCCAGGGTGTCCGGCTCGCCGCTGACGTCCCCCACAAGGGAGACGAAGTCGCCGGCCACCACAGGGTTGCGGCGCAGTTCCCGGGCGCGGGCGGCGATGATCTTGCGTTCCTCGCCGGTGCCCTCGCCGACGACGGCGGTGTAGCGTCCGCGGTCGACGGTGATGATCCGGCCGGTGACTGCATCGTCGTAGCTGGGCCGGTCCTTCGTGCGGGGGCGTGAGCCCTTCTTATTGGGGCGGATCCGGACATCGGACTCATCCCAGGAGTCAGTGCTGCGTGCCACTGGCGGCGTCCATTTCTGCAGCGGCTGCGTCCGCCGGGGGTGCGTCCGGCGGGGCGGGCGTCCCGGCAGAGGACTGGGCCAGCATGGCTTCCCACAACCGGGGGAAGTCCGGCATGGTCTTGGCTGTGGTGGCGATGTCCTCGACCTCGATGCCGGCTACGGCCAGTCCCAGGATGGCGCCGGCGGTGGCCATCCGGTGGTCCGCATAGCTGTGGACGGCGCCGCCGTGCAGCGGAGCGGGCCGGATGATAAGGCCGTCGGACGTCTCTTCGGCGTCGCCGCCGAGGCGGTTGATCTCGGTCACCAGTGCGGCGAGCCGGTCCGTTTCGTGGCCGCGGAGGTGGGCAATTCCGCTCAGCTGGGAGGATCCGGAAGCCAGGGCACAAAGGGCAGCCACGGTGGGCGCGAGTTCGCTGGTTCCATCGAAGTGGGCGCCCTTGATCTCCGGGCCGCCGGTGACGGTCAGGATGCCGTCCTCCAGCGTAACGGTGGCTCCCATGGTGGTGAGAATGCTGCGCCAGAGGTCCCCCACCTGGGTGGTCCCGGCGGGCCAGCCCGGGATCCGGACCGTGCCGCGGGTTGCCAGGGCCGCCGCGAGGAAGGGGCCGGCGTTGGAGAGATCCTGTTCGATGCGGCGGTCAAAGGCGCGGATGGGCCCGGGGGAGACAGCCCAGTGGTTCGGGACCGAGTCATCCACGGTCACTCCGACGCCGCGCAGCACGGCGATGGTCATGGTGATGTGGTCCATGCTGGGCACGGGTTTACCGGGGTGTTCGGTGCTGCGGTGTTCCAGGTGTAGCCCGTCCGTGAAGCGCGCGCCGGCCAGCAGCAGGGCGGACACGAACTGCGAGGACGCGCTGGCATCGATGACAAGGTGCCCGCCGCGGACCTCACCGGTGCCGTGGACGGTGAACGGCAGGGACGACGCCGGCCCGCCGTCGGGCGCGCTGACAGCGACGCCGAGCCCCGTGAGTGCCTCGATGATGGTGGCCATCGGCCGGTTGCGGGCGTGCAGGTCGCCGTCGAACAGCGTCTGTCCGTTACGCAGTGCCGCCACCGGGGGGACGAAGCGCATGACGGTGCCGGCCAGGCCACAGTCGATTCCGGTGCCGGCCGCGGGGCTGTCCAGGCTGATGGGGGTGATTTCCAGGTCGGGGCCGAAGGCGCCGTCACCGGGGACCTCCGTGATGGTGGCGCCGAGCCGGCGCAGCGCCTCGATCATCAGGGCGGAGTCCCGGGAGTGCAGCGGCGCACGCAGTCGCGAGGGCCCGTCGGCGATGGCCGCCAGCACCAGATACCTGTTGGTCAGGGACTTGGAGCCCGGCACGGTGACCGTCGCGTCGACGGGCCGGCCGGCGAACGGCGCCCGCCAGAGCGGGGCGACGCCGGCCGGGACGGGGAGGGCAGCTGCGGTGGGGGTGGTGCCGGCCATGTGCTTGCTTATGATCCGACGGTGTGGTCTACGGCCTTACGCACCGCTTTGTCGGCTTTCTTCAGCTGCTTGCCCGTGGTCTTCCTGACGTCAGAGGCGAGGTGGCCGGCGTTCTTCCTGGCGTCGGACGCGAGGTGCTCCGCGCGCCAGGCCAGGCTGGGCTTGCCGTTCGTGTCCACGGAGGCCAGCAGCACGCCGCCCGTCAGCGAGACGTTTTTCAGCAGCTGCTTGCGGCGGGCGTCGCGGCCCTCCTTGGAGGTGATGTCCGCGCTGCGCCATTCGACGTAGCCATTAAGGGCGGAGATGACGGCCAGGACGGTGGCGGCAAGGCGGGCGGACTTGCCGAGCGCGAAGAGGACGCCGGCACCTACCTGGGTGCCGCCGATGACGCGGGCCAGCACCTTTTCATTTGTCTGGAACGGCAGGGACTCAGCCGCGCGGCGCAGCAGGGGGGACAGCTGTGCCGCAGTGTCATCCGCATTCTTCAGCTTGTCCACACCGGCAAGGACGAAACTGGAGGCGAGCATGGGGCGGGCGAGAAAGCGGACAAACGGCATGGATTTCCTCCTGGAGAGACGAACCGCGGAATCGACGCGGGAGAACCGGTTCCAGTCTTGCACTTTTGCGGAATATTTGCCCGCCGGACGTGGTTGTGAGTGGCAGGTTCCAGCCGCTCTTCAATGGCTGGATTTTGAGTCGGATCAGCCCGGTAGCCGGGCTGCAACACACAGGCACGGCCGGACCAATCCGGTGCGGCCCGAGGAGGCGGAGATTTGATTCTGGTCAAGGACAGTGTGGAGCTGGCAGCAGATCCCATGCAAGCGTGGGGCGTCGCCCGCCAGGATGGTTCCGGTGCCCGCCGGACGGTGACAGTAGACTTGAAAGCGATGAGCACCATGGATCCGGCCGTTGCGGCCATGCACGAGGTAGCCGGAAACGGTACCGCGCCCGCCAAGTCACCTGTTGCCGGGCCCGCTGGCGCACCCCGTGAGGCTGCCCCGGCGGCTGAGGAAGTCCTGGCTGCGCCGGGTGTCGATGCGCCGGCCAACGAAGCCGCCGTCCGGGAGACCATCGTGGATGGCCGGCTGCTGGACGTCGCGGTCGAGTCGTCGGACGAGCGCCGGGTCCGTTTTGAACGGGACGCCATGCAGTATGTGGACCAGTTGTACTCCGCGGCCATGAGGATGGCAAGGAATCCCGCAGATGCCGAGGACCTCGTCCAGGAGGCCTACACCAAGGCCTTCTCCGCGTTCCATCAGTACAAACCCGGGACCAACCTCAAGGCCTGGCTGTACCGCATCCTCACCAACACCTACATCAATCTCTACCGCAAGCGGCAGCGCGAGCCGCTGCAGTCGAATTCGGACACCATCGAGGACTGGCAGCTGGCCCGCGCCGAGTCGCACACCTCCTCGGGACTGCGTTCGGCTGAGGCCGAGGCGCTGGACCACTTGCCGGATTCTGACGTTAAGCGGGCGCTGCAGGCGATCCCGGAGGAGTTCCGCCTCGCGGTGTATTTCGCCGACGTCGAGGGCTTCGCGTATAAGGAAATTTCAGACATTATGAACACGCCGATCGGGACCGTTATGTCACGGTTGCACCGGGGCCGGAAGATGCTGCGGGATATGCTCGCCGACTACGCCGCCGAGCGGGGATTCAAAGCCGCAAATACCGCTGCGGCGCCCGGAAGCAATAAACAGGAGAACAGGAAATGAGCGACTGCCAGGGACTGGGCGATTGCGACGACGCCCGGATGGAACGTATTTACGAGTATCTGGACGGGGCGCTTACGCATGATGACATCGCTGAGATCAAGGATCACCTGGACGGGTGCCCGGAGTGCTTTGAGCAGTACGACCTCGAATGTGTCATCCGCGTAATGGTGAAGCGTTCGTGCACGGAGGCGGCACCGGAGAACCTTAAGAACGCGATCCTCGAGAGGATCCATACAATCCGGCCCGTCGAGGCCTGAGCGTCCGCGGCCCACTGGCATAAAACGAATGACCCCGGAATCCTCAAGGATTCCGGGGTCATTCGTTTCAAGCTGTTAATTCAAGCTTTTGCTTAGGCGTTGGGGCGCTTGCCGTGGTTCGCGCCGCCACGCTTACGGTCACGACGTTTACGTGCACGTTTGCTCATAGCTGGCCTCCTTAATATTGGTACTCACAAGAGCTGCCCTCAAGTCTCCCACATCGGGACCCGGGCCGCGAACCGGCGGTCTGCCCGCCGGCGGGCTCAGCCGAGCGAATTGCGGATCGAGATCCGGGCCTGGTCCAGCACCGTCTTGACCGTCTCCAGCGTCACTGGAGTGATGGGCTGCCGGCCGCCGTGGCGGCGCAGCTCCACTCGGATGTCGTCGCGGAAGGTCTGGACCAGCATTTCCGCTTCGCGCAGGCGCCGGTCGCTCTCCTGGGAGTAGCGCGGGCCGGTGAGGGCGCCGACCGTTGATCCTGCCGCACGGGCCGTGGAGCGTGCCGCCTCCGCCGTCGCGGCGAGGTCGGCCCGCAGCCCGCGCATATTTTCCCGGATATCCTGCCGCAGGTTGTCGGCGAGACGGCGGACCGAGGCCGAGATGTCATCCTCCACTCCGGCCAGTTCGTCCCGCCTGCTGTTGAGCTCAACGAGGCCGGCCGGGGTGATGCTGTAGTTGGTCCGGCGGCCCTCCGTCCGGGTGGCCACCAGTCCTTCCTCCTCCAACTTGCCGAGCCGCGGGTAGATGGTGCCGGCGCTGGGGGAGTAGGTGCCGCCGAACCGTTCGCTGAGTGCCTTGATGAGTTCGTAGCCGTGCTTGGGGCCGGACTCGAGCAGCGCGAGCAGATACAGGCGCAGCGCTCCGTGGGCAAAGACCGGAGGCACTAGTGCCCCGTTTCGGGATCCGCGGTCGGCTGGCCGTGGAAGACGGAGGTTTTTCCCGAGACGGAGTTGGTGCGGACCAGCATGAGCTGGGCATCAGGTCCCGCGATGGTCTCCACGGCACCGCCGGGCTGGGAATATTTCTGGTCATCGATGACCACAGTGCCGCTGGCGGTCTTGGCGATAATGTCCACGCCGACGTCGTGCGGCAGCCGGATAGTGACGTCGCCGGACACGGAATTCGAGCCGAAGTCCTGGGTGAAGCCGTGCAGATCGAAGCCCAGGTCGCCGCTGACGGTGTTCGCCCGGACATGGCTAAGATCGCCCGAGGCTGTGACCTCGCCGGAGACGCTCCTTGCTGTGAAGACGCCCTGGTGGCTGCGGGCGATCACCTCGCCGCTGACGGTGTTCACGGACAGGTTCCCGGACGTGCCGTCGGCCAGGACAGAACCGGAGACAGTGTTCAGTCGGGTGTGCCCGCTGAGGCCGGACACCATGCCGTCGCCACTGACGGTTCCCGCCTCGACCTCGACGCCGGCCGGCAGGGCGATACTGACGACGACCGAGTTGCTGCTGCTGTTGTTGACGGTGCCCATGAGGTTCTTGAACCAGCCCTGCGGGCCATGCAGCTGGTGCCGGATCTCGAGGCGCCCGTTGACCAGGCTGATCGCGAGAGGGTCACCGTGGACCTCGGAAACCTCGATCCGGGCAACGGCCTCGTCATGGGTGACGACGTCGAAGCGGCCCCGGATGATCCCGAGCTTGAGCGAGCTGACGCCGTCGACGTCGATGGTCTTCGGGCCGGTGACGGTCCACGTGGTTCCTGCCGATTCGTGCTCTGTCATGGTTCCTCCGGGAAGGCGCTACGGATGCAAATCATCACGATATATCGTGACTATGAAACTCACGATATATCGCCTTGCGCCCCGGGGTCAAGGCCGGTCACTCCGGCGTGTCAATGCCAAGCCACTGGAACCAGCCGCGGTGCAACACAAGCCACGCCATCAGCCCGTAGCCCGCCTGTCCCGGGGTGCCGTTGTTTGCCGCGAGGTCCTGGCGCCACTGCTCGTGGTTCAGCAGCGGCGAGAAGGTGTCCACGTAAAGGTGCTTACGGCGGTTGGTGACATCGGCGAAGGCCGTGTTGAGCTCGCCAAGCCTGCGGTTCTGCGCCGGGTCCAGGGTTGGCGGCGGACCCACCACAAAGACCTCGATCTTGTTCTGCGAGGCGGAATCCAGGATGTTAGCCAGGTTCAGCCGGCTGCGTGCCGTGGAGAGACCGAATTCGATGTCGCGGCCGGAGAGCCCGATCACCAGGCGGTTCTCGTGGCTGGCGCTGAAGCGGCGCCCGGTCTCCTCGAGCCAGCGCGCGGCCAGCCCCTCGGTCCCTTCCTGCGGGCACGGCAGGGAGTAACTTTCCACGGACATTTCGTCCTGGGGGGTGCGGGCAAGCACCCGGCCCAGCCAGCCCAGCGCGCGGGGGTCACCCAGCCCGGCCAGCAATTCATCACCAACGGCTGCGATCCGCAGCTTTCGATCTTCCACGACTACCTCTTCACTCCATAGCGCTAACGGGACGCAGTCCACCAGACCACGCCGGTCCGGAAAGGCCGGTTAAACACCGCTGCCCGGCCGGAGTTGCGTATTTCCATCTCCGGCCGGGCAGCAATGACTTTACTTACGTGCGAATGCCTGCTTGAGCAGGGCGTCCTGCTCCGCCGCATGCCGCTTCATCGACCCTGCCGCGGTGGACGCCGAGGCGGGACGGGATGCGAGGCGCACCCGGCGGTCCAGCTCGTCCGGGAGATTGAGGCCGATGAACGGCCACGGCCCCTGATTGGCGGGCTCGTCCTGCGCCCAGACAACGTCGGCGTTCGGGTACTTGGCAAGCTCCGCGGCGATCTCGGCGGACGGCAGCGGGTAGAGCTGCTCCACCCGCACGATTGCCGTCGTCGTGTCGCCGGTCTTCTGCCGGGTGGACAGAAGGTCGTAGTACAGACGGCCGGAGACCAACAGCACGCGTTCGACGGCGTCGGCCGGCAGCTGCTCGTGCTCCGGGATCACGGGCCGGAAGGTACCGGTGGTGAAGTCTTCCACCGACGATGCGGCGGCCTTGAGGCGGAGCAGCTGCTTCGGCGTGAAGATGATGAGCGGCTTGCGCGGCCGGCTGTACGCCTGGCGGCGCAGCAGGTGGAAGTGCGACGCCGCCGTGGTCGGGTTTGCCACGATCATGTTCTGCTCGGCACACATCAGCAGGAAGCGCTCGATCCGGGCCGAGGAGTGGTCCGGGCCCTGGCCTTCGTAGCCGTGCGGCAGCATCAGTACCAGCGAGGACCGCTGGCCCCACTTTTGCTCTGCGGAGGAGATGAACTCGTCGATGATGGTCTGCGCGCCGTTGACGAAGTCACCGAACTGCGCTTCCCAGAGCACCAGGGCATCCGGGCGTTCCACCGAGTAGCCGTATTCGAAGCCCATGGCCGCGTATTCGGAGAGCAGGGAATCGTAGATCCACAGCTTCGCCTGGTCCTCTGAGAGGTGGGCCAGGGGTACCCACTCGTCACCGTTGGCGCGGTCGTGGAAGACGGCGTGGCGCTGCACGAAGGTGCCGCGGCGCGAGTCCTGGCCGGCGAGCCGGACCGGGACACCTTCCATGGTGAGCGAGCCGAACGCGGCGAGCTCACCGAAGCCCCAATCGATGCCACCCTCGCGGGACATCGCTTCACGCTTCTCCAGCAGCTGCTTGAGCTTGGTGTGAACGGTGAAACCCTCGGGGATGTCGGTGTGGGCCTTGCCGATACGGGCCAGCATCGCGGCGGAAATCGCCGTCGACGCCGGGGTGCGGGCGGACGAATCGCCCTGCTGGGAAAGCGGGCGCTCGATGTCCGACACAGCGGCAGAATCGGCCGTGATAATCGGAATCGGCGACGTCTGGGCTGCGTGGGTTTCGGCGAAGACGCGCTCCAGCCGTTCCTGGTAGTCGCGCAGCAGCTGCTCGGCTTCCTCCTCGGTGATGTCACCGCGGCCGATCAGCGATTCCGTGTACAGCTTGCGGACCGAACGCTTGGCTTCGATCAGGTTGTACATCAGCGGCTGGGTCATCGAGGGGTCATCGCCCTCGTTGTGGCCGCGGCGGCGGTAGCAGACCATGTCGATGACAACGTCCTTGTGGAACTGCTGGCGGAAGTCGTAGGCGAGCTGGCCGATGCGGACCACGGCCTCCGGGTCATCGCCGTTCACATGGAACACCGGTGCCTGGATCATCTTGGCGACGTCCGTGGAGTAGGTGGAGGAACGCGAGGACGACGGGGCGGTGGTGAAGCCGACCTGGTTATTGACCACGATGTGGATGGTGCCGCCGGTGCGGTAGCCGCGCAGCTGGGAAAGGTTCAGCGTCTCCGCCACCACCCCCTGGCCGGCGAAGGCCGCATCGCCGTGCACCATGATCGGCAGCACGGGGAATGCCTTGCCCTGGTCGAGGCGGTCCTGCTTGGCGCGGACGATGCCTTCGAGGACGGGGTCGACAGCTTCAAGGTGGGACGGGTTGGCCGCGAGGTAGACCTTGGTCTCCTTGCCGTTGTCCGAGGTGAAGGTACCCTCGGTGCCGAGGTGGTACTTCACGTCGCCGGAGCCCTGCACCGAGCGCGGATCCTGGGTGCCCTCGAATTCGCGGAAGACCTGGGCATAGGTCTTGCCGGCGATGTTGGTGAGCACATTGAGCCGGCCGCGGTGGGCCATGCCGATCGCTACTTCGTCGAGTTCGTCGTCGGCCGCATTGGAAATGACGGCGTCCAGCAGCGGAATCAGGGATTCGCCGCCTTCCAGCGAGAACCGCTTCTGCCCGACGAACTTCGTCTGCAGGAACGTCTCGAAGGCCTCGGCCGCGTTGAGCTTGGAGACGATGCGGAGCTGCTCGTCGCGGCTCGGTTTGGAGTACGGGTGCTCGATCTGGTCCTGGAACCACTTGCGCTCGGCAGGGTCCTGGATGTGCATGTACTCGATGCCGGCGGTGCGGCAGTAGGCGTCGCGGAGGACGCCGAGGATGTTGCGGAATTTGAGCATCGGCTTGCCGCCGAAGCCGCCGGTGGGCCATTCGCGGTCCAGATCCCACAGCGTCAGGCCGTAGGTCAGGACGTCGAGGTCCGGGTGCTTGCGCTGGACGTACTCGAGCGGATCGGTGTCCGCCATGAGGTGGCCGCGGACGCGGTAGGCGTGGATGAGCTGCTGGATCCGGGCGACCTTGTTGATTTCGTCGGCCGGGTCCACCTGCAGGTCCGGGCTCCAGCGCACGGGCTCGTACGGGATGCGCAGGGATTCGAAAATGTCGTCGTAAAAGTTCTGCGCGCCGAGCAGGAGCTGGTGTACGAGCTTCAGGAACTCCCCGCTGCCGGCACCCTGAATGACGCGGTGGTCATAGGTGGAGGTCAGCGTGAGGACCTTGCTGATGGCGTTCTGGGCGATGATCTTCTCGCTGGCACCCTGGAACTCCGCCGGGTAGTCCAGGGCGCCGACGCCGATGATGGCGGCCTGGCCCTTGGACAGCCGCGGAACTGAGTGCACCGTGCCGATGCCGCCGGGGTTGGTCAGTGAGACCGTGGTACCGGAATGGTCATCCGCGGTCAGCTTGCCGGCGCGGGCGCGCTTGATCAGGTCCTCGTAGGTGTGCCAGAACTCGGAGAAGTTGAGGGTCTCCGCCTTCTTGATGTTCGGCACTATGAGCAGGCGGGTTCCATCAGGCTTGGGCATATCGATGGCGATGCCGAAGTTCACGTGCGCCGGCTGGACGGCGACGGGCTTGCCGTCGATCTCGTCGAAGTAGACATTCATCGAGGGGAACTGGGCCAGGGCGCGGATGACGGCGTAGCCGATCAGGTGCGTGAAGGAGACCTTGCCGCCGCGGGCACGGGCCAGATTGGAGTTGATGACCACGCGGTTGTCGATCAGCAGCTTCGCCGGGATGGCCCGGACGCTGGTGGCGGTGGGCACCTCCAGGCTGGTGATCATGTTGGCGGCGATGGCCTTGGCGGGGCCGCGAAGGACGGACACGACGTCTTCCTCGGGAGCCGTCGGGGCCTTGATGTTCTTGGGCAGCTGGGCCGGGATGGGCGTGGTGCCCGGGCTGGCCTCCGAAGTCTTGGAGCCGTCGCGGGCGACGGTGGCCGGGGCTTTCTTCGCTGCGGCAGGGGTCGCTGCGGCAGGGGTCGCTACCGGAACGGGGGCAGGTGCTGCGGGAGTGGGTGCTGCCGGAGCGGGAGCAGGTGCTGCCGGCCGCGACGGCGACGCGGCAAGCCGAGCTACAACGGGGATTTCGCGGGTGGCGGGGTGCGCAACTGTCGCTGCGCCTGAGGCTCCGTTGGTGGACGAACCGTCACCGGCGTCGAAGGATTCGAACAGCGGCCACCACTTGGCATCGACCGTGTTTTTGTCCTGCTGATAACGCTCGTACAGTTCGTCAACGAGCCACTCGTTTCCGCCAAATTCCTCGGGTAGACGGTGGCTAGGCTGCTCTGGCACTTGAAATACGCCTCTTCCGTGAGTTTGATTCCCACTGGTTTCCACGGTGCCGCAGCACGACGATCGAACCAGTCTCTGCGTCCAGTGAACCCAGACCCCTGCCAGTCTAGTGACGATTCGAGCCAAACCGCCAATAGGGGTGACTCAAATCATCAACTTGCCGGACTGCCTCGACAAGCGGGGAAGTGCGGCTGCGCGCCGGGCCGCTCGGCGGCAACCGCTCGCTGTCCAGCACGCCTAGAATCATTGCCTAAATACCGTAGTTGCCAATCCAAGGAGCAGTTGTGCGATTCCTGAGCGCGCCCACCACCGATCTGACCTACTCGGACATCTTCCTGGTGCCGTCCCGTTCCGATGTCACATCACGGCTGGAGGTGGACCTGGCAACCGACGACGGGACGGGCTCCACGATTCCGCTGGTCGCAGCGAACATGACGGCCGTGACGGGCAAGCGGATGGCTGAGACCATGGCGCGCCGCGGCGGCCTCGCCGTATTGCCGCAGGATGTCCCGCTCGAGGTGATCCGCGACGTCACAGCCTGGATCAAGACCCGCCACACGGTCCTGGAAACCCCCGTCACCCTCTCGCCGGCCGACACCGTCATCGATGCGCTCCATCTGATGGGGAAGCGGCCGCACGGGGCAGTGGTGGTGGTCGATGACGCCGGCACCGTGAGGGGCGTGGTCCGTGCGGCCGACTGCGAGGGACAGGACCGCTTCGCCTCGCTCGCCTCCGTCATCCGCCACGAGCCGCTGGTGCTTGACGCGGAAGGGCTCGACGCCGACGGGCTCGGAACCGGAGCCGGCGGCCAGTCCCCAGGCCAGTCCCTTCGGGGGCTGCGCCGTGCCTTCGACGCGATGGACGCCGCAGGAACCGACTACGCTCCCGTTCGGCTGAACGGAACCCTGGCAGGGGTTCTCACCCGCAGGGGCGCGCTGCGTTCAACGCTCTACCGCCCGTTGCTTGACCAGGCCGGCAAACTCAAGGTCGCTGCCGCCGTCGGAATCAACGGCGACGTTGCCGGCCGGGCCGCGGAACTTCTGGCCGCCGGAGTCGACGTGCTGGTCCTCGACACCGCGCACGGCCACCAGCGGAAGATGTTCGATGCGCTGGCCGCGGTGAAAGGCCTCAACCCCGGCGTCCCGGTGGTGGCCGGCAATGTGGTCACTGCCGAGGCGACCCGGGAACTGATCCAGGCCGGGGCGGACATCGTCAAGGTGGGCGTCGGGCCGGGCGCTATGTGCACCACCCGCATGATGACCGCCGTGGGCCGTCCCCAGTTCTCCGCGGTGCTGGAGTGCTCCGCGGCTGCCCGGGCAGCGGGTGGCCGGGTGTGGGCCGACGGCGGTGTCCGCTACCCGCGCGACGTGGCACTGGCCCTCGCGGCCGGGGCCAGCCAGGTCATGATCGGCTCCTGGTTTGCCGGCACACACGAGAGCCCGGGGGACCTGCAGCTGGAGGCCAGCGGCCGCCAGTTCAAGGAGAGCTTCGGCATGGCCTCGGCCCGGGCCGTGCAGAACCGCAACCAGCGCGAAGGCGCCTTCGAAAAGGACCGCAAGGCCCTGTTCGAGGAGGGCATCTCCACCTCCCGCATGTACCTCGATCCGGCCCGGCCCGGCGTCGAGGATCTGCTGGACATGATCACCGCGGGCCTCCGCAGCTCCATGAGCTATGCCGGGGCCGCGGACCTCGCCGCGTTCCGGGAACGCGCCGTGGCGGGGATCCAGTCCGCGGCTGGCTACGAGGAAGGCCGCCCGGTTCCGCAAAGCTGGTGACCAAAGCTGGTGACCAAAGCTGGTGACCCGGGCTGGCGGCCCGGGCCGCCGGAACTGCCGCCGTCGGGCGTCACTGTAGAGGGCGCGAGTTGGCGGGCGGCGGCAGCCGCTCCTGTAGACTGGAACTCTTATGGACAGTAAATCTAGGTGCCGGCCTGGGGGCTGTCAGCGGAGAACCGGAACCGGTCCCGCACAGTCCACCCGCAGAGCCGGCAAACCCCGTTCACGTGCCCATCATGCTCCGGCAGTACGCCAGTCCGGAGCTTTTCAGGAAACAGGGCCGGCCCCCGCCGGCCAGCCTCCGCCTGACAGCCTGCTCCCGCGCGGCCGCCCTGTACGCGGCCTACTCCTGCCCGGCCGCCTCTGCGCCCCGGAAGCAGGCCGCTAAATGGAGTGGATCCTTCTCGGCGTAGGCCTCCTGCTCATCCTCGGCACCGGTTTCTTCGTGGCTGTCGAGTTCTCCCTGGTGGCCCTTGACCAGACCACCGTCCAGCGCGCCGTCGACAACGGCGACACCGCGGCCGGGCCCCTGCTCAAATGCCTCAAATCCCTGTCCACGCAGCTTTCCAGCTGCCAGCTGGGCATCACCATCACCACCCTGCTGACCGGCTATGTCATGGAACCATCGGTCGGCCAGCTGCTCGAAGGTCCCCTAGCCGCCCTGGGACTCCCGGACGCTGCAGCCGCCTCCGTGTCCCTCGTCCTCGCACTGGCCCTGGCCACGCTCTTGTCGATGCTGATCGGGGAGTTGGTTCCCAAGAATATGGCCATTGCGTTGTCGTTTACCGTAGGCAAGGCCCTGGCCCGGCCCCAGCTGGTCTTCACCGCAATCTTCAAACCTGCCATCGTGGTCCTTAACGGCTTCTCCAACAAGGTCCTGAATATTTTCGGTCTGGAGGCCAAGGAGGAGATTTCGGGCGCCCGGACGCCGGCCGAACTGGCGTCATTGGTGCGCCGTTCGGCCGCGATGGGAACCCTCGACGCCGGCACCGCCAACTTCATTGCCCGGACGCTGAAGTTTTCCGGACGGACCGCGGCGGATGTGATGACACCCCGGATCCGGATCGAGACCATCGACGGGGACCAGCCGGTGTCCGACATTGTGGAAGCCGCGCGCCGGACGGGCTATTCGCGCTTCCCTGTTATCGGCGAATCCTCGGACGATATCCGCGGCGTGGTGCACATCAAGAAGGCCATCGCCGTTCCTTCGGGCCGGCGCGCCAACCTTGAGGCCGGGGCGATCATGACCGATGTGCTCCGGGTTCCGGAAACCATCCACCTCGACGCGCTGCTGGCGGAACTGCGCGAAGGCAATCTGCAGCTGGCCGTGGTCTTGGACGAATACGGCGGCACCGCCGGGATCGCCACGCTGGAGGACCTGGTCGAGGAAATCGTCGGAGAAGTCGCCGACGAACACGACAAGGTCCGGCCGGGGCTGCTGCAGAACGCCTCCGGTGACTGGTATTTCCCGGGGCTGCTGCGCCCCGATGAACTCTCCGAACAGATCTCGGGCCTGACCGTGCCCGACGAGTCTGCCTACGAAACGGTGGGAGGCTACGTCATGAGCCAGTTGGGCCGCATCGCATCGGTCGGTGACACTGTCGACGTCGGCGGCGGGACCCTTAGCGTCACCCGCATGGACGGGCGCAGAATCGACCGGATCTGCTTTCAACCCGTCCGGGTTCCCGGTGCGGACGACGGCGAAAACCACAGCGCGAACCATGCCGCCGGACGGGCCGGTGCCGCATGAGCGACTGGGCGGGAATCATCTGGCTCGTTGTGCTGCTGCTCGGCAATGCCTTCTTCGTTGGTGCTGAATTCGCGGTCATGTCCGCACGCCGGAGCCAGATCGAACCGCTCGCCGAGGCGGGGTCCAAGCGGGCGCAGACCACGCTGCTGGCGATGGAGAACGTCTCGTTGATGCTGGCGTGCGCCCAACTGGGCATCACCGTCTGCTCGCTGCTGATCCTGCAGGTGGCGGAGCCGGCCATCCATCACCTGCTGGCGGTCCCGCTGGAAGCCGTGGGCATGCCGGTGGAGATCGCCGACGTCGCTGCATTCGCCGTCGCGCTGCTGCTGGTCACGTTCCTGCACGTCACCATTGGCGAAATGGTTCCGAAGAACATCTCGGTGACGATGGCGGACAAGGCGGCCCTGCTGCTGGCCCCGCCGCTGATGTTCATCGCCCGGCTGGTGAAGCCGGTGATCGGGACCCTCAACTGGGCCGCGAACCACATCCTGAAGCTGATGCGAATCGAGCCCAAGGACGAGGTCACCTCCTCCTTCACACTCGAGGAAGTGCAGTCGATCGTGCAGGAATCCACCCGTCATGGACTGGTGGACGACGACTCAGGACTCATTACGGGTGCCCTGGAGTTCTCGGAACATACCGCGTCCGTGGTGATGGTGCCGCTCGACAAACTGGTGATGCTGAAGGCGAACACCACCCCGGTGGAGTTCGAGAAAGCCGTGAGCCGGACCGGTTTCTCCCGGTTCCCGATGCTTGACGACGACGGGATGCTCTCCGGCTACCTCCACATCAAAGACGTGCTGTCGATCCCCGACGCCGCCTACCACCAGCCCATCGCGGAAAGCCACATCCGCTCCCTGGCAAACCTGGCCATGGACGATGAGATCGAGAAGGCCATGTCCGTTATGCAGCGGACCGGCTCGCACTTGGCCCGGGTGATCGGGCCGGACGGACTCACCCAGGGGGTGCTGTTCCTGGAGGACGTCATTGAACAGCTCGTGGGAGAGATCCGGGACGCCACCCAGGCCACCGGCTACCGGAGGCTGGGGCAGGACTAGCCGGCGGGTAGCCCTAAATAGGAATCATTCCTATTTGGGGCTACACTCGAAGCCGATACTAATGCTCCTGATTCTCAATAAACGATCCGAGGTTCCCCGTGCGTCGTCCTGCTGCCCGTGTTCTAGTGGCTGCCCTTGCCGGCCTCAGCGTGATGCTGACTGCCTGTAGTCCAACCGCGGCGACCCCGCAGGAAACTGCCAGGGATAAGACCATAGAGGTCGTCGCCTCCACCAGTGTCTATGGAGACATCGTCAGCGCCATCGGCGGAGCCAAGGTGGCAGTTAACTCCATCATCAACCGCACCAGCCAGGACCCGCATTCCTACGAGGTGACCACCCAGGACAAACTGGCGGTTTCCAAGGCCGATCTGGTGCTGGAGAACGGCGGCGGCTATGACGATTTCATCCAAAAGCTGTCCGAGGAGAGTGGGCTGGACCCCAAGAAGATCTTGAACGCCTCGGAGCTTTCCGGGCTGGAGAATGCTGGCCAGGCAGGCTTCAACGAGCACGTCTGGTACAGTTTTCCGGCCATGAAGCGGCTGGCAGACGCCATCGCGGCTAAGCTCGGCGAACGTGAACCGTCGTCGGCGGAGACTTTCCGCAGCAACGCCTCTGCCTTCAAGGAGTCGCTCGGGGGCCTGGAGGCGAAACTCGCGACGATCAAGGCCGCCGGTGGCCAGGGTGCCGCCGCCGTCACCGAGCCGGTGCCGCTCTATCTGCTGGACGCTGCGGGTCTTGAAAACACGACCCCCGACGAGTACCTGGAGGCCATCGAATCCGGCTCTGACGTCCCGCCTGCCGTGCTGAAGTCCGCCGTCGACCTGGTGCGTTCCGGCGCAATCAAGCTGCTGGCCTACAACCCGCAGACCGAGGGCCCGCAGACGGTGGCGCTTCGGGACGCCGCGGACGCCGCCGGCGTTCCCGTGCTGAACTTCAGCGAGACGCCGCCGGAGGGCAAGACGTATCTGCAGTGGATGACGGACAACGTGGACAGCATTGCCAAGACGCTCTCCTGAGCACAGCCCGGCCAATAGGCGCTGGTTCAACCGGCCCCCGGCCCCACGGATCGTCGGGGCCTAAGATGATAATCGCAACAGCGTGAATAGACGCGTCAGCGGAACGCGCGGGTAAGAAGACCCGCGCAGAAATTGAGGAAAACCAAGTTGACATCCGTAGTGAGCCTCCGTGGTGCTTCCCTCTCGTTCGGTCAACGGACCCTCTGGGAAAACCTGGATCTGGACATCAACCCGGGTGAATTCTTCGCGGTCCTCGGCCCGAACGGCAGCGGCAAGACCACCTTCCTTAAAGTGCTCCTGGGGCTGCAGGAACTTTCGTCCGGAACAGCCGTGCTTGACGGGCATCCCGTTCAACGGGGGAGCCGGCGGATCGGCTACATCCCGCAGCAGAAGGCCTTCGACCCCGACACTCCGCTGCGCGCCCGCGATCTGGTGGGCCTCGGCATCGACGGGCACCGCTGGGGAGTGCGGCTGGGGGAGGCCAAAGCCAACCGCAGGATCGACCGGCTCCTGGGCATGGTGGGGGCCGAGGACTATGCCAAGACACCCGTTGGGCAGCTCTCCGGCGGCGAGCAGCAGCGGCTGCGGGTGGCGCAGGCCCTTGCCACCGATCCGAAGGTCCTGCTCTGCGATGAACCGCTGCTCTCACTGGACCTGCAGCACCAGCAGGCTGTCAGCGGACTGATCAACGAACAGTGCCACGGACGGAAGAGCGCCGTCGTGTTCGTAACGCACGAGATCAACCCCATCGTGGACTATGTCGACCGGGTGCTGTATCTGGCCGGCGGACGCTTCCGGGTCGGCACACCGGCGGAAGTCATGACCACCGAGGTCCTGTCCGATCTCTACGGCAGCCGGGTCGAAGTGATCCACGCGAACGGCCGGCTGGTGGTGGTGGGCGTCCCTGATGCCACCACCCACCACCACCACGACGCGCACGCCGTTGCAGGGGCGGTGGGCTAGATGGATTTCGAAAGCCTGCTGAACTCCGTTTTCAACTTTGAGAACTACGGCGAGTTGCTCATCCTGGTCCAGAACTCGATCTGGGCCGGCGCGGTACTGGGGCTGCTTGGCGGCCTGGTGGGGACCTTCGTGATGAAGCGGGATCTGGCCTTCGCCGTACACGGCATCTCCGAGCTCTCCTTCGCCGGCGCGGCCCTAGCCCTGCTGATCGGTGTGGACGTTGTGCTGGGCTCCCTTGCCGGTTCGGTGGCGGCCGCCCTGCTGCTGGGCCTGATGGGGGTGCGCGCCCGGGACAAGAATTCGACCATCGGCGTCCTGATGCCATTCGGCCTCGGCCTGGGCATCCTCTTCCTCTCACTCTATGAAGGACGCGCCGCCAACAAGTTCGGCCTGCTGACGGGGCAGATCGTCTCCGTGGGGACTGTCCAGCTGCAGGTGCTGGCCGTCGCCGCCGTCGTCGTGATGCTTGCCCTGATCGCCATTTGGCGGCCCCTCACCTTTGCGAGCGTTGACCCCGACGTCGCCGAAGCCCGCGGTGTGCCGGTCCGCGCCCTCGCCCTCGGCTTTATGCTGCTGCTGGGCGTCAGCGTGGCGCTCTCCATTCAGATCGTCGGCGCCCTGCTGGTGCTGGCGCTGCTGATCACCCCCGCGGCGGCGGCCCTGCGGGTGACGTCGTCGCCCCGGCTGGTGGTGATCCTCAGCGTCGTGTTCGCGGTGGCGGCGACCGTGGGCGGCATCCTGCTGGCCCTCGGCGGCCGGCTCCCGATCAGCCCCTACGTGACCACTCTGTCGTTCCTGATCTACGTCATCTGCCGCGTGATCGGCGGCGTCCGGGCAAAGCGGGGAATGAACGGGCGCGTGCTGCGGAGCGCTCCGGCACCGGCTGCCTGAGCCTGTCGAAAGGCCCGTTGACCCGCCCGTTGACCGTGGCCACTAATCTTGTCGTATGAAGCGGATTGTCCTGTGGCTCATGCTCGCCGTGCTGACGCTGGCCGCGGCGGAAATCGCGCGCCGGCTGGGCGGCGACGGCGCGGCTGGCCTGGTCCTTATGGTCGTCGCGGCGAGTGTAGGGACAACTGTCGGGGTGGGTTGCGGCAACAGACAAGCCGCGGAGACGGAAAAGTACAGGAAAGCCCTGATCTCAGGCCGGAAGATGCCCGCAGCCAATGATCCCCTGGATCCTGACCCCCAGGATGTCGTTGCACTCATCAGGGCAGCGGTGTCGGCACCATGGCCAGCATCAGAATCTGATCGCAGGACCTGTTTTTCGACGTTGAAGCTGGTTGACCGCGACCACCTCGAACCGGCGCACCCCCTGGTGCGAAGCGGGCTGCTCGTCGCCCCATCGCTCGGCGCTGCCGAAGGAATCTGGGTCACCCTTGGTGACCGCCTGCTATCCGTCACCGTGTTCCTCTACACGGATCCTCGTCCGGGACCCAGCGCCGCCGAGCTCGGCTATGTGGCAGTGCACGAAGGGTTGGTCGCCCTTCTTGGAGCTCCGGACGAGGAGAACTCCCGGCACGTCGGTGAGCCGACGAGTCGGTGGACCGCGGGTGGGACGCGGATTGAAATGTCCTGCCACTACCGGCATGTCGATTCACTCGAAATCGAGCTCAAACATGGCGCACTGGCAGAGGAGTACGAGGCACTGCTGGGGTAGGCGGCAGCTGCCTGGCTACCCGCCCGCCTGGCGTGCCGTGCACTCCGGGCACAGCCCGTAGATCTCCACGGTGTGTTCCACCGCGGTGTAGCCATGCTCTTCA
Source organism: Pseudarthrobacter sp. HLT1-7 (assembly GCF_059383435.1). NCBI lineage: Bacteria > Bacillati > Actinomycetota > Actinomycetes > Micrococcales > Micrococcaceae > Pseudarthrobacter > Pseudarthrobacter sp. HLT1-7. Next base: position 124,891 of record NZ_JBWZCH010000003.1, on the reverse strand, counting down.
GCAATCCGTGCGGCCCAGGCCTCGACGGCGGGTGCCTCCACTTCGACCGCCTTGCCGCAGTTGCGGCACAGCAGGTGATGGTGGTGGCCGGTAGCGGCACAACGCCGGTAGACGGCCTCGCCGTCGGCGTTCCGGAGTGCGTCAACCAGGCCGTCGTCGGCGAGGGACTGCAGAATCCGGTAAGAGGTGGCCAGGGAAACCGAGGTGCCACCGTCCTGCAGGATGCGGTGGAGTTCCTGGGTGCTGACAAAATCCGCGAGCTCGTCCAGGGCTGCGCTGACCGCGAGCCGCTGTTTAGTGACGCGCTGTTCTTTGCCCGCGGCTGCGGCCGGGGCGGGAGCCGGCCGCGGGCTGTGGCCGGCTGTGGCGTCCTGGGACATCGTGGAACTCGCCTCGCTGATCGTCTTGCTCTTGGGTGATGGCAAGGTCCAAGATTACCAGCCGGGTCCGTGGACACGGGAATGCCGGGTGCCTAGGCTGGCCTGATGTTGCTGACGAAATTCACCCATGCCTGTGTCCGGCTCGAGAAGGAGAACAAGGTGCTGGTCTTTGACCCGGGAACCTTCTCCGAGACGGACCAGGCGCTGGCCGGCGCGGATGCCGTGCTGATCACCCACGAACATGCGGACCACCTCGACGTCGACGCCGTCGTCGCCGCACTGCTGGGCAGCGCCACGCTGCAGCTCTTCGCGCCGGCCGGGGTAGCCGCGCAACTGCGCGACAAGGCGGCCGACGCCGGATCCCGGATCCATCCCGTTGCCCCCGGGGCGGACTTCGAGGTTGCCGGCTTCGCCGTCAGGAGCTTTGGCGGGCAGCACGCGCTGATCCATCCGCAGATTCCGGTGGTGGCCAACATCGGCTACTTTGTGGATTCCAATGTGTACCATCCGGGGGACTCCTTCATAGTTCCCGACGGCGTGGAGGTGCGGACGCTGCTCGTGCCGATCCACGCACCGTGGAACAAGGTAGGCGAAGTGGTGGACTTCGTCATCGGCGTCCGCGCCCCGAAGGCATTCCCGATCCACGACGCCCTGCTCAACGAGAGTGGCCGTAGCCTGGTCGAGGGCCATGTGACCCGGTTCGGCGCCAAATTCGGCACCGAATACCGGCACCTCTCCAGCGGTGACTCGGTGGAGGTCTAGGCACGGCCGGACGAACCCGGCCGGACGAACCCGGCCGGGAGCCTAGGCCGGCCAGACCCCGCTGGCGAAAAACTCGCGGATGGTGGCCTCGTGGGGCTCAGGGTCCAGCCCCTGGGACAGCAGCCAGCCCGGGTTGTAGTAGTTGCCAGCGTAGCGGTCGCCGCCGTCGCACATCAGGGACACGACGCTGCCGCGCCGGCCCTCGGCGATCATCCCGGCGATGAGCTGCCACACGCCCCAAAGGTTGGTGCCGGTTGATGGGCCGGCGTGCAGTCCGGCGTGCTGCTGAAGGTGCCGCATCGCCGCCACCGAGGCGGCGTCCGGAACCTGCACCATGTGGTCGATCACCGCGGGAACAAAACTCGGCTCCATCCGTGGCCGGCCGATTCCCTCGATCCTTGAGGGAAGCCCTGTCGCCGCGGAATGCTCTTCGCCGTAGCGGCAGCCCAGCCACGCGGGGTAGAACGCGGAATTCTCCGGATCTACAACGGCCAGTTCCGTGTTGTGGCGGTGATAGCGGAGGTACCGGCCGATGGTCGCGCTGGTCCCGCCGGTACCGGCACCCACCACGATCCAGCGGGGGACCGGGTGCTCTTCCAGCGCCAGCTGGCCGAAGATCGACTCGGCGATGTTGTTGTTTCCGCGCCAGTCCGTCGCCCGCTCGGCATACGTGAACTGGTCCATATAGTGGCCGTTGGTGCTCCTGGCCAGTTCACCGGCGGCGGCATAGACCTCCGAGGCATGGTCCACCAGCAGACAGGAGCCGCCGAACTGTTCAATCAGGGCGATCTTCTCGCGGCTGGTGGTCCGCGTCATTACGGCGATGAACGGCAGCCCCAGCAGTTGCGCAAAATAGGCCTCCGAGACCGCCGTGCTGCCGCTGGAGGCCTCAACAATGGTGGTCCCCTCGGTGATCCAGCCGTTGACCAGCCCGAATAAAAACAACGACCGCGCCAGCCGGTGCTTGAGGCTTCCGGTCCGGTGCGTGGATTCGTCCTTGAGGTACAACTGGACACCCCAGTGCTCCGGGAGCGGAACCGAATACAGGTGGGTGTCGGCGGAGCGGTTGTTCTCGGCATCGATTCTACGGACGGCCTCGTCAGCCCAGGCCCGGCCCATTGTGCGCTCTCTGATCACCGCACCAGCCTACCCGCGGCCGACGCGCCACCAATGACCGTGCAGGTGATGATCCCGCAGCTGATGACCCCGCAGCTAGAGTTGGCGGATGCAGACCCTCATGGATGTTGCGGAACTCAAGGTCCGGCTGGGCGGTGTCGGGCAAACCGGGCAGCGCACGGTGCTGTTGGATGTGCGCTGGGAGCTCGGCGACCTGCACGGCCGGGAGCACTACCTCGCTGGGCACCTTCCGGGCGCTGTTTTCGTGGACCTCGCGACCGAACTGGCTGGTCCGGCGGACGCTGGTCGCGGCCGACATCCGCTCCCGTCGCTGGAACAGTTTCAGGCGTCCGCCCGCTCCTGGGGAGTCCGCAGCGGCGATCTAGTTGTTGCCTATGACAACACCGGCAACATGGCAGCCGCCCGGCTTTGGTGGATGCTCCGGAACGCCGGCGTTGCGGACGTTTGCCTGCTCGACGGCGGACTGGCCGCCTGGCGTGCCGCCGGGTTCGACGTCGAAAGCGGCGAGCGGCGGCCGGCTGGTGGGGACATCCTCCTCTCGGACGGGGCCATGCCTGTGATCGACGCAGGCCAGTCGGCATCATGGGGCCGGCAGGGACTCCTCTTGGACGCGCGGGCGGGGGAGCGGTACCGCGGCGAAATCGAACCGGTGGATCCCCGTGCCGGCCACATCCCGGGAGCCGTCAGCGCCCCCACCTCGGCCAACCTCGGCCCGGACGGCAGGTTCCTTCCGGCCGAACAGCTGCGGGAACGCTTCACCGGTGTGGGTGTGCGGCTTGATATCCCCACCGCGGTCTACTGTGGTTCGGGCGTGACGGCGGCCCACGAAATCGCGGCGCTGTCCATTGCAGGATTCCCTGCAGCGCTCTTTCCGGGATCTTTCTCCGAATGGTCCAACGAGCCCTCGAACGAAGTCGTGACCGGCACGGCGCCCTACGATGGCGGCACCCCCGCGCCATAGGTGCAGGAGGACACGCTCACCCTCTCACCCGCTTCTGACTGCAACGCGGGCAGTCACATACGGCCCGTTATGCCCTGTCGGATGGGCCGTAAGTGACCCCGCGTTGCTGTTGGCGGCGGCGGCTTGCCGCTCCGGAGGATCTTGGCCCGGCGGCGGCGAGGCGGGGGTGGGTCCGGTGACGTCCGGCTCAGACCTGATTCCGGCAGCGTCGTTCGCGGCGGCTTCATTCCCGGCGGTGGTGTTCCTGGGAGTGGCGGGGCGGTGGAGTGGTAGCTGTGGCCGGTGGGGGTGGTGAGGTCGATGGTGTGTTTTGGCCCGGGGCGGGGTTTGGCGGTCCAGCCGGGGTTTTCTTTGGTGTGGTTGCAGGCTTCGCAGAGTCCTGCGCCGTTGGTCCGGGTGGTGGTGCCGCCGTGGTGCCAGGGGATGATGTGGTCGTAGTGGCGGATGGGGGCGTCGCAGTAGGGGGTGCGGCAGGTGTCATCGCGGGCCTGGATGAAGCGGCGGAGCCCGGGTGGGAAGAGCCGGGCGCGGGAGTCCATGCCGATCAGGTCCCCGGTGCCGGGAGCGGTGTAGAGCCGGCGGAGGAAGAGGTTGAACGCCGCGTCATCGTTGACCGTGGCCCCGGCCTTGGGGGTGTGGGTGAGGATGTTTCGTGCCCAGCCGGCGGGGACGATGCCGTAGCCGGGGAGGCGGGCTGGTTCGGAGTCGCCCTGGAGGAGGGTGCGGTCGGTCATGATGAGCTGGAGTTCGATTCCGGTGATCCCGCCGGGGGTGCCGGTGGTGCGTTCGAGGAGGCCGTCGGCCATGAGTTGGCCGCGGGAGCGGGGGTCCCCGGCGGCGCGCAGGGTGTCGGCGTGCCGGGTCAGGGCGGTGTACACCGCGACGCCGTCGGCGACCGGGAGCAGCGCGGTGAGGCAGGTCATGGTGTCCGGGGCGGGGCGGAGGCTGACGTGCCGGTCGGTGGCGGCGTGGGCCGAACGCTGAGTGACGGTGCGGGGGTCGCGGCGGTAGGCTGCGGTCCGGGCGCGGGCAACAACGGCCCGGTCTCCGGCGCCGTCGAAGGTGCCGGTGTCCGCGGCGAGTTCCTCGTCGACGGCGGCCCGGTCGGCGGCGGACAGGCAGGCGGTTTCCCGCACGAGGAGGGTGGCCCGCCATTCGTTGAGCCGGCCGGTCTGCAGGGCAAGGAACGTGTGGGGCATTTCGGTGACGAGGGCTGTGGCCAGGCCCAGGAGCCGGTTGCCGCGGGCGGGGGATTCGCGCCGGGCCAGCGCGATCTGCGCACCGACCCCGGACCCGTGCCCCGCGGCGTGCTCCGCGCCGGGCCCGGCACCCGGATCTGCGCCGGGCGCCCCGGGGCCGCGCTGTGCGGCGTGCTGTTTCCGGCGCTGGATGAGTTCGAAAGCGACGGCGATCCGGGCCTGCAACGCTGCCGCGGCGGATTTGAGGTCCTCGAGGTCCCGGAGCTGAGAGATCAGCCCGGCCCCGCCGTCGTCGTCGTCATGGCAGGGCCGGACAGCGGCCAGTGAGCGGGCCACCTCCATGACCGTCACACCGCCTCCCGAAGTAGCCACCTCGGACCCCCTATTACCGTCCATGTAAAAAGGCTATCGGGCACCTGTGACAATCAAGACCCGCGCAGGTGTCCATCCAGTTCGGACTCGTTCCCTCCTGTTTGGTGGCGGGACGACGGCTGCGGTCAGCGATTCTGCGGTGTCCCCGGCGGTGGTGCGGGTCATGGCTGCCGGGCTCATGGAGTGAGTCCTCGGCCCTCCAGGGCAGACGGCTTTGACGGAAAGCTCAACGATCGTAGAGTCCGCTACGAACACCTCAGTCAACCCTCACCGGCTGACTCAAAATGCGGTGTCCGGCCGGCGCCGACTGCCTCAGGGCGATTGGCTGACGTATTGGAGCGCTTCTCTGGTGAGTGCGGTCCAGGCTTGCAGCGTAGTTTCCAGATCCGGCGATGCAGGGATCGCGACCCATTCGCGCATTGTGCGCGCGCCCATGATGACAGGTTCCGCAGTGCCGTCGTCCACGAGGGCGGCGGCACGTGGGCGGGGAAGCTTGACGATGAGACGGTCGCCGTGGCCGAGGAAGGCCACGATCTTGTTTCCGGTGCGCAGCCCAGGGCTTCGGAACATTGTGCCCAGATCGATCGGCCCGTCGGGTTTGAGCGCTGCGGCTATTTCCTGAAGAAGATAAATCCCGGTCGAGGGCGGATGAGTCACGATACTGTTACCGCCGCAGAAGCCCGGATGCCGCCGATAACGCGGCGCACCGCGCCGATGTCCCCGGTGATGAGCCCCGCGGTAGCCGCAGCGCTGACGGGCATCTGGCCCGCGAACAGGGCAACGAGAGCACCGGGATCACCATCAACCACGGCATCAGGGGGGTCGTGCGGCCCGCTCGGGGTGATCCGAATGGTGCCGGCCATCGCGGTAATGTCGCATCCGTCGTCAATTGTCCCGACACGCACCAGCTGCCGGGGAGCTGCGGGATGATTGTCTCGACATAGGGCGCGCAGCGGCAGCAGCAGCCAATGCGCACGAAAGGATTCTTCAGGCGTCGGGGCGCTCATCACCGGTGCGCCCCATTTGATGAACTCCCGGACGACGCCCTCGAGTGCGGCGCCGCGATCGGTCAGAGAAAACACGACTGCTTTCGCGGGGCGGGGCAGTTCCGAGCGCAGCACCAAACCGGCCAGCTCCATGTCGCGAAGCCGGCCTGCAAGCAAGTTGGTGGCAATCCCCGGTAGGCCGCGTTGCAAGTCCACGTACCGGCACTCTCCAAGTGACAGCAGTTCGCGAACGATCAGTAGCGTCCACCGATCACCGATCAGGTCAAGTCCTCGCGCCAGCGCGCAGTACTGCCCATAGGTCTTCACGGAACCAGACTATCAACTCACTTGACTTAATCAAGTGAGCGCTGGAAAGTATCAACTAGCACGCATCTCTGGCAGCTTGGAGGAACAATGTCCGCCGTAGTGACCATCGACGAATCGCCCACTCTTCGGCGCTACTACAGCATCCTCACGGGCGGTGCCGAGCCATACCGGGATGGGCGGGATCTCCTCGCATTGCTCTCGGACGACTTCGTGTTCGACGGGCCGGTTGCCGGCCGAATGGCCGGCGGCACCCGGTTCACACACGGGGTGCGAGGTTTCATTGAATCGGTCCGCGGCCTCGCGATCCTTCAGGCCGTCGTCACATCGGGCGGAGCGGCAGTGCTCTACGATGCTGAGCTCCCCAACGGAACCATTCGCTTCGCCGAGTTCTTTGACTTTGACGGCGACAAGATCCGAGAGCTCCGCATCCATTACAACGGGGCAGACTACCGCGCAAGTGGCGGCCGCTAGTCACACCCGCAAGCCGGTCCTGCCCGCTCTCTGGCGGATGCTCCTGACTGGCGATGTTGCGGCCCCGGGGGTAGCGTCGGAACATGACTCCAGGACGCCCCGTGCCGCCGCCCCTTGCCAAACCGCTCCCCGATCTCAGCACCGCGTCAGAGCCCGCTGATGGCCCCCGTTTCGCGGCCGCCGTCGGCGCGACCTCCAGCGAGAGCGGTCTGGTACCCCTGACGGTTGCGCGCCGCGCGCCGAAGGAAGACGACGTCGAGATCGCGATCGAATTTTGCGGACTGTGCCACTCGGACGTCCACGCCTCCCGTGGCGAGTGGGGCACCCAGAACTACCCGCTGGTTCCCGGCCACGAAATCGTGGGCCGCGTCGGCCGTGTCGGTTCCGCCGTGGACGACTTCGCCCCCGGTGAGCTTGTGGGCGTCGGCTGCATGGTCGATTCCTGCCGCGAATGCGAGAGCTGCCTCGATGGCCTGGAGCAGTACTGCGAAAACGGCATGACCGGAACCTACGGTGCAAAGGACCGCCGCAATGGCGACGCCACCACCCAGGGCGGCTACGCCACCTCCATCGTCGTGGACCGCCGCTACGTGCTCCGCGTCCCGGAATCCCTGGACCCGGCCGCGGCCGCGCCGCTGCTGTGCGCCGGCATCACCACGTTCTCCCCGCTGCGCCACTTCGACGTCGAGGAGGGCGACGTCGTCGGCGTCGTGGGTCTGGGCGGACTGGGTCATATGGCAGTGAAGCTGGCCAAGGCAATGGGCGCCGTGGTGTTGGTCTTCACCACCTCGGAATCCAAGGTCGCCGCAGCCCGCGAACTCGGCGCGGATGAGGTGATCCTGTCCCGCGACGGGGCAGCCATGGATGCCGCCAACCGGAGTATCGACGTCATCATCGACACTGTCGCCGCACCCCACGACCTCAACCCCTACTTCCGCACCCTGCGCGTGGACGGTGCGCTGTTCCAGCTGGGGCTTCCCTCGGAGGACATACCGCCGGTGAGCCCGGGCGCTCTGATCCGCCGCCGGATTGCTTACGCAGGCTCCCTGATCGGCGGCATCGCCGAGACCCAGGAGATGCTGGACTTCTGCGCCGAGCACGGCGTCGTCTCCGACGTCGAGGTGGTCCGCGCGGACCAGCTCAACGAGGCCTATGACCGGATGGTGGCTGGAGACGTGAAGTACCGTTTTGTCCTGGACGCCAGCACCCTGGGGTCCCCGTCGGAAAGGGCAGACGCATGAGCACACTCTTCACCAGGATCATCCGCGGCGAGATCCCCGGCCGCTTCGTGTGGCGCGAGGACGACGTGGTGGCCTTTCTCACCGTCGGCCCGCTCGCAGACGGGCATACCCTGGTGGTGCCAACCGAGGAGGTGGACCGCTGGACGGACGCCTCCCCGGCACTGCTCGCCCGGGTCATGGAGGTGGCCCGGAAGATCGGCGCCGTCCAGGTCGAGGTGTTCGACGCCGACCGGGCCGGACTCATCGTGGCCGGCTACGAAATCAACCACCTGCACGTCCACGTCTGGCCCTCCAACACCATGGCCGACTTCGACTTCGGCTCGGTGGAGAAGAACCCGGACCCGGCACGGCTTGACGCCAACGCGGCGAAGCTCCGCGAAGGTCTCCGGACCGCGGGGTTCGCGGAGCACGTCCCGGACGCCTAAACCGGACGCCTCAACCGTGCGCCTAAACGTAGGCAAAGCGCCGTGCACCGGCGCCGGCCCGGAACCCCAGCGGGTGTCAGGCCGGCGCCAGCGCCCTATTCAGCACCGCGCGGATCCGTTTCTCGGAGACCGAATAGGCGGTCCCGAGCTCGACGGCGAACAGGCTCACCCGGAGCTCCTCAATCATCCAGCGGACCTGGGTTAACTCGGCGCCGGCCCGGCGGCCGGGCAGCAGCGCCGAGACGGCGTCGTCGTGGTCGTCTTCCAGCGCCTGGACCGCCGACATCTGCTGGGCATCGCGCTGGACGTTGCTGGGAAGCTTCTCGAGGCGCTTTTCAATGGCGGCGAGGTAGCGCGGCAGCTGGCTGAGCTGGGCGTAGCCCGTGCGTGCCACAAAACCGGGGAACACCAGCTGTTCCAGCTGGCTCCTGATGTCGTTGAGGGCGCTGATCAGGGCCAGGCTGGTGGTGCCCTTGAGCTGCTTCTCGATCCGCCGCGTGCTGGCAAGGATGCGTTCGACGACGGCGGTGACGGTAAAGACCGTGTCGATCAGCTCGGCCCGGACTTTTTCGTACAGCGCGTTGAAGGACGCCTCGTCCCAGGGCAGCTCGGCAGGCGTGAGCTTGTCGATCGCGGCGAGGGCGCAGTCCGCGATCAGGGCCGTGACAGAGCCGTGCGGGTTCTGGCTGAAGGTCAGCTTCTCGGTGTTGTTCAGGTGCTCCAGGACGTAGCGGTCCGGCGGCGGAACCTTCAGTGCCAGCAGCCGGATCACGCCGCCGCGCATGGCCTGTTCCTGCTCGGAGCCGGTCTGGAAGAGCCGCAGCGCCACCGTGCCGCCCTCGTCGGCAAGCGCAGGGTAGCCGGTGACGGTATGGCCCTTGACGGTGCCCTGGACCTGGCGCTGCACGGCCCCGAAAGACCAGGCGGTGAGGCCGGATTTCTCGGCAAAACCGGTAGAAGCGGCAGGGACCGGCACCGCCGCGGGTGCGGCGTCGTTGCCTGGACCGTTGCCGGTGGCCTTTCCGGCGGCCCGCCCGCCCGCCTGTGGCGCCGTCGTCGCGGGCGTGGCGCCCAATGACTCGGCGATCGCGCGGCGGGTGGCCGGCGCCAGCCGTTCCTGCAGCGCCGGGAGGTCTTTGCCCTCGTCCAGGACCTGGCCCTGGGAATTAACCACTCGGAAGCTAACCCGCAGGTGTGACGGCACGGCGTCCCAGTTCCAGGAATTCGGCGGGATGACCTGCCCGCGGATCCGGCGCAGGACCAGCTCCAGCGACGCTTCCAGCTCGTCGGTGGCCGGGACAAAATCGGACTCAAGGGCGGCCACGGCCTGGCGCGCGACGTCCGGTGCCGGTACGAAGTTCTTGCGCACCTGCTTGGGCAGGGACTTGATCAGGGCCGTGACCAGCTCCACGCGCTGGCCCGGAATGAGCCAGCGGAAGGCGGCGTCGTCGAGCTGGTTGAGGAAAAGCACGGGGACCTCGGCGGTGACGCCGTCGGACGGATTCGGTGGCGAGCCGGGCGCCACGGGGTGGAACTCGTAGCTCAGCGGCAGCTCAAATCCCTTGTGCAGCAGGGTCTTCGGGTAGGCCGAATCGTCAAGCGCATCGGCGTCCTCGCTGATCAGCAGCGCCTGGTCGAAGTCGAGCAGCGTGGGATCCTGCTGCCGCGCATCTTTCCACCACTTGTCGAAGTGCCGTTCGGAGACGACCTCCTTGCCGATCCGGTCATCATAAAAACCGAACAGCGTCTCGTCGTCCACCAGGATGCCCCGGCGCCGCATCCGGGCCTCGAGCTCCTCGACCTCGTGGAGCAGGGCGCGGTTGCGGTGGAAGAACTTGTGGTGCGTCTGCCAGTCGCCTTCGACGAGGGCGTGCCGGATGAAGAGTTCACGGCATAGCTCCGGGTCCACCCTGCCGTAGTTGATCCGGCGGCTGGGGATGATGGGCACGCCGTAGAGCGTGACCTTCTCGTGGGCCATCACCGAGCCCATTTTCTTGGACCAGTGCGGTTCACTGTAGCTGCGCTTGAGAAGGTCCGGCGCCACCTGCTCCACCCAGAGCGGATCGAATTTCGCGGCCACCCGGGCCCAGAGCCGGCTGGTCTCGACGAGCTCCGCGGCCATCACGAACGTGGGGGATTTCTTGAACAGCGCGGAGCCCGGGAAGATCGCGAAGCGGCTGCCGCGGGCGCCGGCGTACTCACGTTTGCGCTCGTCGAGGATGCCGACGTGGCTGAGCAGGCCGGAGAGCAGGCTGATGTGGATGCCTTCGTGGAGGCCCACCGGATCGGCCAGGCGCTTGTTGTCCAGGCTGATGCCAAGCGGCCGGGCCAGCTGCCGGAGCTGGGCGAACAGGTCCTGCCACTCGCGGACGCGGACGTAATTGATGAACTCGGCACGGCAAAGCCGGCGGAACGCTGTGGAGGACAGCTCCTGCTGCTTTTCCTGGAGGTAGTTCCAGAGATTCAGGAAACCGGTGAAGTCCGAGTTCTCGTCGCGGAAACGCGCGTGCTTTTCCGCGGCGAGCTGCTGCTTGCCGGAGCCGTCGCCCTGGGGGCGTTCGCGCGGGTCCTGGATGGTGAGGGCTGCGGCCAGGATCATGACCTCGCGGACGCAGCCGCGCTTGCCGGACTCCACGATCATCCGGCCAAGCCGGGGATCCACGGGCAACTGCGCCAGCTGCTGCCCGACGGCGGTGAGCCCGCCGCCGCTTCCGCTTCGGCTTCCGCTTCCGTCGCTGTCGCCCGCCTGTCCTTGCGGGCGCGCGACGCTGAGGGCGCCGAGCTCGCGCAGGAGGGTGACGCCGTCGTTGATCGCGCGCGAATCCGGGGGCTCCACGAACGGGAAGTTTTCCACGTCTTTGGGTCCGCGGGCAACGCCCATGGCGGTCATCTGCAGGATGACGGCGGCTAGGTTGGTGCGCAGGATCTCGGGGTCGGTGAACAGCGGCCGGGACTCGAAGTCCTCCGCCGAGTAAAGCCGGATGGTGATGCCGTCGGACACGCGGCCGCAGCGGCCGGAGCGCTGGTTGGCGGAGGCCTGGGAGACCCGCTCGATCGGCAGGCGCTGGACCTTGGTGCGGTGCGAATAGCGCGAGATGCGGGCGGTGCCGGTATCGATGACGTACTTGATGCCCGGGACCGTCAGCGAGGTTTCGGCGACGTTGGTGGCCAGCACGATCCGGCGCTTGCTGCCCGGGTGGAAGACCTTGTGCTGCTCCTGCAGGCTCAACCGGGCAAAGAGTGGGAGCACCTCGGTGCCGGCGAGCCGGCGGTTGGACTGGATCCTGGCGTTGAGGGCCTCGGCGGCATCGCGGATCTCGCGTTCGCCGGAGAAGAAGATCAGGATGTCGCCGGGGGCTTCCAGCGCGAGTTCGTCGACGGCGTCGCACACGGCGTCCAGGGGGTCGCGGTCCTCCTCCAGCTCGTCGTCGGAGGCTGCGACTGTATCTTCAGCGCCATCGTCACCGGCGGTGCTGGCGCCACCGGCGGGCTGGGAGAGGGGCCGGTAGCGGATCTCGACCGGGTAAGTGCGTCCGGAGACCTCGATGATCGGGGAGGGCTCTTCCTCGCCACCGAAATGCCTGGCGAAGCGCTGAGGGTCGATGGTGGCCGAGGTGATGATGATCTTCAGGTCCGGCCGCTGCGGCAGGATCCGCTTGAGGTAGCCGAGGATGAAGTCGATGTTCAGGCTGCGCTCGTGGGCCTCGTCGATGATGATGGCGTTGTACTTGCGCAGCAGCTTGTCGCGCCGGATTTCGGCCAGCAAAATGCCGTCTGTCATGAGCTTGACCTTGGTGTTGCGGCCCACCTCGCCCGTAAACCGGACCTGGAAGCCGACCTCCTGGCCGATCTCCACGCCGAGTTCCTCCGCGATGCGCTCGGCGACCGTGCGGGCGGCGAGCCGTCGCGGCTGGGTGTGGCCGATCAGGCCGTTCTCGCCCAGACCAAGCTCCAGGCACATCTTGGGAATCTGGGTGGTCTTACCGGAGCCGGTCTCGCCGGCGATGATGGTCACCTGGTTGGCGGCGATGGCCGCCATCAGGTCCTCGCGGCGCTCGGAAACCGGCAGCTCGGCGGGGTAGGAAATATGCAGTGTCATGGCTGGAGACAGTCTACTGGGAACTGTCCCCGCGGCAGTTCCGGAACAGGGAAGTGCCCGGTCCCTGACGGGGCCGGGCATCGGGCGGTGATGGGAGGTGCAGCGCAGGCCAGTCTTCGCCGGGGCTCAGAAGATCCGGTAGGTGTAGCTGCTGCTGGGCAGGTCCAGGGCGGACCAGGAGTCCTCCGAGCGGACCGGCGGGTTGTGGCCCAGCCCGTCCTTGCGGAGCGCTGCGATGGTGGTGGCGGCGGCGGTGATGATCAGGACGATGAGGGCGATTCCGAAGAGTTCCATAGCTCCATGGTTCTCCGGTGACGGGGACAAAAGAAGTGGCAGAAATGCCCAAAAAGCTATAATTTCTGCCACAATGGAGGCATGATTAAATCAGTGGCCATGATCGTGCTCCCCAACTTCTCGATCTTCGAGTTCGCGACCGCTTTTGAGGTTTTCGGCATGGACCGCTCGGCACGGGGAACCGGCGTCCCCGCGTTTGATTTCCGGGTCTGCACCCCCGTGCCGGGCGAGGTCCCGATGAGGTCCGGACTGTCCATGCAGGTGGGGCTCGGACTGGACGCCGCGGCGGACGCGGACCTGGTCATCATGACTCCTTACGGCGGGGACAAGGACGTCCCCGAATCCGTCCTGGACGCACTGCGGGCCGCGCACGCCCGCGGGGCCTGGGTCATGTCGATCTGCACCGGTGCTTTCGCCCTGGCCCGGGCGGGCCTGCTGGACGGCCGCCGCTGCACAACGCACTGGCACTTTTCCCAGGAGCTCGCCAGCCGGTATCCCGCTGCACTGGTGGATGAGAACGTCCTCTACGTCGAGGACGGCCGGATCATCACGAGTGCGGGCACGGCGTCGGGCATTGACGCCTGCCTGCATTTGGTCCGGCTGGAATTCGGCGCCACGGTGGCGGCGAGCATCGCCCGTGACATGGTGGTTCCGCCGCACCGCGACGGCGGCCAGGCCCAGTTCATCGACCGGCCGATCCCGCCCTGCGGCTCCGAACCCATGGAGCACCTGCTGCTGTGGATGGTGCAGCACCTGGGCGAGGACCATTCCGTCAACGAGCTGGCCGCCCGCGTCCACATGTCGCCGCGGACGTTCGCCAGGCGGTTCCGCTCCGAGACAGGTGCCACCCCGGCGGCCTGGCTCAACTCCCAGCGGGTGCTTCGCGCCCAGGAACTGCTCGAGACCACGGACCTCAACATCGACGAAATCGCACGGGAAGCCGGCTTCGGGCACTCGGTGCTGCTGCGGCACCACTTCGCCAAGGTGCTGGACACCAGCCCGCAGTCCTACCGCCGCACTTTCCGCGGTCACGTGGCCGCAGCGGTCTGACCGGAAGCTCAGCCCGCTGGCCCGAGCAGTCCGTCCGACGGCGGCAGGCCTCCCGGCGCGGCGGGTGACGATTCTGCCGTGGCCCGGGCCTGGTCCACAAGGTCCCGCCACGGTCCCGTGACGGCCTGCTCCGGCAGGGTGGCCCGTCGCTGGCCGGCGCGGATGCTGTAGAGGAAGCGGTCCGGCTGGCCCGTGGCAACCGACCGGGCGTTTTTTGGGACGTCCTCCCAGGGGCAGGCCTCCACAAGCGGCTGCCAGAGCTCCCTGTCATCCGGAGGGGTCGCCAGCACGGACCAGGTCCGTTTCATGCCGGCAATCCCGCCGCTGCGCTGGACGGTGATTTTCATCTGACTGTGGTTTTCATAAGGGTTGCTTCATCGTCTGATTCCCGGGATCTTCACCTTCACAGTTTCCCACGCAGACAGGACGGCGTCATGCTCCGCGGATTCGGCGCCAAAGAGTTCCCCCGCGGACGCTGCGGTGGCTTTCGCGAAGGCGCCGAAGGTCGCATTGGGAGCCAGAGTGCCGCCCGTCAGGGTGTGATACCAGATCTGCGCCGGCGCGTCCCAGGCCTTGCCGCCCAGAGTGGTGGCAACAAGGCAAAACGCCCGGTTGGGGATCCCCGAGTTGATGTGCACGCCGCCGTAGTCGGCACTCGTGTGCACATACGTTTCCATTGAGTCCGGCTGCGGGTCCTTGCCCAGCACATCGTCGTCGTACGCCGTTCCCGGCGCCTTCATGGAGCGCAAGGCGCGGCCCTGGACCTGGTCCGTGAAGAGTCCCTCGCCGATCAGCCAGCTGGCCTCCGCCGTCGACTGCTTCTTCACATACTGCTCCACCAGAGCGCCGAACACATCGGACATGGATTCGTTCAGCGCGCCCGCCTGGTTCCGGTAGGCCAGGCCTGCCGAGTACTGGGTGACGCCGTGGGCGAGTTCGTGGCCGATCACGCTCAGGGACTTTGTGAAGCGCTGGAAAACCTGGCCGTCGCCGTCCCCGAAGACCATCTGCCGGCCGTCCCAGAATGCGTTGTCGTACAGGCGGCCGAAGTGGACCGTGGCATCAAGGTGGAGGCCGTTGCCGTCAATGGAATTCCGGCCGAACGCCCGGGCATAGAGCCGGTGGGTATGGCCCAGGCCGTCGTACGCTTCATCAGCGGCCGGGTCGCCGGTGGCCGGTTCCCCCTCTTTGCGCACCACGCTGCCGGGCAACTGCTCCGCGAACTTGGCGTCGTAGACGGTGCGCTCCGGCGGGGACGGCTTGATTTCCCGCATGCCGGGGGGAGTAACGGGACTGGGAGCCGCACGGGAGGCCTGGAAGCTCCTGACGTGCAGCAGCGCTTCCTTTGCCGCACGGGCGGCCCCGGAGAGCCGTGGTTCGCGCTGGGCAGCCAGACGGCGGAGCAGGTACGGCGGGATGATGGAACAGTACATGTGAGACCCCTTTGTGCTTCGGCGGACTCCCGGCACGGCAGGTCTCCTGGCACGGGGCCAGCCGCCCGCCGGCCGCCGGAACCCCGCTGCCGATGCAGACAGCCTACGAGCGGGCACCGACATTTGGCAGGGGTGTGCTCCTGCAATTTCCCTGAGCTGTTCCGCCGTCCCGGGCCGGACGTAAAATCACGCATGGAAAAGCTACGGTATTCGGTGAAGATCAAGGCGCCCGTGCAAGATGTTTGGACCACGATGCTGGACGATGCCAGCTACCGGGAGTGGACCGGCGTTTTCAGCAGCGGCTCCTACTATGAAGACGCCTGGGACAAGGGCGGCGAAATCCGATTCCTGGGTCCGGACGACAGGGGCTTGCACGGCGGAATGATCGCCACTGTCGAGGAGAACAAACCGCACGAACTGATCTCCCCGCGCTACACCGGCCAGATCATCGATGGTGCGGATGACACCACCAGCGACGCTTCGAAGACCTTCATTGGCACCCAAGAATCGTGCTCCTTCAGCGAGTCGGGCGGGATAACACTAGTGGACGTCGAACTTGGCAGCGAGGATGACTTGGTCGCCATGTTCAATGACGCCTGGCCCCTTGCACTGGCCAAGCTCAAGGACGTCACGGAGGCCTCGAGCTGAGCCGGCCGAAAACGCCTGCCCGTTCCCTCTGGGGTACCGAGCTTTAAGGACGAATTGTTGCACCATTGTTCATAAGGCTTTACCCGGCTGCTCCGTGAGTAGCTTGCGTTCTGGTGCCGTGTCTGGTTAGGGCGTGGCTCACCTTTGGTATTGCCTCCGCCGAGTCTCCTACGAAGTGCGCTTTCTTGGATATGTCCGTCCCAGCCGTCCGGCTTCGGTCCTGTCGGCAGCGCTGGCGGGTGCGCTGCCATCGAATGTAGGTCAGACCGGTGAAGGTGCCGGCCGGAGGGTCCGAAAGGAACTCTTTGCTCAGCGAGAAAGCACTCAGGCGGTGTTGGACCAAGGTATGCGGACTAACACGGCACCCAGGGTGCAAGCCGGAGCTTCTTTTTCGTCTCTTGTGTATTCTTCGTCGCTCCCATGGAACTGGTAGCTTGTGACCAGCGGCCCCAGTTCTGGGCACCGCATTCCGTAGGGGGATATCTTGAAGAAAACACTCGCCACAGTTATGCTTGCCGGTCTCATGCTGAGCGGCTGCAGCGGCAACCAGGTTTCCGCGAAAACACCGACGGCGTCCGCAGTCGCCGTCGCTCCGGCCGCTTCCATCACTGTCCCCGCGGTGACCGGCCTTACCCTGGACAAGGCCACGGACAAGCTAGTAGACCTTGGGCTGAAGGTGGAGGCCAAAGACATAGAGGACGACAAAATAATCCTCTCCAAAAAGAACTGGCAGGTGACTACCCAGGATCCCAAAGAGGGGGCCGGGCTCGCCAAGGGGTCCACGGTGATCTTGGGAGTCAAGCACCTCGTGAAGGAAACGCCAACGCCTACGCCTACGCCGGCCCCGGCGCAGTTCGTGGCCCCGGTAGCACCGCCGGTCGTGGTGGCACCGCCGGTCGTGGTGGCACCGCCGGCACCGCGTACCCCCGCTCCCGCGCCCCCGCAGTATGGCGGAATCATCTGCAAGGACGGCTACGCCTGGCCGGGAACGACGCGCCAGGGCGCCTGCCGCGGACATGGGGGCATCAGGAACTAGGCGGGGGACTTCTTCCGCTTCTTGTTGACTGCGGGGACGCCTTGTCCAGGACAGCCGGGATCGCAGGGCCCTGGGTACTACTTTCTCCGCTCTGGTCCCGCGCTGCCCAGTGAGCCGGCCCATGGGGAAGGACGTGGAAATCCATCACCGAGTTGGCCGACTCTGAGCCTGAGGAAGTACTACCGGCGCTTCCACCGGATCGACTACTTGCCCGGTACGATGCGCGGGTTGGCTGCCAAGCAAAAACCCCGCCGTTTCTCTGAAACGGCGGGGTTTTTGTCTGTGCCCTCGATTGGAATCGAACCAACGACCTTCTGCTCCGGAGGCAGACGCTCTATCCCCTGAGCTACGAGGGCAGTCAAGGTTCCTGCCGTTGCCGGCGGGACGTCCTAGAGCTTAGCAGGAAGGTGGCCTCCAAGGGAAAATCGACGCGCCTAGGGGGCCGACGGCGGCTGGCCCCCAGGCGCCGTCGGCCCCCAAGCGGAACAGCTCACTAGCAGGCGGAACCGCTCAGTATCCGGCGAAGGAATCAACATGGATCTTCCGCGCCCCGGCGGCGCGGGCGGCGGCGCGGAGAGATCGGACGCTGGCCGGCGAACCGGACACAAAAACCTCCCGGTCCGCGATATCGGGAACAAGGTCCTTCAGCGCCGCACTGTCGATCCGGGACCGGCCGGCGTCTTGCATAAACGCCGGCGGCGGGGAGCCGTCGCTGAGCCTGGCCACGACGCGGGTGCCGAAACGTTCGAGCTCCTCCGCGTAGGCGAGTTCCGACGCTGTCCGCGCCAGGTAAAGCAGGACCACGTCCCGCTCACTGGCCGAGCCGGTGCCCGGGCCGGTGCCCGGGCCGTCGCCGGAGCCAGCGCCGAGGTGGGCCAGGTAGGGCGTGATCCCAATGCCTGCCGCGATGAGCAGCACAGGAGCTCCTGACTTCCGGGGCAGGACAAAATCGCCGCCCACCGCAGTTCCCGTCAGTTCGTCGCCGGGTTGCAGGGACAGCAGCGTCCGCTTGGCCGAGGACAGCGGTTCGGCCGTTCCCACCCCGATTGTCAGCACCGGCGACCCGGGGGGACTGGTGAGGCTGAAGACGCGCCGCAGGCCCCTGCCGTCGGACTTTTCGTGGGGCAGGTGAAGTTCCAGGTACTGTCCGGGGCGGTACCTGACGGGACGCTCCGGGCGGAAGCTGAATTCCGTCGTCGTCGGCGTCAGCGGCCGGGAGTTCAGGAACTGGAGGCGGACCCCGCCGCGCTGGCCGGCTGCGAAGGCGAGCACGTTCCCCACCAGCAGTGCCAGCTCGGGGGCGCTGGCCACGAAACCGAAGTTGTACGGGCTCGCGAACAGCACCCCGACGACGGCGGCCAGCGCCAGCTGCTGCCACCGGCGCGGCGGCAGGGTGAGTGGTTCGGTCAGCATAAAGCCGACGAAGAACAGGACCGGACGCTGGGCGAGCGGCTGCCACAGGGCCTCGCCAAGGACCGAGCCGGTCCGCAGCAGGTCCGCGGCGACGATGGACACCGCGACCACCGTGAACACCGCAGCCATGAGCAACTTCCGGATCCGGTAGAGCACCAGCAGCACGCCGGGCAGCAGGAGCCAGAGCATCGCCGGCGTGGCGGCCCACCAGGTGGCGATGTTGAGTCCGGTCAGCCCGGTGATGAACGCGCCGGCCGCTGCCGGGTTAAATACGTGCCGGCCGCGCCACGCAAGAGCGTACTTGGACGCGGACGCCAGCACACAGGCGAGGGCAACGCCAGCAAGGTCCAGCACCTGTTGCCCCGCCGAAAACTGTGTCGGCCAGAAAAGGAAGTACAAAAGCAGGCCCGTGATGAGTGCTGACTCCGAGTGTGGACGCACCCGGAACAGGGCGGCCAGGGCGCGGTTGGACGTGTACGTCAGGCCCAGGCACAGCGCCAGATGCGCGATCATCTCCACGAGCCCGAATGTCAGCCAGCCGAGCACATTGAGCAGCATGCTGTAGGCGGCGAGCACGGCCAGGACCAGAAGTACCATCCGGTACATCGTGAACCGGCCCAGCGCCGTGTCCAGCCGCGGGCCGATGGGGGTGAAGACGGTGGCAGTCATGAGAACAGGGCCCCTTCAAAGTCGGCGGAATACTCGGCGTGTCCGTCCGAATACACGGTAAGCCAGGAGAACTCGAACTCCTCGCGCAGTTGGGCGCCGCCGACAAAAAACAGGGCGGTGGCCAGCGCATCCGCCACCATCGCTGTGGCGGCCATTGCCCAGCTGGCGACGACGGTGCGCACCGGGGCGCCGGTGGTGCCGTCCAGGACGTGGTGGAGCCCGTCGCCCCAGGCGCGCCGGTTGGCGGCGGAGGCGCAGAGCGCACCCGTTCCCAGGCTGACAATGCCGATTGCCCGGCCCGGGTCGTAGGGATGTTCCAGTGCCACCTCGACCGGCGCGGCGCCGCCGGTCTCCTGTCTGGTCTCGAGACCATTCTCCAGACCGGGGCCCGGGCCGGAGTTCAGCAGGTCCCCGCTCGCGTCGATGAAGTGTTCTTCGACGCCGCGGGCGCGGAGCTCGGCCGAGAGCAGGTCCGCCAGCTGTCCTTTTCCGGCCGCTCCGACGTCGATCACCACCGGGGCGCTGGTGGTCAGCACCGTGCCCTGCCAGTCCAGCACTGTGTCCCACGGCGGGGCCGGCAAGGGCGGCCCGCCGGCGCGCAGCGAGTACCTGGCGTCATAGCCGAGCTGTTCCAGGCTGCCGCCGATCAGCGGGGTCATGGCCCCGCCGCTGAGCCGGTACAGGGACGCGTAGATCGGACCGAGCTGGGCCGCCCCGGCGGGCAGCTCGTATCTGCCGGGCCGCCGCGACGCTTCGGCGATCAGGGAGTCCGGCCGGAAACGGGACCAGGCCGCGTCGTAGTCCGCCACGGTGGCCAGCAGCCGGCGGCGGTGCCCGTCGGCCAGGGGCGATGGTGTGGAGATTTCCCAACTGGTACCGATCCCGTCGAAGCTGAAGCCTGTCCAGCCCGGATGCGGCACGAGTCCTCCTTTGCTGCCGGCGCGGCGCGGCGGCCGCACCACTGGTTGGCGTGGGCTATTTGGCGTCGGCCTTGATCTTTTCCACGGCCTGGTTGAAGCCGCCGCCGGTCAGCGAGGACCCGGCCACCTTGGAAACCTTGATCTCATCAAGCTTCTTTCCCACGATCTGGGCCTTGATGCCGCCGGCGAACTCGCCCTGGAATTTCTTGGTGTTGGGGGTGGAGGGATGCGGGGTGATCTCCACATCTGACACGGCCCCGCTGGCCAGCGTCAGCTTGACGCCCACAGTCTCGGTGCCGTTGGGGGAGCCGTAGTTGCCGTCGGCGGCGTAGATGCCGTCCTTGTAACTGGCGGTTCCCGCTCCGGCGGAGGAAGGTGCCGGAGCGGCACTTTGGGCGGCGGGGGCCTGGGCGGGCGCGCAGCCGGCTGCGGTCCCGGCCAGGGACAGGCCGGCGATGCCGACGAGGACGCTTTTTCGAAGGGAGGCATTCATACCGCTGCTCGTTTCGTTGGCGAAGATTGGATAAGGGAGTGACTCGAGAACACTGACCTAATACGGGTACACCCATGACAACGTTGTCCTTAGCGTAATGGTTCACACGCGATCCGGCTTGGAAAAACGCGGGGGTTCCCGGCTGCGTCCCCGCGCCGGTGACCGGGCCGTCATGACCGGCGCCAAATTCCGCCGCACCGCGGGCCACCGGTAGGCTGGAACCGTGACCCCAGAAGAACTCTCCCTCGCCATTTCCGCCTGCCTGAAAGACGCCGTCGCCGCAGGCGAAATCGGGCTCCCCGCGTCCGACATCCCGGCTGAGGTGCGCGTTGAGCGGCCGAAGAACCGGGACCACGGCGACTGGGCCACCAGCATCGCCCTCCAGCTGGCCAGGGCCGCGGGCACCAATCCGCGGGAGTTCGCCGCCGTCCTAGGTGCCCGGCTGAAGTCCATCGACGGTGTATCCGCCGTCGACATCGCCGGCCCCGGGTTCCTGAACATCACGGTTGACGCCGGTGCGGCCGGCGCCCTGGCCAGGGCAATCGTCGAAGCGGGGGCGGCCTACGGCACCAACTCGGCGCTCGCAGGCCACGTGGTGAACATGGAATTCGTCTCTGCCAATCCCACCGGACCTCTGCACATCGGGCATACCCGCTGGGCAGCCCTCGGCGACTCGATCGCCCGCGTGCTCCGGGCCTCCGGCGCCGAGGTCACAGCCGAGTACTACGTCAACGACGCCGGCTCGCAGATGGACGTCTTCGCACAGTCCGTCCTGTCCCGGCTGCACGGCCGTGGTGTTCCCGACGGCGGCTACCCGGGCGAATACATCGCGGACCTGGGCCACGAGGTGCTCACGCAGCACCCGGACATCCGCGAACTGACCGAGGTGGCGGCGCTGCCGGTCATCCGCGGCGCGGCTTACAAGGCGCAGCTGCACGACATCAAACGGACCCTTGCCGAATTCGGCGTCGACTTCGACGTCTACTTCTCCGAACAGGAACTCCACGACGCCGGCGCCATCGAGGACGCCGTCGCCCGGTTGCGGGAGCAGGGCCACGTGTACGACGACGGCGGCGCAGTCTGGCTGCGCACGACGGACTTCGGCGACGACAAGGACCGCGTGATGGTCCGCGCGAACGGGGAGCCCACATATTTCGCGGCCGATGCTGCCTATTACCTGTCCAAAAAGGACCGCGGCTACACCGAGAAGATCTACCTGCTCGGCGCAGACCACCATGGCTACATCAACAGGCTCAAGGCCATCGCCGCCGCCGCGGGCGACGATCCCGAGGTCAACATCGAGGTCCTGATCGGCCAGCTGGTCTCGGTCAACGGCGCCAAGCTGTCCAAACGGGCCGGCAACATCATTGAGCTTAAAGACCTCATCTCCTGGCTCGGGAAGGACGCCGTCCGCTACTCGCTGGCCCGCTTCCCTGCCGACTCGCCACTCGCACTGGACCCCGATCTGCTCACGAAGCACAGCAACGAAAACCCGGTGTTCTACGTCCAGTACGCCCACGCCCGCTCCCGCGGCACGGCCCGCAACGCCGTCGCGGCGGGTGTGGACCGCCGTGTAGACGGCAAAGACAGCTTCGAAGCCTCGCTGCTGGACCACGCGACCGAAAACGAGCTGCTCTCCCATCTGGGCAGCTACCCCTCGATCGTGGCCAGGGCGGCCGAGCTGCGCGAGCCGCACCGGATCGCCCGCCACCTCGAGGTCATCGCCGGCGCGTACCACCGCTGGTACGACGCCTGCCGGGTGGCGCCGCAGGGCGAGGAACCCATTACCGACCTCAACCGCACCCGGCTGTGGCTCAACGACGCCACCAGCCAGGTGCTGGCCAACGGACTGGAACTGCTAGGCGTCTCGGCGCCGGAACGGATGTAACCATCATGACCGCGAACCCCGCAATCCCGTCCGCCGCCGGCACGACCGACGCCGCCGCCGCCGCCGGCGCCTCCCCGCTGGCGCCCGGATGGCTGCAGGTCCCCGCCGACCTGAACGCGCTCCACGCGCCGCTTTGGGCGGCCGGTGCGGCCCGGACCGCCGGCGGCGAACTCGCTATCGACGGGATTCCCGTCAGCGAACTGCAGCGCCAGTTCGGCACCCCGCTGTACGTCCTGAGCGAGAGCGATTTCCGGAGCCGGGCACGCGCCTTTTCCGACGCGTTCAATGATGCGTTCGCGGACATCTGCGGGGGAGTGGATGTCTACTACGCCGGGAAGTCCTTCCTGTGCACGGCGGTGGTCCGCTGGGTCGAGGAAGAAGGGCTGCGGCTGGACACGGCCTCCGGCGGGGAACTCGCCGTCGCTGCGCGCGCCGGGATTCCAGGCGCCGACATCGCGCTGCACGGCAACAACAAGTCCGACGCCGAGATCCACCGCGCCCTGGACATGAAACTGGGCCGGATCGTGGTGGACAGCCTCGCTGAGCTGGACCGCGTTGCGAAGATCGCGGACGCCCGCGGCGAAAGGGCGAAGGTCATGCTGCGGCTGACCCCCGGCGTGCACGCCCATACCCACGAATTCATCGCCACCGCGCATGAGGACCAGAAATTCGGCCTCTCCATGGCCGGGGATTCCACCGAACAGGCCGGGCTCTCCGCGGCCGAGGAAGCCGTGGCGGCGGCCGCCGGCTACCCCGGCATCGAACTGCTTGGCCTGCACTGCCACATCGGCTCGCAGATCTTCGAACCGGACGGCTTCGCCCTCGCCGCGGAAAGGCTTCTGGACTTCCTCGCCGCCATGCAGGCCAAGTACTCCATCGTGCTGCCCGAACTGGACCTCGGCGGCGGCTACGGCATCGCCTACACGCCGGTGGACACCCCCCGCCCGGCCGCCGAGATCGCCCGGGCGATGGCCGCCGTCGTCCGCACAAAATGCGCCGGGCTGGGCATCTCCGCCCCGCGGATCTCGATCGAACCCGGCCGGGCGATCGTGGGCAGCACCACCTTCACGCTCTACGAGGTGGGCACCCTCAAGACCGTGCGGGTCGATGCGACCGCGGCCGGCACCGGTGACTCGGACGAAGCCGCCGAACCCGGCACAACCGGCGAAAACGTTACGTACCCGCGCCGGTATGTGTCAGTGGACGGCGGCATGAGCGATAACCCCCGTCCGGTGCTGTACGACGCGGATTACTCCGCAATTCTTGCCTCCCGCACGTCCGCCGCGGCTCCGCAGCTGTCCCGCGTGGTGGGCAAACATTGCGAGAGCGGCGACATAGTTGTTAGAGATGTATACCTGCCCGAGGACGTGGCAGCCGGTGATCTGCTCGCTGTCCCGGGGACCGGCGCCTACTGCTGGGCCCTGTCCAGCAACTACAACTATCTGGCCCGGCCGGGCGTTGTCGCGGTGGGCGATGGATCCGCCCGGCTGATTGTCCGCGGGGAAACCGAAGAAGATTTGCTGAACCGCGACATGGGAGTCTGAATGACCGAATTACGAACCCTGAAGGTGGCCCTGCTGGGCTGCGGCAACGTCGGGGCCCAGGTTGCGCGGATTCTCCTGGACGATGCCGAGATGCTGGCGTCCCGCGCCGGCGCCCGGCTGGAACTGATAGGCATCGCCGTACGCGACGTCGCGGCCCCGCGCGACGTCGAACTGCCGCACGAGCTGTTCACCACCGACGCCGAAACCCTCGTCAAGGACGCCGACCTGGTGATTGAGCTGATGGGCGGGATCGAGCCCGCGCGGACCCTGATCCTGACCGCCATGCGGAACGGCGCCTGCGTGGTGACCGGCAACAAGGCGCTGGTGGCCAAAGAGGGCCCGACGCTGCACGAGGAAGCCGACAAGGCCGGCGTTCAGCTGTCCTACGAGGCCGCCGTGGCCGGCGCGATCCCCATCCTGCGGCCCATCCGCGACAGCCTCTCCGGCGACCGGATCACCCGGGTGCTCGGCATCGTCAACGGCACCACCAACTTCATCCTGGACCAGATGGACTCCACCGGTGCGCAGTTCGCAGATGCCCTGGCAGAGGCGCAGCGCCTGGGGTACGCGGAGGCCGACCCCACCGCCGACGTCGAGGGCCACGACGCCGCCTCGAAGGCCGCGATCCTCGCGTCGCTGTCCTTCCACACCCGCTTCTCCCTGGCCGATGTTTACTGCGAGGGCATCAGCTCCGTCACCGCCGCGGACATCGCCGCCGCGAAGGATGCCGGCTTTGTGATCAAGCTGCTGGCGATCGCCGAGAAGCTGGGGGCCACAGGCAGGGAAACAGGCTCGGACACCGACGGCGCGACGGGCGTCTCGGTCCGCGTTCACCCCACGCTGCTCCCGCGCGAACACCCGATGGCAGCGGTCCGCGGCGCGTTCAACGCCGTCTTCATCGAAGCCGAAAACGCCGGCGAGCTGATGTTCTACGGCCAGGGAGCCGGCGGCACGCCCACCGCGTCCGCCGTGATGGGCGACCTCGTCTCGGCGGCCCGCAGCATCGTCCTGGGGGGCCCCGGCCGCGCCGAGACCGCCACCGGCCAGGTCCCGGCGCTGCCTATCAGCGCCGCGGCCACGAGCTACTACATCGGCCTCGACGTCGCGGACCAGCCCGGCGTCCTGGCCCGGATCGCCCAGCTCTTCGCGGAGCACGGCGTGTCCATTGAAATCATGCGGCAGACCATCCAGCGCGATGCCGACTCCAAGATTGAGTCGGCGGCACTGCGGATCGTGACGCACCGCGCAAGCGAGGCTGCACTGGCAGCCACCGTCGAGGCCGTGAAGGGTCTCGACGTCATCAATTCCGTTACATCCGTACTGCGGGTAGAAGGAGTCTAAGTGGCTCACCAATGGCGCGGTGTCATCCGCGAATACGCTGAACGCCTGCCCGTCACCGAGGCCACCACGGTCATCACCCTGGGCGAGGGCGGCACCCCGCTGGTGCACGCCCGGAAGCTCTCCGAGCTGACCGGCAGCGCCGTCTACCTCAAGGTCGAAGGGATGAACCCCACCGGATCCTTCAAGGACCGCGGAATGACGATGGCCATGACGGCTGCCGTTGCCGCCGGCGCCAAGGCGGTGGTCTGCGCGTCCACCGGCAACACCTCCGCCTCCGCAGCGGCCTACGCTACGGCGGCCGGGCTCACATGCGTCGTGTTAGTGCCCGAGGGTAAGATCTCGATGGGCAAGCTCAGCCAGGCGATCGCGCACGGCGCGACGCTGCTGCAGGTTGACGGCAACTTCGATAACTGCCTCGACATCGCCCGAAAGCTGGGGGAGTCCTACCCGGTGTTCCTGGTCAATTCGGTCAACCCGGCCCGGATCGAAGGGCAGAAGACCGGTGCCTTCGAGGTGGTCGACTCGCTCGGCGACGCCCCGGACTTCCACGTCCTCCCGGTGGGCAACGCCGGGAACATCACCGCGTATTGGAAGGGCTACAAGGAGTACTGCACGCCGTACGAGTCCGCCACGGCAGGCACCCTGCCCGCGGTCTCCACGAAGACCCCGGTCATGTGGGGCTTCCAGGCTGCAGGCGCCGCGCCGTTCGTGGCGGGCCACCCCATCACCGAGCCCGACACCCTTGCGACGGCGATCCGGATCGGCAACCCTGCCTCCTGGGACGGCGCCATCGCCGCCCGCGACGAATCCGGCGGCGTGATCGAAGCCGTGACGGACGAGGAAATTCTGTCCGCCCACCGCTGGCTCTCGGCCCGTGAAGGCGTCTTCGTGGAACCGGGCTCTGCCGCCGGCGTCGCGGGACTCATCAAGAAGCACGCCGCCGGGGAAGTCCCCGCGGGTAAGACCATCGTGATCACCGTCACCGGCCACGGCCTGAAAGACCCGCAGTGGGCCCTGCGCACGGAAGACGGCAGCGAGGTGGAGCCGGTGAAGGTCGCCAACGACGTCGTTACCGTCGCCACCGCCCTGGGACTGGAAGATCAATAGCCGTGGAAACCACCCTCACCATCCCGGCCGAGTCCGCTGCCGGTGCGCCGGCGATTCCGGCCGGGCAGCTCGTGACTGTGCGGGTGCCGGCTACGAGCGCCAATCTGGGGCCCGGCTACGACAGCCTGGGCCTGGCACTGTCGCTGCATGACACCCTGACGGTGGAGACCCTGGCCAGCGGCGAGCTCGAGTTTGAACTCAGCGGCGAAGGTGCCCAGACACTGCCCCGGGACGCGAGCCACCTCGTAGTCAAGGCCATCACGGAAGCACTGCATCGCCTGGGATTCCGCCATGAGGGGCTGCGGATCACCGCCGACAACGTCAATCCGCACGGCCGCGGCCTGGGTTCCTCGGCGTCCGCGGTGGTCGCGGCCGTCACCGCGGCCAACGCCCTGGTTCCGGAGGCGTCCCGCCGGGACAAGGACTGGATCCTGCAGCTGACGAGTGAGATGGAAGGCCACCCTGACAACGTTGCCCCCGCAATTTTCGGCGGACTGGCGCTGTCATGGCAGGACAGTGACCGGTACAGCAGCACCCGCGCGGCTGTGGCTGGTTCGGTGATTCCCGTCGTCGCCGTCCCGGACTTCGAGCTGTCAACGGCAGCCGCCCGCGCGCTGCTGCCTGCCTCGGTGGGTCACCACGCGGCGGCGATGAATTCGGGCCGGGCTGCCCTGCTGATCCACGCGCTGACGCAGAAGCCGGAATTCCTGCTTCCCGGAACCCGGGACTACCTGCACCAAAGCTACCGGGCCCAGGCGATGCGGCCCAGCGCGGACCTGATCGCCGCACTGCGGCGCGAAGGCCACGCCGCCGTGGTGTCCGGGGCCGGTCCGACCGTGCTCGTTCTCGCCAACGGGGCAGTGCAGGCCCGCACGGTGGTGGACTTCATCGGCGCCTTTACGGCAGGCAACACGCCGGAGGTGGGCTGGCGTGTGATGACGCTGGCCGTCGACGGTGAAGGTGCTAAAGTGGAAGTGCACCGGCGGTAATCACGCAGGCGGTAAATCAGTTACTGTTCGTAAGACCGCGATGTTGGCCAAGTTGCCTCTCTCATCTTTCACTGCGCAATATCTTCCGGTGCCACCTGCTTTTGGTCTGATGCAGGAATCCGCAGACATCAGCTCTGCACCCCTGAATTGTCAGCCCGTCGTTCCTTAATTTCGGAACCAGGTGAAGCAGTATCCGGCCCTGCCGGCCAATATCCATCCGGCAAAGCCGAAATCCCGGCTGCAGATCTGAACTGCAGCCCAGATCAAATCATCGCGTCCAGCTCCTAGTCTGGACGCCGTCGAGGGGGAAGGATCCTTCGTGACCGAAACCACTGAGCTGTCTTTAGCTGTGGAAACATCATCTTCTGCTGCCGGATCGTCTACGGCAGCACCCGCCAAGAGCAGTGGCCTTGCCGGCCTCAAGCTCGCCCAGCTCCAGGCTCTTGCCAGCCAGCTGGGGATTCCCGGCGGTTCCCGGATGCGGAAGGGCGATCTGGTCTCAGCCATTTCGGCGCACCGTGCAGGCACTCCGGTCAGCAAGGCCCCGGCCAGCGCCGCCGATAAGGCGAGCAGCAACGGCACCGCAGCCCACGCCGCTGCTCCGGCGGTTGCGCCGGCGGCCGCCGAGTCCGAGGCTCCCGCCCAGGAAAACCCCCGTGCCCGGGGCCGTGGCCGCAGCCGCCGCGCAGGCAGCGACGGCGTCATCACGACGCCCGCCGCCGAGTCCCCGGCCGCAGCCGCTCCGACGGAGGCCCCCGCGGTTTCCGTTGAGACCGGCACTGCCGAGACCGGTTCTGCTGATAACGGCGCCGCCGTTTCCGGCGGGACGGAAGCCGGCGAACGCACCCGCCAGCCGCGTACCCGCAACCGCCGCCGCAGCGAAGCCGCAGCCCAGAGTGCTGATGGTAGCGAAGCTCCGGCCGAGCAGGCCCCCGCCGAACAGCGCACGGATCAGCGCACCGATCAGCGCCAGGCGGAGCAGGGCAGCGACGACGGCCAGCGCCGCGAGAACACCCGCACCCGTGGCGGCCGCGACACCGCCGAGACCGCAGTTGCCAGGGACAACGCCGGTAACCGCGACAACGCTGGTAACCGGGACAACGCTGGTAACCGGGACAACGCCGGTAACCGGGACAACGCCCGCGACAACGACGACGCTGACGGCGGCAGCCGCCGGAACCGCCGCAACCGGCGTGACCGCAACGACCGCAATGACCGTCCCGACCGCTCCGGTGGCCAGGACAGCCGCGACAACACCCCGCGCAACGACCGCTTCCGCGACCGCAACGACCGCCGTCGGGGCCGCGTCCAGGGGCCGGACGTCGACGACGTCGAGGTCACCGAGGACGATGTCCTGGTGCCTGTCGCCGGTATCCTGGACGTGCTCGAAAACTACGCGTTCATCCGCACATCCGGCTACCTGCCGGGTCCGAACGATGTGTATGTCTCCCTCGCCCAGGTCAAGAAGTACAACCTGCGCAAGGGCGACGCCGTCGTCGGCGCCATCCGTGCACCGCGTGAAGGCGAGTCCCAGCAAGCGAATCAGCAGCAGTCCGCCCGCCAAAAGTTCAACGCTTTGGTCCGCATCACCTCGGTCAACGGCAAGACGCCCGAGGAACTCAAGGACCGCGTCGAATTCGCGAAGCTCGTCCCGCTGTACCCCTCCGAGCGCCTGCGCCTGGAGACGGACCCCAAAAAGATCGGTCCGCGGGTCATCGACCTGGTTGCCCCGATCGGCAAGGGCCAGCGCGGCCTGATCGTTTCGCCGCCGAAGGCCGGCAAGACGCTCATCCTGCAGTCCATCGCCAACGCCATCACCATCAACAATCCTGAGGTCCACCTCATGATGGTGCTCGTTGACGAACGCCCCGAAGAAGTCACGGACATGCAGCGCACCGTCAAGGGTGAGGTCATTGCCTCCACGTTCGACCGTCCTGCCGACGACCACACCACCGTGGCCGAACTTTCCATCGAGCGCGCCAAGCGTCTCGTGGAAATGGGCATGGACGTCGTGGTGCTCCTTGACTCGATGACCCGGCTGGGCCGCGCCTACAACCTGGCAGCGCCGGCGTCGGGCCGCATCCTGTCCGGTGGTGTGGACTCCGCAGCGCTGTATCCGCCGAAGCGTTTCTTCGGTGCAGCCCGCAACATCGAAAACGGCGGCTCGCTCACCATCCTGGCAACCGCGCTCGTCGAGACCGGCTCCAAGATGGACGAGGTCATCTTCGAAGAGTTCAAGGGCACCGGCAACATGGAACTGCGCCTGTCCCGCCAGCTCGCGGACAAGCGCATCTTCCCGGCCGTGGACGTCAATGCGTCCGGTACCCGCCGGGAGGAAAACCTGCTGTCCCCCGAGGAAGTCAAGATCATGTGGAAGCTGCGCCGCGTCCTTTCCGGACTCGAAACGCAGCAGAGCCTTGAGCTGCTGACCAACAAGATCCGGGAGACCCAGAGCAACGTCGAGTTCCTCATGCAGGTGCAGAAAACGACGCTTGGTGCGAAGTCCGATAACGACAAATAGCTGAGTCAACCGCTCGAAAATTGGCGGCCGTTCCCTGGCCGCCAATTTTTCGAGCGGTTGTTGCGTTAAAGCGGATCCTGAGTTAGCCGGTTCCTCCGCGTCAAAAAGCAACGCGGGGTCACATAGAGCCCATGAGGGCCCGGGACATGGGCCGTATGTGACCCCGCGTTGCAGTAACTAGACTTGAGAGAGTCGAAAGAGGTTTTGAAATGTTTGAGTCCGTACAGGGCCTGTTGGATGAGCATGATGCCATCCAGGCGCAGCTTGGGGATCCTGCTGTTTATGCTGACCAGAAGGCTGCCCGGAAACTGGGGCGGCGTTCCGCGCAGCTGAACGGCATTGTCGAGGCCTATCATGCCTGGCATGGAATCCAGGATGACCTTGCGGCCGCCCGGGAAATGGCGGGGGAGGACCCGGAGTTTGCTGCGGAGGTGCCCGTGCTGGAGGCTGCGCTGGAGACGGCCGCGGCGGAGTTGCGCCGGCTGCTGATCCCGCGCGATCCGGACGATGCCCGCAACGTGATCCTCGAGGTCAAGGGCGGTGAGGGCGGCGACGAGGCTGCCCTGTTCGCCGCTGACCTGCTGCGGATGTACACCCGGTACGCGGAAACCCGCGGCTGGAAGACCGAGATGATTTCCTTCAACGAATCGGACCTGGGCGGATACAAAGATGTCCAGGTGGCCATCAAGGGCAGCTCGAACGATCCGGCCGAGGGCGTCTACGCGCGGCTGAAGTTCGAGGGCGGCGTGCACCGGGTGCAGCGCGTCCCCGTGACGGAATCCCAGGGCCGCATCCACACCTCGGCTGCCGGCGTGCTGGTGCTTCCCGAAGTGGACGAACCTGAAGAACTCGAGATCAACCAGAACGATCTCAAGATCGACGTCTACCGTTCCTCCGGCCCCGGCGGCCAGTCCGTGAACACGACCGACTCCGCCGTCCGCATCACCCACCTTCCCACCGGAATCGTGGTGGCCATGCAGAACGAGAAGTCGCAGCTGCAGAACCGTGAAGCGGGCATGCGCGTGCTGCGTGCCCGGATACTGGCCCACCAGCAGGAGCAGATCGACGCCGAGAACTCGGCCCAGCGCAAGTCGCAGATCCGCACCATGGACCGCTCCGAGCGTATCCGCACCTACAACTACCCGGAAAACCGGATCGCGGACCACCGCACCGGCTACAAGGCCTACAACCTGGACCAGGTCATGAACGGCGACCTGGAACAGGTGATCCAGTCGGCCATCGAGATGGACGAACAGGCCCGCCTCGACGCCATCGGCGACTAGTACCGGACCCGGTTTGATGACAGACGAATCAGGGCCAAGCCTGGCGGAGGCGGTCCGCGACGCCACGGCCGTCCTGGCCGCTGCCGGCGTTCCGAGCCCGCGGGTCGACGCCGAACTCCTCGCTGATCACCTGCTCGGCGTCGGACTCGGCCGGCTCCGCGCCCTGCTGCTGGGCGACGCGCCGGCGCCCGAGGGCTACAACGAACTCGTCGCGGAGCGCGCCCGGCGCATCCCGCTGCAGCACATCACCGGAGTGGCGCACTTCCGCTATCTGGAGCTGGCGGTGGGCCCGGGGGTGTTCATTCCCCGGCCGGAAACCGAATCCGTCGTGCAGCTGGTGATTGACCGGCTGCAGGGGATAGCGCGGCCCAGGGTGGTGGACCTCGGCACCGGATCCGGCGCCATCGCCGGGTCGGTTGCCCACGAGGTTCCCGGCGCCGAGGTGTACGCGGTGGAGTTCAGCGAGTTCGCCCATGCCTGGGCCGCGAAGAACCTGCTGCCACTCGGGGTCAACCTGGTCCGCGGTGATTTGCGCGATGCGCTGGGCGAACACAACGGCACCTTCGACGTCGTCGTCTCCAATCCTCCCTATATACCCGCCCAGGCCATCCCCAAGGAGCCCGAGGTGGCGCTGCATGATCCGCCCGAGGCCCTGTACGGCGGGGGAGCGGACGGAATGGAACTTCCGACGGCGGCCGCCGCGTCTGCGGCCCGGCTGCTGGTCCCAGGCGGCTACTTTGTGATGGAACACGCCGAAGTCCAGGCGGGCTGGATCGCCGCGATGCTGAACCGCTCGGGACTGTGGACCGGGGTGGGCACCCATCTGGACCTCAACGGCAAGGAACGGGCCACCAGTGCGGTCCTCGCCGCCCGGGCGGCCGCCCCGGTAGTCCGGCCAACCCAAGAAGTGATGAAAGGATAGGGCAGTGACCACTAGCTACGACTGCACGGCCGCCGACCAGCGCGCCGCAGGACTTGAACACGCCCAGCGGGCCATCCGGGAGCACAAGTGCGTGGTGTTCCCCACCGACACCGTGTATGGGATTGCCGCGGATGCCTTTTCGCCCCAGGCCGTAACCCTGCTCCTTGCCTCAAAGGGCCGCAGCCGGAAGATGCCGCCACCCGTGCTCATCCCGAGGCTCAACGCTCTCGACGGACTCGCCGCAGATGTTCCGGCCGAGGCCCGGCGCCTCGCCGAGGCCTTCTGGCCCGGCGGACTGACCCTCATCCTGCACGCCCAGCCCTCGCTCGACTGGGACCTCGGCGAGACGAGAGGCACCGTCGCGCTGCGGATCCCGGCCGACGACATCGCGCAGGACCTGCTCACCCTGACCGGGCCGCTGGCCGTCTCCTCGGCCAACCGGACCGGCCACGCCGCCGCGCAGACCGCCGCGGACGCCGAATCCCAGCTCGCGGAGTCCGTGGAGGTGTACCTTGAAGGCGGACACCGCCCGGTGGAGGGCACCGAGGCGCTGCCGTCCACCATCATTGACGCCACAGCCCTTCCGCTGCGGGTGGTCCGCGAGGGCGCCATCAGCCTGGCACGGCTGCGCGAAGTGGTCCCGGGGGTGCTAGGCATCGACGAGGAACCGGCCGACGTCGTGACCACCGCCGACGTCGAGACCCCCGCCGACGGTGCCGACAGCACCGACAGCCCGCCCGTCAGTGAGGAACCGGCCGACGTCGTGACCCCGCCCGCCGGAACCGACAGCCCCGGTGTACCCGCCGTCGACGATTCACCGAGGAACTGACATGCAGCCCAAAGTCGCCGTCGCGGCCGTCACATTTGACCGCCACGAGGAACTCGCCCTACTGCTCACGGGGCTGGCCAAGCAGACCGCCCCCATTCACTCGATCGCACTTGTGGACTCGGGCACCGTTCCGGCGACGGGGGTAGTGAACGCCGGCGGCGATAACATCAACTACCTGCGCTCCGAGGCAAACCTCGGCGGCGCCGGGGGGTTCGCCTACGCGATCCTGGCCGCCATGGCCAGCGGCGCCGAGTGGATCTGGATGATGGACGACGACGGCCACCCCGAGGACGCGAGCTGCCTGGCGGAACTGCTCAGGACCGCCGAGGAGCACAGCCTAGATATTGTCAGCCCGCTGGTGGCAGCGACCGCCGATCCGGACCGGCTCTCCTTTAACTTCCGGATCAACGGACTCCTGACCAACGACCGCTCCCGGCTTGCCCCGATGGGTTACCTTCCCGACATGGTGCACTTTTTCAACGGCGCCCTGATCCGGACGGAAGTCTTCTACAAGATCGGCATTCCGGACGTGAAGTTCTTCATCCGCGGTGACGAAGTCGACTTCCTTTCCCGGGTCAAGAAGGCAGGCCTCAAGTACGGCACCCTGGCCACCGTCGCGGTCCGGCACCCCGCCACGTGGACGGAAATGAAGCCGGTTTTCGGCGGGTTCATCACCCCGGTCATCCCGGAGGGCGACTTCAAGCGGTACTGCTACTTCCGCAACCGCGGCTATCTTACGCGGAAGTACCGAAACCTGCGCTGGTTCGGCGCGGACATTGTGGGCTTCCCGTACTACTTCCTGAAGACCGGCGACCTCAAGGGGCTGGCGCACTGGTTCCGTGCCTACTCCACCGGCTTCCGCGGAAAGGGCTTCGGCTCACCCGCCCGGCTGATGCAGACCAACAGCTAGGCCGCCGTGAAAAAACTCTTCGCCGTCGTCGTCACCTACAACCGTGCAGACTTCCTGCAGAATCTGCTCGACTCGTTCGGCCGCCTGACCACCCGCCCGGACCGGATCATCGTGGTGGACAACGCCAGCAGCGACCACACCGCTGAGGTTGTCTCCCGCGCCACGGCCGCCGGCGGGCCGCCAATCCAGTACGAACGGCTGTCCGCCAATGTCGGCGGCTCCGGCGGTTTCTCCCGCGGCGTCGAGCTTGCCCTTGAGGGCGGTGCGGAGTGGCTGTGGATGATGGACGACGACGTCGAGGTCCTCCCGGGGGCCATCGAGGCACTGGACAAGTTCACGTCCGACTACTCCTGCCTGATCGGCCGCAGATACGACGCCGCCGGCAAGCCCTTCTTCTGGCAGCACC
Organism: Pseudarthrobacter sp. HLT1-7; assembly: GCF_059383435.1. Lineage (NCBI taxonomy): Bacteria > Bacillati > Actinomycetota > Actinomycetes > Micrococcales > Micrococcaceae > Pseudarthrobacter > Pseudarthrobacter sp. HLT1-7. The sequence continues at coordinate 90,835 of NZ_JBWZCH010000003.1, read as the reverse complement.
GCTTCGTCGATGCCCTGGGTATCTTCCTGCCAGTCTCCGGCGATGTCTTCCGGAAGTCCGATGTTTTTCCCACGAACGTGGGAAATTTTGAGGGCATGCTGATCAGGGCGTCGGTGGCCAGGACGATCGGGCTGCCGGACCCCCGCTTCTTCATCACCTGGGACGATCTGGTCTATGGCTGGCTCGCGGCGCAGCAGACGCCGGTGGTCTACGTCAACGCCTTTGTGATCAGGAAGGTCCGGGCCCAGCGCCAGGTGGACCTGGGCGTGCGCCATCTCAACGACTCTTCCGACCTGAGCCGGCGCTATGTGATGCGGAACCGGGGCCACGTGGCCCAGTATCTGCGGGCGCACGGCAAGTTCAATCGGCCGGGATTCGGAGCCGGCACGGCCCTGACGTACCTGAAGGAACTCGTGCGCCTGGTGCTGGTTGAACGGACGCTGAAGGGTGCCGGCGCCCTCTGGCAGGGATGGCGCGAATCGCGCGGCATCCTCGCCGACCGGAACTGGCAGCCGATGCCGCCGGTACCTCCGCAGCAGGCCGGGAACCGGCCTGGCTGACGCCCGGATCTCGGTGAACCGGCTCCTCCCGGCGTTCGCCGACCCGGGCTTCGCAGGTGATTGCGATTAGTATCGTGATAGGCCCCGGTACTGTCCGGCAGTTATACGGCGGGGTATTTTGAAACAGGCGCCTGGCCGCCGTGGTACTGGAAGTCGGTTGCAATCTCTGTTGACTACGAAATCTGAAGCGCGCGAACCCGACGCAGTGCGGGACGAGAAGCCCCCGCTCTGGATCTGGATCCAGCTGTTCCTCGACTCGATGTCCTGGGTTGTGGCGATCGTCCTGGCCTTGTTGCTGCGGTACGAAATGGGAATCCGGGAAGACCAGCTGGTCAATGCCACCATCGTGATGGGCATCGCCGTCGTTGTCCAGGCCTTGGCCGGCTACGCCCTCGCCCTGTACCGCGGCAGGTACCCGTTCGGCAGCTTCCAGGAGGCCAAAGCCCTCGTTTTCGTCACGGTGATTGTGGCCGCCTCGGTCACACTGAGCCTGCTGGTGCTTTACGAAGCCATCGGGATCGGCCGCAGCGTCGGGCTGATCGCTTTCCCGTTTGCCTGCCTCTTTATGGGTGCCGCCCGCTATGCCAAGCGGCTGTATGTGGAGAGTAAGAACCGCCCCGGAGACGGGGCCCAAAACACCCTGATCTACGGCGCGGGTTTCCTCGGCAACTCCCTGCTGACCCGGATGCTGCAGGACTCCGATTCTCCGTACTTCCCGGCAGGCCTGATCGATGACGATCCCGCCAAGAAGCACCTGCGGCTTTCCGGTGTCCAGGTCCTGGGCCGCGGCGATGACCTGCCCGCAATTATCCGGCGCACCCGTGCCACGGTGCTTGTCTTGGCCTTTGCCCATGTGGAAGCGTCCGTCGTCCGGCGGATTTCCGACGCCGTCGCCGGCCTGAATGTCAGGGTGCTGGTCCTTCCTCCACTCCGGGACATGCTCGGCGGAGGGGCGCCGGACGGGTTTTCCGACTTCCGGGATGTGGCGGTGGAGGACCTGATCGGCCGCCGGCCCGTCGACATCAAAGTGGACGAGATTGCCGGCTATATCAAGGGCAAACGCGTGCTGGTCACGGGGGCCGGCGGCTCCATCGGCTCCGAGCTGTGCCGGCAGATCACGCTGTTCTCCCCGGCAGAACTGATCATGCTGGATCACGACGAAACCGGACTGCAGCACACCCAAATCTCCATTACCGGCCGCGGGCTGCTGGCGGGGCGCGACACCGTGCTGGCCAGCATCCGCGACGGGGCGGCGCTGCAGGCGATCTTCGATGAGCGCCGTCCCGATGTGGTGTTCCACGCCGCCGCGCTCAAACACGCGCCGTTGCTGCAGCAGTACCCCATCGAAGCCTGGAAGACGAACGTCCTGGGCACGCTCAATGTGCTGCGCGCCGCGGAACGGGCCGGTGCGTCGCACTTCGTGAACATCTCCACGGACAAGGCCGCGAACCCGACCACTGCGCTGGGCCATTCCAAGCGCGTTGCCGAGAAACTCGCCGCCTGGATGGCGGGCCAGACCGGCCGCAGCTTCGTGTCCGTCCGGTTCGGCAACGTGATGGGGAGCCGGGGATCGATGCTGCCGCTGTTCACGGAGCAGATCCGGGTGGGCGGGCCGGTGACGGTAACCGATCCCGAGGTCACGCGTTTCTTTATGACGATCCCGGAGGCCTGCCAGCTGGTGATCCAGGCCGGCGCCATTGGCCACGGCGGAGAGGTCATGATCCTGGACATGGGGGAGCCCGTCAGGATCCTGGACGTGGCCCAGCGCATGATTGCGATGTCCGGTAAGAAAGTCGAGATCATCTACACGGGGCTGCGGCCCGGTGAGAAACTCCACGAGGAACTCGTTGGGGTCGGCGAGCTGGACGAACGCCCGCTGCATCCGAAAATCTCGCACACCCAGGCCCACGAACAGGACCCGGCCGGGCTGGACCTTGAGGTCTGGCTGGCCCGCTGTGAGGCGGAGCAAGGACTGGACATCGCTGACATCCCCGATGACGAAGCGGACGAAGCGGGCGACAGCATCAGGGCGGCATCATGATGCCCCTCGTCCTGGCAGCCGGCATCACCTTGCTCGCCAGCCTGCTGCTGCCGTTCGCGGTCAAGCCGTGGCTGGTCCGGATGGGAGTCGTGGACGTTCCATCCGCCAGGTCCTCCCACGACCGGACCACCATCCGCGGCATGGGGGTGGCCGTCGCCCTGGCCACCGCCGCTGGGTACCTGGCGGCGATGCTCCTCGGCGCCGTCACCGTGGACCGCTCCGTTTTCCTTGTTGTGTTGGGAATCGTTGCGGCCAGCGCGGCCGTGGGCTGGATCGAGGACCTGCGCGGACTCTCGATCCGCGGCCGTGCCGCCGCGCAACTGGGCATCGGAGCCGCGGGATCAGCAGTGCTTATCCTGCTGACCGGTCAGTCTTTCTGGTGGCTTCCGCTGGCCGCGCTGGCAATTGCCGCGTACATCAACATCGCCAACTTCATGGATGGCGTCAACGGCATATCGGGCCTGCACGGTGTCACCGCAGGCGCAGCCTATGCGGCGGCCGGTGTCTTCGCCGATCAGCCCTGGCTCACCGCCGGGGGAGCGGTGCTGGCCCTGGCCTTCCTCGGCTTCCTGCCCTGGAACCTCTCCCGGGGCTCCGTTTTCCTGGGCGACGTCGGAAGCTACCTTCTCGGCGCCTCGGTTGCTGCTCTCGCGGTGGCCGGGTTCTTTAGCGGCGTCTACATTGAATACGTCCTGTCGCCGATCCTGGTCTATGTCGCGGACACCGGGTTCACCCTGCTGCGCAGGATCAAGGCGGGAGAGCGGTGGTACGCGTCCCACCGGGAGCACGTCTACCAGCGGCTGACCGACGTCGGCTTCTCCCACCTGCAGTCGACCGCAGCGGTCACACTGTGCACTGCCGCCGTCATCGTTCTCGGGTTTGTCGCCGCCACGGCGACGCTGCCCACAGTGGCCCTGTGTGTGGCCGGGAGCCTTGCGGTGCTGGCACTGTACTTATCTTCCCCTGACCTCATCCGGCACTTCCGGAGGCGGCCCAAAGTCACCCGGATCCCTGTTTCCTAGGCGGCGGGCTTGGCCGCAGGCCGGCCCAGCCGGATCCGGGCACCGCCATGTTCTATCTCATGTAGAATTTAGGGGCGGCTTCGCGCCGCGACCTCTTGCCAGCACCCGCCCCGCGACGATTGGGATCTTATGAGCTCCAACGCCGAACCCGGACCGACGTCCGGCAACGGATCCGTTGGCGTTTCCGGTCCCACAAAGTCCCTGTGGCTGAGGTTGCTGGGGATGAGTTCGGCCGTCAGCGGCGGCGCATTGCTGCTGGTAGCGGTGGCAGCCCTGCTCATGACCGGCATGGCCGCCGCGCTTTCGTGGATCTTCGGCGGGGCCCTGGTCATGGCCTTCTTTGCCATCAGCCTGGTGATCGGCCACTTCGCTGGCCGGAATAACCCCTCCGGCGCCATCGGTCTTTTCGCCGCAACGTACTTCATCAAGGTGGTCGGCTTTGCCGTGGTGCTTTTTGCCATCGGCACCCCCGACTGGCTGTCCCGGGGCTGGTTCCTGGCAGGCGCCGTCGTGACCGTCGTGTTGTGGCAGGCCGCGGAGATCTTCGGCTTCAGCTCGGCCAGGCTGCAGATCTACAACGACCCCGAGACCAGGGAAGGGGCAACCGATGTCTAGCCGCAGAGACGGACGTGGAAACAAGCCCAAAACCCCCGGAACCAGGGGCGGAGCCCCCGGTGTATCCGAGAACGGCAGGGATGGCGGATACAACGCCGGGATTGCCGTCTTCAGCTATATTGTTGGCGGAATCATCGTCTGGAGTTTGATAGGGTGGGGTCTGGATAATCTGTGGGGAACCCGCTGGATTGTGCTCGCAGGCGCTCTGCTTGGAGCCGCGGGAGGGTTCTATCTTTCACATATGCACGGTCTCACCAGCTCGGGTAATTCGGCTGGCGGGGACAATGCTGCAAGTGGCCCGTCGCAGGACGAGGATCAGTAATGCCAAATAATTTCACACGGGGAAAGGCTGACGGAAACGTCGCCGCTCTCCGACCAACGCCCAATGATGGACACTGCAGAGAGGAAACGCGTTGATCGCGCTTGCGCTCCCGGCCCAAGATTCAGGAACTTTTACGCCTCCTGGAATTGACGAAATCCACCTGCCGGCAATTCTGCCGTGGGGGGCGGTGGACGGATTCTCCAAGCAGATGCTGCTGGTAATTCTGTCGGTCGTAATTATCGCTACATTCTTTCTGCTAGCTGCCCGCAAGGGCCAGCTTGTCCCCGGCAAAATGCAATTTGCAGGTGAAGCCGCCTATGGCTTCGTCCGCAACGGCATTGCCAAGGACATCATCGGCGGCAAAGACTTCATGAAGTACGTCCCGCTGCTGTTCAGCTTGTTCTTCTTCATCCTGGTGAACAACATCTACGGTGCTATCCCGCTGATCCAGCTCCCGAGCTTCTCGCACGTCGGCGGCGCCTACGTGCTTGCAGGAATTGTCTACATCACGTGGATCGCCATCGGCGTCAAGAAGAACGGCCTGAAGTACTTCAAGCTGGCCACCGTTCCCACCGGTGTCCCGATCTATATCCTTCCGATCGTCATTCCGATCGAGATCATCTCCAACTTCTTGGTCCGCCCCGTCACGCACAGCCTCCGTCTGTTCGCGACCATGCTGGCCGGCCACCTGATCGTGATGATCGCCGGTTCCGGCATTGAGTACCTCGTCCTGCAGGAGAATCTGCTCCTCAAGGGCACCTCGGTGCTGGTGCTGGTCGGTGCGATCGCCATGTACATGCTGGAAGCGCTGATCATGGCACTGCAGGCCTACGTGTTCACGCTGCTGACTGCCATCTATATCGAAGGCGCCCTGCACGCGGACAGCCACTAGGCACCCCAAAACTTCCCCTCGCGGGGATGAAGCAACCCAAACAACCTGCCACATGGGTGGCATCTTGAAAGGAAGAAAAATGGAAGGCTCCATCAACGGCTCCCTCAACCTCATCGGCTACGGCCTCTCCGCCATCGGCGGTGGTATCGGTGTGGGTCTCGTGTTTGCCGCGTACATCAACGGTGTGGCACGTCAGCCGGAAGCTCAGCGTGTGCTGCAGCCGATCGCATTCCTCGGCCTCGCGCTGACTGAAGCCCTCGCCATCCTCGGCCTGGTCTTCGCTTTCGTTCTCTAGCGGTTCTTCAGAACTAAGCGAAAATCCAGAACCGAGTAGAAAAGGACGGGTGAATTATGAATCAGCTGATCATCTCAGCCGCCGTTGAGGGTACTAATCCTCTAATTCCCAACCCCTGGGAAATGGGCGTCGTCATCGCCGGCTTTGCTGTCCTCATGTTCATCGTGGTCAAGTACGTTGTCCCGATGTTCGAGAAGACCTTCGCAGAGCGTGCCGAGGCCATTGAAGGCGGCATTGCTAAGGCTGAAAAGGCCCAGGCGGAGGCTTCCGCGGCACTCGAGGAGTACAAGCAGCAGCTCACGGATGCCCGTGCCGAGGCCAACCGCATCCGCGAGGAAGCACGTGCCGAAGGCGCTCAGATCCTTGCGGAGCTGAAGGAGAAGGCAGCTGCCGAGTCTGCCCGCATCACGGCCCAGGCCCACGCGGCTATCCAGTCCGAGCGTCAGGCGGCCGTTGTGTCCCTCCGCGCGGAGGTCGGGACGCTGGCTACCACCCTGGCAGGACGCATTGTTGGCGAGTCGCTCAACGATGACCAGCGTTCGGCCCGTGTGGTTGACCGTTTCCTGGCGGATCTGGAGAACCAGAGCGCAGGTGCAGCTAAGTAATGGCAGGTGTATCGAGCGAATCGCTGACCGTGGCGCTGGTGTCGCTGGAAGCCAAGCTTCCTTTCGCCTCGCTGCAGTTGGCTAATGAACTCTTCGGAATCCTGGGAACGGTGGACAGTTCGGCTGGCTTGCGCCGCGCCCTGACTGACCCGTCCCGTAGTGGTGACGAAAAGTCGGCCCTGGTCAAGCAGCTCTTCGGCGGTCAGGTCAGTGCCGAAGCTGTGGAAATCGCGAGCGGACTGGCCAGCTCACGCTGGGCATCGGCCCGGGATATCGGCGATGCACTCGAGACTCTTGCTGCTTCGGTGGTAATCGCCGTCGCTGAGAACAAGTCGGCCGTCTCTGCCTCGGGAATCACCGGACTGGAAACGCTGGAGAACGATTTGTTCTCCTTCAACCAGGCCGTGGGGTCCAACCACGAGGTGCAGCGTGCTCTGTCCGAGCCGCAGGCGAGCCCGGCAGCCAAGATCGCCCTCGCCGAAAAGCTCGTTCCCGGTGCAAGCGCGGAAGCGAAAGTCCTCATCGGGCAGGCAGTTTCGCAGCCCCGCGGCCTCAAGGTAACCACGCTTGTCCGTCGATTCGCCGAACTCGCAGCCAAGCGCCAACAGCGCTGGATTGCAACCGTCGGCGTTACCCGTCCCTTGACGGGAGCACAGACGAGCCGCCTGCAGGCCGGGCTCAACGCCCTCTACGGGCGCGAGCTCAAGATCAACCTGAACGTTGACCCGGCACTGATCGGTGGCATCCGGATCCAGGTCGGTGACGAAGTGGTTGACGCTTCGGTTCTCGCCCGCCTGGGCCAGCTCCACCGTCAGCTTGCCGGTTAGCCGGACAAGCACAACTTACCGAAACGAAACCCCGGTCATCGTGAGCAACGATGATCACGAAAACAGGAGAGCAGGGACTGCAGATGGCCGAATTGACCATCAACGCCGACGACGTCCGTAATGCGTTGAACGAGTTCGCGGCGTCCTACGAACCCGGAAACGCCGAGCGCGTAGAGGTTGGCCGTGTAACAACCGCAGGTGACGGCATCGCCCGTGTTGAGGGCCTTCCCTCGGTCATGGCGAACGAGCTGCTTCGCTTCGAAGACGGAACCCTGGGCCTGGCCCAGAACCTCGACGTCCGCGAGATCGGTGTGATCATCCTCGGTGACTTCGCCGGAATCGAAGAAGGCCAGGAAGTCCACCGCACCGGACAGGTTCTGTCCGTGCCGGTTGGCGATGCCTTCCTCGGCCGTGTTGTCGACCCGCTGGGCGAGCCCATTGACGACCTCGGCGAGATCAAGGCTGAGACCACCCGTGCGCTGGAACTGCAGGCGCCCGGCGTCACCCAGCGCAAGTCGGTCCACGAACCGATGCAGACCGGTCTCAAGGCTATCGACGCCATGATTCCGATCGGCCGCGGCCAGCGCCAGCTGATCATCGGTGACCGCCAGACCGGCAAGTCGGCAATCGCCATCGACACGATCATCAACCAGAAGGCCAACTGGGCTTCCGGGGATGTCAACAAGCAGGTGCGCTGCATCTACGTGGCCATCGGCCAGAAGGCATCCACGATCGCTGCCGTCCGTCAGACCCTCGAGGACAACGGCGCACTGGAATACACCACCATTGTGGCTTCCCCCGCGTCTGACCCTGCCGGCTTCAAGTACCTTGCTCCGTACGCCGGTTCGGCGATCGGCCAGCACTGGATGTACGGTGGCAAGCACGTCCTCATCGTGTTCGATGATCTTTCCAAACAGGCCGAGGCCTACCGTGCAGTGTCACTGCTGCTCCGCCGCCCGCCGGGACGCGAAGCCTACCCGGGCGACGTGTTCTACTTGCACTCCCGCCTGCTCGAGCGTTGTGCCAAGCTGTCCGATGAGCTCGGTGCAGGTTCGATGACCGGCCTGCCGCTCATCGAGACCAAGGCAAACGACGTCTCGGCCTACATCCCGACCAACGTGATCTCCATTACCGATGGCCAGATCTTCCTGCAGTCGGACCTCTTCAACGCCAACCAGCGTCCCGCCGTCGACGTGGGTGTCTCCGTCTCCCGTGTCGGTGGCGCAGCCCAGGTCAAGGCCATGAAGAAGGTCTCCGGTACCCTGAAGCTGGAACTGGCCCAGTACCGCGATATGCAGGCCTTCGCAATGTTCGCGTCGGACCTCGACGCCGCATCGCGCCAGCAGCTGACCCGTGGTGCACGCCTGATGGAACTGCTCAAGCAGGGCCAGTACTCGCCGTTCCCGATTGAGAACCAGGTGGTCTCCATCTGGGCCGGCACCAACGGCTACCTCGACGAAGTTCCGGTTGAAGACATCAACCGCTTCGAAACCGAGTTCCTGGAGCACCTCAAGCACAAGTCCTCCATCCTGACGACGCTGGCGCAGACCAACGTCATGAGCGATGACACCGCAGAAGCCCTGAAGACCTCGATCGTGGCCTTCAAGAAGGGTTTCTTCGGCGAGGGCGACAGCCACCTGGTCGGTGCGGGGCATGAGGAACACTCCGCCATCGACGAGGCGCAGGTCGACCAGGAAAAAATCGTCAAGCAGAAGCGCTAGTTTCGCTGGCCGGGAATGCCGGGGCCCTCTGGGGTTCCGGCAGTCCCTGCCATCGGGATCTTAGGAAAGGATAAGTATGGGAGCCCAGATTCGGGTCTACCGCCAGAAGATCACCTCGACGACGTCGATGCGCAAGATCTTCAAGGCGATGGAACTGATCGCTACCTCGCGCATCGGCAAGGCCCGGGCACGCGTAGCAGCTTCACTGCCTTACGCAAACGCCATCACGCGCGCCGTTTCTGCCGTCGCAAGCCAGAGCGAAATCGACCATCCGCTGGTCACCGAGCCGGAGCAGATCCGTCGGGCCGCCGTCCTGGTCATCACCTCGGACCGTGGCCTCGCAGGTTCGTATTCGGCGAGTGTCCTCAAGCAGGCCGAAGGCCTCAACGAGTTGCTCGTCGAGGAGGGCAAAGAAGTCAAGATGTACCTGGTGGGCCGCAAGGCGCAGGCGTATTTCGACTTCCGGAACCGCCCTTACGGACGTGTCTGGACCGGCGGCACGGACGCACCGGAGTTCGCCACCGCAAAGGAAATCAGCGAGGCATTGCTGGCTGACTTTGCAACGGCCTATGAAGAGGGCGGCGTGGACGAGATCCACGTCGTTTATACCCGCTTCAAATCCATGGTGACGCAGGAGCCGACGGTTATCCGTCTTCTCCCGCTTGAGGTTGTCGAAGAGCAGGCTGCGTCCGAGTCGGACCTCCTGCCGCTCTACGAATTCGAGCCGGAAACAGAGCAGGTTCTTGATGCTTTGCTGCCGCGCTACATCGAATCACGCATCTTCGCGGCGATGCTGCAGGCAGCGGCTTCGGAGCTCGCTGCCCGCCAGCGGGCAATGAAGTCCGCCGGTGACAATGCCACGGACCTCATCAAGAAGTTCACGCGTCTGCGCAACACTGCCCGCCAGGCTGAAATTACGCAGGAGCTTTCCGAGATCGTGGCCGGTGCCGACGCGTTGAACGCGTCCTGACCTCCGCGAGCCCGGATCCGGCTGTACCTGCACCAACGTTGAAACTTAACCCCAACGCCATCTACTGAGTGAAGTGAGAGAGATGCCTGCCACTGCTACCGAACACGTAGCCGCGACGACCGGTGCTACCGGCCGTATTGCACGTGTTATTGGCCCGGTTGTCGACGTCGAATTCCCGGCTGACGCAATCCCCTCGATTTACAACGCCCTCACCACGGAGATTACTCTCAACGGTGAGACCAAGACGATCACGTTCGAGGTTGCCCTGCACCTCGGCGACAACGTCATTCGCGCCATCTCCCTGCAGGCAACCGACGGACTTGTCCGCGGTACCGCCGTCGTGGACTCCGGTGCCCCCATTTCCGTGCCCGTCGGCGACGTCGTCAAGGGACACATCTTCAATGTCCTCGGACAGCCGCTTGACGTGGCTGAGTCGGAACTGGAGATCACGGAGCGCTGGCCCATCCACCGCAAGGCTCCCGCCTTCGCGACGCTTGAGGGTTCCACCGAGATGATGGAAACCGGCATCAAGGTCATTGACCTTCTCACCCCGTACATCAAGGGTGGCAAGATCGGCCTGTTCGGCGGCGCCGGCGTGGGCAAGACCGTGCTGATCCAGGAAATGATCACCCGTGTCGCCCGCAACTTCGGCGGCACCTCGGTGTTCGCCGGTGTTGGCGAGCGTACCCGTGAAGGCAACGACCTCTGGGTTGAAATGGAAGAGGCAGGCGTCCTCAAGGACACTGCCCTTGTTTTCGGCCAGATGGATGAGCCGCCGGGAACGCGGTTGAGGGTCGCCCTGTCTGCGCTGACCATGGCGGAGTACTTCCGCGATGTGCAGAACCAGGACGTGCTGCTCTTCATCGACAACATCTTCCGCTTCACCCAGGCAGGCTCCGAGGTTTCCACCCTCCTCGGCCGCATGCCGTCGGCCGTGGGTTACCAGCCCAACCTGGCTGACGAGATGGGTCTCCTCCAGGAGCGCATCACGTCCACCAAGGGCCACTCCATCACTTCGATGCAGGCCATCTACGTTCCCGCAGATGACTACACCGACCCGGCACCGGCCACCACCTTCGCACACCTCGACGCGACCACGGAACTTTCCCGTGAAATTGCTTCCCGTGGTCTGTACCCGGCCGTTGACCCGCTGACGTCAACCTCGCGCATCCTGGATCCGCAGTACATCGGCAACGATCACTACAACACGGCCGTCCGGGTCAAGCAGATCCTGCAGAAGAACAAGGAACTCCAGGACATCATCGCCATCCTCGGCGTTGACGAACTCTCCGAAGAAGACAAGATCGTCGTGTCCCGCGCACGCCGCATCCAGCAGTTCCTCTCGCAGAACACCTACACCGCCAAGCAGTTCACCGGCGTCGAAGGCTCCACGGTGTCCATCAAGGACACCATCGAAGGCTTCACGGCGATCTGCGACGGCGAGCTTGACCACATCGCAGAGCAGGCGTTCTTCAACGTCGGCGGCCTGGACGATGTCGAGCGCCAGTGGGCCAAGATCCAGGAACAGACCAAGTAATATGGCTGAGCTTGAGGTTGAGATTGTCGCAGCGGACCACTTCGTGTGGTCCGGAGCGGCCAAGATGGTCAAGGCCCGCACCAGCGATGGTGAAATCGGAATCCTGCCCGGCCACTCGCCCCTGCTGGCGATTCTGGCCGAAGGTGAACTGGCGATCGAGCCGGTGTCCGGTGACCGCATCGCTGTAGTGGTCGACGGCGGGTTCTTCTCCGTCGACAACAACAGGGTGGTCATTGTTGCTGACAACGCCCAAATGGGCGACGCGGCTACTGCGGGGATCCGCTAGCACGACCTTGATGAACGTTACTGGTTTTCCGTTCATCGTCCTGGCAACGATCTTTGCGTTGCTGGTACTCGCACTGTGCCTTTCGGGGGCGCGCCGCTTCAATCTGCGGCGCGCCCTCGGCACGGTGGACGCCTCCATTAGCACGGCTGGAAACAGCTGGCAGATGGGGGTTTGTCGTTATCAGGACAACGACCTTGAATGGTTCCGCCTTGCCTCGCTGAGCACGCGGCCCAAGCACACCTTCCGCCGCAGTTCCCTGGAGCTGATCGGCCGGCGCAAGCCCACCGAATCCGAGCTTGTCAATGTCCCGCCCGACGCCGTGATCGTTGAACTCCGGTACGAAGGGCACGAGGTCCTGCTCTCGATGAGATTCGACGCGTACACGGGCCTCTCGTCCTGGCTCGAGGCCGGTCCCGTCATCGGCGTCGGTACCTGGCGCTAGCCCCGGTGGACTTCATCGAGGACCTCCGGCTCGTCGACGGGCCGGTACTGTGGGTTGCCTGGGCTGCCGGCGCGGCCGGCCTGGCCTACTTCCTTTGGCAGTCCGTCAGACGCCGCGGGCCCGGCCCCGGCGCGGCGGCCTGGTTCACGGCCCTGCTCCCTGTCCTGGCTGCCGTCCTGCTCGCCGCCGCACTGCTGGCGGCTGTCCACTGGCTGCTGATCTACGTCTTCTCGGTCTTCCCCGAGGAACTTCCGCGCGAAGTCCTGGCCTGGTCCGCCGCCGCCGTCACCGCCCTGCTGCTGTGGCTCCTGCGCTTGTGGGCGAGCTGGCGCCGGAGGGCTGCGGCTCCGGTGCAAGCCGGCAGCGCCGCCGACAGCGCTGCCGCCCGCTGGCGGGCCAGCGCCGTCGCAACGGTCTCCCTGCTCGGAGTCGTCCTCCTCTCCGCGGTGCAGATCAATGCCTATTTCGGGCTGAACCACACGTTGAGTGACCTTACCGGTACGGCCGTGGCGCGGATCCAGCCGCTGGAAGACGGCCTGAAGCGGGCACCGGGATCCCCGGCAGGCGTCAGCCTGTCCCGGTGGACGGCGCCGGTTGACCTGCCCGACGGCGGCGTGCTCCGGCGCGCCGGGATTCCCGGCACCGTCTCGGGGTTCCAAAGCCGTGAGGCCTACATCTATTTTCCTCCGGCGTACCAGAGCTCACCGCGGCCGGCACTTCCCGTTCTGGTTCTCTTTTCCGGTCAGCCGGGGGCTCCGGCCGACTGGCTCACCGGCGGCGCCCTCCGGAGCCGCATGGACCGCTTCGCCGCGGAGCACCGCGGCATCGCTCCGGTGGTGGTGGTGGTGGACCCGAACGGGAGTCCTTCGGGCAATACCCTCTGCATGGACAGCCGTATTGCCCAGGCCGACACCTTCCTCTCCCGGGACGTGCCGGACTGGATCAGCCAGACCCTTGACGTGGATCCGGATCGCAGGCAGTGGGCAGCCGGCGGGTTCTCGTTCGGGGCCACCTGCGCTGTGCAGATGGTGACGCGGCATCCGGACACTTTCGGCGCGGCCCTGGCTTTTTCCAGCGAGAAGGAACCTGCCCTCGCGAAGGAACGCGACAAAACCGTGGCGGCTTCCTTCGGCGGAGACACCGAGGCCTTCGACCGGCAGACCCCGCTGTCTCTTATGAAGGAGCGCCGCTACGAGGGTCAGGCAATTTTCTTCGGCGCCGGCGTCCGGGATCCCGAATTCATCGGCTACATGGAGCTGCTCTCCGGGGCCGCACGGACTGCCGGTTTCGCTGTGGAGGCGCGCAGCATTCCCAACGCCGGACATTCCTGGGAGACCGCCTCCAGAGGCCTGCCCGCCGGTCTCGACTTCCTGGCCGGCCGCTGGGGGATCCAGCCGTGAAGCCGTCACCGGCCATCGGGGCGCGGGGAACGGGCGGGTCCTCCCTCCTTGGCCTCGGGCGGGACTGCCTGCGCGCGGCCCTGGGCCACCTCCGTGCCATCCCGTTCACGCTCACGGTCCTGGCAGTCCTCCTTGTTGCCGGCGCGGCCACGGGAAGTCTGCTTTCCGGGCCGCCGGAATCCCTGCTGGATGTGGCCTCGGTCAGTGCCCCGGGACTGAAGGCGGGCCGCTGGTGGGCGCTTTTCACCTCGCTGTTCTTCGCGACGAATCCGCTGGCGTACCTTTCGGCCGCGCTGATGATCCTGGTACTGCTGGGTCTTGCCGAGCGGCAACTGGGCACAGGGCGCACGGCCGTGTTCTTCTTTGCCGCGCAGTTCGCCGCCGTGACACTGTTCCTGCTGCTGACGCAGCTTGCGCGCTTTGCCGGTGACGGCTGGCTCGGCCTTATGGTGGACGCCCGGCTGATCGGCCCGTACGCCCCCGTCCTCGCGGTGTCGCTCGCCTCCTGCGGGCTGCTGCCCACCCTGTGGCAGCGGCGGCTGCGGACGGCGGTGGTTTCCGTCTCCCTGTTGCTGGTACTTTACGTGGGTCATGCGGAGACCGTTGTCGGCCTCGCCGGGGCACTGTCCGGCCTCGCCGCGGGCTGGTGGATCCAGGGGGACAAGGGCACTCTCCACCGGCACCGTTCCACGGGCCGTGAAACCCGCAACCTGCTGGCCCTCACGGTGGCGATCTTCGCCGTCGGGCCCATCCTCACGGCCGCAGTCCGGACGCCCACCGGGCCGCTCGCCCTGTTGCGGGACGTTGTCCTGAACCCGCTGCCGACGCTGAGCCAGCTGGAACAGAACTGTGGCGGCGCCATCGATGTCACATGCCTTGAGGCCGGCCGTGCCGGTTTCGCCGGTCCGCTTGGCCTTGCCCTGGCGGTGGTGCCGGTGGTGCTGCTGCTCATCTGCGCGGACGGCATGCGGCACGGGCGCAGGCTGGCCCTGCGGATTGCCATCATCCTGCAGCTTGCCGTGACGGCCATGGCCACCGTGTATCTGGCCCTTTTCGCTCTGATTCCGTACTACGCCAACAAACCGCGCGTCGGGGTCATGGGTTCCGGTTTCGTCCACGTGCTGCCGTTGGTGATTGTCCCGCTGGTGCTGGTGGTCCTGCTCGCGGCGAACCGCCGGCAGTTCCGGGTGGAGACGACCCCGCGGGCGCGGACGGCCCTTGCCGTTGCGGTCGGCGGAACCTGGCTGGTGCTGGCGTTCGCCTATTCCGCGGCGTGGCTGGCGGCCGGCGGAATGGACCGCGACGGCGGGCCGCTGGGCCTCGCGGCTGAGCTGGCCCGCCAGTACCTTCCGCTTCCCATCCCTGGCTCCTACCGCCGGATCTTCCAGAACCGCGACGCGGTGGAGGCCTTCCTCTTCGCCTACTCCGGAATCATTTTCTGGATTGTGGCCCTGGCCGCCGTGTGGCTGGTCCTGCAGCGCCGCCTGCACCGCACCGACGAAGGAGCGGGGGACCGCGAGGTGGCCCGCGGCCTGATCCGCCAGGGAGGTGACTCGCTGTCCTGGATGGCGCTGTGGGATCCGAACAAGTATTGGTTCAGCCCGGACGGACGCGGCGGCGTGGCCTACCAGCAGCACGGCAATGTGGCGCTTACCCTTGCCGGGCCGTTCGGCCCCGCGGACTCGCGCGAGGACACGGCGGCCGGTTTCATGCGCTATTGCGTGGAACATGCGCTCATCCCGTGCTTCTACTCCTGCACGGATGAGCTGTGGCCGATGCTGCGGGCGCGCGGCTTCCGACGGGTGGCCGTGGCGCAGGAGACCAGGCTGGCGGTGCGCTCGCTTGAGTTCAAGGGCAAGGAGTGGCAGAACGTCCGCACCGCGCTGAACCGGGCGGAAAAGACCGGGGTCAAGGCAGTGTGGGGGCGGTACGCGGACTTTGCCCCGGCGCTGCGTGCCCAGCTGAGCGAGGTTTCCGAGGAATGGGCGGCGCGGAAATCCGTCCCGGAAATGGGATTTACGCTCGGAGGAATCGATGAACTTGAGGACCGGGAAGTGCTCTGTTGCCTGGCCGTGGACGCCGAGGGTCGGGTGCAGGGCGTCACCAGCTGGCTGCCGGTGTTCGACGGCGGCCGCCTGGTCAGCTGGACCCTGGACTTCATGCGCCGCCGCGGGGACGCGTTTCCCGGTGTGATGGAGTTTCTGATCGCTTCCGCCGTGCAGGAGCTGCGGGGCACGGTGGAAGTGATCTCGCTGTCCGGATCGCCGTTGGCCAGGGACCCGTCAGGGGGAGCTGGCCGCAACGTCGCCATCCTTCCCGGCGAGCCGGGGAATGACGTCCGATCCGAAGGGTTGGCCGGAATCCTTGACGTTGTGGGCCGGGCCCTGGAACCGGTTTACGGCTTCCGTTCGCTGGCCACCTTCAAGTCGCGGTTCAAACCCGAATACCGGACGCTCTACCTCTACTACCAGGATCCCTTGCAGCTGCCCGCGATGGGGCGGGCCCTGAGCAGGGCCTACCTGCCGGGCCTGTCGGTGCGGCAGAGTGCGCGCCTGCTCGGGTCGCTGGTGCGCTAGTTTCCGGGTCGGTGCAAAGTCGTGGATTGTGGCGTGATTCTAGCTGGTTTGAGGGCGCGGCTGGCGTTTCGGGCTAACGGCCTAGTCCCATCATCACCGTCTGGTGGCTTTGACGTTAGTGGTGATTTTGGCTATCCGGTGGAGGCTGATGGCGGGGTCTCGCAGCGAGGCCTCGAGCCCGGGCGCGGTGCCGGCGTGCGCCACCTTGTCGGTGAACACCATCGTTGTGTCGTCCAGGTAGGTCACGTCCGGGGATAGCTGGCGGGAGCCGGATGCGGGCGTTTCTTGCGGGTGCCGTTTGCGGGCGTTTTTTGCGGGCACTGTTTGCGATGCCAACTCGCGGGCGCCCATTCTCCACAGATGGCCGCCGTGAGACCGCCATCCCGGCCATTTGTGGCGAACCGCCGGCATGATGGCCACCCGTACGGCCACCATGTCCACCTTGCCCCCTAGGATCTGCTGGCGGCCACCTTGCCCTCAAGGTTCTGGAGGCCTGCCACCACGTCCCCCAAGGAGCTGAAGACGTGCCACCACGAAGCCCCGCCGCTGGGCATGCTCAGTGGCGGGGCTGCTGCGCTGCGTACGGCCTTACTTCCCGGGGGATGACGTTCCCGCCCTGTTACTCCGTTCCGGAGGCCGATTCAGCCCCCGGGAACCCCGGGATTCCGGGCGATTCCGCGGGCGCCGGCCGGCGCGCGGGAGTAACTGGGCAGGAGCGTCGTGCCGGGGCCCGGAGATTCACCATAGCGGCCGTCTATGGCGTACCGCTGGAGTCCGCAAGTGAAGTTGGCTCAGTCAAGACAGGATGATCCATAGTTGGCGAGGTATTCCGCGTGGGAGCGTTGCGTGTGCACCGAAGCTGCCGTCACCACCAGGCATTCATGGTTCTCGATAGTGTCCACCAGGTCCTCACAGCGGGTGATATCGGTGGTCTTGGCCGGGTGGCTGCGCTCGTCCTTACCCCGCAGGTGATGACGATCCTGCCCAGTTGCTCGGGTCCGGACGCCGATTCCGCTCTAGGGACCCGCGGGATCACGCGGGATCCCGCGGTTGCCGGCCAGCGCGCGCGGGAGTAAGCGCGGGAGTAACTGGGCAGGAGCGTCGTGCCGGGGCCCTGGCACTCCCAAGGCAATGACGTCGGTTTTCACCTCCGCGATGACCCAGGCGCCGAAGAACCCCCGCCCACTTTACCCCAACCCCCCACGTGAAAAATGATCCCCGGCACGAATGCCGGGGATCATTTTCTGCGCGGAAAGTGCCAGAGGCAGCGCCGCCGCGGCGGACTAGACCAGTGTGACGCCGGTAGCCTGGGGGCCCTTGGCTCCCTGGCCGATTTCGAACTGAACGCGGGCGTTCTCGTCGAGGGTCTTGAAACCACCGGTCTGGATCTCGGAGTAATGAACGAAGACGTCGCCATCGGCGTCGTCCGGAGTGATGAAGCCGAAGCCCTTTTCAGCGTTGAACCACTTGACAGTTCCCTGAGCCATGAATTTCTCCTCATTGTGGATCGTGTTTAGGTCCGGCACACCTCGTGCCGAACTTGGTCACTCCGCGGGAAGAACCATGGCTGTGGGCCCGGATAATCCGGGCTTGGGCGGCAGGAGCTCCACGCTCGCAACATGTCTTGCGAGCATGAAAATACACCTACACAAAGACTCGTATAAGAATTTCATGTCAATTGCGCCAGGTCAACGGGGACAGCGGAGAATTTCACAAATATTGTCCAAAGAACGGATGAACCCTCTCCGCGGAAGAGTAGCTGCGGAGCAATTTAGCTGCGGTGCAATTCCTCAGAAGAGCCTGGACTCGCTGTCATCCACTCCGCGCATGGCGTCATAGTCAAGGGTGACGCAGTCGATGCCGCGGTCGTTCGCGAGGACCTTGGCCTGTGGCTTGATCTGCTGGGCGGCGAAGATCCCGCGCACCGGCGCCAGCAGGGGATCGCGGTTGAGCAGCGCCAGATACCGTGTAAGCTGCTCGACGCCGTCGATGTCGCCGCGGCGCTTGAGCTCAATGGCCACGGTGGCGCCGCCAGCGTCCCGGGCCAGGATATCCACGGGGCCGATAGCGGTGAAATATTCACGGCGGATCAGCGAGAACCCGGGGCCCAGGAGCTCGATCTGGTCGGCCAGCAGCCGCTGCAGGTCCGCCTCGACGCCGTCCTTGATCAGGCCCGGGTCCTGGCCCAGCTCATGGGAGGTGTCGTGCAGCTGTTCATGGATATTGATGATGAGCCGGTCATCGGTCTTCGCGGACTGGACGGTCCACTGCTCGATAACGCCGAGCTCGACGTCGACGTCGTCCGGGGAGGAGACGCGCAGCGAAGCGGGTGGGCTCATCCAGTTCAGCGGCTTGTAGGATCCGCCGTCGGAATGGACCAGAACGGAGCCGTCAGCCTTGACCAGCAGGAGCCGGGTGGCCAAAGGGAGATGGGCTTTGAGCCGGCCAACATAATCAACGGAGCACCGGGCTATGACTAAACGCACCCCGTCAACACTACCGTCTGGCGGGGAAGCAGGCATCCGGACTGGGGCAGAATGGAGGCATGCCCCGTTCCAACCGTCCCCGCCGAGCCGTTTCCGGTAAGGCACCCTCCGGTAAGGCCCAGAAGCCCGGAGCCAAGGGCGGTCCGGTGCCGGAGCTTGACCTTGAACGCGCCCGCTCGGGGTTTGCACGCCGGGAGAGCGCCCCGGACGGTGAGTGGACGGTCCGGCCGATCACGGCCGGCCGTGCCGAAAAGACATACATCTGCCCCGGCTGTTCGACGGCGGTGCTGCCCGGTGTTGCCCACCTCGTCGTCTGGTCAGAGGATCATCTCTTCGGCACCGCCGCCGGCCTGGCAGAGCGGCGGCATTGGCATTCGAACTGCTGGGTCTCGCGCAGCTACCGGTACCGCTAAGCGGCTTCGCTAAGCTGGAGCGCATGAGCTTTGACCCGGCGTCGTACGTCTTCAGCCAGCCTTCCGCACCCACCGCAATCCGTGCATCCACCGTGCTTCCGGCACGCCGCGAAAACGTGGAGCTCCGCACCGGCGACGGCCACAGGCTGGTCGGCGAGCTCGCCCTCCCGGCTGCCGGGGAGGTGCGTGCAACCCTCATCACCCTGCATCCGCTGCCGACGCACGGCGGCTTCATGGATTCGCACGTCTACCGCAAGGCCTCCTACCGGCTTCCCGCGCTGGCGGGCATCGCCGTGCTTCGGTTCAACACCCGAGGTACCGGATCGCCACGCGGCACAAGCGGCGGAACGTTCGAGGGGGGCATCGGCGAACGCCTGGACGTCGAGGCGGCCGTGAGGTTCGCCGTCGACCGCGGCCTGCCGAACCGATGGCTGGTCGGCTGGTCCTTCGGCACGGAGCTGGCGCTGATGTACGGGGCCACGGAGCCGGTGTCGTCGGAGATCGAGGGCGCCATCCTGCTTTCACCCCCGCTGCACCGCGCCACCGATGTCCACCTCAAAGAATGGGCCGCCTCCGGCAAGCCGCTGAAGGTCCTGGTCCCGGAGCATGACGACTTTCTATTGCCGGCTGCCGCCACGGAGCGGTTCAGTCTGGTTCCGCAGGCCCGGGTTCTGGGGGTCGACGGCGCTAAGCACCTGTGGGTGGGCGAGAAGTACGCTGCCCGCGTGCTCAACGAGATCGTGGATGAGGTGCTGCCGGGCGGCTCCGGCGCTGCCGGTGGAACAGCTGCCGTGCTGCCGCAGGAATGGAACGGACCCGTCGCCACCGCGCACGGCTGAGGCTACTCTTGTCAGTGCTTGTCCTGGCGGACGATGAAGAGCTCCTTGACGAGCAGCAGAATCGCAGCGGCCGTGGGGATAGCGATCAGTGCGCCCAGCACGCCGAGCAGGCTGCCGCCGGCGATCACTGAGATGACGGCGACGGCGCCAGGGACTGCGACGGCTTTCTGCATGATGCGCGGCGAGATGAAGTAGGCCTCGAACTGCAGGTAGGCGAAGTAGCAAATGGCGTAGACCACGGCTGTCTGCCACCCTGCGGTCAAGGCGATCAAGGACACGATGACGCCGGCAATCAGGCCGCCCACCAGGGGAATGAAGGCCAGCAGCGCCACCACGAAGGCAAGCAGTACGGCAAAGGGAACCCCGACGATCGACATCACGATGAAGGCAAAGGTGGCGTTCAGCAGGGCGACGACGGCCTGGCCGATCACGTAGTTGCCGACCGAACCGGTGATCTCCTCGGCCAGGGCCTCGACCCGGGGACGGCGGGACCGCGGGGCCAGCCGGTAACCCCACTTTTTCATGGCCGGCAGCGCGGCCAGGAAGTACAGGCTCAGGACCAGCACGATCAGCGTTCCGAACAGCCCGTTGGCCAGGGTGGACCCGAAGCCGACGACGCCGCCGAAGATGCCGCCCATCGCTTCGGGGTCATTGACGAATTTCTGCAGTTCCTGGGTGATGCGTTCCCGCACGCCGAACTGGGTGTCGATGCTGCGGAAGAAATCCGAGTTGATGAACTCCGTGATCCATCGCGGCGCCTCCTGCACGATCTGGGTGACCTGCTGGACGATCGTGGGGATCAGCGTGGCAAAGAATCCTGTCACGGCCAGCGTCAGGGTGGCGACAGCCACCACGATGCCCGCGGCCCGGGGGAGTTTCCTGCCCTCCAGCCAGCGCACCACAGGGTCCAGCCCCAGCGCGATGAAAAGAGCGGCCACGATCCACAGCAGCAGCTGGGTTGTGTTGGAGCCGATCCAGTAGACCAGCAGTGCGAGTCCGACGCCGACGGTCCCCATGAACCCGACATAGAGGGGGTGCTGGGCGGAAATCCGCGGTCCGGGGTCGCCGAAGCGGGTGCCGGTCCCGCTCTGGGCAGCGGCCCCGTCCTGTTCCTCGGGCGGCATCTCGAATCGGAGCCGGGGCTGGGCGCCCGGCAGTGGCTGGCGCAAGCGGTGGGCCACCGAGTTCAGGAGTCCTGCGAGGGCACCCCGGCGGTGCGAATCCTGATCCTTCAGACCGCGTTCCTTGCTGGCGGATTGGCTTTCTTTCTGTCCCGCGGGGGACGAATCCGTGTGTTCAGTCACTGCGTCGAAAGCCCTTTATCTCTATTAATATCCTGCGGAGCCGCGGTCACGGCCCGGGTGTGATGATCACCGCAAACACTATCAGCAGCCCTGCCAGCGCACGGGTTTGCGGCCTGCGCGGGCGCCTCGGAAGGGGTTGACAATTCGTCCGATCTGACTCTTGGGTAACAAAACGGTTACTATTGAAGCTACGTGTCCGCTGATGATAGGTAATATTTTGCGTTTCAAGACTGCAGTTGCACTAGTGCTGCTCGGCCTCCTGACACTGCTGGCCGGAATCGGCCAGAAGACATTCTGGGCTCCGGCCGAGACCGTGACGGCTACCGCACCGGCCGGTGCCACCACCGCACCGCTAACCGTCTTCGACGAGAAGCTGCGCACCCTGCGCGGAGGCACAGTAAAGATCGATGTCAAGGGGGAGGGCAGCTTTATGCTGGCGGCCGGACGGCCGGACGACGTGGCGGCATGGGTGGGCAAGGCTGCCCACAACACCGTCTCCGGGGTCTCTGACGACGGCAAGGCACTGCAGCTGACGCACACCGAGGGCGAAGCTACGGCTCCCTCGCCCGCTGGCTCCGATCTGTGGGTAACCACCGAGAACGCCAGCGGCGAAATGAAGTATTCCTGGACCCCGCCGGCCGACGGCGACTGGTCACTGCTGCTCGCGGCGGACGGCACCAAGCCCGCTCCGGCGTCGATCAGCATGACCTTCCCCAATGACACCTCCACGCCGTGGGCCATTCCCTTGATGGTGCTTGGCGGCGTGCTGATCCTGGCCGGTGCCGCGCTCCTGGCTCTGAAGCCCAGGACCGGCGCCCGGACGGGCACCGGCACCAACGGTAACGGCGACGGCGGCCTGTCCGGCAGCCTGTTCGCCCGCCGCGCGCAGGCCCGGGCTGCTGCCCGCGCCAGTGCCCGCGATGATGCCCGTAATTCCGCCGGCGCCACCTCTGCCACCCCGGCGGTGGATCCCGGGCGCCGCCCGCAGGACACACCAGACAGCACCACAGCCAAGCAGCAGTCATCGACAGCCCGGCGACTGCGTCGCTCGGGCGTGGTCGTCGCAGTACTGACGGCCACCGCCGTCGCCGCTACGGGCGTGGCTGCACAGGCCGGCCAGACACCGGCGCCGACGCCGGGCACCTCGTCCGCGTCGCCGTCGGGATCCGCTTCCGCCGCAGCGGACCAGGGGGCCGACGCTCCGGTGCTGGTTGATGCCCAGTTCCGCCGGATCCTCGAGCAGGTGGCCAGTGCGGTGGACGCCGGTGACGCGGCCAAGGATGCCAGCAAGCTCGCGCCCCGTGTGGCGCCGCCCGAACTCGAGATCCGCACACAAAACTACAAGATCCGGTCCCAGGTGGGCTCCTACGAGGCCAGGATGCCTGTCCGTGCCACGAAGCTCCTGACCACCGTGGTCACGACTAAGCGCGGCTGGCCCCGTTCGGTCATGGCCGTCACGCAGGGCGAGGGCAACGTTGTTCCCCAGCTGCTCACCCTGACCCAGACGTCCCCGCGGGAGAACTTCAGGCTCACGGGCACCACTCCGCTGCAGCCGGGAACGACGTTCCCGGGCATCGCCAAGGGCGGCACCGAGACCCTCGCTCCCGGCGACAAGTCGGGGCTGCTGTACAGCGGCGAGGAAGCGCTGGCCGGGCTGGGCGACCGCCTGACCAACGCCGAATCGGCGTTCAAGGACAAGCTCGTGGAGGGCCAGTCCTCCCCGTACATTGCTGACACGCTCGCCTACCAGGCCGACGCGGTCAGCTCCGGGGTGAACGGCACCTTTGCATTCACCCACAAGGTGGTCCCGGAGGACACCGTGGTGTTCCGCACCGCCGACGGCGGGGCGCTGGCCCTGGGCCGCCTGAACTTCGGCTTCGACGGCACCCCCAAGGCCGCCGGGGACAAGCTGACCATCGGCGACGACGCCGCAGCCCTGGCCGGCGGCAAGGAGACAAGCACCGGTATGGTGCTGAGCTTCGCCGAGTCCATGGCCGTCTACATCCCGCCGGCCGGCTCCAAGGATCCGATGAAGCTGGTGGCCGCCACCCGCGGGCTCGTCGGGGCAAGCTTCAAGTAGGACGCCCAACAGTGATGCGACAGCATCATGGCGGCGACGTGACAACAACCTAGCAGGGGAGACCGGGCCGCAGCGGCCCGGTCTTTTCTGTTGTGCTGGGAGCGGATCCGCGGGCATGGGACAGGACCGGGGTGGCTAGAGTGGAGCTATGACTTCGCCAGCTTCCCGCCCGGTCCCCCCCGCCGCCGCCAACCTGCTTAACCTGCGGGGCGCCGTCGACCTTTCCTCGCTCAAACAGCGCCCCGCGCCGCCGGCCCCGGCCGCCTCCGGCGGTGTCCCGGCTGCCCCCGCAGCAGGCGCCGGCGCGGGCACCGACGACGCCTCATTGCAGCCGGGTCGTCCGCTGCGCGTGGATGTCACGCAGGCAAACTTCCAGGAACTCGTGGAGCTCTCGGCCCAGGTGCCCGTGGTGGTTGCCCTCTGGGCGGGGTACTCACCCGGCTCGGACGGGCTTGTTGACGTCCTGGAGCGGATCATCGACGGCTACGACGGCCGGCTCGTCCTGGGCTCGGCGGACGTCGAGGCTTTCCCGCAGCTGGCGCAGGCGTTCCAGGTAGAGGCCGTGCCCACCGCCGTGGCCGTCGTGAAGGGCCAGCCGGTGCCCCTGTTCCAGGGCGGCGCCGAGGAACAGCAGATCCGCAGCCTGCTCGACGAACTGCTCGAGGTTGCCGCCGCGAACGGCGTGTCCGGCCGCATCGGCGCCGGCGGGCCAGGCTCGGGCGGGCCGGGCGACGGGGGACCAGGTGCCGGCGAGCCGGAGGCCCCGCCGCTGCCGCCCCTGCACCAGAAGGCGTTTGACGCTATCGAAGCGGGTGACTATGCTGCAGCTGCCGCGGCCTACCGCCAGGCGCTCCTGGAGATGCCGGCCGATGCCGACGCCAAGGCAGGCCTCGCGCAGGTAGAGCTGATGGGCCGCCTCCAGCCGCTCTCGGCCGCGGATCCCGAAGTGCTCCGCCAGCAGGGGGCCGATGAGCCGGATAACCTTGATGCCCAGCTCGGCGTCGCGGATCTGGACGTCGCCGGCGGACATGTCGAGGACGGCCTGGGCCGGATCGTCGCATATATCGGGCGGAACTTCGGTCCTGAACGGGAAACGGCCCGGATCCGGCTGCTGGAGCTGTTCGACGTTGTGGGCATCCATGACCACCGCGTCGCGAAAGCCCGGCAGAACCTGGCCCGGGTGCTCTACTGATGGGTTCCGCTTTATTCACGCCGCTGGACCTGCGTTCCCTGCGGCTGCAGCACCGCGGCTGGGTTTCGCCGATGTGCCAGTACAGCTGCGAGGCGGAGACCGGGGAAGGCGTGCCCACTGACTGGCACCTCATGCATCTGGGCTCCTTCGCCACCGGGGGAGCGGCCCTCATCCTTACCGAGGCGGCGGCGGTGAACGCCGCCGGCCGGATCAGCCCCCGCGACGCGGGCTTGTACAACGATGACCAGGCGGCCGCGTGGGAGCGGATCACTGCCTTCGTCCACCGCCACGGGGCCGCGGACACCAAGATCGGCACCCAGCTGGCCCACGCCGGCCGGAAGGGCTCCTCGTACTGGCCGTTCGCCGGGAAGCAGGGCACCGTCCCGTCGTCGGCGGGTGGCTGGGACACCGTGGGACCCGGCGTCGGCGCCTTTGACGGCTATGCGGCCCCTGCAGCCATGACCGTCGGGGAGATCGAGGGCGTGATCGCCGATTTCGCTGCCGCCGCGGTCCGGGCTGTTGGTGCCGGCTTCGACACGATTGAAATCCATGGCGCCCACGGCTACCTCCTGCACCAGTTCCAGAGTCCCCTCGTCAACGACCGCACCGATGCCTGGGGCGGCGATGAGGCCGGCCGGAACCGGCTCACCATCGCCGTGGTGGACGCGGTCCGGGACGTCATTCCCGACTCCATGCCGCTGCTGCTGCGTATTTCAGCCTCCGACTGGGCCGAGGGAGGCATCGACGCCGAAGCCTCGGTCCGGATGGCCAAGGCTGCCTCCGAACACGGGGTGGACCTCGTGGACGTTTCCAGCGGCGGTGCCGTGGCGCACCAGCAGATTCCGGTGGGCCCGGGGTACCAGACGGGCTTCGCCGCCCGGATCCGGCGCGAAACCGGCGTCCGGACCGGCACCGTCGGGCTGCTGACCTCGGCCGGCCAGGCCGAGCACGCCGTTGCCACCGGGCAGGCGGACGGCGTGTTCATCGCCCGGGCGGCGCTCCGCGACCCGCACTGGTGGCTGCGCGCCGCGTTCGAGCTGGGGCACGATCTGGCGTGGCCGCCGCAGTATGAGCGGGCCGTGCCCCGGCGCTCCTTCTAGGATTCCACTGGGCCCGGAGGAGGACGGGGTGCCCCTTGGGTTTTCGGCACGTTGCCTTCGGTGACGACGCCGGCGGGGAATCAGGCGGAGCGGATAACGAAAGCCCTGGGCGGACTCCCCGTTCTCGACGATGTGTCCCTGGAGGCGGGGCCGTCGGAAATCCACGTCCTGGTAGGGCTGAACGGAGCCGGAAAGATGACGTGATGCGGATCCCAACTGCTCCCACGCGGACTACCTCCACAAGCTTGGATCTTCCTGTCTTGGCTGACGAGCTTCAGTTGAGGACGCCAGCGGTTCGCCACAGATGGCCGCTATGGGGGCCCCGGGCTCCGGCACGACGCTCTCGCCCAGTTACTTCCACGCCCGCCAGCCGGTACCCGCGGAATCCCGGGGTTCTCTGGGGCTGAATCGGGTTCCGGACCCGAGTAACTGGGCTGGAGCGTCGACATCCGGGGTTCCTGGTTGCTGGCCGGCAGATTCTTCGGTGCATGGTGGCAGCCGGGGCGGCGCCCTGCCAACGATTCGCCAAAGATGGCCGGGATGAAGGTCTCATACCGGCCATCTGTGGAGAATGGCGCCCGCCAGCTGGCCCCGGACGTCGCCAGCGTTGCGCGCAGCTACCTGACTGGCGTGGGCGGACTGGTGCTGCTGGTCGTCATCACCCAGGTCGTGACGGCCTTCGGAGCCGGGGCATGGTTCCCCTACGCAGCGCCGGGCCTATGGATGGGCATGGCCGGCTCCACGGCTGCCGAAACTGTCAGTCCGCTGCAACTCTTCCTCTGTTTCCCGGTCTCTGTGCTCGGCATCGCTGTAACCGGTCACTGGTGGAAGAACATCGAGATCCGCGACGGTTGAAATCGGGCGTAGCGGGCACACCCCAATCCTGCGCCGGAAGCGGGGCTCAAGGACAACAACGCAGAGTACGCCTTTCGGAGGATCGATTTCACCCGCCGGGGCCGTTAGTCTAACGTCATGACTTACCAGCAACCGGATCCTCATGTCCCCGGGGGGAACCCGCCGGCGGCGCCGGTCCCTGCCCTGTCCCTGCAGAGGCTGGCCAAGCGTTTCGGCGACAAAATCGCCGTCGACGGCATCAGCCTGGACGTCCCGGCCGGCTCCTTCTACGGGATCGTCGGCCCCAATGGGGCAGGCAAGACCACCACCCTGTCCATGGCCACGGGACTGCTTCGGCCCGAGTTCGGCACGGCGCTGGTACACGGTGTGGATGTTTGGCAGCATCCGCTGGAAGCCAAGAAATTGATGGGGATACTGCCCGACGGCGTCCGGCTCTTTGACCGGCTGACCGGTGAGCAGCTGGTGAGCTACGCCGGGCTGCTGCGCGGCATGGACAAGGAAGTGGTGTCTTCCCGGGTCAAGGAACTGCTCGCCGCCCTGGACCTCAGCCAGGACGCCGGCACCCTCGTGGTGGACTACTCCGCCGGCATGACGAAGAAGATCGCCCTTGCCTCCGCGCTGATCCATGCGCCGCGGCTGCTGGTGCTGGATGAGCCGTTCGAATCCGTGGACCCGGTGTCCGCCGCGAACATCCGCGACATCCTGGACAGCTACGTGGCTTCCGGCGGAACCGTCATCGTCTCAAGCCACGTCATGGACCTCGTCCAGCGGATGTGTGACCACGTCGCCGTCGTCGCGGCCGGGCGGCTGCTCGCGGCCGGAACCGTAGACGAGGTCCGTGCGGGGCAGTCCCTCGAAGACCGCTTCGTCCAGCTGGTCGGCGGCCGCAACCATACGGAAGGGCTGGAATGGTTGCGCACCTTTTAAGGCTCAAGCTCACCCTGCTGCGCAACAGTATCCGGCGCAGTCCCTGGCAGTTGGTGGGCCTCGGGATCGGAACGCTGTACGCGCTCAGCCTCGTCGGGCTCTTCGCCACTGGCCTGCTGTTCCTGCGGGAGGCCGACGTCGCGCTGGCGCAGACGGTGGTGGTGCTGGGCGGCGCCGCGGCCCTACTGGGCTGGGCCATCATTCCGGTAGTCGCTTCCGCGGCTGATATGACGCTGGATCCGGCGCGGTTCACCACCTCGGCCGTGCCCATGCCGCAACTCCTGACCGGGCTGGCCCTCGGCGGACTGATCGGCATCCCCGGCGTCGCGACCTCCCTCGTGGCCCTTGCCACCGTGGGTACCTGGTCCCGGAGCGTACCCGCCGCGGCAGGCGCCCTGGTGGGCGCGGTCCTTGGCGTGCTGAGCTGCGTCGTCCTGTCCAAGGTGGTCACCACCGCCACCGCAGGCCTCGCCAGTTCACGCCGCTTCAAGGACGTCAGCGCCATCGCGTTCCTGATCCCGCTGGTGCTGATGGGGCCCATCGTGGCAGGGATCGCCGAGGGGATCGCCAGTTCCGGTGATTTCCTGGCCGGGCTTGCCCGCACGCTGTCCTGGACCCCGGCGGGCGCGGCCTGGTCGCTCGGCGGCGAGCTGGCCGCCGGCAGCTACGGCGCCGCGGCGCTCAAGTTTCTGATTGCGCTCGCCACCCTGGCCGGCCTCGCCCTGTGCTGGAAACTCCTGCTCCAGCGGGCGCTTGTCACTCCGCCCTACGCCGGGTCTGCCAAGAAAAAGGCCGGAGGACTGGGTCTTTTTGGGCTGTTCCCGGCGACACCCACCGGGGCTGTCGCCGCCCGGGCCCTGATCTACTGGCTGCGGGATCCCCGCTACGCCGGGTCCCTGGTGGTGGTCCCGCTGCTGCCGGTCCTGCTGCTGTTCCAGGCCAGCCAGAGCGGGAACTATGGAATGTTCCTCTTCATAGGCCCGCTGACCGCCTTCCTGCTGGCCTGGTCCATCGCAGCGGATGTTTCCTACGACAACACTGCCTTCGCGCTGCACCTGTCCACGGGCGTCCGCGGCGTCCACGACCGGCTGGGACGTGCTCTGGCCTGCCTGGTCTTTGCCCTGCCGGTGGTGCTGGCGTTCAGCGTTCTCCCGTTCCTCTTCAGCGGAAACTGGGAGTTGCTGCCGGGAGTTCTCGGACTGTCCCTTGGTATGCTCTTCAGCGGATTGGGCCTGTCCTCCGTGGTCTCGGCGCGCTACACCGTCAGCGTTCCGCTCCCCGGCGACAGCCCCTTCAAGAAGCCACCGGGTAACGTTGCCCAGACCATGGCGGTGCAGTTCGGCGGCATGGGGGTGCTCCTGCTGCTCGCGGCGCCGGAGGCGGTCCTTATGGCCGTGCAGCTGATCACGGGCAGCACGCTGCCCGGTTGGATCAACCTGGGCCTCGGTCCGGTGCTGGGCCTGGCGCTTTTCGCGGGCGGGATACGGCTGGGCGGGAAATGGCTGGACGCGCGTGGACCGGAGTTGCTGGCACAGCTGGCCGTCAACCGCTGACCGGAGTTGCCGGCACTGCTGGCCGGTCCCGGCACCGCGGCCGGGACTGGGATAGCCTGCCGGTAACGCACAATTGCAAAGGCAGGGCCATGGAAGTCATCATTCTCTCCGGCAGCAGGCCGATCGCCTCGCTCGCGGCGGACGCAATCGAGGCGCTGCTCAGGCGCAAGCCCGGGGCCGTCCTGGGTCTCGCCACCGGTTCGTCGCCTTTGCCGGTCTACAACGAACTGGCACTGCGGCACGAGCGGGACGGCCTGGACTTCAGCCAGGCCCGCGGCTTCGCCCTGGACGAGTACGTGGGGCTGCCACCCGGCCACCCGGAATCCTACCGCGAGGTAATCCGGCGCGAGTTTACCGAACGGGTTAACATCAGCCCGGCCAATGTGCACAGCCCCGACGGCGCGGCCGAGGACATCCCCGGGTCATGCCGGGCCTATGAGGATGCCATCCGCGACGCCGGGGGTGTGGATCTGCAGCTCCTCGGCGTGGGTACGGACGGACACATCGGCTTCAACGAGCCTGCCTCGTCGCTGGCATCGCGGACCCGGATCAAGACCCTGATCGAGCAGACACGCCGGGACAATGCACGGTTCTTCGGCAGCCTGGCCGAGGTCCCGCACCACGTCCTCACGCAGGGGCTCGGAACCATCCTGGAAGCCCGGCATGTGATCCTCATTGCCACCGGCGCACAGAAGGCCCAGAGCGTGCGCGACCTTGTGGAAGGGCCCGTCGCCGCGATATGTCCGGCCTCGGTACTGCAGTTACATCCGCACGCCACGATCCTGGTGGATGAGGCGGCGGCGTCCTCGCTGCGGCTCGCCGATTACTACCGCCACAGCTATGACAACAAGCCATCGTGGCAGGGGCTGTAAGTGGCCGCCGTGGCGGTCCCGTCAGCATCACGTCGCCTTTCTGTCTGTTCCAGCGGCTAAGATGGGTCTCATGAACAGCATGACCGAACCCCTCGAAAACGACCCGATGCGCGAGCTCTCCGGAGCCGGGACGTCGACGGCCACGATCGAGCGCGAGGAACTGCGCCAGGAAGTGGAACCCGGTGACCGGGAGCGCTTCTCGCATTATGTGCGCAAGGAAAAGATCATGGAATCAGCGCTGTCCGGTGAGCCTGTCATTGCCCTCTGCGGCAAGGTCTGGACGCCCGGACGCGATCCTAAGAAGTTCCCCGTCTGCCCCGAATGTAAAGACGTGTACGACGGCCTCCGCCCGGGCAAAGATGGCGGCGGCAAAGATGGCGGCGGCAAGGGCTCGGGCGACAAATAGCGTTCACGCGACCCGGCCATCTGCTGCGTCCGGGCGTCCGGTCCGCGGGAACACTGCCCACGCTCCGCGTGCGCCTGCAATGTGGTCTGCCTGGCGCGTGTGGGTGTCCCCGACCCCGCTGACTGTGGTCGGGTCCGTGCTGACCGGCGTTTGGCAACGGTTCATCCGAAAAAGATTGGTGTTTTTGTGCTTAGTTGGGTTTCTCCGGCAGCAGCAGCGGTACGCGGAATGGAAGGCACCTGAGTGACAGAGACACTTTTTGGCGGACCAGTGCTGCCTCCCGCGTATCCCGAGCGGGCTGCCTGGGGCACCGCGCCGAAGCTCCGGGCCTGGCAGCAGGAAGCCCTCGACAGCTATTTCAGCACCCAGCCCAAGGACTTCCTTGCGGTGGCAACGCCGGGCGCCGGTAAGACCACCTTCGCCCTGCGCGTTGCCTCCATGCTGATCGACGCCGGTGCCGTCAACCGGGTCACCATTGTGGCGCCCACCGACCACCTCAAGCGGCAGTGGGCCGATGCCGCCGCCAAGGTGGGCATCGCCATCGATCCGAACTTCAAGAACGCCGACGGCCAGCACGGCCGCGGGTTCGTCGGCGTCGCGGTCACATACGCGCAGGTGGCCAGCAAACCAATGCTGCACCGCGCCAAAACCGAGGCCGCGCGCACGCTGGTCATCCTGGACGAGATCCACCACGGCGGCGAGGCCCTGTCCTGGGGTGACGGTCTGCGCGAGGCCTTCGAGCCCGCATCCCGCCGGCTCTCCCTGACCGGTACGCCGTTCCGCTCCGACACGTCGCCCATCCCGTTTGTGGAATACGCCGAGGACCGCGACGGCATCCGGCGTTCCAGGGCCGACTACACCTACGGCTACGGCAATGCGCTGCGCGACCACGTTGTCCGCCCGGTCATGTTCATGGCGTACTCCGGGCAGATGCGCTGGCGCACCAGCGGCGGCGAGGAAATGGCAGCCTCGCTCGGCGAATCCGCGGTCACCAAGGACATCACCGCCCAAGCGTGGCGCACCGCACTGAACCCGGCAGGTGAATGGATCCCGGCCGTCCTCGCCGGGGCAGACAAGCGCCTCAGTGAGGTCCGCCGCACCGTCCCCGATGCCGGCGGCCTGGTCATCGCTACCGACCACGAGGACGCGCGGGCCTACGCCGGGCAACTGAAAAAGATCACCGGTGAATCACCAACTGTCATTTTGTCCGACGACGCCAAGGCCTCCAGCAAGATTGAGGAGTTCACCGCCAGCGAGAAGCGCTGGATGGTGGCCGTGCGCATGGTGTCCGAAGGCGTGGACGTCCCGCGGCTGTCCGTCGGCGTCTACGCGACGTCCATCTCCACGCCGCTGTTCTTTGCCCAGGCGGTGGGACGCTTTGTACGCGCCCGCAAGCGCGGCGAGACGGCGTCGGTCTTCCTGCCCTCCGTTCCCACCCTGATGGCGCTGGCGAACTCCATGGAGGCAGAGCGCGACCATGCCCTGGACCGTCCGGAGAAGGAAGACGGCGACGGTCTTTTCAATCCCGAGGACTCGCTCATGGACGAGGCGAACCGCGAGGAAACGGCGTCGGATTCGCTCACCAAGGGCAAGTTCGAGGCGCTTGATTCGCAGGCGTCCTTTGACCGGGTCCTGTTCGACGGCGGCGAGTTCGGCACCGGCGGCGAGGTGGGCTCGGAGGACGAACTCGACTTTCTCGGGATTCCCGGTCTGCTCGACGCCGAACAGGTCGGCACGCTGCTGCGCCAGCGCCAGCACGAACAGCTGAACCGTAAGAACGCCCGGGCCCCGCAGGCCGGGGGCCCGCCGGCCGGCGCGGCCGCCCCGGCCGTGCCGGACCACCGCATGCTGATGGACCTGCGCACCGAACTGGCCAAGAACGTGGCGGCGTGGTCCGCGCGGACGGGCACGCCGCACGGCGTTGTGCACACCAAACTCAGGACTGTCTGCGGCGGCCCGCCCGTGGCGCAGGCCGACGAGGAGCAACTGCAGACCCGGCTGCGGAAGCTGCAGGACTGGTTCATCGGCCGCAAGTAGCGTGCTGCGGCGGCCCGCTGCGGGCAGAAAGAAGTTGAGGGCATACAAGAAGGGACCAGGCGAGCCTGGTCCCTTCTGTTTACCGCAGCCTGTTTACCGCAGCGCCTTTGTATGCCCCAGCGCGGGTGTTACTGTCCGCCGGTGCCGCCGCCGCCGCAGGCGGCGCCGAGGGCCTGGCCTGCAGCAGCGTACTTGGGCTGGAGCTCCTCAAGCTTCGCTGCGTCCGGGTTTGCCTTTGCCGACTCGTCCAGGAATTCAATGATGTCGCGCAGCGGAGCCTTCAGCTCATCGGAGGACGTCACCTCGACGGGCCGCAGCCGGTTGGCCAGACGGATCATCCCTGTCTTATCCGCGGCGGACGTCGGGCCTGCGCCGACGCCCTGGATCCGGGTGCAGGTTTCCTCGTTGCTCAGTTGCGGGGCGGCGGCAGAGCAGCCGGCGGCGCCGAGCAGCGCCCCGGCAACAATCAGGACGGTGAGGGTTTTCTTCATGGTGCACTCCGGGGTTCTACGGTCAGACGATCTGGCAGGGATTTCGAGTCTACTGTGAGGGCGCTGTTTTCCGGTCAAGCAGCACGGCCGGACGCCGTCACGAGCCGGCAGCCCGCAGCCGGCGGCACGTGCAAACGGCTAGGCGATGTCGACGCCGCCGAGTTCCATCTCGGCGACGGCATCTTCGAGGTCCTCGGCGACCCCCGCGGTCAAGGCGCGCAGCACCGTGACGGAGTAGCCGGCCTGGACGCCGTCGAGCGCCGTGGCTTTGACACAGTGGTCGGTAGCGATCCCGACCACCACCACGTCCTCGACGTCGTGGCTCTGCAGCCAGTCGTCGAGCCCGATTGTGTCCTCGCCACCGGCGAAGTCACTTCCGGCGAAACCAGCGCCGGCGAAGCCTTCGGCGTCCGCGTGAACGGGGCCGGCGCTGCCGGACGGAATACCGGTGACCGGCATGGCGCCGGGCTTCCGGTCGCCGGTGGGGACGGCGTCGTCAGGGGCGAGCAGGCCCTCAAAGCCCGAGTAGGCGGCCGTGAACCGGCCCTTGCGGAAGTAGGCCTGGATATATTCCGCGTCTAGGTCGGGGTGCAGCTCGGCGCCGCGGGTACCGGCGACGCAGTGCTTCGGCCAGCTGTCGACGAAATTCGGTGTCTCCGAGAAGTGCGCACCCGGATCGACATGCCAGTCCTGGGTGGCCACGATGTGGTCGAACTGGCCGTGGTGCGCGTCGACGTATTCGCTGATTGCGCCGGCGAGGTCCGCCCCGCCCTCGACGGGCACCGAGCCTCCTTCGCAGAAATCGTTCTGGACGTCGACGATGATCAGGGCGCGGGACATCAGTTCTCCTCGTAGATGGTTGGGATGGCGGCTTCGCCGCGCTGCAGCCGGTTGACCACGGCAGGAAGCTCTTTCATCGTGTCGGCATGGCGACTGCGGGCGCGCACGACGCCGTCCGCTCCGGTCCAGCCGGGCAAGAGCTCGCCATTCTTGAAGAACTGCTGCAGCAGCGGGCGGTCGTTGCCATCGTCCTCAGGGCGGTGGCCGATCCCCACGATCTCCTGGGTGGCGGTGCCGCGTTCGTTGAGCTTGCGCAGCGCGTACTTGCGCCCGCCCTTGCTCGTCTTGTTCTTCGCGGCCTTGGCCACGGGGACGAACTCGCCGTCATCGTCCGTGCGGCTGACCAGCTTGTAGACCATGCTCGCCGTCGGCGCGCCGGAGCCTGTCACGAGGGAGGTGCCGACGCCGTAGGAGTCCACCGGAGCGGACTGCAGGGCCGCGATGGCGAACTCGTCCAGATCTGAAGTGACGATAATCCGGGTGCGTTCATTGCCCAGATTGTCCAGGAGCTGGCGGACCCACTGCGCCTGCGCCACGAGGTCCCCGGAGTCCAGTCGCACCGCGCCCAGCTTGTCGCCGGCCAGTTCGACGGCGGTCCGGACCGCCGCCTCGACGTCGTACGTGTCCACCAGCAGCGCGGTGCCGGCACCCATCGAGGCAATCTGGGCCGCAAAGGCCTCGCGCTCGGTATCGTGCAGCAGGGTGAAGGAGTGGGCGGCGGTGCCCACGGTCTTGAGCCCGTAGCGCAGGCCTGCCTGCAGGTTGGAGGTGCTGTCGAAGCCGGCAATGATGGCGGCACGGGCGGCCGAGACGGCGGACTCCTCGTGTGTGCGGCGGGAGCCCATTTCCACACACGGCCGGCCGCCGGCCGCGGTGATCATGCGCGAGGCCGCCGAGGCGATGGCGCTGTCGTGGTTGAGGATCGACAGGATGTAGGTCTCGAGGATGCAGGCTTCGGCGAACGTTGATTCGACAATGAGGATGGGTGAGTTCGGGAAATACGCCTCACCCTCCGGATAGCCCCAGATATCGCCCGAGAAGGAGAAGCCGGCCAGGTACTCGAGCGTCTCCTCGTTGACCACCTTCGAGCGGCGGAGAAAGTCGATCTCGGCGGCGCCGAAGCGGAAGTCCGCGATGCCTTCCAGCAGGCGGCCGGTGCCGGCCACGATCCCGTAGCGGCGGCCGTCCGGCAGGCGCCTGGCAAAGGCCTCGAACACCGACTTGCGGTGGGCGGCGCCGGAATGCAGCGCGGCCTGCAGCATGGTCAGCTCGTAGTGATCGGTGTACAGGGACGTACGGGGACGGTCCGGGCCAGCTGGGGTACTCACAAATTCACTCTAGTCCCCACCGGCTCCCTCGTCTCGCTTCGCTTCGCCGTGGGGCCCTCGCCGGCGTGGGCCCACCCACCGGCTCCCTCGTCTCGCTTCGCTTCGCCGTGGGGCCCTCGCCGGCGTGGGCCCACCCACCGGCTCCCTCGTCTCGCTTCGCTTCGCCGTGGGGCCCTCGCCGGCGTGGGCCCAGCCTCCCCATAGAATGGACAGATGACCCTCAGCGTTGCGCTCGGCCCGGACACCCAGGCCGGCACCCAAACCGGAACAGCGGCGTCCACCGACGTCCTGACCGCCCCGGACATTCCCTGGAACCTCGTGATCTGGAATGATCCGGTGAACTTGATGAGCTATGTGAGCTACGTGTTCCGCAGCTATTTCGGCTATCCGGAGGCGAAGGCCACCAAGCTCATGCTGGAGGTCCACAAGAAGGGCCGCTCCATCGTGGCGCACGGCAGCAAAGAGCAGGTGGAGCAGCACGCCGTCGCGATGCACGGCTATGGCCTCTGGGCCACCGTGGAGAAGGCGACCGGCGGCTCCGGCGGTGCCGGGTCAGGCGGAGGAACAGGCAAGGGCAAAGGAAAACGTGGCTAAGGCATTTAAATACGGGCTCAAGGGTGTCACCGGCTACCTGGAGTCCGCCGAACGGGAACTGCTGCGCAGCCTCTTTGATGACGTCATCTCGATGCTGGAGCCGGAGGAGCGGGCCAACCAGGACCCCCTCGCCGCACTCGTCGGACTCGATCCTGAGGCGCGCGAACCAACGGACCGCGCCCTGCGGCGGCTGCTGCCGAATGTGATGAAGAACGACGGCGAAGCCTCGCTGGAGTTCCGCCGGTACACGGAACGCTCGCTACGGGAAAACAAGATCGGCGCACTGAAGGCCGCCTCGCTTGGGCTGGACAAGGAAGAACTGGTTCTCACCCCCGCCGATGCCCGGCACTGGTCCACTGCCCTGAACGATGTGCGCCTGGTGCTCGCCGAACGCCTCGATATCCGCGATGATGCGGACGCCGAGCATGTCCACCTCATGCAGGACTGGTCCCAGGCCGAGGACGTCGAAAGCTACCTCGCCCTCGTCTACAACTTCACCACCTGGCTCCAGGAATCCCTGGTCCAGGCCATGCTGGCCTCTCTCGAACCACGCAGCTGAGCCCGCGCTCCCGCGCGCCGTGTGTGACAAATTAGACATGAGTCGGACACCACAATGTGCTGCCCGCACCCATGGCTAAGCCCTATCCTCGAATAATCATGACAACAGCCTCGAACATCGATCCGGCAGCGGAAGCTGTTGCGGACTCCCCAGCGGGCAGCACCGCCAGCAGCCGGACCGCCAGCCTGATGGGATCGCGGCCTATCGGTGTCTTCGATTCGGGTGTCGGCGGGCTCACCGTGGCCCGGTCCATCATCGACCAGCTGCCCAACGAATCCATCCTGTACGTCGGCGACACCGCCCACGGCCCCTACGGCCCGCTCCCCATCGCCGAAGTCCGGGCCAACGCCCTGGGCGTGATGGACGAGCTGGTGGATTCCGGCGTCAAGCTGCTGACCATCGCCTGCAACTCGGCCTCCGCCGCCGTGCTGCGCGACGCCCGGGAACGCTACACCGCCCGCTACGGGATCCCCGTGATCGAGGTCATCCAGCCGGCAGTCCGGCGTGCCGTCGCCGCCACCCGCAGCGGCCGGGTGGGCGTGATCGGCACCTCTGCCACCGTCGGCTCGCGCGCCTACGAAGACACCTTTGCGGCCGCCCCGGACCTGCAGATCACCTCCGTGGCCTGCCCCGCGTTTGTCTCCT
The DNA here is from genome assembly GCF_059383435.1 of Pseudarthrobacter sp. HLT1-7. Classification (NCBI taxonomy): domain Bacteria; kingdom Bacillati; phylum Actinomycetota; class Actinomycetes; order Micrococcales; family Micrococcaceae; genus Pseudarthrobacter; species Pseudarthrobacter sp. HLT1-7. The sequence goes on along the minus strand of NZ_JBWZCH010000003.1, from coordinate 54,203 downwards.
ACGTCGAAGCCGGAATCACCACCGGACCGGAACTGCTCGCGGTAGCCCGCGACTACCTGGAACCCCTCAGGTACGCCGGTGTGGACACCGTGGTGCTGGGCTGCACGCACTACCCGCTGCTCACGGGCGTCATCTCGTTCGTCCTGGGGGAGGACGTCACCCTGGTCTCCAGCGCCGAGGAGACGGCCAAAGATGTTTACCGTGCGCTGGCCTCCCGGGGTCTGGAGCGGACGGACGCCACAGCCCCGGCGCACAACTTCATCGCCACCGGCGACGCGGCCCAGTTCGAGCACCTCGCCCGCCGCTTCCTCGGCCCCGAGGTCCTCAGCGTCCGCCACGTGGATCATGTGGCCGCCCAGTACCCCACCGGCAGCCTGGCCAGGATCACCCCCGAAATGCTCGCCGCCGCGCAGGCCGGTGCCGGCCGGCCGCGGATTTCCAATTTCGTGGCGCCGTCTTCCCTCGCTGCCTCGCTCGCCGCCTCCCTGCGGGAGAATGGCCTGTGAAGCTGACCATCGTGGGCTGTACCGGGTCTTTTCCCGGCCCCGGCTCGCCGGCGTCGTGCTATCTGTTGACCGCCAATGACGGCGAGCGGAACTGGAAGATCGTCCTGGACCTCGGCAGCGGGGCGCTCGGCGCGATCCAGCGCTACACGGACCTCGAGGATATCGACGGTATCTTCCTGAGCCACCTGCACCCGGACCACTGTATGGATCTGTGCGGGCTCCATGTGGCGGTGCGCTGGAAGCCGGGCGGCTGGGGCGGGGGCCGGATTCCGGTCTGGGGACCGGCGGCCACCGCGGACCGGATGGCCACCGCCTACGGGCTGGAACTGGACCCGGGCATGCACCAGGAGTTCGACTTCAGCAACTGGGCGGAACGGAAGCCCGTGGCCGTGGGTCCTTTCACTGTGACCCCGTACGCCGTGAACCACCCGGTGGAGGAGGCCTATGCGCTGCGCGTGGACGTCACCGAGCCCGGCAAGGACGGCACCCCCGTCACCCGCGTCCTGAGCTATTCAGGGGACACGGACTCCTGCCGCGGCCTCGAAGACGCCGCCCGCGGCGCTGACCTGTTCCTTTGCGAGGCGGCGTTCGAGGAGGGCCGCGACGATGCCATCAAAGACGTGCACCTGACCGGCAAACGGGCCGGCGAAGCCGCCGAAGCCGCCGGCGCGCGGCGGCTCCTGCTGACCCACATCCCGGTCTGGACCTCGCCGACCACCGTGATGGCCGAAGCGAAGCAGGTTTTCAGCCGCGACGTCGCCGTGGCCGTGGCAGGTGTGCACTACACGATCTGAGCCCGTGCCCCGAGTCGATAAGCTAGAGGTATGACTTCCGAAGCACTCACTGCCCCCATCATCCGTGCCGATGGCCGCACCCCGGACCAGCTCCGGCCCATCAGCATCACCCGCGGCTGGTCCAAGCAGGCTGAAGGATCGGCCCTGATCGAGTTCGGCAACACCCGGGTGCTGTGCACGGCGTCCCTTACCCAGGGTGTCCCGCGCTGGCTTAAGGGGGAGGGCCGCGGCTGGGTCACCGCCGAATACGCCATGCTCCCGCGAGCCACCAACACCCGCTCCGACCGCGAGTCCGTCAAGGGCAAGATCGGCGGCCGCACGCACGAGATCTCCCGGCTGATCGGCCGCTCGCTGCGCTCCATCATCGACACGAAGGCCCTGGGCGAGATCACTATCGTGCTGGACTGCGATGTCCTGCAGGCCGACGGCGGAACCCGCACCGCCGCTGTCACCGGCGCCTACGTGGCACTGGCCGAGGCCATCCGCTTCGCCCAGGAGAACAAGATGCTCGCCCGCAACGCCAAGCCCCTGATCGACACCATCGCCGCCGTGTCCGTCGGCATCATCGACGGCATTCCGATGCTGGACCTGCCCTACGTTGAGGACGTGCGCGCCGAGACCGACATGAACGTCGTGGTCACCGGCTCCGGCAAGTTCGTCGAGGTCCAGGGCACCGCCGAAGGCGCCCCGTTCGACCGCGACGAGCTCAACAAGCTGCTGGACCTCGCCCTGCTGGGCACGGGGCAGCTCGCCGCTATCCAGCGCGAAACCCTGGCGGAAGCCCCGTGACAGCGGGTCCGGCACAGCACCGTGCTGCCGCGCCCGTTCTGGTCCTCGCCACGCACAACAAGGGCAAACTCAGGGAGCTCCGCGAATTGCTCCGCGGACAGGTGCCCGGTCTCGACGTCGACACGCAGGTGGTGGACGCCGGCGCCGTCGGCGCGCCCGACGTCGCCGAGACCGGCGTGACGTTTGCCGAAAATTCGCTGCTGAAGGCACGCGCCGTGGCCCGGGCCACCGGACTCGTGGCGATCGCCGACGACTCCGGGCTGGCAGTGGATGTGCTCGGCGGCGCACCGGGGATCTTCTCGGCCCGCTGGGCAGGACGGCACGGGGACGACGCCGCGAACCTGCAGTTGCTGCTGGACCAGCTGGCCGATGTGCCCGACGAGTACCGCGGCGCGGCGTTTGTCTGCGCCGCGGCGCTCGCCGTTCCCGGGTCATCGCCGGAGGAGGTCCGGGAAATCGTCGAGTACGGGCAGCTGGAAGGCACCCTGCTGCGCGAACCCCGCGGCGCGGGCGGCTTCGGCTACGACCCGGTGCTTCAGCCCAGCGGACTGGACCGCAGTTGCGCCGAGCTCAGCCCGGCGGAGAAGAACGCCATCAGCCACCGCGGCCAGGCGCTCCGGGCGCTGCTTCCGGCCATTGTGGCGGCCCTGGCCGCGAAGTAGTTCCGCCCTGGTGTTGGCTAGGGGGTCTTGCGTTAGTTCGTCGGGGGTCTGGACGCGGTGGCCGGCCCAAGGGGACATGCCCCGCGCCGGGGCCAGCGGGTGGACATAGTGTCATTGTGTCCGGTCCCGGGTGCGAAAAATGGGCATGTCCCGCTGGACTGGGACACCGGCCCAAGGGGACATGCCCCGCGCCGGGGCCAGCGGGTGGACATAGTGTCATTGTGTCCAGTTCCGGGTGCGAAGAATGGGCATGTCCAGCGGCGTGAAAAGGTCCAGGCTCCGTCTGACCCCCGACGAACTAACGAAAATGACCGCTAGGGGGTCTTGCGTTCTTCCTCGGGCTCGTGCTCCTCGATGAACTCCTCGAAGATGTCCGTGCCGTACTTCTCGGACTGGCTCTTGGCCACGAAGCCGCGGATGACCTCGATGCCGATCGGGATGACGGAGACCAGGACGATGATGACGAAGATGATATCCAGGTTCTCGCGGACCCACGGGACCGTGTCGCCCAGCAGGTAGCCGAGCAGCGTCACGCCGCCGCCCCAGAGCACGGCGCCGATGACATTGAACAGGAAGAACTTGCGCTTGCTCATCTGCGCAACGCCGACAATCACGGGGACAAAGGTCCTGATGATGGGGACGAAGCGGGCCAGGATCAGGGCCTTGCCGCCGTGCTTCTCGAAGAAAGCGTGCGCGCTTTCCACATTCTCGCGCTTGAAGAGTTTGGAATTGGGCTTGTTGAAGATGGCGGGTCCGGCCTTGGAACCGATCAGGTAGCCGGTCTGGTTACCCACAATCGCGGCGACGATGATCAGCGCCGCGAAGGCCCAGATGTTGAACTTGATGGTGCCTGTGGCCACCAGGAGCCCGGCCGTGAACAGCATCGAGTCACCCGGCAGGAAGAATCCGACCAGCAGGCCCGTCTCGGCGAAGATGATGCCGCAGACTAACAACACCACCCAGGGCGCAAGGGCCGGGTCGGCCAGGAAGACCTGGGGGTTCAGCCAGTCGGGCAGAAGCGAGGAAAGGTGCGGCTGCACCGGGCCCGCTCCTCCGATCGCGGACACGGCAAGGTCACTCATAGCTAAAAGGTTCACCCATTAAGGGTACTGGACGCCCGACGTCGGGCCTCCCGGCGGCGCGTGCGGCGGGCCGGGCCCACTTTCGGCAGTAAAGTTGGAGGCGTGGGTTTGGACTTTACGGCGATCGACTTTGAGACCGCGAACGGCTTCCGCGGTTCACCATGCGCTGTTGGCCTGACGAAAGTCCGCGGCGGTGTCGTCGTCGGGGAAGCCTCCTGGCTGATGCGCCCGCCGGAACACCACGACCGCTTTGACCACCACAACGTCCGGATCCACGGCATCCGGCCGGAGCAGGTGGCCGGCCTGCCGCGCTTCGGTGAACTCTTCCCGGAAATCGGCGCCTTCATCGGCGGCGATGTGCTGGCGGCCCACAACGCCGCCTTCGACCTCGGTGTGATCCGCTCCGGACTGGAAGTCTCAGGCCTGGCGGGCCCCGCCTACGACTACGTCTGCACGGTGATGCTGTCGCGCCGCTGCTACTCGCTCGTGTCCAACTCCCTGCCGTATGCGGCCGAAGAGGCCGGTGTGCCGCTGGTGAACCACCACGACGCGGCGGAGGACGCCCGGGCGTGCGCCGGGATCCTGATCGACATAGCCGCCCGCAACGGTGCCGGCAGCATCGCGGAACTGTATTTGTCGCTGGGGTTGTCGGTGTCCCGGCAGGCTGCCTTCGATCCGCTGCGTGATCCCTTGTCCAAACCCAGCCAGTCGGCCATCGGGGCACTTGCCGCGGGAGCGGACACTGCCGACGCGGTCCGCGCGTTCCAGCCGGGCTGGCCGGAAGAGGGCGCCAATCCGTTGCCGAATGCCCTGGCCGAACCGGGACACCCGCTGTTCGGCCAGACCGTGGTGTTTACCGGGGAGCTGGTGATTCCCCGGCCCGAGGCGAAAATCCGCTCCGCCGAACTGGGGGCCAGGCCCGAAAGCCGGGTTACGGCCCGCACCACCGTCCTGGTGGTGGGGGACGGGTTCGTGGCGGCGGACCTGCGCTCCGGACGGCTCACCGGCAAGGCCCGGCGCGTCCTTGACCTACACGAGCGGGGCCAGCGGATCGAGGTCCTCTCGGAGGGTGAATTCCTGCAGATGGTGGGCGGCCACCTGGCCACCGCAGCGATCGCCTGAGGCTCCCGCGGGTCCGGAGCGTCCGTGGTCATACGGCGCCTCCGAGGTCATACGGCGCAACAAACGTGTCGCCCGGGGCAGTTCGACTCCTAGCCTTGGACGATGAGCAAACTGACGTCGTCACCCGCCGCGGCCCAGGCACCCGCACCGACTCAGGTACCCGCACCCGCCCGGCCGGGCGGAATCGACTGGGGACAAGTCTTTTCGTTTCCCAACCCGGTGAACGAGTATGCGGCCCGCATCACCGCGGGACTCGTGGTGCTGCTGTCCGTCGTGACGCTGCTGACCGGCTTCGGCTGGGGCCTGGCGGTGATCGCCGTCGGGTTCTGGCTGCGGCTGCTGTTCGGCCCGCGGATCTCGCCACTGGCCCGGCTGTCCGTCAGGGTGCTGACGCCGCTGCTGGGGAAGACGAGGCTGGTTCCCGGACCGCCGAAGCGCTTTGCCCAGGGAATCGGTGCCGCCATGTCCACCGCAGCGGCCATCCTGCTGGCCGCCGGCCTCGCACCGGCCGCCTGGATCCTGCTCGCGGTCCTGATAGTGGCCGCGTCCCTCGAATCAGTTCTCGGCTTCTGCCTCGGCTGCGCCGTCTTCGGCATCCTGCAACGCCGCGGATTCATCCCCGAGGACGTGTGTGAGGCCTGCAACAACATCGCGCTCCGGCGCGCTTAGCCGCCGCCGGCTACCACAAGGGAATCAGGCCCCGGTAATGGCCGCCAGCCGCGATGCCATGCCCCGGATGACCTCCGGGGCTTCCAGCGCGTCGAGCCACCCCGCCGGCAGGCAGTACTCGCCGTAGAACGTGCCCAGGATGTTCCCGGCCATCGATGCCGTGGAACCGCTGTGGTTTACCGCGAGGGTGATCGCCGCCCGGAAGTGGGCCTCCGGCCGCCCGGCAGCCGCCGTTGCGTCCGGTTCCGTCGCATCCGGTTCCGTGACGAGTACCGCGTAGAGCGCGACGGCGAGTGCCTCCTCCGCCACACGGCCCGCTCCGAGCTCCCGGACCAGTTCCTCCGGATCCAGCGGCTCCCCGGCGCCGCCCAGGCGCAACGCCGTTTCGAGCCGTGCGATGAGATCAGAATCCGGCACTTCGCCCTTGCGCAGGTGGCCCGCGCCGAGTTGTCCCAACGCGAATTCGGCGGCTTCCCGCAGGCCCCGTCCGGCCGTCAGGGCGTGGATGACGAGGCTGAACACGCCGGCGCTCTGCCGGGCCGCGGGGTGCCCGTGGGTCAGCGAGGCTGCGTCGGCACTGAGCTTGTAGACGGCACCGGCGGCGATGTAGGGGATCAGGCCAAAGGGTGCCGAGCGCGTCACGGTCCCGCAGCCCTTGGACTCCGGGTTGACCGGCCGGTAGAACGTTCCCATCTCGCCGGTGGCCAGACCGCTCAGGCAGGACTTCCCGGCGGCGCGGCGGTGCCTGAGGACGTCGTGCGAATCGATCCAGCGGGACGGCTGAAACGGTGCCGCCTCCGGAACCGCGACGCCCTGGGTGCCGAGCCATCGCAGGTAGGCGAGCCACAGGCATGCATTCGTGTCCGCGCCCACGCCCGAGTTCGCCCACTCGAGCGCCTCCAGCAACCCGTCCACGGTGTAGAGCGTGAGCTGGGTGTCGGCGGAGAAGTGACTGCCGCCGTCGAGCGCCGAAAAGTCCTGCAGTCCTTCCGGGCCGAACTTCGCCCGGATGGTGGAGATGTGGTCGGATTCGACGGCGTACCCCAGCGAATCACCGAGGGCGCCGCCCAGCAGGCAGCCGTGGATGCGGGACTCGTGGGACGGGGACGCGGTGGCGTCTGCGGTGGGGGAGGTGGAGGAGGTGGAGGGCTCATTGCTCATGGCCTCCAATTTTACCCGCCCGGTAGGGTTCTGTTGAGGACAGTCCGACGCCGGCCGGCGCGGTGGAGCGAAGCGCACGGTGACCCCAGGGGAACCCAACACAGGAACAGCAGGGAAACGAATGCGGGAACCAGCGTGGCGGAAGACCGGCAGCACCCCTGACTATCGCTTCTCCCTGGCCAACGAGCGGACCTTCCTGGCGTGGATCAGGACGTCGCTGGCGCTGATCGCGGGAGCCCTCGCCATTGACCAGCTGGCCCCGGACATTGCTCCGGCCCCTGTCCGGATCGCCTTGTGCGTGGTGCTGGCGGTCCTCGGAGCCGGGCTGGCTTCCCTGTCCTACAGGCGGTGGACACGGATGGAAGCTGCCATGCGCAATAACCAGGAACTCCCCTTTTCCGGGGTGATGCTGATCATGACCGCAGGCATCGCGGTGGCCGCCCTCACTGTCGCCGCTCTGATCCTCGTGGCGCGGTGACCCTGCCACCGTCCGGGCCAGGGTTCCGGGATCCCGGACTGCAGCCCGAGCGCACCACCCTGTCCTGGGGTCGGACCTTGCTGTCCCTCGTCGTCGCTGACCTGTTCATCTGGCGCAGCTGGGCGCTGTCCGGGCCGGGGCCGGAGAGCGGCGGCCGGCTGCCGGACAGCAGCGGCTTCGACTACCTGGGGCTGTCCGCCGGGACGGCGCTGGCTGCCACCGCCGTCCTGTTCATGTGTGTGCAGCTGCGCTCCCGGCAGCTCCGGCGCTCCAACACCGCGGCGCCGGCCCCGCTGCTGCTCAGCGCGGCGGCTGCCGTCGTCGCGCTGGCCGGCAGCACAGTCGCCGCGCTGGCACTGGGCCGTTAGCGGGCATTTTCCTTAGTTCGTCGGGGGTTCAGCCAGCGCCAGGATCTTTTCGCGCCGGGGGACATGCCCATTCTTTGCACCCGGGACAGGGCATAACGGGACTATGTCCACCCGCCGGCCCGGGCGCGGGGCATGTCCCTTGGGGCGGTGTTCAGTCCAGCGGGACATGCCCATTCTTCGCACCGGAAACTGGGCACAATGACACTATGCCCACCCGCCGGCCCGGGCGCGGGGCATGTCCCGCCCAGCGGGGCAGATCCGCTGGGTACGCCGCGTCCGGCGGGCATTTTCGTTGATCTGGCCGGACGTAGGTGGCCGTTGGCGGCGCTCCTTCCCGGTTACCTGCCGCCACACCTGCTATCGGCCCGGGAAAGGCCCGGGTTCCCGCGGGCTTGTGGCGCCGGACGCCGAAGTAACCGGGCAGGATCGTCGCGGCCCGTCGCATCGGGCTGGTCCGGTCCGGCGTTGGGCTGGTCCGGCGGCGTGGAACCTGGACCTTTTCGCGCCGCGGGGGACATGCTCATTCTTCGCACCCGGAACTGAGCATAGTGGCGCTATGTCCACCCGCTGCCCCCGGCGCGGGGCATGTTCCTTTGGCCGGTGTCCAGTCCAGCGGGACATGCCCATCCTTCGCGCCCGGGACCGGGCATAGTGACGCTATGTCCATCCGCTGGCTCCGGCGCGGGGCATGTCCCTGAGCAGTGCCCTCCCAGCCCCAGGGCCAAGCCACCCGGCGAACCAACGAAAACGTCCGTTAGGCTCGGACCCAGCCAACGTCCAGATTCCGCTGGAAGACTGCTCGCGGACGGCCTGCCGGGCGGCGTCATCGCGCCCGCCGGGCCGGAGAGCCGTCTGCCTGATCCCCGCCGCAGCCGCATACCCCCAGCAAAAGGACTTCGATACCATGACTACGCCTGTGCCAGCCCCCGAGACGGGCACGCTCCCGCCCGCCAGCATCGACGAGGCGCAGCGGGCCGGACTCCCCGCCCGGCTGTCCGCCGAGGCGATGGGGACGCTTTTTGTGGTGGTCATCGGCCTGGGCGTGCCCGTGTTCACCATTCCCCAGACAAATCCGCTGCCCGCTTCCCTGGCCGGGGGACTGGCTCTCACGGCCGCCATGCTGGCGTTCGGCTACCTCTCCGGAGGGCACTTTAACCCCGCCGTCACGGTGGGCAACGCCATCGCCGGCCGCATCAGGCTGGCGGACGCCGCGGCCTACCTCGGTGCCCAGCTTGCCGGCGCGCTGCTCGGCGCGGTCACACTCTTTGGCATCCTGCGCACCATCCCCAAAATCAGCGACACCCGGGCCGCCTTCGACACCGTCACGGCCGGCTTCGGCGAGAACTCCATCATCCAGGCCCCGCTGGCAGGGGTGCTCCTCGTGGAGGTCCTGGGCGCCGCGCTTCTGATGGCCGTTTACCTCGGCGTGGCCTCAGCCCGGAACCCCGCCAGGGCGGCGGCCCCGTTCGCCGTCGGCCTGACCATGGCCGTGCTGCTGCAGCTCGGGCAGACGATCGGTAACACCCCCTTCAACCCGGCCCGCGCCACGGCTTCGGCACTCTTCAGCAGCCCGGACTCACTCGGCCAGCTGTGGCTCTTCTGGGTCGCTCCGCTGATCGGCGCGGCACTGGCCGGACTGGTCTTCCGGGGCTTTGCACTCGCGGCTCCCGGCAGCGTTGCGGCGCCTGAGCCGGATGTGGTCGGGCCGGATGTTGCCGAGCCGGATGTTGCTGAGCCGGCGCTTGAGCCGGATGTTGCTGACGACGACGGCGCTTCCGCCGCACCCGCCGTCCGTAACGACCGGGCTGCGCAGTCCCGCCCGCGAAGCGACGAGGCGCGCGACTTCTTCGACAAGCGCGGGGAGTAGTCCGGGCGCCGAGTCGTGCCGCACACTACAACGCGGGGTCACATCCGGCCCATGCCAGGCAGCGGGACCGGCCGGAACTGACCCCGCGTTGCTGTTCCGGAGCGGTGGCGCACCACTGTCAGTGCCAGCCGATACCGTAGGAGCATGTTGTTACTGCACACTTCGGACTGGCATCTGGGCCGGTCGTTCCACGGCGTTGGAATGCTCGACGCCCAGCGCGCCTTTGTGGACCAGCTCGTCACATTCGTCCGCGATGAGTCGGTGGACGTCGTCCTCATCGCCGGCGACGTCTATGACCGTGCCCTGCCCGGAGTCGACGTCGTCGGCCTGCTCGACGACGCCCTCGTGCGCCTCACCGGCGCCGGCGCGCAGGTGGTGCTGACCAGCGGCAACCACGATTCGGCCATCCGGCTCGGCTTCGCCTCCCGTTTGCTCGAACGCGGGGGAGTGCACCTGCGCACGCGGCTGGCCGAGCTGGACAAGCCTGTACTTTTCCCGCTCGACGGCGATGCCGGCACGGCGGCCGAGGCGGATCCGGACACCGGCCCGGTACTGGCCATCTACGGCATCCCCTGGCTGGAACCACGGCTCGTGGCCGAACAGCTGGGGGTCCGGACCGCCAGCCACTTCGAGGTCACCCGGGCCGCCACCGCACGGATCCGGGACGATCTTGCCGCCCGGGCCCGGACGCGGACGGTTCATTCCGTGGTCCTGGCGCACACCTTTGCCAGCGGCGGGATCAGCTCGGACAGCGAGCGTGACCTAAGTATCGGCGGCGTCGGCGCTGTCCCGCTGGATCTCTTCGACGGCTTCGGCTACACGGCGCTTGGCCACCTGCATGGCCGGCAGCAGCTCTCAGCCGCCGTGCGCTACTCCGGTTCTCCGCTCGCGTACTCGTTTTCGGAGGCGAAGCACAAAAAGGGCAGCTGGCTCGTCGAAGTGGATACCGCCGGCATCGGCGAGGTCCGCGAGGTGCTTTGGGAGGCGCCCCGGGCGCTGGCCGTTCTGCGCGGCAAGCTGGATGAGCTGCTCTCCGCCGAGGAATTCGACTGGGCCGAAGGCGCCTACTGCCAGATCACCCTGACCGACGCCCAGCGTCCGGCGCAGGCCATGGACAGGCTGCGTTCGCGGTTTCCCGACACTCTCGTCCTCGGCTTCGACCCCGAAGGCGCCGCCGCTGGCACCAGAATCAGCTACAGCAGCCGGCTGGCCGAAGCCGACGACGACCTGTCCATCTGCTGCGGCTTCCTGGAACACGTCCGCGGACGCAGCACGGACGACGCCGAATCCGTCGTCCTGGCAGAAGCCCTCGAAGCCGTGCGCCTGGAAGGAATTTCCCTGTGAGGATCCACCGTCTCGAAATCTCCGCCTTCGGCCCTTTCGCCGGTTCCGAACACATCGATTTCGACCGCCTGAGTACCCACGGGCTGTTTCTGTTGAATGGCCCCACCGGAGCCGGCAAGACGAGCGTCCTGGACGCCATCTGCTTCGCGCTCTACGGCTCGGTCCCAGGGGCCCGGCAGGACGGAAAACGGCTGCGCAGCGACCACGCCGGGGCCGCCGCCGAGCCCCGCGTCACCTGCGAGTTCTCCGCCCGCGGCCGGCACTTCGAGGTTTCCCGCTCGCCCGCGTGGGACAAGCCGAGCGCCCGGGGCAAAAACGGGTTCACCGTCCAGCAGGCCAACACCCTGCTGCGCGAACGCGTCGACGGCGAATGGCTGGAAAAGTCCGGCCGCAACGACGAGGCCGGGGCCGAGATCGCCGATGTCCTAGGCATGAACCGCGAACAGTTCACCCGGGTGGTGATGCTGCCGCAGGGCGACTTCGCCGCTTTCCTTCGGTCCAAACCCACGGACCGCATGGAACTGCTCCAAAGCCTGTTCGGCACCCAGCGCTTCGAGGCCGTGGAACAGGAACTCGCACGGAAAGCGAAGGCCGCCGGCACCGAGGTGGCCGGCCTCAACAGCCAGCTGGAGTTGCTGCTTGCCCAGGCCGAGGCCGAAACAGCGGCCCTCGAGCTCGACACCTCGGAAGCCCCGGACCGAGCCGATCCCGGCTCGCTCCTGGCCTGGCTCGGTGCCGGCGCCGCCTCCGCCGCAGCCGGACGCCAAGCTGCCGCTGCCGGGGCCGAGCGGCTACGCGCCGACCATTTGGCCGAACTCGACGCCGCCACGGCCCGGGCCGCCCGCCAAGCCAAACTCGCCGCCGCCGAAAGGCGCCGGGCCGAGAACGAGGCCGCCAGGCCGGTTCTGGCGGTCAGGATCGACAAGCTGGGCCTGCACCGCAGGGCGGAAGTACTAGGCGGACTGCTGCAGGCAGTGGAAAGCGCCGAAGCGGCCCAAATGCTGGCAACGGTGGCCCTGACCGGTGCGACGGAAGAACTGCGTGCCGCGGCGCTCACAGACCCCGAGCTCCTGTCGCTCCGGGGCGGATCCCCGGAACGTCCTGCGGATTCCCTCACTGGAGGCACCCCCGAAGGCGGGCTTGCCGGTGCTCCCGGCTGTGCTCCTGCCGGCGGACTCATCGATGGCACTCCCGCCGGCGCTCCTGTCGGCGCTCCCGACGGCGGACTCTTCGATGGTGCTGCCCTGCGGGCCGCGCTGGGGGGGCTGCGGTCCGTCCGGGCTGTGCTGGCGGAACGGCTGCCGGACGAAGGCAGGCTTTCCGGACTGCTGGCCCGCGCCACGCAGCTCCGCGGGACGCTTGAGAAGCTGGCCGCGGGACGCCGCACGGGGACAACGGCACTGGAGGCACTGAAGGCTGAATCGGAGGCACTGCTCGGCGGCCTGCGTCCGCTCGAGGAACTTGCAGCCGACATCCAGCTGCGCAATAAGGAAGCCGACGCCGCCACGGAACTCGTGGCCATGGTCGGGCGGTACGCCGCAGCGACAATTGCCTGCGCCGCCGCCGCTGAGCGCCACAGCCTCGCCCGGGACCAGCACCAGGGCCGGCGCCAGCGCTGGCTGGATCTCCGCGAGGAACGGCTTGCCAACGCCGCCGCCGAGCTTGCGTCCCAGCTGCGGCCCGGCCTCCCGTGCCCAGTGTGCGGCAGCCCCGAACACCCGGCCCCCGCCCCGGCGGCCGCTTCCGCACTGGCCGTCGCCGAGGCGGAGCAGGCAGCGCAGCTCGCAAGCGAGGAAGCCGAAATGGCTCTGGCCGAGCGTGAACGCGATCTTGCCGATGCCCAGCAGGAGCTTGCCGTGCTGGCGGCCCAGGGTGGCCGCACCGCGCCCGGGGATGCCCGCCTCGAGGCGGTGCTGGCAGCAGAACGCGCGGCCGAGGCCGGCCGCGCTGCCCGGGAGCTGGAGGCGAGCCGCGCCCGGCAAGTGGAGCTCGTCGAGGAAATTTCCGCTGCCGGACTGGTCCAAGTGGCTGCCGGATCCAAGATTGCCCAGACGGAATCAACCATCGCCGAAGTCCAGGACCAGGCGGGCGACCTGGGACTGGCCCTCGGGAAACTGCGCGCCGGGCACCCTACCCTGGCGGAGCGGATTGCCGCCCTCAACGGAACCACCGCCGTCCTGGAACGGGCAGAGGCGGCACGGGCCCGGCTGGAACAGGCCCAGTCCCGCACCGCGGATGCCGGGACGCAGCTGGGGCTGGCACTGCCGGCGTCCGGTTTCGACTCCGCAGCGGAAGCCAGGGCTGTGCTCCTCCCTGCCGGCGATGCCGCCGGCCTCGAAGCCGCCATCCGGTCCGGTCAGGACGAGGCCGCCCGGATCGAGGAACTCTTCGCCGGTGACCAGCTTGCCCTCGCTGTCCGTGAACTGGAAACCGGGGCCCCTCTCGCGGACGGGGACCTGGAGCAGCTCCGCGCCGGGGCGGCCGCAGCGGAGCTCGCCGCACGGCAGGCCGGTCTCGCCTCGGTCCTCGCGGAGAAGTCAGTGCGGACGCTGGGCCGCATCGCTGGCGACTTTGCCGAACGTGCCGCTGCCAGCCGGGAGCCCCGCGAACGGGCGGCGCTGCTGACCGCCGTCGCCGACGCCGCCCGCGGCGCGGGAGACAACACCTACCGCATGAGCCTGAACAGCTACGTGCTCGCGGCCCGACTGGAACAGGTGGCCGTCGCCGCCTCGGAACGGCTGATTGGCATGAGCGATGGCCGCTACACGCTGCAGCACACCGACGCCAGGGCAGCACGCGGGCAGAAATCCGGGCTCGGCCTGGAAGTCCTGGACCAGTGGACCGGCCAGCGCCGTGATACTGCGACGCTTTCCGGCGGCGAGTCCTTTATGGCCTCGCTGGCGCTGGCCCTCGGGCTCGCGGACGTCGTGCAGCAGGAATCCGGCGGCGTGGATATCGAGACCCTCTTCGTGGATGAGGGCTTCGGAAGCCTCGATGAACAGGCCCTGGAACAGGTCATGGATGCCCTCGAAGGACTTCGCGACGGCGGCCGGGTGGTGGGGCTTGTGAGTCACGTGGCGGAAATGAAGCAGCGCATCAGCACCCAGCTCCAGGTGATCAAGGAACGCCACGGGTCCACTCTGCACATTTCCGACGACGGCCGGGTCTGATGCCGCAGCCGGGCCCCGGCAAAGAACCAAGTTGCGGCTACACTTAAACCGTTACCGGGTCGCGCGCATCGGGAGGAGGGACGATGCGCACCATTGAACGAACCCGGAATTATGAACCCCTCAACGCCTTCCACAGCGTCAATTACTCCAGCGCCGCCTTCCACAGCGCGAGTTTCTCCAGCGTCAATTTCCCCGCCGCCTGATTTCGAGGCGGACCTTTCCCGCGCGCCTGATCCCGCACCCAGCACCGGCGGCCGCTACGCCCGGCTTCCGCTGCTGGCCGGCAGGACGTTCATTCCGCTGGGACTTTTCGCCAGGCTTCCGCTCGCCATGCTGACCGTCGGTGCGTTGACCCTGGTCACCGCCGTTACCGGCTCCTACGCGGTGGGCGGCGTGTCGGCCGGGGCCGTCGGCATCGGTTCAGCGTTCGGCGCCCCCGTTCTCGGAGCGTTGGCGGACCGGCTGGGCCAGCGCCCGGTGCTGGTTTTCGCCGCGATCTTCAACACGGTCGCCGTCGTCGCCCTGATCATCGCCGCCTACCTGATCCCGGGCGGGCAGGACATGGCCACGGCCGTCCCCGTTCTTGCCGCCGCATTCGTGGCCGGTGCGAGCTGCCCGCAGGTGGGCCCGCTCGCCCGGGTCCGCTGGATGGCGCTGACCTCCCGGGGCGGACGAGATGCCAACAGCGAGGACCTTGACACGGCCCTGTCCTACGAAAGCACCGCCGACGAACTGACCTTCGTCCTGGGTCCGGCGCTGGTGGGCATCCTCGCCAGCCTGATTGCGCCCTGGTTGCCGCTGGCGCTCGCCGCCGTACTGACCATCACCCTCGTCCCCGCCTTCGCCGTTCACCCCACGCACCACGCGGTACTCCGCACCCCGGCGCGGACCGCGGCCGGCGCGGCAGCCGAGAAGGAACGCCGGAAGGCTATGCCTGCCGGGCAGCGTCTCGCCTCCTTCGCCGCCGTCGTTCTTCCGGTGCTGGCCATGGTCTGCATGGGAACGTTCTTCGGCTCGACGCAGACGTCCCTGAGTTCCTTCGCCGCCAGCTTTGCGACGTCCGAATTGGCCGGACTGTTGTACGCGGTGATGGGCTTGAGCTCGGCCGCAGCGGCGCTCTCGGTGGCCTACTGGCCGCAGCGCTTCTCGGCCAATGCCCGCTGGCTGGCCTGTGCGGGGCTGATGGCCGTGCTCTCGGTGCTGCTGCTCCTGCCTTCCACGGCGCTGCCCATGGTCCTGGTGCTACTGGTCCTGGGCCTGCCAGTGGGTCCGCTGATGGTCACGGTATTCGCCATTGGCGGCGTCGTCGCGCCGGCCGGCAAACTCGGCACGGTCATGACGGCGCTGGCCAGCGGCATTGTCGCCGGCACCGCGCTGGGCTCCTCGATTGCCGGAGCGCTGGCGCAGAACAGCGGCTATTCCACGGCCTTCATCGTTCCCGTGTGCGCCGCGGCGGCGCTGTTCCTGCTGGGCGCGGCAGCCGCCGTCGTCCTCCACCGGAAGAAGCCGACGACGGCGGCGCCCCACCCCCGCACCTGACCTCCCCGGATGCGCTATCACTTGTGGCGGCTCAGAGGGCGTCAGAGGGACATCAAGTGATAGCGCAACGGGTGGGGAAGGGGATTAGAGCTGGGTGCCGAGCTTGAAGCCGCGCTCCTCGCCCGGCTCGCGGGTGTAGGCGAAGCCGTCGGCGCCGACGGTCACGGCCATCTCGCTGCTGTCGGTGCGGATGACGAGCGGCTGGGGGTTGCCGTCGAGGTCCAGCACCAGGGAGGCCTCTGTGTACCAGGACGGGACCACTGCGTTGCCCCACCAGTCGCGGCGCTGGTTGTCGTGCACGTCCCAGGTGATGGTGGGGTTGTCCGGGTCTCCGGTGTAGTAGTCCTGGGTGTAGATCTCGATCCGGTGCCCGTCGGGATCCAGGATGTACAGGTAGAAGGCATTCGAGACGCCGTGCCGGCCGGGACCGCGTTCGATCCGGTCAGAGATGCGCAGGGCGCCCATCTTGTCGCAGATCTGGATGATGTTGTGCTTCTCGTGGGTGGAGAACGCGATGTGGTGCATCCGGGGGCCGTCGCCGCCGGTCAGGGCGGTGTCATGCACGGTCTGCTTGCGGTGCATCCAGGCGGCGTAGGTGACGCCGTCGGAGTCCTTGATGTCCTCGGACACCCGGAAGCCCAGGTCCTCGAGGTACTTCCGGCCACGCGGCACATCCGGGGTGACCTGGTTGAAGTGGTCCAGCCGGACGAGTTCGCCGGCGCCGTAAAGGTCGTAGCGCTGGGTGAGGCGCTCCACATGCTCCACCTCGTAGAAGAACTCGTAGGGGAAGCCGAGCGGGTCCTCCACCCGGACGGAATCGCCGATGCCCCGGACAAACCCCTCCGTGCGGCGCTCGGTGCGGCAACCCAGTTCCTTGTAGTAGGCCTCGGCGGCGTCCACCTCGGCGGGGGACTTCACCCGAAAGGCGAGGGCGGCCGCGGCGGCCACGGGGCCCTTGCGCAGGACCAGGTTGTGGTGGATGAACTCTTCGAAGGAGCGCAGGTAGATGGCCTCGTCGTCCTCGTAGGTGACGTGCAGGCCCAGCAGGTCCACGTAGAAGGCACGTGACTTTTCCAGGTCGGTGACTACCAGGTCCATGTAAGCGCAGCGGACGATGTCCGGCGCAGGGACCGCGGGGGTGATGATGTCGTTTGCCATGTCAGGGCTCCTCATTGGGTGGTGGCAGTACGTTGGCGGGCGGCCGGGCGGGCAGGCAGCCGATTGTGCTACTGCGACGCCGATGCGCCGAATTTGGGGGTGTGGACGGCGCCCAGCGTGATGTGGACGGCCTGCTGGTCCGTGTAGAAGTCAATGGAGCGGTAGCCGCCCTCGTGGCCCAGGCCGGAGGCCTTGACGCCGCCGAACGGGGTGCGGAGGTCCCGGACATTGTGGCTGTTGAGCCAGACCATGCCGGCCTCCAGACTCTGGGAGAAGTTGTGCGCCCGGGTCAGGTCGTTGGTCCAGACATAGGCCGCGAGGCCGTACCGGGTGTTGTTCGCCAGCGCCAGTGCCTCGGCGTCGTCGTCGAACGGGGTGATGGTGACGACGGGGCCGAAGATTTCCTCCTGGAAGATCCTGGCGTCCGGCCGGACGTCGGCGAAGACAGTGGGGGCGATGTAGTTTCCTCCTGGAAGCCCCTCGGGCCGCCCGCCGCCGGCAAGCAGCCGGCCCTCGGTCTTGCCGATTTCGACGTACCTGGCGACCTTGTCGTAGTGCTCGGGGTGCACCAGCGCGCCCACCTCGGTCTTCGGGTCATGCGGGTCGCCCACCACGATATTCCTGGCCCGCGCCGCGTACTGTTCGCAGAACGCCTCGTAAATATGCCGGTGCACCAGGATCCGCGAGCCGGCCGTGCAGCGCTCGCCGTTGAGCGAGAAGACACCGAACAGGGTGGAATCGATGGCTGCGTCGAGGTCGGCGTCGGCGAAGATAATCGCCGGGCTCTTGCCGCCGAGTTCCATGGAGAGGCCCTTGAGGTTATCCGCGGCGTTGCGGAAGATCGTCTTGCCGGTGGTGGTCTCACCGGTGAAGGAGATCAGCGGGACGTCCGGGTGCTTCACGAGCGCGTCGCCGGCCTCCTCGCCGAGGCCGTTGACCAGGTTGAAGACGCCGTCGGGCAGCCCGGCGTCCTTGAAGATCTTCGCCCAGAGGGACGCGGACAGGGGCGTGAACTCGGCCGGTTTGAGCACCACGGTATTGCCGGTGGCCAGCGCCGGGGCCAGCTTCCAGGATTCCAGCATAAACGGCGTGTTCCAGGGAGTGATGAGGCCGGCGACGCCGATCGGCTTGCGGTTGACGTAGTTGATCTGCGCCCCGGGGACCTTCATCGCGTCGTCGAACTGCGCCACGATAAGATCGGCGAAAAAGCGGAAATTCTCGGCCGCCCGCAGCGCCTGGCCCTTGGCCTGGGTGATGGGCAGCCCGGTATCGAAGGTTTCCAGCTGGGCCAGCCGCGTTTCCTGGGCCTCGACGGCCTCGGCGATCCGGTGCAGGATCCGGGCGCGTTCGCGGGGCTTCATCCGCGGCCACGGGCCGGTGGTGAAGGCCTTGCGGGCGGCGGCGACGGCGAGGTCGACGTCTTCCTTCTGCCCGGCGGCGGCGGTGGCGTAGGTCTCGTTGGACACCGGGTCCAGGACATCGAAAGTCGCCCCGTTGACGGAATCGACGAACTCGCCGTCGATGTAGTGGCGGATGTGCGTGGGGAGGTCGTCTGGAATGTAGTGCTCAGCCATGGGAATGATCCTTTGCTTCTGCGTGAAATTCTTCCGGGTGAAATTCTTCTGCGCGGCGGGTGTTACCGGTTGATCCGGAAGCCGTCGACGGGGGTGAGGTAGTCCCGGCCCGCTTCCATCAGTTCGGTGATCTTCTTCAGCCCGGGTTCGGTGGGCGTGATGAGCGGGGGCCGCACATAGTCGGAGGAGATCAGCCCGGCCTGTGCCATCAGCCATTTGCCGGGCGCCGGGTTGGTCTCGACGAACAGCAGGTCCACCAGCGGGTGCACGCCGTAGTGGATCTCCCGGGCGGTCTCGAAGTCGCCGTCGACCCAGGCCTGGTACATGTCCGCGGAGGCCTTCGGCGCGATGTTGGCCAGGGCGGAGATGAAGCCGACGCCGCCGATCGCCATGAGCGGCAGGCAAAGAAGTTCGATGCCTGACCAGACCAGCAGGTCCTTGCCGGCGAGGTGCATAACCCGGGAGAAGTGCTCGAAATCCTTGGTGGTTTCTTTGATACCGACGATGTTATCGAAGCCGCGGAACAGCCGGGCCACCGTCTCCGGGGCCATGTCCACCGCGGTGCGCGAGGGCACGTTGTAGATCACGAACGGCATCTGCGGGAATTCGGTGGCGATTGTGGCGTACCAGCGGTACAGCGCCTCCTGTGTGGGTCGCGAATAGTAGGGCGTGATGATGATCGACGCGTCGGCGCCGGCGTCGACGGCGGCCTGCGTGAGTTCCAAAGTCTCGGCCAGTTTCGCGGTGCCGGTGCCGGCCATAAACGGGACACGGTCGCCGATTGCGGCGGCGGTGACCCGGATGGCTTCGGCGCGCTCCTCCACGGACTGGGCGCTGGGTTCGCCGGTGGAGCCGCCGATCGTGATGCCGGCGGAGCCGCTGGCGATCTGCCACTCAACCATGTTGCGCAGGCTCACGTGGTCAACGTCCCCTGTCTCGGTGAACGGGGTGAACATTGCGGCGAGGGAGCCTTTGAGATGCTGCTGCGGATCGGAACGGAACTTCATTGTTATTCCTTGTCGTTTCGGGGGGATCCGGCTTCGGGGCCGGGGTGGTCGCCGGAGTCGTATCAGGGGATGGTGGCAGGAGACTGCTGCTAGGAGAGCGTGGGCGCCGCGTCGGAACGGCTGCGGGCGAGGTAGGCGTCAAGGGTGGCGGCGCGGTGGGCCCGGGCAGCGCGTTCGACGTCGTCCGCCGAAGCGCCCGTCTCGAGCAGCACCAGCAGCGCTTCGTGTTCGGCCACGGACTCGCGCGCCCGGCCGGGGACGTAGCTGAAGGTGGAAGACCGCAGCGCCTGCAGCCGGTTCCAGCCGCGGTGCACGAGATCCAGGATGTGCGGGTTGGGGCAGTACTCGAACAGGACGCCGTGGAAGTCCTGGTTCAGGCTCGTGAAACGGACCGGATCGAAGTGGTCCAGGCACTCTCGCATCAGGGCGTTGATGGCCCGGGCGCGTTCAATGTCCGCAGCGGAGACCAGCGGGGCGGCGAGGGCGGTGGCCGCACCCTCCACGATGCTCAGCGTTTGCATGGTGTAGAGGTATTCGGTGGGGTCGATCCCGGCCACAGTGGCGCCGACGTTGCGTTCGAACACCACAAAGCGCTCCGCCTCGAGCCTGCGGATGGCTTCGCGGACCGGCACCACGCTGACGCCCAGGTCCTCGGCAATCTTGGCCAGCACCAAACGGTAGCCGGGGGAGTATTCGCCGCCCAGGATGCTGGCCTTGATGGCGGCGTAGGCCTGTTCCGATTTACTGGCGGCGGCCGGCACACTCATTGGGCGGGCGCTTTCAGGGAAGGTGCTTCCTGGTCGGGCGCTTCCTGGGAGGGCGCCTCCTGGGCAGGTGCGGCGGCGTGGGCGGCGGACCATCTGCGGAATTTTTCCTGCCACTGCGCGTTCATCGGGTAAAGCCCGTCCACGCTGTGCCCGGCGGCCACCATCTCCGCTATGTACGACTCCTCGGCTTCCTGCACGAGCGAGTCGTCGGCCAGTTCTTCGGCGAGTGCCGGCGGGATCACCAGGAGGCCGTCGGCGTCGCCGACGATGATGTCGCCCGGCTGCACGGTGGCGCCGCCGCACGAGATGGTGAGGTCAACGTCCCAGGGGATGTGGCGCCGGCCGAGGACGGCGGGGTGCGCGTTGGCGAAGTACGTGGGCATCGCCAGGGCGCCGACGGCGGTGACGTCCCGGACGCCGCCGTCGGTGATGATGGCCACGGCGCCGTTGACCTCGGCGCGGAGGGCGAGAATGTCTCCCACCGTTCCGGTGCCTTTCTCTCCGCGGGCCTCCATGACCAGGATCTCGCCGTCCCGCAGCGAGTCGATGGCGCGCTTCTGGGCGTTGAAGCCGCCGCCGTGGGCCTTGAACAGGTCCTCGCGGTTGGGCACGTAGCGCAGCGTCCGGGCGATGCCCACCACCTTGCGGTCCGGCCGGGTGGACTGCAGGCCGTCGATGCTGACGTTGTTGAGCCCGCGCTTGCGGAGCTGGGAGCTCAGGGTGGCGGTCCCGACGGACTCCAGCTTGGCTTTCAGCTCCGGCGTCAGCACTGGCACAGTGGCCAGCACGGGCGCAGGGGCGGTGGCGGTCTCCTCCGGGGCCGGTGTGCCGTACGCCTCGGCGCGCTGCGTTTCATCGGTGCGCGGCCCGGCACCGTAGTTGGCCAGTGGGACAGTGCCCTGGACCACGGTGGTGGAGAGCTTCCCGGTGCTGAGGCCGGAAGCCGGGGCGTCCACTTCGACTTCCATAACGTCACCGGGCTGGGCGACGGAGGCTCCCGCGGGCGTTCCCGTCAGGATGATGTCGCCCGGCTCCAGAGTCAGCAGCTGGGACAAATCCGCCACAAGCCTGGCGAACGGGAACAGCAGCGTGTCCGTGGTGTCATCCTGGACCGGTTTTCCGTTGAGCCAGGTGCGGATGCGGAGCCCGGCGGGGTCGACGTCCCGGGCGGAAAGCAGGGCCGGACCCACGGGCGTGAAGCCGTCGCCGCCCTTGGATCGGAGGTTGGAACCCTTGTCTGCGTAGCGGAGGTCATAGACGCCGAGGTCGTTGGCGGCGGTAATGGAGCCAACGTGGGCCCAGGCGTCCGCGGGGGACACACGGCGCGCCCGGGTGCCGATCACCAGCGCCACCTCGCCCTCGAAGGCCAGCAGCTCGCAGCCCTCCGGGCGCTCCACGGTTCCGCCGCTGCGGCTGAGGGAGGAGGACGGCTTCAGGAAATAGGAGGGCTGCTCCGGGGTGCGGCCCCGCTGGGCCGCACGGCTGGGGTAGTTGATGTGTACCGCGATGACCTTGCCGGCGGCGGCAAGGTCATCCTGCGAAAGCTGCTCCATCGCATCTCCTCATTGAGTATGAAATCGTATACGATACAACCTGCCCGAGACGGAGCCGCTTGTCAAGCATCTTGCGGCAGCTGGCCCCGGGGTGCTGGTGGGCATTTTCGTTAGTTCGTCGGGGGCGCAGGCGCGGACCGGCGAGTGCCCCTCCGGCGTCAGCCCAGCTGGCTCTCGATCCGTCCGGCGCTCGCGGCCAGGGCCGCGGCCACCTCCGCAGGGTCCTGGGCGGCGCGGATGTAGACGACGGCGATGGCCGCCGGACGCCCGCCCGGAACCCGGACTGGGACGGCGAGTGAGGAGACTCCTGCGATGACCTCGTCATGGCTGGCCGCGTATCCCCGGCGTCTGGCCTCGGTAGCCTCGGACCGGTAGGGGATCCCGGGGGCGAGGACATTCCACTCCTGTTCGGAGTGGGCCGACTGGATGGCGATACCGGGGGCACCGGCGCTGATCGGGTGCCGGGAGCCAGGATGCTGGACCACCGCGGCGCCGGTATGCCGCGGATCCACGCTGACCAGGGTGACGCAGTCCTCGTGGTCCCAGACCGCCACGAAGGCGCTCATGGTCAGGGTGTTTGCGAGTTGGGTCAGCTCGGGCAGGGCGGCGGTCTGCAGATTCCGGGCCACTCCGCGGGCCAGCACGGCGAGGCCGGGGCCCGGCTGGACCCGCCCGCCGTCGTCGCGCACCAACAGGGAATGGTCCTCCAGGGTGCGCAGGATCCGGTAGGCCACGGAGCGGTGGACCCCCATGGCGCCGGCGAGTTCGGCAATGCTCAGCGGCTCTTGGGCCTCGGCGAGGATTTCCAATGCGCGGATGCCGCGGGAGAGCGTCTGCGAGGGGGAGGCCTGGTTGCCGGCGGCGTTCGCTGTCATTTGTCCATCCTAGGTCCGGTGGCCGGGCCCGGCGCGGGACCGGCTGACGGGCAGGAGCCTCGTGGGTCCCTCCGGGCCCGCGACCGTGAACTGCTGACGCGGCAGGACCGGGCCGGAGCCCGGGGTCTGCGATGTCATGTGTCGGCCGTGGCGTGAAATTTCAAAAATTGTGTGCGCCTTATCACATTTTCGTAGTAAGGTACTTCTTACCAACTAACTGACCGTTCGATCAGTAAATCGCCAGGCACCCACCCCGGGCAGTTCACCTGCCCCCAGCAACGGAGTTTCAATGACCGCAACTTCATTCGTCGATTCAGAGGCGGGCCCCAGCAGCAAGCATGAGGAACGCAAGGTCCTCGCCGGGACGCTGGTCGGTACCACCATCGAGTGGTACGACTTCTTCATCTTCGCCCAGCTGACAGCAACGCTGCTGTCGCCGCTGTTCCTCACCCCGCTGCAGAATTCGAATCCGGGACTGGCGCAGATCCTGTCCTTCGCCCTCATCGGCATCAGCTTCCTGTTCCGCCCGCTCGGCGCCGTCGTCGCCGGCCACCTCGGTGACCGCCTCGGACGCAAGGCCATGCTGGTCTTCACACTCATCATGATGGGTGCCGCGACGGCCCTTATCGGTATGCTGCCCACCTATGCCCAGATCGGCGTCTGGGCTCCGATCCTGCTGATCTTCCTCCGTATCGTCCAGGGCTTCTCCGCCGGCGGTGAATGGGGCGGCGCCGCCCTGATGGCCGTGGAGCACGCCCCCAAGAGCAAGCGCGGCCTGTTCGGCGCCTACCCTCAGATCGGTGTTCCGGTGGGCATGATCCTCGCCACCGGACTGCTGTACTTCCTGAACACAGGCATGTCCAAGGAGGACTTCGCTTCGTGGGGCTGGCGTGTACCGTTCCTGCTCTCCATCGCACTGATCGTGGTCGGCTACCTGATCCGCCGCGCGGTCGCCGAGAGCCCCGTCTTCAAGGAGATGCAGGACCGCAAGGAAGAAAGCAAGGCGCCGCTCGGGGAGCTGTTCCGGAAGCACAAAAAGGCCGTTCTCTACTCGACGATGATCTTTATCGGCAATAACGCCGCCGGCTACCTGCTGATCGCGTTCTTCATCTCCTACGCGACCAAGACACTGAAGATGCCCACCCCGCAGATCCTGCTGGCCACCACACTGGCCTCCTTCGGCTGGCTGATCTTTACCCTGGTGGGCGGCTGGCTGTCGGACAAGATCGGCCGGGTCAAGACCTTCCTGATCGGCTACGGCATCGTCTTCGCCTGGATGATCCCGATGTTCGCGCTCATTGATACTAAAAACATCGTTCTCTACGGCGTCGCGCTGTTCGTCCTGACCATCGGCCTGGGCCTGTCCTATGGCCCGATGTCCGCAATGTACGCCGAAATGTTCCCGGCGAACGTGCGCTACTCGGGCATCTCGATCGGGTACGCCTTCGGCGCCATCCTCGGCGGCGCGTTCGCGGCGACCATTGCGGAGGCCCTGCTGCAGGGCACCAAGTGGACCGGATCTATCGGTATCTACATCATGATCCTCTGCGTCATCTCGGCAGTCGGCGTTATCCTGGCCGGGGAAACCAGGGGCCGCCCGCTCGGCGTCAGCCACCACGCGCCGGCCGAGACGGCAAAGCACTAAGAATCAGCAACACGGAACCAGCCACACAGAACTAGCCACATAGCGAGGGGCGCGGGCCGAAAGGTCCGTGCCCCTCGCTTTTAAGCAACGCGTTTAGAAGCAACGCGGGGTCACTTCGCGCCCATCCAAGGCCGCCGCACGGGCCGTATCTGACCCCGCGTTGCTGTTCAGGCGGGGCGGGCACCGAGGAGCCGGACGACGTCGTGGTCCTGCACCTGCGCGAAGGTCCGGTAATAGCTGCCGACGGTGCGGAACTGGCCGGGAAGGTGCAGGAAGAAGACGGCGTCGGCCAGCTGCTCCAGCGCCGTCCCAGCTTCCAGCGAGGCTACGGGGACCCCGACGACGACGGTTGCGGCGCCCGCCGCCCGCACCGCCTCGAGCCCGGCCCGCATGGTTGCTCCCGTGGCCAGCCCGTCGTCGACCAGGATGACGGTGCTGCCCGCGAGCACCGGCCGGGGTCCCGGATACGCCGCAGCGCGGCGTTCCAGCTCGGCCCGCTCGGTACCTTCCACCCGGTCCAGCTCGGACTGCCGGACACCGACTTCCAGAAGCCTGGTCACAAGGGGCCGGTTGAGCACACGCACCACCCGGCCGGCTGACCAGGCAAGCGCGCCGAAGGCCGTTTCCTCGTGGCCGGGAATCCCCAGTTTGCGGACCAGGAGTACATCAAAGGGAAGCCGGAGGGCCTCGGCGGCGGCGGCCGCCACCGGCACGCCGCCGCGGGCCAGACCCAGCACCAGCGTGTCCGGCCGTCCCCGGAACTGGGGGAGGGCGGCCGCCAACAACCGGCCGGCCTCATTGCGGTCTGTGAAGCGCATGCCCACGGGGTCCCTCCTCCGGTTCCGGCCACTTTGCTGCGGCCAGTTCCATCCATCCGTCGTGCCGGAACAATGCGGGGTCACCTACGGCCCATCCACGTCGCCCGGATGGGCCATAGGTGACCCCGCGTTGCCTTAAGACGGCAGGCGCCCTCAGACGCCCTCAGACGCCCAGGAAGCTGACGGCCCCCTGCTTAAACGCGCGGCTGGTGATGGCGTTGGTATGGTTCCGGCCCGGCAGGATCAGCTGTTCCACCATAGCGCCGGCCGTGGCGCCGAGCGCGGCGAGCTCCGGCATGGAGGCGGCACGGTGGTCCTTCTCGCCGGCCACCAGCAGCATCGGCATGTGCGGGACAGCCTCGGCGGGATCGAACGGCTCGCTCTTGACCGCTTCCACGAGGGACAGCAGCGAGAAGATGTTGTTGCTCGGCAGCAGCTGGGCCATCTTCAGCAGCCCGGCGGTCGATTCATCCGCAATCGGGGTGCCGTCGGCGAGGTAGCGCTGGGCCGCGACGAGGTCGAAGTCCGCGAGGGGATCCGCCACGTTCGGCCCGCCCAGGACCAGCCGGTGGACCAGCTCATGCTGTGTCGCCCCGAACTCCCAGGCAAGCCGCGAGCCGAGGGAATACCCGATCAGATCCAGGCCGCTGGCCGGGTCGCCGTCGCGCACGGGCCGGACGCCGGCGTCCACGGCAATCTGGAGCAGATCCGCGCGGATCCGGCTCGGCGCGTAGGAATCCATGTCCTCGGGGGCGCCGCTGCGGCCGTGGCCGGGCAGGTCCACGGTGATGACGCGGCGGCCGGCCCCGAGCAGGGCGGTGATCCAGCCGGTATCTTCCCAGTTGAGCTTGGCGGAGGAGGAGAAGCCGTGCAGCAGCAGCACGGGGCGCAGCCCGGCGTCGTCCTGCGGTTCGTGGACCGCGACGTACAGCTGCGGGTCGGTGCCCTCCACCGTGTGGGAATGCAGTTCGCCGGTGTGTCTGCCGCTCATGGTGTCAGTCCTCGCTGTCAGTCCTCGTCAAGTACGGCGCTCAGGCGGACCCGGCGCTTCGGTGCCTCTTCCTTCGGGACCGTGCCCACGATGCCGGCGGTATTGTCCGGCACCTCAAACACAATCAGGGGCTCGCCGACATTGATCGTGTCACCGGGCCCGCCGTGGATACGCACCACCTTACCTGCCTGCGGGCTGGGCAATTCAACGGCCGACTTGGTGGTTTCGACCTCGACGAGCGGCTGGTTGCGCTCCACCTGCTCGCCCGGGGACACCAGCCATTCCAGCACGGTGGCCTCGATCAGGCCCTCGCCGAGGTCGGGCAGCGGGAAGGAAATTTCAGCCACGTTTGTACTCCAATACTCGCTGGATGCCGAAGAGGATCCGGTCAATGTTCGGGATGTATTCGTCTTCCAGGTCCCCCGAAGGATAGGGGACGTCGAAGCCGGTGACCCGCTCCACCGGGGCCCTGAGGGTGTCAAAGCAGTTGTGCGTGATCAGCTGTGCCACCTCGGCGCCCAGCCCGGAGGTCAGCGGCGCTTCGTGGACGACGACGGCGCGGCGCGTCTTCCGCACGGACGCGGCCAGCGCCCCGGCGTCGATCGGCTTGAGCCAGCGCAGGTCCAGGACCTCGACGTCGATCCCGTCCTCGGCGGCGAGTTCAGCCACCTGCAGGCAGCGGGCCACCATTGCGCCCCACGCGACGAGGGTGAGGTGGCGGCCCTCGCGCATAACCTTGGCACCGGTGGGGGAGCCTCCGGCTGCATCGTGCGTGGCGGCGTCCACCTCGCCCTTCTGCCAGTAGCGGGACTTCGGCTCCATGAAGATCACCGGGTCCGGGCGGGTGGCGGCGTACTTGAGCAGATGGTAGGCCTCGTGCGGGTTCGACGGCGAGACCACCTTGAGCCCCGGCACATGGGCGAAGAGCGCCTCGAGGCTTTCGCCGTGGTGCTCGGGGGCGCGGATACCGCCGAAGCTTGGCACGCGCAGGGTGATCGGCATCGGCAGGGTGCCCCGGCTGCGGTAGTTCATCCGCGCGATCTGGCAGACGATCTGGTTGATGGCGGGGTAGGCGAAGCCGTCGAACTGGACCTCGGGGATCGGGTGGAAGCCTGCCATCGCCAGGCCCACGGACATGCCGAGGATGCCGGATTCCGCCAGCGGGGTGTCGAAGACCCGCTGTTCGCCGTGTTTGGCCTGCAGCCCGTCCGTGATGCGGAAGACGCCGCCGAGCCGGCCGCAGTCCTCGCCAAAAATGACGGCCTTGGGGTTCTCCGCAAGCACCTCGTCGAGGGCCCGGTTGAGCGCCTGCTGCATGGACATCACGGTGCCGGCACTTTCCGGTGCCGGCGCCGGGGATTGGGCCTGGGACGGGGATTGGGCCTGTCGAAGTCCGGCGGTCCCGCCGTCGATCGTCGAATTAGACATGTTCGGACTCCTCGCGCCAGCTGGCGGCCTGGGCCTGCAGGGCAGGGGTGGTTTCCTGGAAGACCAGGTCGAACATTTCGGTGCCGGGGCGGGAGCCGAGGGCCTGGATGCCGGCCCGGGTCTGCTCCACTTCGGTCTTCGCGGCGGCGAGGGCCTCGGCGAAGAATGCCCCGTCCGCGATCCCCTCGGCGAGCAGCCGCTGCCGGAAGCGTTCCAGCGGGTCCACGCCCGCGTCGTCGCGCTCCTCGTCAAGGGAGCGGTAGCGGCCGGGGTCATCGGAGGTCGAGTGCGGGCCACGGCGGTAGGTCATGGCCTCGATGAGCACGGGACCGTTGCCGGACCGTGCGTGCGCGAAGGCGCGCCGGGTGGCCTCGAGGACCGCGACGACGTCGTCGCCGTCGATCTGCAGCGCCGGCATGCCGTAGCCGGCCGCGCGGGCGGCGACCGAACCGCCGGCCACCTGGCGTTCGGTGGGGACCGAGATGGCCCACCCGTTGTTCTGGACGAAGAACACCACGGGGGCCTTCATCACGGCGGCGAAGTTCATGGCCTCGTGGACATCGCCCTGCGAGGAGGCACCGTCGCCGAAGTAGGTCATGGCCACGCCGAGGGTGCAGCCGAGGGTGCCGCCGTCCTTTTGCTCCAGCGTCTGGCCATGCGCCCAGCCGACGGCGTGCAGCACGGATCCGGCCACGACGGCCTGGATCGGGGCCAGGCGGGACTCCATCGGATTGTAGAGCCCACCGTGCCAGGTGGCCTTGTGGGTGGACATATAGGACACCATGTCCACGCCCATGGTCCGGGCGACGCCCATCTCGCGGTAGGTGGGGAAGACGAAGTCCCGGGTAATATCCACGGCGTAGCCGCTGCCCACCTGGGCCGCCTCCTGACCGAGTTCCGGCGCGTATCCGGGGATAATGCCCTGCCGCTGCCAGGCGATAGCCGAGGTGTCGAGATGGCGGACCGCCACCATGAGCGAGTAGAGCTCGCGGAGCTGTGCGGGGCTGGGCGACTCGGCAGCGTCGCCGGAAACCGCCGGAGGAAGTGTGTCCATGGCTGTGACCCTAGTCACCGCGGGCTTGCTGAGCAATCCGCTAAGGAATTGCTGGCCAGACTGTCAAGAACTGCATGCTTCCATGCCGGTGAGCGTGGCAATTTGTACAGGTCATGCCGGGTTACTTCGTGTCGGCGGGCTCGGCGGGCTCGGCGGGCTCGGCGGGCTCGGCGTGGCGGCTGCGGGTCAGCCGGGCGCCGGTCCAGCAGGCCGCGGCAATGCCGGCCACCAGAGCGATGGTGCTGACGAGCTGCCTGCTGCTGTCCGGGCTGCTGAAGCCGACGGCGAAGATCAGGGCCAGGAGGACAAGGCCGAAGATCGTCAGGCCCGGGAAGCCCCGCATCCGCAGCGGCAGGGGGGTGCCCTCACGGTCTGCCCGGCGGCGGAGGATCAGCTGGGACACCAGGGCGGAGCCCCAGACGATCAGGCACGTCGAACCGACCAGCTGGAACAGTGCCGGCAGGATCTGCTCAGGGAAGAGCAGCTCCAGCACCGCGGCCAGGAAGCCGAACGCCACCGAGACGCCGACGGCGACCATCGGCACGCGCGCCGTATTGATTTTCGAAAGAAACGCGGGGGCCTCGCCGCGTTCGGAGAGTGAGAACACCATCCGGGAGGCACCGTACAGGTTCGCGTTCAGGGCCGAGAGGAGCGCGACGACGGCCACCAGGGTGATGGCGGCACCGGCACCGGGGATGCCGGCCAGGTCCAGGACGCCGGCGAACGGGGACTTCAGCGCCTCCGAGGTGTACGGAAGGACTGCGGCGATCACGAAGACGGAGCCGATGTAGAAGACAAGGATCCGCCACACGACCGTGCGGATCGCCTGGCCCACGCTGTGCTGGGGGTTCTCGGTCTCGGCGGCGGCCACACTGACGATCTCGGTGCCGCCGAAGGCGAAGATCACCACGAAAAGCGCGC
This sequence comes from Pseudarthrobacter sp. HLT1-7, assembly GCF_059383435.1. Classification (NCBI taxonomy): domain Bacteria; kingdom Bacillati; phylum Actinomycetota; class Actinomycetes; order Micrococcales; family Micrococcaceae; genus Pseudarthrobacter; species Pseudarthrobacter sp. HLT1-7. The sequence continues at coordinate 24,861 of NZ_JBWZCH010000003.1, read as the reverse complement.
TCGCGATCCCGCCGAGGCCCTCTGGGGCGAAGTCGGTGGTGATGTTGCCCAGACCCGGGGAGGTGACGTCCGGCAGCCAGCCCAGCAGCAAGGCGGTGCCGATCCCCAGGAACAGCAGGATGGCGGCAACCTTGAGAATCGCGAACCAGAACTCAAACTCGCCGAAGTTCTTCACCCCGGCGAGGTTGATTGCCGTGAACAGGACCATAAACAGGAGCGACAGGGCCCAGACCGGGATTACCGGCCACACCGTGAACAGCAGCCCGGCGGCGCCGAGGGCTTCGGCGGCGATCACGACGACGAGCTGCAGCCACCAGAGCCAGCCCACGGTGGCTCCCGCGGTCCTGCCCATGGCCTTTGCGGCGTAGACGGAGAACGCGCCGCTGTTGGGATTGGCGGCCGCCATCTCGCCGAGGGCCCACATCACGAGGATGATCAGGGTTCCCGCGACCAGGTAGGAAACCAGGACGGCAGGCCCGGCGGCCTGGACCCCGGCTCCGGAGCCCAGGAACAGGCCGGCGCCGATGGCGCTGCCGAGTCCCATCATGGTGAGCTGGCGTGGCTTCATGCTGCGGCCCAGTGTCAGGCCGGGGCGCTCCGCGGTGGACTTCATTGTCATGCTGGCGAACCTTCGTGTGGTGTGGAACTGGGGGTCTTTGTGGGACCTCTTGAATTTACCGCCTTTCACGCGAAGGATCGGCCGTCCGCGTTCCGGCGGCGTGGGAACATGGTGGCAGTTTGCTAGCTGAAACGGAGTATCGGCAGCGATTTGTCACGGCCGCTGCCCCGATGAGAGGAGTATTCGATGGACGTTGATCCGCTGGATGCGAAAATTGTCCGGTTCTTTACGGATTCGCCCCGGGCCTCGGTGCTGGAGGCCTCCCGGGTGCTCAGGGTTGCCCGCGCCACTGTGCAGGCACGGCTGGACCGGATGCAGGGCAGCGGCGTCATCGGGTCCTGGGTGCCGCAGCCGGATCCGGCCCATTTCGGCTTTCCGGTGGTGGCGTTCTGCTCCCTGACGATCAACCAGGACCTGGGGCACGACGCCGTCGTCGAAGCTCTGGCGCGAATTCCGGAACTCATCGAGATCCACACCGTTTCCGGCAGTTCGGATCTGATGGCGCGCATCGCGGCCCGCTCCAACCCTGACCTGCAGCGGGTCCTCGATGCCATGATCGCCACGAGGACGGTGCTGCGGTCCTCCTCGGTGATCGTGCTCAACACGCATTTCCAGGGCCGCACCCTGCCGCTGCTGGAGGCCGCCGCCGAGGGAGGGTGAACAGGCGGCGAGCCCGGCAGGCCCGCCCGGACGGCTCGGCCAGCCCGCCCGGTGCGCGGCAGCAGCCGAAGGTGACCTGAAACATTTTGCGCCCGGCCCCTAACGTCGTAGACTTAGTTCTAGTCAATCTGACTATAACTACTCCGGCGGTCGGGCCGGATCCGTCCGGGCAGTCCGAAGGGGCCGGTCCGGAGCCTCAGGATGCGGGGTGAATCACCGTTTACACAACAGCCGCCAACGTTGCAGAGCGTCAGTTCGCGCCGCCGTCGTTGGCTATCTCTACCGTGATCTTCGCACTTCGGCCGAGCGAAAGTTCGGGACGCCCCACCCTCTGGATTCCGCTGGTGCGCCGGATCCGCGAACCGTTCAAGGGCCTGTGGGCGCTCCCCGGCGGCCCGCTCACCCCCGCGGAGTCCCTCCAGGATGCTGCGTCCCGGAACCTGCGCGACACCACCGGACTGGACCCCCGCTACCTCGAGCAGCTCTACGCCTTCGGCGGGCTGCACCGCTCGCCGGCGCAGCGCATTGTATCGATCGTGTACTGGGCCCTGGTCCAGCCGACCGAGGCCGCGCTCGCCGACGAGTCGGAGAACGTCCGCTGGTTCCGCGCCGACCGCCTCGGGGAACTGGCCTTCGATCACAACGCCATCATCGACTACGCGCTCGGGCGGCTGCGCAACAAGATGGCCTACGGGTCCATTGCCTACCACCTACTTGGCGAGTACTTCACCCTCGCCCAGATCCGGGAGGTCTACGAGGCCGTCCTGGACCGCGAACTGGATCCGGCGAACTTCCGCCGGCAGATCAAAGCCACGCCGGAGATCGCAGAAACCGGCGAATACCTGCAGGGCGGCAAACACCGACCGCCCCGCCTCTACCGCTATACCGGCCGCCCAGGCCTTGACCCGGACAACAGGAGCACACCATGAGCAGCGTCAACACGGCTATCCAGCTGATCACGCGCGAACAGGCCGCCGGCAGCAGCGCCAATGGCCGGGCAACAGCCTCGACCTGCAGCCCGGCGCTCGCCCGCGGCCCCTGGGACTTCGACCTCGCCGAGGCGCTCGCCGGTGTGCCCGCCTACGGCCCCGGCGCCTCCACAGCCGACGCCGCCCCGGCCTCGACGCCGCGGCAGGGCCAGCTCCCCGAGGAATACAAGCTCGCCGGCGACGCCGAACTTGACGTCCGGATCCGCGCCGCCAAAGCGGCGCTGGGGGACCGCGCCGTCGTCCTGGGCCACTTCTACCAGCGCGATGAGGTGGTGGCATACGCCGACTTCGTGGGCGACTCCTTCCAGCTCGCCAACGCCGCCCTGACCCGGCCGGATGCGGAGGCCATCATCTTCTGCGGCGTGCACTTCATGGCCGAGACCGCGGACATCCTGTCCCGGCCGGACCAGGCCGTGATCCTGCCCAACCTTGCCGCGGGCTGCTCCATGGCGGACATGGCGGACATCGACTCCGTGACCGAATGCTGGGAACAGCTTGAGGAGCTCTTCGGCACGGAGCCCGACGCCGACGGCCGGGTCCCGGTCATCCCCGTCACCTACATGAATTCCTCCGCCGCCCTCAAAGGCTTCTGCGGCGAGCACGGCGGGATCGTCTGCACCTCATCCAACTCCGCCACCGTGCTGGAGTGGGCGTTCGAGCGCGGCCAGCGTGTGCTGTTCTTCCCGGACCAGCACCTGGGCCGCAACACCGCCAAGGCCATGGGCGTGCCGCTGGAGCAGATGCCGCTGTGGAACCCACGCAAGGACCTCGGCGGCAACGGTGAGCAGGCCCTGCTCGATTCCCGCGTGATCCTCTGGCACGGTTTCTGCTCCGTCCACAAGCGCTTCAACGTGGGTCAGATCGAGAAGGCCCGCGCCGAGTTCCCGGGGGTCAAGGTGATCGTGCACCCGGAATGCCCGATGGAGGTGGTGGATGCCGCCGATTCCGCCGGCTCCACGGACTTCATCCGCAAGGCCATCGCGGCCGCCACCGAACCGACCACCTTCGCCGTCGGCACCGAGGTCAACCTGGTCAACCGGCTGGCCGCGGAATACCCGCAGCACACGATCTTCTGCCTGGACCCGGTGATCTGCCCCTGCTCCACGATGTACCGGATCCACCCCGGCTATCTCGCCTGGGTCCTGGAGGCGCTGGTCCGGGGTGAGGTGCTCAACCGCATCACCGTGGAGGACACTGTCGCGGCCCCGGCGCGGATCGCCCTGGAGCGCATGCTGGCGGCGCGGCCGTGACCAGGCGCCTGGTGGTGGTTGGCAGCGGGATCGCCGGACTCTACGCCGCGCTGCTCGCCTCCGACGCCGTGTCCTCCGAGGCCGTGTCCTCCGACGCCGTGTCCGCGCAGGGCGGGAGGCCCGGCGCCGTGTCCGCGCAGAACGGGTGGCCCGGCGCTGCCGAGGTGGTGCTGCTGAGCAAGGGGACCCTGGAACAGAGCAACACCTTCTATGCCCAGGGCGGCGTCGCTGCCGTGCTGCCGCCGGGGGAGGCGGCGCCGGGCGATTCCGCCGCGGCCCACATCGCCGACACGCTCGCCGCCGGCGCCGGCCTCAACGATCCCGAAGCCGTGCGGATACTCTGCACCGAGGCCGTCCGGGACATCGCCGGGCTCCGGCGTTTCGGCGTGCGCTTCGACGCCGGACCCGCGGGCGGGCCGGCGCTGGGCCTCGAGGCCGCACACTCCGCCGCCCGCATCCTGCATGCCGGCGGCGACGCTACCGGCGCCCGGATCACCCGTGCCCTCGTGGCCGCTGTCCTCGACCGTGCAGTCCAGGGCCGGCTCCGGGTCGAGACGGGCGCCTTCGTGACCGAACTCCTGACCGGCGCCGGGAGCCCGACGGCGGCGGCGCGCGTTACCGGGGTCGCCTACCTCGTTAACGGGCAGTCCAGGCGGCTGGCCGCCGATGCGGTGCTGCTCGCCACGGGCGGCGCCGGCAGGCTCTTTGCCCGGACCAGCAACCCGTCCGTGGCAACCGCCGATGGCCTCGCCCTGGCCTGGCGTGCAGGCGCGGCCGTGCAGGACCTCGAGTTCTTCCAATTCCACCCCACCACGCTGGCCGCCGAGGAGCTCCCCGGCGGCCCGCCGGCGCTGCTGGTCTCCGAGGCGGTCCGCGGCGAGGGGGCAGTCCTGCTGGACGCCGCCGGATACCGCTTTATGCCGGACTACCATCCGGACGCAGAACTGGCCCCGCGCGACGTCGTCTCCCGCAGCATCGCGCTGCACCTGGCCGCCACAGGGGTGGCCGCGGACAGCCCGGTGTACCTGGACGCCCGGGGGATCGAGGCCGCGCGCGGTCCGGGGTTCCTGGCCCGGCGGTTCCCCACCATCAGTGCGGCCACCCGCGCCGCGGGCTACGACTGGACCGCGGAACCGCTTCCGGTGTCTCCGGCGGCACACTACTGGATGGGCGGTGTGTCCACCGATCTCCGGGGACGCACCTCCGTCCCGGGCCTGTACGCCGCCGGCGAAGTGGCGTGCACGGGGGTGCACGGAGCCAACCGGCTGGCCAGCAATTCGCTGCTGGAAGGACTCGTCTTTGGCCGGCGTGCGGTCGAAGCCATCCTGGGCTCGGCCGCCGCCGGGCAGGACGCCGTCGATTCGGCCCCTGCCCTGTCCGCCGCCGGTATGCCGTCCGCCGCCGGTATGCCGTCCGCCGCCGGTACGCGGCCCGAACTGCCCGAGTTCCGCGTCCCCGGGCCGGCAACCGCTCCCTTCAGCCGGGACGCCCTGCGTCGCCTGATGACGGGCGCGGCCGGTGTGTTGCGTACCGGCGCCGAACTCGACGCCGCCGCGGCCCGGCTCGCCGAGTGGGCCGCAGCCACCCGGCGAGCGGATCACCGGACCCGCCTCGATCAGTCCGCCCACGAAGCGCGGAACCTGCTGCTGGCCGCTCAGCTGCTCGTGGCAGCGGCACGGCAGCGGACCGGTTCCGTCGGCGCCCACTACCGCGCCGACGCCGATCCCAGCGCCGCACGCCCCGCGGTACCCGCTGCCCCGGCCCGCCCAGCCCCGCCGGCCGGCAGATCCGGCCACCGGCACACCGCCGAGTCCCGTTCCAAGCAAAGGATCTCGTCATGACAGCACCCGGTACTGCTGCAACCACTGCACGCACCGGAACAGCGGCGCGCCCCACCACGCCGTCGACGCCGCCGGCGCTCGCCGGATCGCTGCCCGCTACCGCCGTCGACGCCGTGCTGCGGGCCGCCCTGCTGGAGGACGCCCCGTACGGGGACATCACCTCGCAGATGCTCATCCCTGCCGCCGCCCGGGCGACGGCGGTCCTGGCCGCCCGCGTGCCCGGCATACTCAGCGGCGGCGAGGTGTTCGCCGCCGCGATGAAGCTGACCGATGCCGACGCCGCCGTCGTTCTCCTGGTCGCGGACGGCACGGCCTTTGTCGCCGGAACGCCGCTCGCGAGGGTCACCGGGAACGCCCGCGCGGTGCTGCTGGCCGAGCGCGTGGCCCTGAACCTGGTCCAGCGGATGAGTGCCATCGCCACGAAGACCGCGGAGTTCGTTGCGTGCGTCGACGGTACCGGGGCCCGGATCACCGATACCCGGAAGACAACGCCGGGGTTGCGCGTGCTCGAACGCTACGCCGTCCGCTGCGGTGGCGGCACGAACCACCGCTTCAGCCTGTCCGATGCCGTTCTGGCCAAGGACAACCACCTGGCCGTTCTCACCGGGGGAGACGCGTCAAAGCTCACGGCGGTGCTGCTTGAGGCCAAGGCGCGGCTGGGCCATACCGTGCACTTCGAGGTGGAAGTGGACGCCATGGAGCAGATCGAACCGGTGCTGGCCGCCGGGGTGGACACCATCATGCTGGACAATTTCACCCTGGCCGAGCTGGCGGCCGGGGTGGCGCTGATCGGGGGACGGGCCCGGGTGGAGGCCAGCGGCAACGTCAACCTGGCCACGGTGGCGGGCATCGCCGCGACCGGGGTGGATGTCATCTCGATCGGCGGGCTCACCCACAGTGTCGCAGCCCTGGACCTCGGGCTCGATATTGAACTGGCCCTTGAAGCCGGCACCGAACCCGGCACCGAACCGCCGGCAGACCGACGAACACCATGATCTTCCTGGACGCTGCGGCCACCACTCCGGTCCGCCGAGAGGTGCTTGAGGCCATGTGGCCGTACCTCACGGGGGAGTTCGGTAACCCCTCGAGCCACCATTCCCTCGGTGATGCCGCCGCCAGAGCGCTGGCCGGGGCGCGGGCCGCGACGGCCAAGGCTCTGGGCTGCCGCCCGGGCGAGGTCATCTTCACCTCTGGCGGCACGGAAGCGGACAACCTGGCTGTCAAGGGCATTGCGCTCGCCCGCCGCGCCGCGGACCCGCGGCTGGACCGCGTGGTGATCAGCGCCGTCGAGCATCCCGCCGTGGAGGAATCGGCCCGCTACCTCGAACGGGTGCACGGCTTCGCCGTCGACGTGGTGCCGGTGGACTGCTACGGCAGCGTCACCGGGGAGGCCCTCGCCGCGGTCCTCAGGCCCGAAACCGCCGTGGTCAGCATCATGTATGCCAACAACGAGGTGGGCACGGTGCAGCCTGTGGCAGTGCTCGCCGAGCTTGCCCGCGCGCAGGGCATTCCGTTCCACACCGACGCTGTGCAGGCCGCCGGCTGGCTGCCGCTGGACACCGCCCCACTGGGCATCGACGCGCTCAGCCTTTCCGGACACAAGCTCGGGGCACCCAAGGGAAGTGGTGCCCTGTTCGTGCGCAGCCGGACCCGGCTGGAGCCCGTGATCCATGGCGGGGGGCAGGAACGCGGGCGCCGCTCGGGAACCGAGAACGTTGCCGGCGCCGTGGCGCTGGCGACAGCGCTTACGCTGGCCCGGGGGTCACAGCCTGAGCTCGAGGCGCCGATTGCCGCCCTGCGCGATGAATTCATCCGGACGGTACTGGCCGGTGTCCCCGGCGCGGTCCTCACCGGCCACCCGTCGGAGCGGCTGCCCTCCGTGGCGTCGTTCTGCTTCCCCGGAACCAGCGGGGAGTCCGTGCTGCTGGAACTTGAGCGCCAGGGCGTCATTTGCTCCAGCGGCTCCGCCTGTGCCGCGGGTTCGGACGAGCCGTCCCCGGTGCTGCGGGCCATGGGGATCGACGCCGAAGTCGCGCAGACGGCGGTGCGGTTCAGCTTCGATTCAACGATTACGGCAGCCGAACTGCAGGCAGCGGCGGCCGCCGTGCGAACCGCCGTCGGGAGCGTCAAGTCGCTCGGCCAGGCCCCCTGACACCCGACACCCGTTGAGCTATCAGTTCCGGTCGTTATCGGGCGCTCAGAGCACCATTAAGTGATAGCTCAAACCGGGTTTAGCGGTGCCGGGCGCGTCGGAAGATCCAGTGCCGCAGCAGGGTGAAGCGCACGGCGGTGGCCACGAAGCCGGACAGCGTTGTGGTCCAGAGTTCGTCGGCCATCGTCGCAGCCGGGTTGATCCAGTGCAGCACAGCCAGGCTGCCGCCGGTAATCAGCAGTGCCACGAGGATCACGATCAGCCCGTTGAGGTGGTCGCGTTTCATCCGGTGCCGCTCGGTGATCTTAAACGTCAGCCTCCGGTTCAGCGCCGTGTTCATAATCGAAGTGAGGATGAGGGCCGCCGCGTTGGCCGGCTGGGAGCCGAGCCAGGGCCGGAACAGGGCGTAGAGGGCCAGGGAAGTCACCGTGCAGATGATCCCGACGCCGGTGAACCGGATTAGCTGCCGGAAAGCCGGATACCGGAGAATGCCGCGGTAGCGGCGGGAATTCGGTCTGAACGGGGCCTGTGGGGGAGATGGCGGCTGCTCGAGCTTAGTGGCGGGCGCGGCAGATTCCATCCCTCAAGCCTGTCACACCATGGCCTGTTTTCCGGAAACGGAGTCGTGGGGTCAGGCCGGCAGAGCCGACTGCCACGCTGGACCGGTCGCGACGGCGGCCCGCAGGTCAGTACAGCGGGTCAGTACAGCTCGCCGACGGGGATCTCCACGGCGAGCCGGTTGGACGGTCCGGCGAGGGGGCATGCCCAGGCTTCGTTGTAGGCGCAGGACGGGCTGTAGGCGAAGTTGAAGTCCACCACGAACTCGGCCGCCGGGCCGGTGACGTGGGTGCCGTGGTAGGCGCCCTTGATGGTGTCCAGCAGGTAGCGGCCGGCGCCGTAGCTGCCTCCGGGCTGCCCGGCCGTGGCGTCACGGAAGGGCACGAAGATGCCGCCGCCGTAACCGTTGAGTTTCCAGACCGCGAGCTGGCCCAGCTCCGGCAGATCCAGGGTGCCAAGCCGGACGAAACGGACCTGGCCGTCCGTTCCCGTCTCCACATTCATCTCCCGCCCGGCGCCCTCGCTGGTCAGCGGGATGTGGAAGCGGTAGATCGGATCGTAGTCCGCCGTCTTGAGCCCGTCGAAGCTCGACTTCGCGGCGGCCGTGAGCGGCGAGGCGGGGTGGGCGCCGAACATCCGGTCCCGTTCGTGGCGCCAGTAGGTGTGGGCCTCGGCCGGGTCCTCGGCTGCGAGCTTCCGCACGGTGGCATAGAGCGCAAAGGTCCGGAGCCGCCAGTCCGCGATGTCGACAGCGGAGACGTCCGCCACACTTTCCCCAAATTCGTGATCCGCCATAACCCCAGCGTATCCCGCTTTCCCGGCGGCTTTTTTTACCGCGGATTGCCCCTTCCAGTACCCGCCCGGACGTCGACGTCCGGGCGCGCGGCTTCATGCACGCCGTGGGTGCGAAGGTTCCGCTCGGGACGCCGTGGGCCGTGCCGGCTTCTGCGAAACGCTGGTCCGGACACCCTGAACGGGTCCGGGCAGGGCTACGCTGGCACAATGACTGGGACGGATATTTTTCGGGGCACGGGGGCCAGCGGGGTCCGGATCGCCGCGGCGCTGGCGGTCATCGCCGTCGTGCTTTCCGGCTGCAGCACCGAGGATAAAGGGACACCGGCCTGGACGGCAGGTTCCGGCCCGGGCGGCAGTTCGGGCGGGAGTACGACGTCAGCGGACCCGTCCGCGGGCGGCGCCACGCCGGGCGGCTCGCCCGGCGCCACGGTCTCCGGGTCAGCGGCACCGAGCTCGACGGCGTCGGCCTGGAAAGTCTTCGCCGATCCGGCGAAAAACGTCAGCTTCGAGCTCCCGCAGGAATGGATTGCCCAATCCGTGACACCCGAGCCGGGAACCAGGCCGGGCGCGCTCAAGATCGAGGTCAAGGACGCCAAGGGCGGTTACCTGGCCACCCTGCAGACCGGTCTGGCACCGCAGCCCGCCCCGGCCTGTGCGGACGACGCCGCCAAGCCGTACGTCGTCGTGAGCAGCGTCCCGGTGGAGCTGCCGCACCGGGCCGGCGACGGGACCATTGACCCGCATGTTGTGTTCCGGGTCATCCAGGGTTACAAGTACTTCGGCTCATATGGCATCACCAACATCGTGGGCGGTGCCGGCGGAAAATCCTGTGCGCTGCAGAACATGGTTCGCGGTCCCGAGGGTGCGGGCGACTACTCCTTCGGTGACCTGACGGTCCTGAAGCCGCCCGCCCCCGATCAGAAAGTGGCCCCGGCGAAGTCCTTCGACACCCTGGACCAGGCGGCTAAATACGTCAACGAGGGCCCGGAATTCGCCAACGTCCAGCGGATGCTAATGTCTCTGAAGATCAAGAACTAGTCCTGCCCCGCCCGCCCGTGGCCGGGAGCGGTGACTCCACCTGTTGTTACCCCACACCACGGAGAAACATGGAACGCACCGCAGCCGTCCGCCTGGCCTTCCAGACCGTGGCGGATACCAAGGTGGCCCTGGCGGTGGCGGTGGCACGCAACGCCGGCTACAACAGCTTCGAGGAGTCGCTTTCCGTGACATCCGGCGGCGAGGACATCCCGGTGACCGAGCTCTCGGACCACCACGGCGGCCGCTTCCACTACATGGAGTTCGCGGAACCCGCCGAGGTCCTCGTGGAGTACACCGCCACCATCACAGGCTTCGCGCTGCCGGAAGAACCGGGGCTGATGGAACTCATCCGCTTTGTGCGTCCCAGCCGCTATGCCGAGTCCGACCGGATGCTGCCCACCGCCTATGCGGAATTCGGCGGCCTTCAGGGCGTGGAGTTCCTGCAGGCCGTCCGCAACTGGGTCTTCAGCGAGCTGCGGTACCTCAGCGGATCGTCGCGGGGGACCGACGGCGCCGTAGAGACCCTCCTGCACCGCCGCGGTGTCTGCCGCGACTTCGCCCATCTGGCGATCTCGCTCCTGCGCTCCAAAAACGTACCGGCCCGGCTGGCCGCCGTGTACGCCCCCGGGCTGAGTCCAATGGACTTCCACGCGGTGGCCGAGGCCCACATCAACGGGGCCTGGCACGTGATCGATCCGACCGGCCTGGCGCCGCGCGAAAGTATGCTGCGGATCACCGCGGGCCGCGATTCCTCGGATACCGCGTTCCTGTCCACGGTGGGCGGGAGCCTGGCGCTGAACGAACTCAGGGTCACCGCGATCGTAAACGGCGAACTGCCGGACGAGGATCCGTCGAAGCTCGTCGTGCTCCGCTAACGGTCGCCGGAGACCCGGTCCGCCGGGCCGGCGTCGTCAGCGCACATTCAGCGTGCCGTCACCGATGCCCGCAGCTTCTCCGTCAGGCGCAGCAGCTCCTGCTGTTCGGCGGCCGTGAGCGCGGGGCCGACCAGGGTCACGATGTCACGGACGTGCTCCCGGCCGATCTGCCGTTGGAGCTCCCAGCCGGCCTCGGTGAGCTTGATCTGTACCCCGCGGCCGTCCTCGGGAACGGGCTTCCGCTCCACGAGTCCACGCTTTTCCAGCCGTTCCACCAGCCGGCTCAGGCTGGACTGGCTGAGCAGGATGTGATCGTTGAGCTCGTTCTGGCGGAGCCACCCGGACGGACACCGGGAGAGCGTAAAGAGCACGTCGTATTCATTGAGCGGCAGCGTCTTGAAGGCGGGTGCTGCCTGCAGCTTGCGCATCACTGCCACCTGGGCGCGGAACAGGGATTCCCAGGTTTCCGCGGCCAGGCGTACGGGTGACCCGGCTGTCTGGGCGGCCATCACGCGCTCGTGTTGCCGGCGGGGCTGGTGGTTTCGCCGGCGGGCTGACCGGCTGCGGCCAGGGAGGCAGCCACCCGGCCGGCGTGGGTGGGCGGCTCCGGAATATGCGCCGGGGTGAGGGCGGCGTATTCCTTGCGGAGCACCGGCAGTACCTCTTCGCCGAACAGGTCCAGCTGTTCGAGGACCGTTTTCAGCGGCAGGCCGGCGTGGTCGATCAGGAACAGCTGGCGCTGGTAGTCGCCGAAGTACTCACGGAAGGTCAGGGTCTTTTCGATGACTTCCTGCGGGCTGCCCACGGTCAGCGGAGTCTGTGAGGTGAAGTCCTCCAGCGAGGGGCCGTGTCCGTAGACCGGGGCGTTGTCGAAGTAGGGGCGGAACTCCTTAACGGCGTCCTGGGAGTTCTTCCGCATGAAGAATTGTCCGCCGAGGCCCACGATCGCCTGGTCTGCCTTGCCATGGCCGTAGTGCTCGTAGCGTTCGCGGTAGAGGCTGATCAGCTGCTGGTAGTGCTCCTTGGGCCAGAAGATGTTGTTCGCGAAGAAGCCGTCGCCGTAGTAGGCGGCCACTTCGGCGATCTGCGGTGTGCGGATGGAGCCGTGCCACACGAAGGGTGCCACGCCGTCGAGCGGGCGCGGGGTGGACGTGAAGTTTTGCAGCGGGGTGCGGAACTTGCCGGACCAGTTCACGGTGTCCTCGTCCCAGAGGCGGCGCAGCAGGGCGTAGTTTTCGATCGCGAGTTCGATCCCGTCCTGGATGTTCTTGCCGAACCAGGGGTAGACCGGTGCGGTGTTGCCGCGGCCCAGGACCAGGTCCACGCGGCCGTCGGCCAGGTGCTGCAGCATGCCGAAGTCCTCGGCGATCTTCACCGGGTCATTGGTGGTGATCAGCGTCGTCGCCGTGGACAGGATGATCCGCTCGGTCTGGGCCGCGATGTAGGCGAGGGTGGTGGTGGGGGAGGAGGAGAAGAACGGCCGGTTGTGGTGCTCGCCGATGGCATAGACATCCATGCCGATGTCCTCGACCTTTTTGGCGATCGCCACGGACGCCTTGATGCGCTCGTGCTCTGTAGGCGTGCGCCCCGTGGTGGGGTCGGTGGTGATGTCGCTGACGCTGAATACGCCGATCTGCATGGTGGGCCTTTCCGTGGCCGGAGTCTTCCGGGAGCTGCTTCTACTATAGCCGCGATACATGCATTTGCATCTATCGACCGGTATAACGCCTGCCCCTCGCGAATATTCCCGGCGGCGGGACTCAGGGACATGCCCCGCGCCGGGGCCGCGGGTGGGCATAGTGTCATTGTGCCCGGTCCCGGGTGCGAGGAATGGGCATGTCCCGCTGGACTGGACGCTGGCCCGAAAGGGACATAACCCGCGCCGGGGGCAACGGGTGGGCATAGTGGCATTGTGCCCAGTCCCGGGTGCGAAGAATGGGCATGTCCCGCGCGGCATGAACAGGTCCAGGTGCGTCTAACCCACCGACGAACCAGCGAACATGACCTCTAGTTGCGCAGGGCCGGGGCCTCGTCGGTCCCTGAAAGCTGGCCGTCCTCGTGACCGGCCGGGCCGCTCACGACGCCCTGCCTGCCCTCAACGCCGGTACTGCCCTCAACGCCGCTACTGCTCACAACCCCTATGCCGCTCACGACGCCGGTGCGGCCCGCGGCGGCGCGGCAACCACGCGGCGGCGTCGCGTCCGTTGCGTCCGCCGTCGCCAGCGTCTTCCGTTCGCGCCTGCCCTCGACCAGCCGGTACAGCACCGGTACCAGGACCAGGGTCAGTGCCGTGGAGGAGATCAGGCCGCCGATCACCACGATGGCGAGCGGCTGCGAGATGAAGCCGCCTCCGCCGGTCAAGCCCAGGGCCATCGGCGTCAGCGCGAACACGGTGGCCAGGGCCGTCATCAGGATCGGCCGGAGCCGCTGGCGGGCGCCGTGTGTGATTGCGTCCGCCACGCTCATCCCGGGCTCGCCGTTCCGCGGCCGACGGTACTGGTTGATGAGGTCGATCAGCACAATCGCATTGGTCACCACAATCCCCACCAGCATCAGCATGCCGATCAGCGATGGCAGGCCCAGCGGCACCCCGGTCACCAGCAGCAGCCCAATAGCGCCGGTAGCCGCGAACGGGACGGAGACGAGCAGGATCAGCGGCTGGATGAGCGACTTGAACGCGGCGACCATGATCACGTAGACGATCGCGATGGCTGCCAGCAGGGCCAGGCCGAGCTGGGCGAAGGACTCAGCCTGCTGCGTTGTGGCGCCACCGATCTCAGCCGTGACGCCCGGCGGCAGCTGGACTGTCTTGAGCCGCGCCTGCACTTCGGTGCTCACCGCGCCGAGGTTGGCGCCCGACGGCGTGACGGAAACGCGCGCGGTCCGCTGGCCGTTGCTCGCGGTGATCGAGACGGGCACGTCCACCTGCTCCACGGCGGCGATGCTGCCCAGCGGGACGGGGCCGCGCGCCGTCGGGAGCGGTATGTCCCGGACGGCGCCGATGCTGCTGAAGCGGGTGCCTTCGCCGATCCGGACCGGGAAGTCGTTGGTCTCGATGCGCACGGTTCCGGCCGGAATCGGGCTGATGGTGGCGGCCAGCACCCCGGCCACCTGCTCCTCGTTCAGGCCTGCGGCGACGGCCTTGGCCCGATCCACCTTGACCTGGACCACCGGCTGGCTGGCTGCCAGGTTGGTGGCCACCTCGGAGGATCCAGGGACGCCGTCCATGGCCGTGACCATGGCCTCGCTCGCGGCGCGGAGGTCCGCGGTGGTGGCGGCCTTGAGAGTGATGTCCACGGTCGACGTCGTGCCGAAGCCGCCCTGCTGCGAGCCCACGGTGATTTTGCCAGCATCAGGAATCCTGGCGAGCTCGCCGCGGACGGTGTCCTTGAGTTTGCCCTGGTTGGCCTTCTCCTCCGTGACCACAGTGAAGCTGGAACTTGAGGTGCCGGCCGACAGCAGCGCGGAGAAGCCGGTCCGGGCGTTGCCGGTGGTGACCTGGACGTCCTTGACGCCGTCGATCTCCCGCAATACTTCCTCCACCTTAATGGCGGCAGCGCCGGCCTCGGCAAGGCTGGTGCCGGCGGGGAGGCTCTGCCGGACGGTCATGCTGTTTTCGCCCGAGCTGCCCAGCAGATCGGTGGCCAGCAGCGGGGTCATGGCGGCGGTACCGCCGAGCACCAGGACGGCCGCGATCAGGGTCACGGCCGGGTGCTTCTGGGTTTTGGCCAGGATCGGCATGTAACCGCGCTGCAGCACTGTGCGCTGCTCTGCCTCGTGGGCCCTGGCCGCTATCTCCCGGGCTGAGCCTTCCGGGGCGCCGGCCTTGTCGGCAGGATTGCGCAGGAACCAGTACGCCAGCACCGGCACGATGGTCAATGACACCAGGAGCGAGGAAAGCAGCGCGATGGTGACTGTCATCGCGAACGGCCGGAACAGTTCGCCGGCCAGGCCGGCCACAAAAGCGATCGGCAGGAAGACGGCCACGGTGGTCAGGGTGGAGGCGGTGATGGCGCCGGCGACCTCGCGGATGGAGGTCAGGATCGCGGTGATCTTCGCCTCGCCGTAGCTCAGGTGGCGTTTGATGTTCTCGATCACCACGATCGAGTCGTCCACCACCCGGCCGATCGCGATGGTGAGCGCCCCGAGGGTCAGGATGTTCAGCGAGTAGCCGGTGGCCGACAGTCCGATGAACGTGATCAGCAGGGACAGCGGGATGGACACGGCAGTCACCAGGGTGGCGCGTGCGGACATCAGGAACACCAGGATCACGGCGACGGCGAAGCCCAGTCCCAGCAGACCCTCGGTGGTGAGGTCCTTGATGGACTTCTCGATGAACGGCGCCTGATCGAAGATCGGGGTGAACCTGGCATTGGAGCCGAGTTCGGCCTCCAGCTGGGGGATGGACTCCTTTACCGCGCGGGAAATGGCCACCGTGTCGCCCTCGGGCTTTTTGGTGACGGACAGGGCCAGGGTTTCCTCGCCGTTGGTCCGGGTGATCGAGGTGCGGGCGTCCTCGGCGATGCTCACCTCCGCGACGCTGCCGATCGTGGCGGCATCCCTGGCGCCGCCGAGCGGGAGAGCCTTAATCGCGTCGAGGGAATCCACCGGGCTGCCGATCTGCAGCGAGAGGGTCTTGCCTTGTTCCTCGATGGTGCCGGCCGGAATCAGGGCGCCGTTGTTCTTCAGCGCATTGCTGATGGACTGGATGCTCGCGCCGGACGCCGCCATCGCCTCGGGGCGCGGCAGGATCTTGATGTGCTGGGTGGCGCCGCCGGTCAGATCGGCGCCGCGGACGCCGTCGAGCTTCTGCAGCCGCGGCACGCTGAGCCGGGCCAGATCGGAGTTCAGCTCGCTGAGCGGCTTGTCCGAGGAGACCGCGAGGAAGACGATCGGGAAATCGCTGATGCTGCCGGCGATCGCCTGCGGCTGGACATCGGCCGGCAGGGACCGTTTGGCGTTGGAGATGGCGCGGTCGATCTGGTTCCGGGCACGGTCCAGGTTCGAGCCGTAGGTGAACACCAGGGAGATCTGCGAGACGCCGTTGCGCGAGGTGGACGACGTGGACTCCAGGCCTTCGACGCCGTTGAGCGCCGTCTCCAGCGGGCCGCTGACCTGCTTGTCCACGACTTCCGGCGAGGCCCCGGGCATCGAGGTGATGACCGTGATCTGCGGGAACTCGATGGACGGGATGAGCTCCTGCTTCAGCGAGGACATCGTGATCACGCCGAAGACGGACGCGAACACGGTGACCAGCGCAATCAGCGCCCGGTTTGCCAGCGAAAGTGTTGCGAGCCGGAACATCTCATGGACTCCTGGAGGGTCGAGGGTCATACATCAAAGAAGTGAAGCGCCCGCAACCCGGAGCGGGCGTCAGGTACGGGGAGCGTTGACCGGTTCCAGCTGCAGTGCCTTGGCCGTCTCGGCTTCCAGTCGGGCGGCGAGTTCCGGGTTGTCGTTAAGCCTGATGCCGTAGCCGGGCATCATGTCCTTGAACTTGGACTGCCAGCCCTTGAAGTTCTTCGGGAAGGACTTCTGGAGCAGTTCAATCATGATCGGCACGGCGGTTGACGCGCCGGGGGACGCGCCGAGCAGGGCGCCGATGGAGCCGTCGCGGCCAGCGATGACTTCGGTGCCGAACTGCAGCACGCCGCCCTTCTTCGGATCTTTCTTGATGATCTGAACACGCTGGCCGGCCGTGATGAGTTCCCAGTCGGCGTCCTGTGCTTCCGGGTAGTACTCGCGCAGGGCCTCAACTTTGGCGCCGTGGCGCTTGGCGACTTCCTTGACCAGGTAGGCGGTGAGGTCCATGTTGTCCTTGGCGACGGCCAGCATCGGGATGATGTTGGAGGGCCGGATGGACAGCGGCAGATCCAGGTAGGAACCGGTCTTGAGGAAGTTGGTGGAGAAGCCGGCGTAGGGGCCGAACAGCAGCGAGCGCTTGCCGTGGACGAAGCGGGTGTCCAGGTGCGGCACAGACATGGGCGGTGCGCCGACCGATGCCTGGCCGTAGACCTTGGCACTGTGCTGGGCGGCGAGGGCCTCGTCGGTGCAGCGGAAGAACTGGCCCGAGACCGGGAAGCCGCCGTAGCCCTTGCTTTCCGGGATGCCTGAGGCCTGCAGCAGGTGCAGCGCGCCGCCGCCGGCCCCCACGAAGACGAACTTCGCGTGGATCGAGCCGTGCTCGCCGGACTGCGGGTGCTTGAGTGATAGGTCCCAGCCGCCGCCGGACGCGCGCTTGATGCCGGAGACGTCGTGGCCGTAGTTTATTTCCACGCCGTTGCTGCCCAGGTAGCCGGTCAGTTCGCGGGTCAGGGCGCCGAAGTCGACGTCGGTCCCTTCCGCTGCGCGGGTTGCCGCAATGCGCTGCTTCGGGTCGCGGCCCTTGACGATCAGCGGGGCCCACTTGGCGATCTGGGCATGGTCCTCGGAGTACTCCATCGAGCGGAACAGCGGGTTCGGCTTGAGGGCCTCATAGCGGGTGCGCAGGAACCTGGTGTTGTCCTCGCCGATCACGAAACTCATGTGCGGAACCGTGTTGATGAAGCCCTTGGGCGAGCCGATCATCCCGTTGGTGGTCAGGTGGGACCAGAACTGGCGGGACAGCTGGAACTGCTCGTTGATGAGCAGGGCCTTGGCAGGGTCCACAGAACCGTCTTTGGCGGCGGGAGAGTAATTAAGCTCACACAGGGCGGCGTGGCCGGTGCCGGCGTTGTTCCAGGGGCCGGAGCTTTCCAGGCCGGGCTCATCAAGCTTTTCGAACAGGGAAATTGTCCAGTTCGGCTCGAGCTGCTTGAGGAACGCGCCGAGCGTGGCGCTCATGATGCCGCCGCCAATCAGGACGACGTCGGCATGTTGGGTCTTGGAAATGAAAGTCACAATCAGTCTCCGATAGCAGCGGGTCTGGCTGTCACAGAATATCCCCGCGGTGCGCTCTAACTGAAATTGGGTCAGTCCGTCAAGGCCTTAGCTCAATCTTCGTGAAAACTTCGTTCAGGACGGGCGACGCCGGGTACTTGAGCACACGATCGGACAGGGCCAGGGCGGAAATCGGGAAGGCGATGGGAACGGCGGGCACGGTGGCGGCGATCTGGGCATTAATGGTCTGGTACTGCTCTGTACGCTCCTTGCCGTCCGGCAATCCGCGGGCCCGGGCAATCTTGGAGAAGACCTGCGGGTCCTGGTAACCGAATTCCCCGGTGTTCTCGCCAAAAAGCGGGCCGACGAAGTTGTCCGGATCCGAATAGGAGCCGTTCCAGCCCAGCAGATGGAGGCCGTGATCACCGGCGGACGTGACCTTCTGCAGGTAGCCTTCGGACCAGTCAACCGGTACCGGCTTGATGTTAAGCCCGACGGCGGTCAGTTGCTTGCTGATCTCCGCATAGACCTTCTCCGGCGTCGGGAGGTAGGGCCGGGTGACGTTGAGCGGGTAGTAGAACTTCAGTTCCTCGCCGTTGTAGCCGGCCTCGGTGAGCAGTTCCTTGGCCTTGGCCGGGTTGTGCCCCAGCGACGGGGCGTTGTTGTTGAATCCGCTGAGCTTCGGCGGGACGAACTGGGAAGCCTGGGCCGTGTTGTCGATGAAGAACCGGCGGATCAGGGTGTCTTTGTCCAGTGCCATCTCGATGGCCTGGCGGACCTTGATGTTCTGCAGGATAGGGACTTCCTGGTTCATGCCGAGGTACATGACAGAGAACGGGTCCCGCTGGATGATCTGCTTGCCGCGTTTGACAAGTTGGTCAAAGTTCTCCACCGTGACGGCGTCATAGGCGTCGATCTTGCCGTCCAGGAGGGCCTGCATCCTGGTCTGGGTGTGATCGTAGGTGACGAAGTTGATCGTCCCGATCTGGCCCTTGTCCCCCCAGTAGCTCTTATTGCTGGCAAGGGTGATGTTGCCCTTGTCCCAGGAGTCGAAGACAAAGGGGCCGGTTCCCACCGGGTGCAGGCCGTAGGCGGAGACGGGCTGCCCGTCGCGGCTCTGGTTGAGCACGTCCGCGTTCCGGGCCGCCAGGGCCTGCGGCGAGGACAGGGCGAAGGCGGGGAGTGCCAGGGCCTGCAGGAACCCGGTGAAAGGCTGCGTGAGTTCGATCTTCACGTTGTCCGGGGCGACGGCGGTGCAGCCCTTATAGATGGAGAGGGACGCCTGATCGGCGTGGGCCTTGAAGACGCCCTTGAAGGTGGTTCCCGCGGCCTGCTTCCGCAGCGCCTCCGGGAAGTTGAACCAGCGGTTGAAGTTGCTGCAGACGGACGCGGCATCGAACGGCGCACCGTCCTGGAAGTTCACCTTCTCGCGGAGCTTGAAGTCGTAGCTGCGGCCTTCGTCACCGGTATTCCACTCGGTGGCGAGCAACGGCGTCGGCTGCCCGGTGGTCTGGTCCACGCCCACAAGCCCCTCCAGGACCTGGCGGGTAACACGGTAGGACTCGATGTCCGAGACGAGGGCCGGGTCCAGCCCCAGGGGCTCGGAGGCGGTGCCGAACGTGAACACGGCGCTGGGGCCGCCGTCGTTAGCGCCGGCAGAAGCGCCGGCAGAAGCAGTCGGGGAGCTGGGGGCGGGAGCGGGGGATCCGGTGCACGAGGCGAGCGGCAGCATTAGGAGTATGGCACTGAGGCCGGCCGTGATGCGGCGCACTGTCCTCGGGCGCACTGCATTGGGGCGCACTGTACTGCTGGGCACTCGGGAATCACCTCTGGGGACTGGGCGGACCGCCGGCTGCGGAACAGCCCCCAGTCTAGTTGACCGGCCCGGCCGACGGCGGTCGGCCCGCCCGAACGGCAGACCGCCCAGGTTCACAAAACCTCCCGGCCCTCAAACGGAAGGCCCGCACCAGAGGTTGCGGGCCTTCCGTTCTCCAGGTCGGTCCAGGGAGTCAGGCTGAGACCGGAGCAGGAGCGCTTGGGGGGCTGCTTACTTGGGCATCAGGACGGAGTCCACCATGTATACAGTGGCGTTGGCCGTCATAACGCCGCCGCAGACAACACCGGCGTCGTCAACCTTGAGGGCGTCCTTGCTGCCGGTGACGGTGACGGAACCGCCCTGAACGGTCTTGTGGGTGCCCACGATCTTGTCCGGGCTGATCTGGCCGGGGACCACGTGGTAGGTCAGGATCTTGCTCAGGAGGGCATCATCGGTCTTGAGCGTCTCGATCGTCGCGGCGTCGATCTTGGCGAAAGCATCATCCGTCGGGGCGAAGACCGTGAATTCGCTGCCGTTCAGGGTGTCCACCAGGTCCACCTTGGGGTTGAGCTTGCCGGAAACGGCCGCGGTCAGCGTGGTGAGGATCGGGTTGTTCGAGGCGGCGACGGCTACCGGATCGAGAGCCATTCCGGAGACGGAACCGGCACCGCTGGGGACCTTCGCGGCGTAACCGGCGCAGCCCGCACCGACGAGGTTGGCTGCCGGATCCATGGCCGCTGAGGAGCTCATGGACGGCGACGGCGCCATGCTGGAGGCTGACGGCGTGGAGGCCGGAGCCGAGGAACTGGAAGCGGTGGTACTGGATCCGCCACAGGCACTGAGGCTGAGCATGGCTGCAGCGGCGATACCTGCAACGGCGAAGGTGTTGCGCTTGATGGTCTGCATTTCGGTTTCTCCTTAGTTATGCCGATTGTTGCCTGTGGCGACCTTTGCCGCTCCGGCCCATGTCCGATTTGGTGGGCACGGACCCTTACTTTGGTGTCTCGCTGGGGATTCGTCGGGTGCGGGGAGTCGGATGGGTGCGGTTTTGATCTTTTTTTGGGGAGCTGGGCCTCCGCGGGCAGGCCAGGTTCAGCGGGGCGGGGTGAACCGTAGCCGCAGAACAGCACGCCGTCGTCTTAAAAGGAAGAACCCCGGTCAGCGACCGGGGTTCTTTCACTGTGCGCAAGGGGGGATTTGAACCCCCACGCCCGAAGGCACAGGAACCTAAATCCTGCGTGTCTGCCAATTTCACCACTCGCGCGCGGCACCGTCTGTCAGGTCAAGGGACCGTCGACGGCGAATGCCACGCTCCATTGTACCCGGCTAGCCGTCCAGCCTGAGGTCGCGGCGGAGCTTCGCGACATGCCCGGTGGCCCGGACGTTGTACTGGGCTGCGGCGACCTTGCCTTCAGGGTCGACGACGACGGTGGAACGGATGAGTCCCTCGTACGTCCGGCCGTAGTTCCTTTTCTCGCCCCAGGCCCCGTAGGACTCCGCGACGGCGTGGCCCTCGTCGGAGAGCAGCGGGAAAGTCAGGCCTTCCGCGGCTGCGAACTTGGCGAGCTGGCCCACTGGGTCGGGGGAGATGCCGACGACGTCGTAGCCTGCGTGCTGCAGCGATGTGAGGGAATCGCGGAAGTCGCAGGCCTGCTTGGTGCACCCCGGGGTGGACGCTGCCGGATAGAAGTAGACAACAGTGCTGCGGCCACGGAAATCTTTCAGCGAGACGTCCTTCCCGTCAGCATCCTTCAGCGTGAATTCCGGTGCCGGGGCTCCGGGAATGAGTCGTTCAGGCAAGATAATCTCCTTACGGTGTTTGAGGCTGGATCGGGTTTGCCAACGTGGGCGTCCGCGGGCTCGTTTGTCCCCGATGCTGCGGCTGGCCAGCTCCGCTTCGACTTGTCTTAGACCTGCCGGACGGGTTCCAGCCGGCGGGCGGCGAGCCAGCGGTCCAGCTCCGCCGCACCGACGGGTCTCGAGACAAAGTATCCCTGCGCGTTGTTGCAGCCGAGCGCTTTCAGCTCGTCCTTCGTTTCCTGGCTCTCCACACCTTCCGCCACAATCCGCAACCCCAGGCTGTGCGCCAGGGCAATGGTGGAGGCAACAAGCGCCGAGGCCCGGGGATCCGTGTCCATCGGCTGCACGAAGGACCGGTCGAGCTTGAGCTCGTCGATGGGCAGTTCACGAAGGTATGCGAGTGAACTATAGCCCGTGCCGAAGTCATCAACGGCGATCTGCACACCACTCTCCCTGAGCTGGGTCAGGATTTCCCGCGCTCGATCACGGTCCGCCATGAGGAAGTCCTCGGTGATTTCCAGGACCAGGGCACTTGCCGGCAGCCTGCGCTCGCGCAGCATGGAACCGACCCTGCGCGGCAGCCCGATGTCCACCAGGGAACTGGCGGAGATGTTCACCGCGACCGTCAGTGGTTCGTGTTTCGCATGCCACCGGGCCGCCTGATCCAGTGCTTTCGCCAGCACCACAGCAGTGAGGTCGTGCATCAGACCGCATTCCTCGGCAAGGCCAAGGAACTCGGCCGGCGCCAGTACGCCGCGGGTGGGGTGGTCCCAACGGACCAGGGCTTCGACGCCGTGGATCTCGTCCGTGGCAAGGTCGACTTGGGGCTGATAGTGCAGAATTAGCTGATCCGAGGCCAGTGCGGTCCGCAGTTCCTGAACAGTCCGCAGCCGCAACTCACCCTGCCGGTCGTCGTCGTGATGATAGATGTGGTGTCCACTGCGAGCCGCCTTGGCGCGGTACATCGCCATATCGGCCTTGCGCAGCAACGTGTTGACGTTGTTCCCGTGCACCGGGAAAAGCGCGACGCCGATGCTGACGCTGGTCCGTAGCGCTATGCCTCCAGACGTGAATGACTCCGCCAGGGCATTCCGGAGCTTGTGGGCGACGGCCGTCGCTTCGTCTTCGTCGCCGTCGCTGTCGGCCAGGAGCACCGCGAATTCATCGCCGCCGAGCCGGGCCAGCAGGTCATCGGGGCGAAGCGAACGCACTAACCGCGCTCCCACCTGGATCAGCAGGCGGTCGCCGGCCTCGTGGCCAAGGCTGTCGTTAATTTCCTTGAAACGGTCCAGGTCAAGGAGCAGCAGCGCGCCATTCCGCTTCCCGGCGGCCGCAAGGCGTTCGGTGCAGTCATCATTGAAGGCCCGCCGGTTCAGCAGTCCGGTCAGGTCATCCGTGCGGGTCAACCGGCGGAGCAGGCGGTGGCGGAAGGCCATCGGAACGGCCGCAAGGACCAGGGTTATGCTGGCCAGCACCAGGGCGTACGACGGCACGTGCTGCTGGCTGCCCAGGAGTAGAACTCCCAAAGCGGCCGCCGTCGCGAGGCCCGGCACAACCAGTGCCTGATGCGCTCTGCCCCGGCGCCGGCCCTGGCCCTCCGGACGCGAGGCACGGTCAATCCACAGCGCAATGAGCGCCAGCCCGGTGGCCCACACCAGGTCCAGGACCGAGCCAACGGAATAGGCCCCGGATGCTTCGCCGAGCGCGAATACGACATCGGCGGCGGCGAACAAAAGCAGTCCGGCGACGAGATGGGCCCAGTGCTTATCGGATGCGCGCTGCGACGCGATGATGGCCGCAATCACGGCAATAAGCATCAGGTCGAAAAGCGGATACGCGACAGCGATGACAGTGCCGGCCGAGATGGGCGTGTCGCCGGCGGAGTCCAGTACGGGTTCGAGGAGAACCGCCAGGACCGCAGCGGCGCCGCAGGCGGCCACGGCGCTGTCCAGGAGGACCGGCCATGCAGCCGTTCGCAGCCGTTTGACCACAACCACAGCCAGAGCGAGCAGCATCAAGGCATAAAAGAGGACATAGCCGACGTCGGCTGGAGAAGGCGCGGGGACGGTGCCCGACGGCTCCCGGGCCAGCATGTAGTAGGCATCGCCCAGGGCAGTCGCCGTCACCGCAAGCGCAGCCAGAACAAGCTCGCCCGGTACCGCTGTGGAGCGTCGCAGGGCCAGCCAGCAGACGGCCACCGTAACAGCTTCGGTGACCATGGACATCCAGCCATCGACGACGGCGAGGTACCCCTCGCCGTGCAGCAGCCGGGCCACTACATACGTAAAAAGTGCCATCGCCATCGCAACGACGGGCAGGCCGATTGTGCGGAACACCGCGCGGGCAGGCTGCCCTTTTGCATGTCGCTTCACAGATACCCCCGAGGTCCGCGAAGATCTTACCAGCCCTGTTCCCGGGCGCCCGGTCAACCGGGTGTCCCGTCGGCCAGTCGGCCCCCATCGGGGGTGGGTGTACCTGAGCTATTGAGCAACGGTGCGGGCGGCGAACCCTACGCTCGCTATACTTGTTGGTATGCCTGATATGGATCGCTGGCCCACTGGGCGCCTATTGTCCACGGCAGCCCGCCTTGTTGAACACTCCTGGAACGAGAAGCTGGGGGCCATTGGGCTGACCCATGCCGGGGTCATCGCCATGGAAGTGCTCTCGGCTAACGGGCCCATGACGCAGGCGCAACTGGCCCTTCTGGTGCGGGTCCAGGCGCAGACCATGGGGAAAACCCTGAGCCGTCTGGAAGTGCACGGCCACATTTCCCGGCAGCGCAGCACCTCGGACCGCCGCAGCCACGTCGTGTCCCTGACCGACCGTGGCCGCCGGGCTGTGGCCGAAGCCGCCGACATGGAGCGCTCAGTGCTCGCCTCGGCGTCCATCGATCCCGACGTCCTGCGGCAGGAACTCCAGGCCGTCGTCACCGAACTGGCCACCCGCATTTCCTCCTCCGAGGTCAAGTCCATCGTCACGGACGCCGAGCCCGGCCTGGCCGTCGAGGCGAATACCCTGAACTAAGCTCAGCCCCGACCCTGACCGCTGCGGCAAGTTCAACTCACGGGTGTTATCCCTTCTGGGCTTCGAGGAACTGCTTCAGTGCTGCGAGATCGTCGGTGTTGATGTGGTCAACGCCTGCCCGGTGGAGTTCGGTCCAGACGGCTTCGCGCGCGTCGCCCGGCTGGTCCGGGGTCGCCCAAAAACGTACCCGGTAGCCCTTGGTGTGCGCGTCCGCCACATAGGCGTGTAGTTTGGCGCGTTCCGCCTCGGGCATCGGGCCGGGCCGGTGTGGACTTTTCCCTTGCTGTGACGGGTCATCAGCGCCGGGTGCTTGCGCAGTTCCTGCTCGATCGCGGCGTAGGTGCTTTCGCCGTGGCTCTTGATGTCGATCAGCAGCTGCAGGCTGCCGTCCCAGCCCGGATAGACACTGAGGCCATTCTGCCGGACGACGTCGTCCAGTGGATCCAGGTAGAGGCTCTCCAGCGGCTGGCCCAGCACAGCATCCCGGGATCAGGTTCCCCGATCCGCACCAACAGGGAGAATCCGGGGGGGGGGTGTCCCTATGTTTTTTGTCAAGCGGTTTGGGGAGCTTTTTCCTCGTAGAGTG
>NZ_JBWZCH010000002.1:0-318228 GCF_059383435.1 Pseudarthrobacter sp. HLT1-7 | reverse complement strand
CATGGACCCATCTTCCCGCACCGGGGAAATCGTGGAGATAGACATTGGTGATGTTCCTGATTCTCGCCCTACGAATTAGACGAAGTTGCTACGAGCTGCTGGCCTCACCCAACCCTGACACGTAGGGCAACCCCCGAAAGCCCTTCGCGAGCCCTGCCCCAATTTGCTGTGCGGAGGAGATTTTTCGCTTTGGGGCACCACACTTTCGTGTCTCTTGTGTCCCAATCACCAAGTACGCTGTCCCCGTTGGTGACAATGAGAATGGGGGTGCCAATTGGCAGGGGAAATTGCACAAGAAGTAGCCGTCGCTCTGGCGTTAGGCAGCGCAGCTATCGGCGCAGGGGGCTCCGTCCTCTCACAAGCAGTTGGCGGATACATCACGAGCAGACGCGAGAAAAAGAAGGCTGAAGCCGATGAGCGCCGTTGGCAGATCGAGGCAAACGCAAAGCGCAGGGATCGAAGCCTGGACCAAAAGACAACCCTCTTTTCACGGTTCCTTGCCACGGTAGAAGGGATCCAACGGGAGGAGGCATGGGGCACTCCCATCAGTCACGCAACTTTCATGGGCCACAAGCAGACTCTCGACGAGGTACGAGAAACCGTGGAGGAGATTGGCCTCGTTGCTCCCGACGTTTACCGTCACGTGAAAACCACCTACGACAGCGTCGGAAGCATGCTGTGGTCGAAGGTTGGTACACAATTTGAGCAGGGTGATCCCGTAACTGTCACCGCAGCGAGGCATGCCGACGAGTCCCTCCACTTCTGGATAGGACTAACTCGCACCGCACTTAGGTCATACATAAACCACGAGTCAGTCGCGTGGCCTGAGCAAGCCATTACCGAGCACAAGGCCCGACACCGCGAAGAACGCAAAACTCTGAACGCGGCGAATAGCGGCCCGCGCGCGAACAGTGACGGCTAGATCAAGGGCCCCCCTCAGAGCCCAGGACCCTGCGTCCCAAGCCGCGAGAGGGGCCTTTTTTCATTAGTCAGCCGCTGATCAGCGCTATATTGCGATCGCACGATGGCGGAACTTCCCGTCCTCGACATCTACACCAGCACGAAACCTAGGGCTTCAACACGCAATGCCCTAAATTCCTTGCGTTGCCATCGCTCGCCGGTGCCATCCGTGAACTCCACTTCTCGCTGCGGCAGGAACTCAGTTAAGTCGCGATAAAGCAGCATCGAGTCTTGCCCTGTGTCGCCGGGCTTGATCGCCCGCCACGTTCGCAGTATCTCGGTGGCCGCTTAGTCCGCGCCCAGCGTGTATGGCCGGAGTCTCTAAACGACTGAAACCATTGAGATGGGCTCGTCCCCGCCGTTATGAACCTGCTAAGCGGCGCTTGCTACTCTCCGTCTGTTCTTCCTGCTGCCTTCGAAAAGCTGACGATCTTCGGCGGCCTGCTCACGCTCTCGCCGAAGCTGGTTCCTGGTAGCCGGGCCGGAACCCACGGCGTAGAAGACCGCGCCCAGTGTCCCGACTGCTGCCAGCCAGTCCGGGACAGTGCCCCAATCTCGCGAAACAAGAACGCCCCCAAAATCCACACCTAACTCCTAACACAAAGTGATGCGCCATATGAACGCTATTCCACTGCTTTTGCCGCGCACCTCTGAGGATACGATCAGGGCATGTCATCAAATGTTCCGTCGTCCGGCGATTATCCCGACAGAATGATTCACGTCGAAGCACTTGTCCCCGCTGATTCGGAGTTGACGCTAGCGTTCCCTGCACCATACGCCGATCAGTCACGGAGTCCAGAAGTCTTCGAGCGCCAGTGGAGGCTTCTAAACTACGCCTTTGGGCTACCTGACCCATCCACCTTTCCCGCCCTGAGGCTGGCTTTAGGCGATGGGGACATGGCAGCCTTAAAGCGGTATGTCCTGACTTGTCGAGAGCTTGCGGGCTTTTCCATGCTGGTTGATAGGCGAAGTCTCCAACTGAGCGGCGGAATCGGAATGGAGACCCAAGTCTCCTTCACCATGCCTTCAAAGGAAGTAATCCTTGGCTTTGCAGTCCGCTTTCGCCAGCTTCACTCCGATGACCCTGCCAGCTACACGAAAGTACGAAACATCATTAGCCAGGCGCTGGGGAAGGAAGGACCGCCTCTCTCCACAATGGGCAGCGACCAGATCCGGCAGTGGAAGCGAGCTCGGGCTGAGCTACTGAAGTTCTCATTGGACGAGATTGTTCAGTCGAAAGTTTTGAAGGCCGAATGGCCCAACGGATCAACTGTTCCCGAGCCCGAGAACCTATTCACGCCCTCAGAGCTAATCGAACTATTTCAGTACGGCGAGTACATCCACTGGGGTGAGCATCGCAACCTTCACGCGGCCATTCAGCGAAATCCTGCACTAAGCGCCATCCTTGAATTCAGATTTCACTCGATCCAAATTGCTCTTACCCATTTCTACTTTGGATTCTCAAAGCTCGCTGAAGCCGCTGTCCGCGACCTTCGGGACTAAACCGCCAGCCCTGGCCAGTAGGATCAACACATGACAGGTGGAGAGGCCACAGCAGCGCCCGTTTACCGTCGCATTGGACTTTGAATCTGGCCGGGCTACTCTGCAAACGCCGATTCAGCCCTGCTACACGTGAAGCGCCTAACTTCAGAACTCGTCACCGACCTGGTGGGAAGCCGCCTGCCACTCAACGAAGCCCGGCGCGTCCAGCCGCAGGATTCTCAGTGCGGGCTCCTTGTGGGACTGCAGGCTGACACAGCCAGCCGTCCGGGTATGGGTCCGCAGACGCTCGACGGCGTGTGGCAGCCTCTCGTGGAAGGCGAGCGGCCCGAAACCGGGATCGTCGCTGTCATAGGAGGCCAGTTCCGCCCGGTGCAGCGCGTAGAGCTCGGCAACGATCTCGGTGTGCCGCCACCAGCAATCCGGAACCACCGACGTCGTCAGCTGGTACGTGGAAACAAGCCATCTGACCCACACCGCCAGGTCGCCCCACACGGTCCCGGCCTGCGCGGCCGTCAGTTCCCGCCAACGGTACGTCACGCCGTTCGCCCTCCCGGGCGGCCGGAATGCGGATCGGAAAAGCTCGGCCGTCAGCTCGTCGTCGTCTCCCCCGACTGAGGGGATCTCAAAGTGTTCGGTGTCATCACGGCTCGCCATCGCTCGCCTCTTCCGCTGCTTGCTGCCGCACGCGGTGCCCGTCGGCCAGGGCTTGTTCAAGCTCCAGCTTCGACCGGCCAAGTTCGGCGGCGTCCTTGCGCTTGTGCCATTCGCGTAGATCCAACAGGATGGGGCGGGTTCGACGCCCCAGCATGAGTGCTGTGCCAGTCGGGAGGCGCCGGATCTCATCGAGCGGCAAGACTGGGCTCTCCCTGATCTGTTCGCCGTCCTGGCGGCCCTGCGCTGACCAGGAACGGGTGTTAAGGGTCAGGCTCCGCTCCCCCAGCAGCCCGGCGAGCGAACGAAGGTCACGCTCGTCAGAGCCGCCGCCGAAGATCACCTTGATGATGGCCGAGTCCCAGATGGTTGCGGCCTCATCGATCGACCAGCCCGTCCGCGCCTGGGACAGCGACTGCAGGACCACAAGAGTGGAAATGCCGATGCCGCCGCCGTCAGAGAGGGCGATGGGCAGGCCCGGCCACGGTGCCAGGTTGGCAATCTCGTCCAGGATCAGGGACAGGGGCGGATCCAACCTGCCTCCGGGGGCGATAAAGGCCATTTCGCGGGCGGCATTGTCGATGTCGTCGATTAGGGCCGAAAGGTACGGACCTGCTGCGGCGGCTCCGGCGCGGGTCCCGATCAGATACAGGGTGCCGCAGTCACGGATGAATGTCTTTGGATCGAATTCCTCGGATTCGTCCAAGGGGTCCAGCGCGGCGAGTACTTTCGGCGATGACAGCGGCGCCACAGCAGCCGAGACACCGATCCAGGAGTTCGACGTGTTCCTGGGGTCATCATCGAGTATCCCCATCAGATCGGCATGCCATCCCAGCGCAGACTCGGGCCGGCTCAGTACCTCCAGCGCCTCACGCGCCAGGACAGGGCTCGAGGACCAGCGGCGAAACGCGCGGACGCCTTCCCCGGACAGTGCCGCAGCGTGGAGGAGGCATTGCAGGATGATCAGCGAGCGCTTTTGCCAGGCCGCGTTTTCGCCTTTCATCTCGGTGTCTGCGGTGATGACGAGGGCGCGGCGGGTGGCGGTGTCAGGATCCTGGCAGCCGCGGACTGGCGACCAGCGGAGCGTTGAAGGCAGCCCGGACATGCCCTGTGGATCGAACACTGTTACCGGCCTGCTGCCGGTGGCGCGGGCCTTCATCGTGACCACCAGGTTGTCGGACCGGGTGGACGTGGTGACCAAAGCGCCAGGCGCGTCGAGGATCGCGTTGATGACCACGTAGAGGCCCTTGCCTGAGCGCGGCGCGCCTTGGATGACCATGGATTCCTCGGTGGAGACGTGGATCGTGACGCCGCGGGAACGTCCCAAAGTCCAGGCCACGTCCTCGATCCGGGGGTTGGCTAGGCCTGGCCTTGTGAACTTTCCTCGCCTTCGGACGGCCCTGGCTCCGAAGTCGTGCAGGATTTCCGCGCGCCGGGCGATCCCCTCGCGGTTCAGGATGTCCTGGCGCAGCCATGCACCTGATTGCTTCCACCGCCGCCATGCCAGGACGGACCCGACGGCGAGCGTGGCCGTCAGGAGTAGCGCCGGGCCGACCATCCACCACACTGTGCCGGTGCCGACGTCGCATCCTTGTGGTTGACGGACGATCCAATCGATCCGGCCGATGAGGAGCCCGACGGCGGCGGCCGGGTTGAAGGGCGACGGCGGACCGCCGCCGCAGCGCCAGAGCATCAGGAGATGTGCTGCGCCCTGGACGAGGGCGCACAGGCTAACGTAGCCGGCTGTGACGATAAGCCCGGCCGTGACCAGTGGAGTGTTGTCCCCTGCCCGCCGGTTCATGGCAGCCCTCAGATCATCCGGTCGTCGGTGCCGAAGACTGCCAGTTCATCTGTGGTGACACGGTTGGCAACGATGAAGGAACGGTTCCCGACTTTCCAGAGCCCGACGCCTTTGGGGAGGTTCTCCACGTGCTCGCATTCGGCCTCTGACAGGCCCAGGGCTTCTTTGGTCAGGCGCATGGCATCGTGCTTTTGCCGGTAGATGATCCTGGTGTCGGCTTCGGTGAGCAGTCCGAGTGCCTTTTGGCGGTGGCCGCTGGTGCTGTCGCCGATTTCGTTGAGGTCGGCCACCTTGTGCATGATGAGCAGATTCGCGATGCCGTAGGTGCGGGCCAGCCGCCATTGCTCGCTCATTTTGGCGAGCATGTAAGGGTCGGCCAGCATGCGCCAGCCTTCGTCGTAGACCACCAGCCGTTTGCCGCCGTCGGGATTGGTGACGGCGGCTTCCAGCCAGGTGGCGCCGCACGCCGCGGCGAGGGACAGCGCCTGCTCCGAGGCACCGATCAGCGCGGACGTGTCCATCACCATCATGGGCGCATCGGCGTCGAAGGAGACGGTGGAGGGTGCATCAAACATGCCCTCGAGGTCGCCCGAGACCGTGCGCCGGAGGGAGTGGCTGACTGCCTGTCCCCCGTCCTTGCCGACCAGCCCGATCGTTTCCCTGGACGGGTTCAACAGGTGGTCCAGGACCATGGGCAGCGTGGGATTGGAGTTCTGGGCCACGGTCTCCATCAGCGCCATGTCCAGGGCCGTGTGCTCGACCGGACGCAGCGGCATCCCCTGCCGCATGAGGGACACCAGGGCCACCAGCAAATAGCGGCGTCGTTGCCGGACCACGGCCTGCCACTGCGCCTCGCTCAGCGCACTGGACCGCGGCCCGGCGTCGAGCGGATTGACCCGGGCAGCCCGGCCGGGCCCCACAGAGATCACCTTCCCGCCAACGGCGTTGGCGACGGCAACCCACTCACCCTTGGGGTCGGAAGCTACAGCAGCCTTCCGACCCAGCGTGACCGACCTGGCCACCAGGGACTTTCCGCACATAGACTTCCCTGTCCCGACGGTGCCGATAACAACAATCGAAGGGCCGCTGATGACGCCCTTGTCATAGAGAATCCATGGATCGTAGGAGAACGCTCCCGAGCCGAAGACGTCTGTGCCAATGTATGTTCCCTCGTGGCCCAGGCCCGATTCGGTGATAAACGGGTAGGCAGCGGCAAAGGTCATAGTGGACGCCCGGTGCGGTGCCGGGCGCAGGCGGTGCGGGCCGCGCAGGGAATTCGGTTCACCGCTCCCCCAGTCGCCGCCGCGCTCCCTTCTGTCGAGCCCGGCGCCGATAGTCTCTCCGACTTGCTGGAGCATCCCCTCCCACGGTTTGCCGTCCGCGGCAGCCGAGTCCCGGCGTCGTTCCTTCCGCTCCTGGCGGTTCCCACCCGCCGGCACGTAGTGAACCGATTGGCTTGTCCTCTTCATCGCAGTCCCCGCCCAAACGGGAGCGCACCAGCGACGAACCCAGCCCACTGCTGCCCGGCCAGCAGCCGCAGTTCGACAAAGGCTCCCGCCGCCGCCGACTCGAGCTCCTGCCTATGTCGAGCTAGGTCTTCGAGGGTGCCCGCCGTGATGGTCACGTACGCGGCCGGCCGCACGTCTCCGTGACCGGCGACGATCTCTTCCTCGCGCTGGGTCACTTCTTCTTCCTCTGCGCGTTGCTCGCGGGTGAGCGGCCTGTCGAAGCGTGAGTTGATCCGTCGCCTCGTTTCATGGGCTTCCTGGGCGGAGCGAATGTCCCGCAGCGCCTCAGTTGTCGGCACAGCCCGGATCACCTCAGTCACCGTATGGCGGAAATCGCCGACATAGATCAAGGGGTGGAGGAAGCCCGGAAAGACCTTCTGCCGCGGCCATTCGGCGATCCAGAACGTTTGATGAAAACCGGAGTCAGTCCGCACATAGGTCCAGTGCTCATCGACCGCCATCGGCCCGGCAGTGGCGCTGGGCGCCTTGGGCTCTTCGTTCTGGGGCCCCGGCGCCATCGTGCTGACTGCGGGCTGCCGGACCGGGGCTGCCGGGGCGGCCGGATCGAAGGCGCCACGGACGACGTCGAGGAGGCCTGTCTCCGAGAGCCATTCCTCCACCCTGACGCTGTGCGTCGCCAGTGCGGTGGTCATGGCCTCGACCTCCAGCCGCAGCACCTGTTCGACGCCGATCAGTCCCCCGCCTGACTCCCTGATGCGGCGCCGTGCCTTGGAGGTATCCACCACAAGGGCGAGCAAAAGATCGTGGCTCATCGCCGATCCGGCCGCAGCGATCAGATCCTCGTAGGCGCGCTGACCCCAGGTGAGTTCTTCAGGGGTGCTCGCCCGCTCTGGGGCAGTGCGTTCATAGAAATCGCGCAGGGCCGACGAGGGATACGGGACGGTGTAATCCTGGACAGCGATTCTGGCGACGCTGCTGCGCTGGGCCATGCCTGCCTGCACCCGGGACCAGGCCTGAACCGCCCACGCCTTGTCGTCAGAATCAAGGAGCGCGAATGATCTGGTGCTGCAGCGCAGCACGGCGATCGCCTCTCTGCCCCGGGCGTCCACAATGAACGACTCACCGTTTGAGGTCCGACGCAATTCCAGGTTCCCCAGTCCGCCCGGGAGCGCCAGCCGCCCGGCCAGGACCGCCCGCTCCGGCCTGACTAGGAAGCGGGTTTGCTTGGCGGCCATCCGGTAGAAGAACAGGGCAGCATGCCCGGCCCACACCGGGTAGGGAATCCTCGAATACTGGAGCAACCCGAGCAGGATGAGCGACAGCCACAATGGCCCGGATGCGAAGAGGCCAACTGGTCCGCGAAGTGCCGATGCCGTGCTGGCTACAAGGACCCCGGCAGCCAGCAGCAGCAGCTGATACCACTTCAAACCCATAAACAAGCCTCGACGCTCGTACCGGGGGAATTTGACAGCCTCGAGGGCCCGCGAACTTTCAGACATGGGGATCACCATCATTCGGGGACTGAACGACTGGTTGCTGTCGGATGGGCGGGCCTGGAGTTGCCATCGGCGGCCCCAGCGGGGAGGCCGGGTGTGGCGCCTGCGTCGGTGCCGGTCGAGGAGCCGCTGGCAGTGATGCCGCTGGCGATGGTGCCGTGCGAGAGGCCGCCGGATCAACCGGCTGCCTCGGCGCCGGGGGCTGCTCTCCAATCGCACGCTGGCCCGGCCCAGTGCGCGGAGCGCCCGGACTCGAATCCGACCCACGCCGGTTGCCACGCGCCCGCGGCGAGGGTCGCCCGGTAGCCGCGGCACCGGCGTCGAGCATCAACGGTGTGGCACCACCCGCGGGAGTCTGGGGCGAGGTCATGACTGTCTGCGATTGCGGCAGTGGAGACCGGGGCGGCAGCACGCGAGTGGGAAACTGCGGTCGGCTCGACTGGATCGGACGATTCGCAGATGTGTGCGATGCCAGGCCCGCGAGCGTGAAGCGGCCGCCGGTCTGTCGGCTGATCTGCCGTGCGACAACTCCAGAGCTTCGAGAGAGTATGTGTCCGCCG
Organism: Pseudarthrobacter sp. HLT1-7; assembly: GCF_059383435.1. Lineage (NCBI taxonomy): Bacteria > Bacillati > Actinomycetota > Actinomycetes > Micrococcales > Micrococcaceae > Pseudarthrobacter > Pseudarthrobacter sp. HLT1-7. The sequence continues at coordinate 309,788 of NZ_JBWZCH010000002.1, read as the reverse complement.
CCCGCAGTTTGCGCAGCTGCTGCAAGCTCACCACCGGCGAAACTAACAAGGCGTAACGCCATCAGCGGGGCACCGCAAGCCAAGGCCATGCCGACTACTCCGGCTGCCAGTCCGGCGAATGACTTCGACTCGGCAAAGAGCTTGATGGCGACGGCCAGCACGGTCGCGGCCAGCGGCTTGGCGAGAAGCAACGCGACGACGATCTCGCACCACCGCCGGGCCCACGTTTGAGTCTTCTCCCACGGCATGAGCATGAGAGCGACCGGGGCGACTGCGGCAAGCACGAGGAGCGCAAAGGATCGAAAAATCATTGAACACATCAGGATGAACGCCAGAACCCAGACAACGATGACTGCCATGGCGGTGACGACTACCGCCCCGGCCGCACCTCCCGTGGACCCGGGCGCCAGAGAGACGACGTTCCACTCTCTGCCGGCGCCGGCCGGAGCTTTTTCGAAGCCGAACAGCCTCATGAACAGCACATAGGGATCCGTTCCCATGGAGCCGAGAAGCGCCGTCGACGCCGAATCGCTGACTTTGGTGAGCTGGCGGACCAAGTACACCGCACCTGCCACCATCGGGACAGCGGCGGCCCCGCCTACCAGGGCCCGCACAAGACGGCGGGGTTGTTGGCTGATCAAACCGGACAGCAGCTGAAGGATCATGGCCACGACAAGTGGCGTCATCATGACGACGACCCACCAACTCGTGAGCCCTTCGACGGCGGTCCACTGCGAATCATCCACGTCTGAGAAGCTGAACGCGCCCGTGATGAATGACCAGATCCAGGAGGCGATGTTTTGGAGAATGTTCGCGAAGAACGACGCTATGGAACTTTGAACGCCGTCATTGGCCTGGGAGACGAGACCACATCCGGGCGGCCACCATCCGTTCAGATCACACTGAACCGGCATGACTAGTCGGACCTAGAATCCGAGATTGAACGCCGACTGGGACCAAAGAATGTAGCCGTTGATGCCGCCCAGGATCGCGGCCACAGGCCCAGTCCAGAGCAGGATCATGCCCCCACCGGAGGCCAGACGTGACGATTGGCTCAACTTGCCCGCCAAGAGCATCGCGGCTCCGATGATCGCGACAATGGCGATCACTATAAAGGCGCCGACGAGGATGCCGCCGCCGATCTGTTTCAGCGATTCGAGAAAGGGGAAGTTGGCGTTGGGGGTGATTCCGGGATCCACAGCTGCCAGCAACATCGGGCGCTCCATCTGTCGTATTCCAAGGGATGAGGGGTTTGGGCTCACGACTTCATGGAGGTGGCGGGGCGGGGCTACATGACGTTTTGCTGCCCGGGACGGATTCGCACCCCCTTGGGCATCCTGCATCGGATACCACTCCGCAGGGAACAACTTTTGTCGGCCGGGCGGGCTACACTGATGAATCGAACGTTGGAGATCTATCGCAGCGATGAACGCCTGACGAGTCACCTGCTGCTGCCAGCAACGACAACGAATCAGTATCAGACGAACGCGGCGGACCTTCCCGAAGGGCGCAGCTTCCAGGCTTGGGACCCGGCTCGAATCGATGAGTGGGCTGCTCGAATGGGACCGGCGACGGTGACGGTGATCGGCAAGATCTTCGAATCCGTCAGCATCGAGGAGGCGGGCTACGACCCCGCACTTGCAGTGTTGCGCCTGTCTCGGCGGTTTTCTCCAGCCAGGGTGGAAGCGGCCTGTCAGCTCGCGCTGCGCGGCCCGATCCGCTCCCCCCGTTATGCGCACCTGCGGCCGATCCTCGACACCGGGCAAGACAAAACCGGGCACGTCCCTGACGAGTCTGAGAGTGACGATGGTGGATACGTTCGGGGCGGCGCCTACTACGCCGGAGGGGTCCGATGAGCCGGCTGGACGGGAAACCAAACGCAAGCTACGCGAGATGAACGCGGGCGAGTTGTTGGAGGCGATCGACACCCAGGACGAGACGCTGTCCATCAGCCTGTCGTTCGAGGAGCGCGTGCGGCTGGTCGTCGATGACGCTTACTCCACGTTCACCCATTCCAAGGTCGCGGGTCTGATCTGGCGGGCGGGACTGCGCTACCCGAACGCTGATTTGCGCCGCATCGATCTACTCGACGAGCGCGGTCTGAACCGGCAGCTGCTGACCCAGCTCGGCACCTGCTCTTTCGTGTCCCGACAGCAGAACGTTGTCTTCCAGGGCTTCACCGGGTCAGGGAAGTCGTATCTGGGCTGCGCGGTCGCGAAGCGTGCCTGCGAGAACCGGATCCGCGCCCATTACGTCCGGATGCCAGACCTCGAGGAAGCATGGGTCGCCGCGCAAGACACCCCCGGCGGGTCCGGGAAGTTCCTGCGCAAGTATGCAGCCTTCACCCTGTTGATCATTGACGAGTGGCTGCTGGACAAGCCGACGGAATCCATGCGGGGCATGCTGCTGGAGCTAATGGAACGCCGTTACGGCGAAACCTCAACAGTGTTCTGCACCCAATACTCGCAGAAAGACTGGCACCAGCGTCTCGGCTCGGGCGTTCACGCGGACGCGATCATGGACCGGATCATCCACAACACGATCTGGGTTGAGACCGGCACCTACAACATGCGCGAGCACACCGCCCTGGCCAGCGTCTAAAACCGTGAGGGGGCGTCAGTGGCTCCGAGTCACACCATCACTGGCGCTCTCTCGCACGATCGGTGGTGCTGAACCGCACGATTGGGTGGTGCTCACTACCTCAAATACTCAGTGGAGAGCTCCATCAGCGTCGCCGAGCCTCGCATGACGCCCAGAACCGGGCCGTTGATAAGGTCGCCGAGGCCTTTCGGCCGGTTCGCATTCTGATAGAACACGCTGATGTGAGAGTCCTATCGGCTGCTGAGATCGGCAAAGTCATGCGGGATTTCGAATGGGAATGCCAACACTGGGAACCGACGCTGCCAACGGGAGCAAGACACCTGCGTGTAAGCATCCGTCAGGCTCTAGCGAATTGTTTCGGTTCTCCGGCGGCAATCGCCGAAGATCCCGCAGCTGACAGCAGGCCCATGCAAACCTTTGATCGGTATTGGTGGGACCTCGCCTGCACTTACGTCGAACATGCCCAGAACCGACTGGGAGCATGGCAGCTTCAAGAAAGGCGCAGGACCTTAGAGATTGTCTATTTCGCCGACTGGCGACAAAAGACGAGGATGCTCTTCACCGGGGCCAGGATGAAAAGTCTAAATAGCGATCTCCTCCTCGGCTGTGGAGTGTGGAACTCGATCGAATCCGATTTGAGACCTGTTTCTTCGATGAATCACGCCTATCTGGATGTAGTTTAAGTGTGGCATTGGAGGTAACTTGCGAGTAGTATGGCTGGATATAACCAAGCAGGGAGCCGAAAATGTCTATCGACGCAACCGTGGGTACGGCGGCGGTCCGCACCAACGAACTGGGTATCCGGGAGATCGTTCGCCGGCTCAACACCGGTCTCGGGCCGACCCTGGTCGCAGGGCTGACCGGCAGCAAGGACCGTCGCATCTCACACAAGTGGGCGAAGGAAGACGGACCCGAACCAAACGCGCCCGCAGTTCGCCGCCTCATGTCAGCAATCCGGCTGTGGACGGAACTTTCCGATGCGCACGGCGAGCATGTGGCCCGACTGTGGTTCATCGGCTCGAACCCTTGGCTGGACGAGGACTCACCCGTTGAGGCGATCATGGAAGACCGCTTCAAAGAGGTTCGGGTCGCAGCGAACGCCATGCTCACCGGAGGCTTCTCCGGTTGAGCTCACGCATCTGCAAGACCACCGGTCTGGCCCTGGTCTCCGGGCCGATCTCCGGCTTCCGAATTGCCACCGCTACCTACGGCGCGCTGAATCCCGAGAAACGCCACGATGGCGAGTCTCGTGAGGACTGGAGCCGTTGGGACACCCCCGGGCGCACTCTCTACATCGCGGACACGCTTGAAACGGCGTTTCGCGAGTGCCTGGCCTGGGCGCGGATGAAGCCCAGCCACAAGCAGAAGCTTGGAAAACTGGCCGCACTCTGGGGCATCACACCGGAGGACGTGATGAAGGAAATCCAGGACGACTTTGCCCGCCTCGGTCACATGCAGCCTGGCCACCTCCCCTTCTCCTGGCGGGACTCGCGCCTGAAGCACGTCATCGACGTCCCAGAGAGTGCCGGTGTATGGGTGGACATGGAAGAGCAGGCCACCTTGGACGTGTTGTCGTTGGGTCCTGCGGCCGACATCATGCCCTTCACCGGCCACGAGGAAATCGACCGGGCAGCCGCATTCTCGAACGATCGTAATGTCACCACGCGCATTGCAGAATGGCTCCGTAGCGTGACTCTCGATGACGGCAGCGAGCTGGCCGGTATCAGATTTAAATCCAGGGTAGGCAACGGTACCTGCTGGGCTTACTGGATGCGACGGACTGACTTGGGGTTGACGGAGGTCGCCACGGCAACTGCCGGTGTGGAAATCTCAGCCAAGGAACCTGCCATGGCCGCCGTCACGGAGGCGTGGGAAATTCGCACCTGGTAAGTGAGATCCAGGTCGGCCTTGGAAGGATTTCGACGTCTTGCTGCGGGGCCCTCAGCCGTTAACCGCTGATGTAGAGATCTCGGCTGCCAGTTTTTCACTGGAGCCATCAGTGATCCGGATATGAGCAGTGCAATCGGCCTTCGCCGCCAGGGGAATCTGGATGTCTTAACGGGCTATCCGGTCACATGCAACCCTCCAGCCTTGTCCATCTGATGGAACAAGGGTCAGGGGCCCCTACAACTGTCGTACCCGGGCCATCCAAACCTGTCACAGCCACCCTCAGTTGCGTTTGCGCGTCGAGCGTTGCTCTCGTTCTTCTTGCGTCTCAGCTCGAACTTCGCCAATTTTTCAGGACGGGCCACGATGTCGAGGACGTGTAGCCATGCGACGTCCGCGAAATCTCCGGGGATGTCTCCATCGTTGGGAATAGCAAGTTGATTTGGCCCCGGTTTAGTCGCTTGTTTTGGCCCCACCCCGGGTAGGGGTTTCCGGGTTGGCCGCCGGTGCGGCCGGGGTTATCCTTTCTGTGCTTGGCGGGTGGTTTTGAGGCGGTAGGAATCGGTTCCGGTGTTGATGATGCGGCCGCGGAATGTCAGCCTGTCCACGATGGCCGCCGCGAGGCGGGGGTCGGTGAAGGTCTGGCCCCACTCGCTGAAGTTGGCGTTGGAGGCGCAGGCGATGGATGCCCTTTCTTCCCGGGCGGTGATGATTTGGAAGAGCAGCTCCGCTCCGTGGGTATCGAGCTTGACGTAGCCGACCTCGTCAAGCTATGCGGATGTTTGCATAGATAACTCTATGTCTTGTTCCGGTGGCCGCTGGTGCACCCGCGCGGATGCGCTGCTCGGTGTCGAGGGCATCCACGTCAGCTCCGTCACGGCAACCACGGCCTGCCTGCTTCTTCGTGTCGAGACCGGCGAAACCGTCAGCGGCTGCCCGGGCTGCGGCGTCGTCGCGGTCGGCCACGGACGCCGTCAGGTCCGCCTGCACGACATTCCCTGTTTCGGTAGGCCGGTGCGGCTGCTGTGGGCCAAGCGGGTCTGGCGCTGCCCGGACCCGGACTGTCCGAGGACCACATTCACCGAGGAACACCCGCTGGCCGGGCCACGGGCGAAACTCACCGCCCGGGCCGTTGGGTGGGCGACCGACGCGCTGCAGCGTTTCGACACCTCGGTCTCCGCGCTGGCCCACCAGCTCGGCGTCTCCTGGCACACAGCCTGGGACGCCATCAAGGCAGAAGCCACCCGGCGCATCGGAAGCACCGGCAGGCTGACGGGTGTGAATGCGCTCGGTGTCGATGAGCACGTCTGGTCCCACACCGGCCCGCCCGGATCCGGCATGGTCACCGGAATCGTGGACCACACCCGCGACGCCCACGGCGTCGTCCACGCCCGGCTGCTGGACCTCGTTCCGGGACGATCCGGGAAGGCCTACGCCGACTGGCTCAAAGACCGCGGCACCGGATTCACCGCCGGCATCAAAACAGCAGCGCTGGATCCGTTCCGCGGCTACGCCAACGCGATCCGCGACGAACTGCCCGAAGCCATCACGGTCCTGGACGCATTCCACGTCGTGAAGCTCGGATCAGCCATGGTCGACGAAGTCCGCCGCAGGGTCCAGCAGGACACCCTGGGACACCGCGGCCGCAAAGGCGATCCGCTCTACGGGATCCGCCGGACGCTGCAGATCGGCGCCGAACACCTGACCGAGAACCAGACCGCACGGCTCGATGCCAAGCTTGCCTCCGGAGACCCCGACCACGAAGTCACCCTCGCCTGGCAGTGCTACCAGAAGCTCCGCAACATCTACCACGCCAGGCCGGAGAAGGGCCGGGAACTCGTCAACGAGGTCATTGCTTCATTCCCGACCTGCCCGATCCCGGAAGTCGCCCGCCTCGGCCGGACACTCAAACAATGGAAGACCGCGATCCTGGCCTACTTCGACACGAACGGCGCCTCCAACGGACCCACCGAAGCGATCAACGGCGTCATCGAAACCACCCGCAGAATCGCCCGCGGCTTCCGCAACTTCCCCAACTACAGACTCAGATGCCTACTCGCCGCCGGCGGACACCGCCCCTACCGGATCAAACAGACCAACCATGCCTAAATGCGAAGGGCCGGTTATCGTGGATGACCCACGCACCGACCTCGGACTACTTTGACGTCCACAGGACCGTCCTTCAACAGTCCCTCGTGACCAACCTAGGTGGCTCGGATCGCTCCGTCGTTTGACGAATTTCCTAGCCCGCGGTGATCCTTCCTTGCCAAGGGCTGGTCTAACACACGCCTGAGAACAGCGACGTCTTCTCCAGTCGTACCCCCGGAAATCCCAACTCCCACAATCGCGCCCCCGGGGAGTTGAACAGGGGCTCCGCCCCCGAATGCCACCAGCTTGCCGCCTGAGCTTACGGTCAAGGCGTAGAGAGGCTGTCCGGGTTGTACCAGTTCGCTGAGACTCTCCGTGTCGGTGTTAAGTGACGCAGCCGTATATGCCTTTTTGAACGCCATGTCCAAGGCGTGAAGGGGCGCACCGTCCATCCGGTGAAGAAGAATGCTGTTACCGTGCGCGTCGACGACGCTGACCACTATGTTGACGCCAGCTTCCGTTGCGGCTTGTTCGGCCGCGAGGGCAATGCTTCTTGAGTCTTCCAGCATGTGCTTCATCGATTCGTTGCAGGTGAAGGAGGGTATTGAGTGGTTAATATCGGGCCTGACGAAACTTTGTACGGAGTCATCGGTCCAGTCCCGGCATGCTCCGGATGCTTACTTCCCGGTGCTGAAGGCGGCGTCGAAGGAGGTGGACGAGGCGGGGAAGTCGTATTTTTTGAGGTTCGTGAGGGCTTCGGGGGCGCCGTGGAGGCGGTCCATGCCGGCGTCTTCCCACTCCACGGAGATGGGCCCGTCGTAGCCGATCGCGGTCAGGGCGCGGAAGGCCGATTCCCAGGGCACGTCGCCGCGGCCGGCGGAGACGAAGTCCCAGCCGCGGCGCGGATCGCCCCAAGGCAGGTGGGAGCCCAGGACCGTGTTGCGCCCGGTGGGGCGCAGCTTGGTGTCCTTGCAGTCCACGTGGTAGATCCGGTCCTTGAAATCCCAGATGAAGGACACGGGGTCGATGCCCTGCCACATGAAGTGGGAGGGGTCCCAGTTCAGCCCGAACGCTTCCCTGTGGCCGATCGCTTCCAGCGCGCGGACGGTGGTCCAGTAGTCGTAGGCGATCTCGGACGGGTGGACCTCGTGGGCGAAGCGGACCCCGCATTCATCGAAGACGTCCAGGATGGGGTTCCAGCGGTCCGCGAAGTCCTGGTAGCCGGCGTCGATGACCTTCTCCGGAACGGGCGGGAACATGGCCACGTACTGCCAGATGGAGGAGCCGGTGAACCCGACCACGGTGTCCACGCCGAGGGCCTTGGCGAGGCGGGCGGTGTGCTTCATTTCCTCGGCGGCGCGGATGCGGACGCCTTCGGGGTCCCCGTCCCCCCAGACCCTGGGGCCGACGATTCCCTCGTGGCGGAAATCGATCGGGTCATCGCACACGGCCTGGCCCTTGAGGTGGTTGGAGATGGCCCAGACCTTGAGGCCATACTTGTCCAGGACGGCGAGCCGAGACTCGACGTAGCCGGGTTCGTCCCAGCGCCAGGCGTCCAGGTGGTCGCCGGACACGGCGATTTCCAGGCCGTCGTAGCCCCAGCCGGAGGCCAGCCGTGCGACTTCCTCGAAGGGCAGGTCGGCCCACTGTCCGGTGAAGAGGGTGTACGGGCGGGGCATGTCAGACTCCTTCAGAAAGATTTTTAGATTCGACGTGTGGACGCGCTCTGTTGCGATGTCCGGCCTCCGTCCGGCCAGGGCACGGAGTTTCGTTTTGCCTTCCGGCGATGCCAGGAAGTCCGTCCACAATCAGAGAATGAGCCGTCGTTTGACTGGAGCAGCAAAGCCTGACTGCCTGGGTTCGGACGGGGACGGAACACCCGATGCTAAGCAAAGACGTCGGGGTCAAGCCCGGTGCGTTCCCCGTTTTCGAGTCCGTTGATTGCTTCCATGTCTTGCATATCGAGGGCGAAATCAAAAACGTCCAGGTTCTCCGCGAGACGGGCGGGTGTGATGGACTTCGGGATCACCGCGTTGCCCAGCTGGATATGCCAGCGGATGACTACCTGTGCCACGGTTTTGGAGTGTTTCTGCGCGATCGCCTCCAGAATGGGGTTGCCGAACACCCGTCCACGGCCCAGCGGCGACCAGGCCTGTGTCAGAATATCGTGCTTGGTATTGAAGGAGCGCACGCGTTCATTTTGAAACCCGGGGTGCAGCTCCACTTGGTTGACCACTGGCTTGATAGTGGACTGCGCCAATAAGGTCTCGAGGTGATCGGGCTGAAAATTCGAGACTCCAATGGACAGGGCACGCCCATCTGCCAAGATCTTTTCCAATGCCCTCCATGTTTCCACGTACATATTCTGGCTGGGCACAGGCCAGTGGATGAGGTAGAGATCCACGTAGTCCAGTTTGAGTTCGCTTAGACTTTGCTCGAATGCCGCCAGCGCCCGGTCGGATCCGTGGCCGTCATTCCACAGCTTGGTGGTCACGTGAATCTGCTCGCGGGGAAGCCCCGAACGACGGATGCCGTCGCCGACGCCGGCCTCATTCCCGTATATGGCGGCAGTATCGATGCTGCGATAGCCCAGCTCAAGTGCCGCTGCCACGACATCCGCCGTAGCCGGATTCTCGGGGCCAAATACGCCGAGGCCTATCTGGGGAATGGTCAATCCATTGTTTTGGGTGATCAGGGGAATGCTGGTGTCCGGGCGCATGGTCGGTGTCCTTCGATCGTGGGTTGTTGGGGAGCGAATGAGAGTTCCTGTTCGGTGCTGGATACGGGCTTAGGACGGGAACGCGGCCAGCCGGCCGGCGGATGGGCCGCGCGGTGCCATCCGGGGCTGCGCCGGCATCAGGACCGGATTTTTTTCAGGCATGATTTGACGTAGGCATCGGAGTCCCGCAGATGCTGGCTGATTTTCACGGATTCCCACCCGTGCGTTCCGTGGCATTTGAGACTGGCGGCCCCGGTGTATCCGACGCGGTCTAGAGCCCCGAGCAGCACCGTGTGATCCAGCGTTCCGTCGGGCCGCGGAAGTTGGCGGTCTCCGGGCCCAAAATTCAAACCATCCACGCCGTGCCGATAGTTCCGGTCGATGTCCCAGATGTAGTAGTAATAGAGCCGCTTGCGCTCCGCAAGGAATGTGATCGCCTCGCTGATGGTTTCCTGCATGACCCACAGGTGCGGGGGTGCTAGACAGATACCGAGGAACGGATCATCTATGTCGCGGATGAGCCGTTTAATCTGGGCCAGTGTGTCGACGCCCTCTTCCCACCGTTTGTCCTCGTTGCCGCCAGCTTCAAAGTCTGCGGAGAACGGAACGGTCAGGTGGTTCTCGACGGCGATGCGCACGCCATGCTTCGCCCCGGACTCTACGAGCGGAGGAAGGAAGGCGGATACGAAGTCCGGATAGTTGGCCTCGCAGTCGAAGATGACAGTGTCGATGCCCAGGTCGCTGGCGAACTCGATCCGTTCCAGGATCTCGTCCTGGTTCTTGCCGTACACGGTGAGCCCGCACGGGCGAACGTTGTACTTGTCCAGTATTCCGAGGATCTTGCCCGGATCGTCTCCGGGATTGACGTGGTGCCCCAGCGGCGCGGCCGATGACCACAGGTTTATTTCCCGGAACCCGATATCGGCCAGGTCTCTGACTGCATCTTCAAAGTCGATGTCGTGGTAGGGCAGGATTTCTGCGGTGTATCTGAACATTTCTTGGTCCTTACGTTGTTCCGGGACGGGGGTCACCAGATGAATACGGCCTTCTCTGTTTCGCGGCGGTCGAATGCGGCAAACGCCTCTTCGGCGTCCTCGAGGGAGAATTCGTGACTAATCAGTTTTTCGACGGGGATCTGATGATCCTGTACGAAGCGAATAATTTCGGCCCAGTCTCCGAGGGGAAAGTACCAGCCGCCCACAACAGTCAGCAGCTTCCGGATGAACTGGTCGCTGGGATTGATTTCAGTCGCTCTCGACTCGCCGACGAATGCTACGGAACCCTGCTTGGCGACCGCGTCCAGGGCCGTGTTCTGCCCGGCGGGGTTCCCCGAGCAGTCGATACTGATTTCGGCGCCCCGGCCGTGTGTTAGTTCCCGGATTGCCGTGACGGCGTCGGTGTCCCGGCTGTTGATGACCTCGTCGGCGCCGAGTGCCGTTGCCTGGTGCAGCCGTGAGTCCAGGACGTCCACGGCGATGACACGGGCGCCGAAGGCCTTTCCGACAAGTATCGCGGCTGCTCCCATGGGGCCAAGACCTATCACGGCAATGGTCTTGTTCCCGGAGACCCCAAGTTGTTTTTGGACGTGGTATTGGCTGCCGACCATGTCTGTCAACACGGCTCCGGCGGGAAAAGAGATGCTGTCTGGCAGAGGGAGTACGTTTCGTTCGGGCAGGACGAAGTACTCTGCGTCTCCGCCGTCCAGGTCGAATCCGAAACACCGCCAGTCAGGGCACAACATCAGGTAGCCGGTCGCGCAGTATTCGCACTTGCCGCAGCCGAGGGCGAGGTACCCGGCAACTCTGTCGCCGACCGCCACGCCGGTCACGGCGCTCCCGACCTCGACGACCGTGCCGGCAGCTTCGTGTCCTGGCACGAAGCTTCCTGTGCCGGCATCTTCGCCGCCGACGATGGGCTTGCCGTAGTAGATGCTCATGTCACTTCGGCAGATCGCCGACGCCTGGGTCTTGACCAGCACTTCGTGAGGTCCGGGCACCGGAACGGGCTTGTCGACCACGGTTACTTGCTTGTTGCCTGGAAGGATTACTGCGCGCATGATTTATTCTCCGCGGTTTGAGAGAGGGCTATTTGATGACGCCGTAGAGTACGACGGCCCCCACGATGAGGGCGCCGAATAACGGCAGGGTCTGGAGTAGCCCGCTGGCCTTCTTTCCCCCGGCCTTCGAACGGTTGAGTGCAACGACTACGACGATGATGACGCCGGTCACCATGAGGTTCGTCCAGGGGTTCACGTTCAGAAGGTTGAGAAGGTTGGAGACCAGAGCCATAATTACGACGCCGACGACGGTCCCGACGATGGTGCCGCGGCCGCCGGAGAGCAGGGCGCCGCCCACGACGACGGCCGCAATGGCACTCAACTCGTATCCGTTGGCGAAGTTTGGATCCGCGGTGTTGAGCTGGGCCATGCCGATCAGCCCTGCCAGGGCGGCCAGTATGCCGCTGATGATGTAGACGCCTATGCGGTAGTTGCGGACGTTGATGCCCGATCCGAAGGCCGCGTCCTCGTTGCCGCCAACGGCGTAGAGACTGCGGCCGAAGACTGTTCGGCTTAACAGGATTTGTCCGATGACGACCGCGGCGGCAAGGATCACGATGGGCACCGGGATTCCGAGCACTGCTCCGCGCGCCAACGTTTCAAGGCCGGGAAGCGAAAGGTAGAGCGGCTGTGCGTTGGTGAGCTCGAACGCGACGCCCCGGGCTATGGTCAGGGTTGCCAGCGTCACGATGAATGGTTGCAGTCCTGCCATTGCGACACCGAGTCCGTTAACCAGACCGAAAAAGGCTCCGGTCAGGAGGCTGGCGAATATCACCGCGGGTAGGCCGTATCCCTGGTACATGGCCCCTACCACTGCAGATGCTGCCGCCACAGACGCGACCGACAGGTCGATGCCGCCGCCGCCGCAGAGGATGACGAGCGTCTGGCCGATGGCGAGAAGGCCGATCACGGCTCCGAGACGAAGGACGTTGGAGAAGTTTGTCGCGGTCAGGAAGGCCGGAGACAATGCTGCACCGACGATGATCAGGATGATCAGGGCAGGCAGCATTCCGCTCGCCGCGAGAATCCGCCTGGCGCGTTCCCGCATCGCCGAGTTTTCTTCGGGCCCTGCGGAGGCAGGTGCCGCTGTATGGGTCTGAATCACGGTGTCGTTCCAATCGCCAGTTCAAGAAGTGATTTTTCGGTCGCTTCGGATGCGACCACCTCGCCGACTATGCGGCCGGCACGCATGACCAGAATGCGGTCACAGATTCCCAAGAGTTCCGGAAGCTCTGAAGAAATGACCAGGGCCGCCGCTCCCCTTTCGGCCAGCCTGCCGATGTTTTGATAGATCTCCGCCTTGGCGCCGACATCAATTCCACGTGTCGGCTCGTCCAGGATGTAGATTTTTGGATTGCTGGTGAACCACCGCCCCAGTACCACTTTCTGTTGGTTGCCGCCGCTGAGGGACCGGACCGGTGTCTGGACGCTGGGGGCCTTCACCCGGACGTCGGCGGCGACCTTTTTGCTGTATTTGGAGAGTCTTCGCTCCCGGATGAACCGAAGGGTGCTGAGTTCGCGAAGATGGGGCAGCACGATGTTGTTCGAAATGGAGAAATCGAGCACGAGGGCCTCGGCCTTGCGTTCTTCCGGCACGAGCGCGATGCCCGCCTGGATCGCGTCCCTCGGTGAACGGATTTTTTTCTGCGTGCCGGCAATTGTTACCGTTCCGCGCTGGAATTTATCTATCCCGAAAATTGCTTTCGCGACCTCGGTTCTCCCCGCCCCCACGAGGCCGGAGAGGCCCACGATCTCGCCGGCTTTGAGGCTGAAGGTGATGTCCTCGAATACCCCGTCGCGCCCAAGTCCCTTGACTTCCAGGAGTGTTGCGCTGCTCACGTCATGGGCAGATTTGGTGTCAAAGAATTTCTCGACGGAACGGCCGACCATTGCCTGGACGAGCGCGTCTTCCGTCGTGCCCTGCATGGGCATTTCGGCGACGACCTGGCCGTCCCGAAGGACTGTGATGTCATCGGCGACACGTTCGAGTTCGGGCAGGCGATGGCTGACGTAAAGCACGGCAGCCCCTTGGCTCTTCAGTTCGGCGATGACCGTGAAGAGGCGCTCGATCTCGGGGCCGGTGAGCGTGGCCGTGGGCTCATCCAGGATGAAGATTTTTCCTTCGGCAGCGATGCCGCGGGCGATCATCACCATCTGCTTGACCGCCGGAGGGAAATCACCAAGGGGCAGGCGCGCGTTGACGTTGGTCAGTCCGAGGCGGCCCAGCAGGTCGGAGGCCTGCCTGACGAGCTTTTTCTGCTTAACAAAAAAGTTCTTCTGGGGGAGATGGCCCAGGAATATGTTCTCCGCGACGCTTCGGTCATCCGCCAGCGAAATTTCCTGCGGCACCAGACTGATACTTAACCGTCTTGCCTCCGCAGGCGTACGGATATGAGTGGGCTCGCCATTGAGGAGGATCTCGCCTTCGTCGGCGTGCACGAGGCCGGCAATGACCTTGATGAGGGTCGACTTCCCGGCGCCGTTCTCGCCCACGAGAGCATGCCCCTTCCCAGGGTAGAGGTCAAGACTGACGCCCGATAGCGCCTGAACACCCGGATAGGCTTTGCTGATTCCCCGCAGGGAGAGGAGCGGGGTACCGCTCCTCTCCCCCGAGACATTCTTATCTTCCGTCGTGATAGTCATGACGATTATCCAGGCCAGCTTTGCTGAAGCTGCGCCGCTGCGTTGTCCTTGGTGATCAGCGGCGGCTGCTGGAGCAGGATGTTCTGAGGTACGTCTTTTCCGGTGAGGTGGTAGAGCGCGGCACGAAGGGCGACGTCACCGTGAAGCGGATTCCATGGGGCGACAGCTTCGAAGACTCCATCTTTTACGGCTTGTACTGCAGCTTTGCCGTCGACGATCGAGTAGTGGGGAATGTCGGTCCGCTTGTAGTCCTTGAGGGCCTGGTCGATCCCGAATCCGATTTCGCTGTACTGGTCGTACCACGCACCGATCTTCTTGTCGGGGTTGGCTTGCAGGTAGTCGAGCGCCACCTTGTACCCGCTGCCCCTGCTGTAGTCGGTCGGCGCAGTGAACTCGACCTTGATGTCCGGGTAAAGTTCAGCGAGAGCGTCCACGAACCCTGCACGGCGGAGAATCTGCGGTGATGACCCGACCGCGCCGTCGGTTTCGACTACGATGCCTTTGCCGCCGAGCTTTTCCCCGACAGCCTTCGCCAGGTCGCGCGTCGCCTGGGCATTATCCAGATACACCCAGGAGCTGTAATCGCGGGTCGCGACGGTCCGCTCCATACCAACGACGACCTTGCCCGACTTCTTGATTTTCTCGATCTCCGGAGTCAGCGGTTCCACGGAATGCGGCCAGATGACCACCGCGTCCACGTTCTGCGCGAGGCAGGAATCAACGTCAGCCACCTGCTTCAGCGGGTCATTGTTCGTGTTGTAGGACTTGACCTTGACATTAGGGTGCCTGGCAGCTTCGACCATGACGCTCTCCTGCTGGGCAACAGCCCAGGTGGAGCCCGTCAGGGCCTGCGAGAAGCAAACGTTGTAGATCTTGTTGGGGTCTCCGACCGGGCCGTCGGGGAGGGGAAGAACGTCCGTGTACGGCATGTACAGGTCACTCCCCTGGATCGGCCCCTTGATCGGTGTGCTGGCCTGCTTGGCCTGGAATTTGGCGGCATCGGCGGGGGCGAGAAGGAACTGGTCAATCTGGGTTTTGTTAGCCGTTGCGGCGCCTCCGGCAGCTGGTCCGCCCGAGTTGGGCGTGCAGCCCATGAGGGCCAGGGCTATGGCCGCGGCGCCGGCGACGGCGCCGGTCACACGTGCACTGTTTTTATTGATCACGATGAATGTCCTTTGACCTTAGGTTGCGGGTTGAACTATTTGGAGGGAAGAAATGTTCGGACGGTGACCCGGCCAACTGAGCCGGGACGGGTCGTCTAGTCTTTGAAGAATTCGATGAGGAGCTCGGCAAGCTCCTGGGGGCGCTCGAGAGCCATGCTGTGGCCGCAATCGAGTTGGACGTACTTCACGTTGTCAGATACCCGGTCCATCTGGTTCTTGACTTCGGTGCCGATGAAGTATTCACTTCCCACGGCGAGCACTGGCATGGGGAGTTTCGTTTTTGCCCACCTCTCGTCGTCCTCGATGTTCTTGAAAGTTGCGCGGTACACCTCGAAAATGGCGCGGAGACCGCCGGGGGCAGCGGAAGTCCTCGCCCATTCCTGGACGCAGTCCGGCGTAATTGCTGCCGGGTCGTAGGTCTCATTCTTCATCCAGGTCTCCCAGAACAGCTGTTCGCGGCCCTGGATGAGCATCTCCGGGATGTCCCGGACATGGAAGAAGTTGACGTGCCACAGAAAATGATTGGAGTTGACGTTGTCGGAGTTCAGGTTCGACCATTCCTCCAGACCGAATCCGGGCAGAAGCATTTCGCCGTAGGAGAGCTTGCTGACCTTCTCCGGGTACTTTGCGGCGATGGCATATGCGAAGGCAGCACCCCAGTCCTCACCCGCGAGACGAAATTTTTCATGCCCGAGGTGCTGCACGAGTGCCACGATGTCGTCCGCGATGGTTTCCATGTCATAACCGTCTTTGGGCCTGAATGAGTCACCGAAACCGCGGACATCCGGTGCAATGACGGTGTAGTGCTTGCTGAGTAAGGGGATTAGACGGTGCCAGTAGTACCAGGTCTTGGGAACCCCGTGGACCAGCACGAGCGGTTCTCCCTGTCCGGCGATCACATAGTGCAGGCGCACGCCGTTGACCGTTGCCCGTCCGTGCTTTACCGGGTTTCCTTCGTGATCTTTGATCTGCAGCATCGTTGGTGCCTTTCCTTTTCTTTCGTTGTCTTGCCCGGGGCCAGTAGAGTTGCTGGTCCTTCAGGCCTCATGTATTGAAGCGTTCAATGGCTTGTGAAACAAAGGATCAGGGGGATGCGCCGGCACTTCCACCCAGGTTCTTCGCGCATTGGATTCGAGGATGGCCTCGGTCAGAACAGCTGACCGGTAGCCGTCCGCGAACACAGGAAGCCCGTCTGGTACCCGCCCGTCCATGGCTGCATAGGCATCACCCATCAGGGCGTTGAACGCATCCTGATATCCTTGGGGATGACCGGCCGGGACCACCGAGTATTTTGCAGCGGCAGGGTCGAGCACTGCTGCGTCCCGCTGCAGGAGCTGCGCCCCGCCGCGACGTCCGATCCAGAGCAATTCAGGGTTTTCCTGATCGAAGAACAGGCTTTCGGCCATAGCGCCGATTTCCAGGGCCAGACGGTTTTTCCGGCCTGGCGCGACCTGACTGATCATGAGCGTGCCGACAGTGCCCTTCCGTGTTTCGAAAAGCACGGAAACAATGTCTTCCGTTTTGACCTCGGTGGTGCTGCCCCGCTGCCCGAAGACAGTCCGGGTGAGTGCCGTCAGATGCTGGATGCGGTCATCGAGCACGAACTCTATGAGGTCACAGAGGTGGGATCCAATGTCCGCGAAGGCCCGTGACGGGCCTCCCAGTTTTTCATCCACTCTCCAGTCATTGTCCTCGCTGGACAGCAGCCAGTCCTGCAGGTACGAGCCCTGAACGCTCAGGATCCGGCCCGCTTGACCATTTCGTACTCGGGACCTGGCTTCCCGGACCATAGGGTGAAACCGGTATACAAACGGTACGACGCCGACCGCATCGGCTTCCGCGGCCAGACGGGTCAGCCGCGCCCCGTCCGCGGCGCTTGTCGCCAGCGGCTTTTCGCAGATGACGTGTTTTCCCGCCCTGATCGCGGCCTCCGTCAGTTCCGCATGCGTGGTGTTGGGTGTGCAGATGTGGACAACGTCTATGGAATCGTCGGCCAGAAGCTGTTCGACGGAGGAAAAGGCCGGTCCCAGACCTAAGCGAACACTGGCCGCCTCTGCGCTCTCCGGAGTGGAAGACGCTACCCCGGCCGGGATTGCCCCAACGGCCCTGACGGCCCGCGCATGGATGCCGGTCATAAATCCGCTGCCAATAAAGCCGGCCCGCAGGACAGGCCGCTCAGCGTCGAGGTCATTTGTCTTCACCACCAAAGTATGACACTCGTCACTGGACTTCTGTCAAGGCCAATACAAAAGATCGCTGTT
The DNA here is from genome assembly GCF_059383435.1 of Pseudarthrobacter sp. HLT1-7. NCBI lineage: Bacteria > Bacillati > Actinomycetota > Actinomycetes > Micrococcales > Micrococcaceae > Pseudarthrobacter > Pseudarthrobacter sp. HLT1-7. The sequence continues at coordinate 292,370 of NZ_JBWZCH010000002.1, read as the reverse complement.
TGAGGATATACTTACAACACGGACCGAGAAGCTGACGCGCATGATGCAATAGGCTGAGGGAATTTGCGATGTAAAGAACGGAAGGCGATTGGTATCAACAAGCCAGGAGTAGCGACTGCCGCCGGCTTCGGCACCTTTGAGCTGTTCCAGCTCATGCGCGACGGGAAGCCGCGGACGCGAGCTGATTTGGCGGCCACCACCGGTCTCGCTCGTTCGACTGTTGCCCTGCGGATCGATTCCCTGACCCGGCTTGGGCTCGTAATGCCGGTATCGGATGCCTTGTCCACAGGGGGACGTCCGTCCGCTAGGATTGCTTTCAATCCCACGGCACGCATCGTCGCTGCGGCTGACCTCGGAGCCACCCACGCGACGATGGCCATCACCGACCTCGCCGGTTCGATACTGGCCGAAATTCATACACCCCTTGACATCAGGACCGGCCCAGAAGAGGTCCTCGCCTGTCTTTGCGACACCATCGCAAAGCTGCTCGCACAGATTCAACGCGACGCGGTTGACCTGGTTGCCGTCGGTATAGGTCTGCCCGGCCCCGTAGAGCACAGCACAGGGAAGCCGTCCAAGCCGCCGCTCATGCGCGGATGGGACGGATTCGATGTGCCGGGCAGAGTCCAGCAAGCCTTCCCCGTCCCGGTGCTGGTCGACAACGATGTAAACATCATGGCCCTCGGCGAACGCTCAGCGATATGGCCCGATACCGAGCACATGATCTTTGTCAAGGTGGCCACAGGCATAGGATCCGGAATTATCAGCGGAGGGCAGTTACAACGGGGCGCTGATGGCACCGCAGGCGATATCGGCCATATCTCCGTCTCCAGAGGCGCAGGCATCGCCTGCTCCTGCGGCAATACAGGTTGCTTGGAGGCGGTCGCCAGCGGGCCCGCTATTGCCGCAGCCCTGCGGGCAAGCGGCGAGCAGATTGAAACAGTTTCCGATGTGATCGATCAAGCCAGCGCGGGGAACCTCGCCGTTATACAGGCCGTCCGCCAGGCCGGACGAGACATTGGCGAGGTCCTCAACGCATGCGTCAGCATCGTCAATCCCTCCGTCATCACGGTCGGGGGGTCCATGGCCCAAGCCGGAGAGCACCTCATCGCAGGCATCAGGGAAGTCGTCTACGCCCGGTCCATGCCACTAGCCACCCAGAATCTGCACATCGGACAGTCGCGCTCAGGCGCCGAAGCAGGAGTCATCGGCGCAAGCCTGCTCGCCATCGAACACGCACTTTCACAAGGACTAATGGAAGCACTCAGCGCGCAAGCAGCCGAGTGAATTCGCGCCGGCTCACACAGTGTGAGCCGCGTAAGTGGGTCGATGAAAGGGCGCATCGCCTCGAATTCTCGCCTACGTGAGGCCTGGTGTCCGGAAGCCCGTATGACCTGCCCGGTTTATCGCCCGCTTATGGTCCCCCAACTGGAGCACCAGGCAGTCTCGTAACCCTTAGGATACGAGGCGTCTCGTCGACCCGGCGACCGGTGCGTCGGCAATACTTTAGTTTCCGCGGGATGGTGTGGGCTCGTCCGCGGCCGTCGATTCTCGTAACTATGTCTCGAATGTCGGTGACGGTCGAAACCTTTTGATGGAATCGGCGTATCCACCGTTGGTTACCAGACACATCGGAGCAGCCAATGACGAACCTGATCGGCTCCGCACGCGTTTCGGCGCGACAGAAGTCCACCGACCGAGATTCGAAGCGCTGACCGCTGGGTCGAAGGCGGTGAACCCGTTGCGCAGCTTGCCCGCGATCTCGGAATGTCCCGAACAACGATTGCTGGCATGACGGCGCGCTCTCTCGCGTTTTGCGCCCTATCAACCTCCTCAGCGACTCCAAGCGCCGGCCACGGCTCCCCCGCGCACCCCACCCTTGGCAAGCGCTGCATGCGCTCGCCCGGTCACGGACATCTCCTTAGAGCCTGTATCGAGAATTTTTCCGTTCCTATCCCGCCCGCAGGAGCTAAATTCGGGCTTCTACGTTCGGCGTAACTACGCGTCACGTCAATAGATCAAAATACGCCGAATCCGTATTCCAAGCTATTGGATGCAGTAGCGTACCCACCGCGGGATTTAGCGCGCTGTACATCATGCCGTCCCCCGCATAAATGCCAACATGGCCCCAGTTGTTCGACCCCTGTGCGTTCTGGACCACCAGGTCCCCGGGCTGCGGATTGTCGGTCCGCGTACCGACCCTCCATTGCTCCACTCGCGGCAGATTGAATCCAGCCTGTCCGTAGATCCACTGGACGTAACCGGAACAGTCCCACGCCTTATACTCCGTGCCACCCCATACGTAGGCGCCGCCGACCCCTTGCTGGGTAAACCGCAGGATATCTTTGCGGATTTGACTCAGATTTGTGGGAACGACCGCGTCCTTCGAGGAATGCAGCCTATCGACGCACGTAGCCGGTGTTATCCCGCCGTCGAGCGCGTCAACTATGGCCGTTGCTTCAGCCTCCCACCGCGCATACAGCTCCGGGAACGCCGACACCTGAACAGCTTGCGCAGCTTGGCCTTTGTTCATGGATTGCCAACCGCGAATATCCAATAACCCGGGCGGGCTGCCACGGTTGGGACCGGCAGGTCCGCCGTAGAAAGCTCGCACGTTGTACTTGGGATCCATTAGCTGCCCAACGGACCCCCAGCCGGCCGCCGGGCGCTGTTGGGCGGTACCGAGGGAATCGTGGTCGCTGCCGAGGCCGTCATGCGGGTACTGGAGGGAGGCAGGTACGTTTACGTTGGCGAGGACTCTGAGGCTGGATTCCTGCAGTGCCATCATGATTGCGATGATCTGGCCGTCTCGGGGAACGCCCAATTGCTGGCCGATCGAAACATAGTCCCCCGCGACGGCCATTTGCCTCGCGGTCACACTGACCGGGGCCTGGCTGCTCGCGCGGATGCTGATGGCACCCGCTCTGTTCGCGGCTGGCTGCCCGCCCGCGCCGCCTTGCGAGCAGACACTCGTTGTGTCAACGGCGCCCGCGCCGAGCACCGCCACGGTTGCGCTAAAAGCGAAGGCCCCCACGAGGATCAAGACTGAGGCCGCGGCCAGAAAAACCCGCAGGATGGCCCGGCGCCTGACCAGCCCAGCAAACAGCATGGCGGCTGGCATCAGTACACGATCCTGCTCGGTGCCGCGTAAAAGCCGACCATGACGCAATGATCCGGCGGGGCCGTCACAGCAGGCGGGCAGTTCACCATGACGCTGACGGGCGCCGTGTAGGTGTTGCTGGTCGAAGCCGATTGATCCAGAACCCTAAGCGAGATTGTGCACACATGCAGGCCCGCCCATGGCGCCGGCCGCTCCCTCACCTTGGCCAACTCGCTGTCGCAGCGCAGGGATTCAACCGCGGCCGAACGGTACGCCTGTTGATCAGCCAAAGTCGCGTAGCTTCCCGCGTTGACCCCGGTCGCTTCGAACTCCTGCACCAGGACTGCCAAGGGGTTGGACCCGTCCGGAAGCACGTCCCACCAGTCACGGAGCCGTGAGTAGACCTCCGAGTAGGACGACGTTCGCGTGTCCCAGGTGTAGATCGCCGTCGCCGCCGTGGCGGCGAGCTTGCGGAAGTCAGCAGTTCGAGGTGCGCCGTCCGCATCGGCAATCACAACGTCAGGAGCCACCCTCGGAGTTTGTGCCTGCGTCTCGGGGGAAGCATTCGCCGGACTCTGCGGGATGGGCATCGTTGACGATGGTGGAACCGGAGCCACTGCCGGCGTGGGCCGCATGACAGCGATGAGCGCCGTGACCACACTCAAGAGCGCGATTGCTGCGATCCACCATCGACGCCGGCTGTTTGTTCCTGGCAGTGAGCTTCTCCGCAATACGGACATTCCGGCCTCCTCCTCGCCTGTTCATCGAGAGAGTGCGGACCCACAACATGACTCAGCAGGCAGTCCGCGTCCCGGCCTGGAGAATCCTCCACGCAGTTTGATACAGCCGCCGCGCGAAGCCGATCTGGACAGCCACATAGCGCTCGGTGACACCCAACTGGGCGGCCAACCCCTCCAGAGCCCTCTTTCGTTCAGGTCCTCGGAGACCAGCACGAACGATACTTTCGGCTGTTCGGCGGAGTACCGGTGTGGGCAGGCACTCTGCTGCGTGCCGGGACACGTCTCCGATGTTGCGGATGGCTCCCTGATCAACGTCCAGTGCATTTTGAACGGTTTTCGCCGTCTGGCGCACTACGGTCACCGCGTGCCAGCGACGGCGGTCCTGCGGCGACGGCGGACCGTAGTGACGCGGCCCGGTGAGGCTGTCGACGGCAAGGTCCCAAACTACCTTGGGCACGCTGCCCCGCGTCAGTTCAATGATCATTCGCGCCCACTGCTGATCAATGATCTTCTCAGTACTTTGAGCCCCGCTCCGGTCCATGCCCAGCACCGCCAGAGCAACAAACGGCGTATACCCGTCGGCATTCCCTGGTTCAACGATCAGCGGGAGCGTCTGATGGCTCAGCTCTCGACGGACGTGCGCGGCGCACACGTTCGCACACACCCCCTGAACCCAGGCACCAAACGGAATGCCGGGTAGCTGGCGGTAATGACCCCGGGTCACCCCATCCCACACCGCGACCCGGATGTCCTGCATAACGTCGTCCACGTCGCAGGACCTGCCGATCCGCGCCAGATGCGAAACCACGTATCGCTGAACGCCGTCGACGGCGATCATGATTTGATCTACCGGGACTGAAACCTCGGCCGGCTCCGGCGCACCGCGCAATGAGACATCGATGGTTCCTGCACTTGCTTGATCTTGTTGGGCGTGGTTCGCCCTGGATTCGACGCGCATGGTCTTCACCGCATTAACTAAACGATTCCAATAAGGCCGGCGTCGGCACGGCCGGCGCCTCAGGTGTGGCCACGACAATCAGCGCCAACCACGACTACAACAAGGCTATACAAACTATTGTCAAGGTTACTTAAAGTATCGTCAAGACTGCGAGTCTTACTTTTCGGGGTTCGTTCGGTAAGAATGGTTCCATGCCCAGGATCACGCAGCCGCACGACGAAGCCTGGTCGAACGACGTCGAAGCCGCCGTCGCGACCTTTGGCAACAGATCACGCAACGAGATCCTCCGCTACCTTTCCGCGCATGGTCCGGCAACCCGCGGTGACATCGTGGCAGCAGTGAGCGCCGGTGAGCCGAGCGTGGCCAAGCACCTGCTTGCCCTTGAGGAGACCGGCGCCATCGCGGTGGACCTTGAGCCTGGCCGACGGCATGGACGCTCGCCGCGCTATTCAGCCAACCCCGCGCGGATCAAAGTGTTGTTGGCGGCTCATCTTCAGTATCTCCTGGAGGATTAGCTGCAGCCTCTTCCGCTCCAGGATGGCGGTCGATGTCCCTGTTGAGGTATTCAGAGATGGCCTTTAGCGTTTCCGGCGACACGTCGCCCAGCGTCCGCGCCGCGAAGGACTTCACCCTGGCCGCACGCAGGGACTTCACAAACTCGAGTTGCGAATCGATCCGTTCGGGCAATTCGGCGTCGTCGCCGATCAGGTAAGAGGGGTCAACGTTGAAGATGTTGCACAACCCTGCCAACAGCACCGGATCGCTGACCAGACGCCCAGTCCCCTCTTTCATATAGAACCAGCGCGCGCGGGACAACTTGATGCCCCTACCCTCGAGTTCGGCCTGAACCTCGCGGAACGTTACGGGCTTCCCGCGTTCAGCAACCACGACGTCGAGCAACAGGTTCAGACGACGAGCCAGCTGGGCCTGGGAAGACAACACGTCACTTGGCCCTGTATCGTCCATCGTCGCTGCCCACCCCTTCATTCGATCGGGGGCCGGCAGTCCGGTCAGGCGCTACGACTCCCCTTCGCCCCAGTATTGCCTGAGTCATCCGGCGCGGCAATCAACTGCTCGATCCGACGGTCCAGATAAGACATTAGGACAAGGTGCGCCGACGGACGCAGTGGCAGGTTCCGGATCGCGGGAGCCGCCATGTCCCGACCGGCCTTGAGGAGCTCCGGCGGGAGCACGTCATTTTCGTCCAGGTGGTAGCAGACCTCGGCCAGCACCTCACTCAGCGCCCTCAGAAACTCGAGGTGCTCGTCCTTTGAACCGTAGTCCCAGTACCGTTCAGCACGGAGCATCGCGGCGGCTTCGTTGAACGCTTTGATCTGCGGGTGATCCAGCATGGGAATGCCCTCACTTTCGTCGGGCATTCATTTCCGAAGTGAGCCTCTTCCAACATGACCTGGACCGGGGGTACCCTGCTTGTGTAGACCCGTCTACACAAGCCTCCCTCATCACTCCTCAGGTTGTGGTCTCCATGTCGAGCATCTTGATGAACAGAACGCGAAGCCGAATCATTCGCTTCCTCCTGAGAACCGGCCCGTCAACCTGCAGCCAGATCGGCAGTGAACTCCACGCCGCGCCGTCGAACGTCCGCCGGCACCTCGACCTGCTTCAAGACGCTGGACTGGTGCAACACTCATCGGCTCAGTTCAGCGCTTCCCCCGAACACGTGCAGCGCCACGCCGGCGCACTGGCGGCAAGCTTCCAAGTGTCCGTCATGCCGTCCCAATGCCCTGCTCCTATGAACCAGGAACAGACCTTGCCCTTGGGCCGGCAACTACGACGGAGAACCTCATGACTACCACCCCAGAAAGCAGCAACACTGCAGAAACTGCCGACGATCAGTGGCTGACCCCTAAGGACATCTGCACCCAGCTTCAGATTCCGGAGCAGACGTTCTACCAGTGGCGGGTCAAACACCTCGGGCCTCGCGCGTACCGCATCGGTAGGCACCTGCGGATCAGCCGGACCGACTACGATTCCTGGTTGTCCTCTCGCCTGGAAGCCTAGATGTCACCAAGACCACCGCTGCCGCTCGGCACCTGGGGGAAGATTAGCCGGAAGAAACACTCGAACGGCCGGTGGCGTGCTGCAACGAGATACCGTGACACCGACGGCATCACCCGCACCGCGGAAGCTTGGGGAAATAGTGGAGCCGCCGCAGAGCGAAACCTGGTCACTTCATTCCAGGATCGGCAAGCCCCTACCTCGAGTGAAATTTCCAGAAACACTCGGCTATCCGAGCTCAGCGATATGTGGTTCGACGAAATCGAGAACAATGGTCGCGCAGGCCGGAGGACCATCGATGGCTATCGCGACACCTACAGGCGTGTCATCAAGCCCGCATTGGCCGGACTCCGACTGCACGAACTGAGCACCGGCCGCATCGACCGGTTCCTCAAAAACGTCGCCGCAGACCACCCGGCCACCGCACGTCATTCGAAAATCGTTCTGACCGGCATGATCGGTCTCGCGGTCCGGCATGATGCCCTGCACAGCAATCCAATCCGGGATGTCGGACCCATCAAGATCGCAACCAAGAACGTCAAAGCCCTGTCCGTCAAAGACGTTCAGAAGCTCAGGATCGTCATTGGCAGGTGGCAGGAGGACCCCAGTCACCAGGGACGTCCACGTGCAACAGACCTACTCGACGTCCTAGATATCTTTCTTGCCACCGGCGCCCGAATAGGAGAGGTCCTAGCCATCCGCTGGCAAGATATCGATCTCGAAGCGGAACCGCCCACGATCACCATCTCCGGCACCGTCGTCATGGAAAAAGGCCGCGGTGCCTACAGACAGGACCGTCCGAAGACAAAAGCCGGCTTCCGCACCATGAAGGTACCTCCCTATGCCGTGCAAACCCTCCGGCGCCGGCATCTAGCCGAGGAGCCCAAACCCAAAGACATGTTGTTCCCGTCTTCTACTGGAACCGTGCGGAGCCCACATAACTTCCGGAGGCAGTGGCGGGACGCCCGGGCCGGATCGGATTATGAATGGGTCACGCCGCATGTCTTCCGGAAATCTGTTGCCACGTTGATTGACCAGGACTACAGCTCCAAGCATGCCGCGGCGCAACTCGGGCATTCGGGAACGGCCATTACGGAAAAGCACTACATCGCCAAGGCCAACGAGTCACCGGATCTCACGGACACACTCCAAAAGTTCGGCAAGGAATCACCATCCGGCCCGGACCGCATGCCCAGATGAATGCCGGCAGCCGCCACGGAGTCCGGCGCACGGACTTCAAGACGTGAAACCCACACCAGAATTTTAACGAAAGCGTGTGGTTTCCGTGTGGCTGAGCCATCGAGAGGCAAACAGAAAGCCTTCCAACCCAACGTTTCCGCAGTTCAGAAGGCTTTTGCAGTGGAGCTAAGGAGATTCGAACTCCTGACCTCTTCGATGCGAACGAAGCGCTCTACCAACTGAGCTATAGCCCCGAAACAACGCCGGTCCCGAGGGAACGGCGTTGCCGGTGTCCCTAGGCTACAAACTATCTGCGCTCTTTGCCAGCCAGCCCGCGAATGTCTCCGTGCCGTGTCGTTCCTCCGGAACCAGGTTCAGGCCCGCACGCAGGTACCTGCCCATCGCGCCCGGCAGCGGCAGCCGGACCAGCCGTCCGCGGGACCCGCTCGCCTGCTTCCACTCCCGGGCCAGTTCAGCCATCCCGGCGATCTCCGGTCCGCCGATGGTGAGGACCCGGTGCCGGCGACCGGACTGCGCGTCGAGTGCCGCAGCGAGCAGCGCCGCCGCGGCCTCCGAGGGGGCGATCGGCTGGAACCGGGCGCCGCCAATGACCGGGATGATCCGAAGCTTCGAGCCTGCCGCAAATATCGTGGCCAACAGCGAATGGAACTGAGTTGCCCGGAGCACAGAAGTCTCGAGCCCGCACAGTTCGTACACGTGTTCCTTGGCGGCCTTGGATTTGTAGTAGCCGAAGCCGCTCCGGTCGCAGTTGATGATGGACAGCAACGCTGCCCTGGCCACGCCGGCGTCCTGGGCAGCGGCGAGCAGCCGCGCGCCGCCGTCGGCGAAGTTCTTCAAGGCCTTGCCGGAGCGCCCTTCCAGGCAATCGATCACGACGTCGGCCCCGGCCAGCGCCGCTGCCAGCCCCACCCCCGTCGTGACGTCGGCTTGAAAGTACTCCGCTCCCCCTGCCACCTCCGGCGTACCGGCCGGCGGCGGGTTCCGGCTGACGACGGCGACCGTGTGCCCGGCGGCAAGGGCCTGACGGGCCACCTCGCGGCCAACTTGACCTGTTCCCCCGGCGATGCAGATTCTGCTCATGCCCCGAGGCTACCGCCCTGCGGCCGGTTGGGGCAGTCCCCGGACCGCACGAAAAACCCCGGGCTGCCCTTTGCTGGCGGCCCGGGGCATTGACGGAGTGATTCAGGCGCGGCGGCGCTGCAGGACGTCGTCGAGGTTGCTGAGCGCGCTCTGAGCCTTCCCGGGCGTCTTCGCGTCGGCGTCGGTGCCAGCACCCAGCGGCGCGGACGACGCCGACTGGGTGGCAGTGCCCTGCTTGAGTGAGGGCTTGCCGACTGCCTTTGGAGTTTCCGGCAGGTCGAGCGGCTCGGGTGCGGCACGCTCGGCTTTCGGCGCTTCAACGTAGGTGGGCTTCGGAACTTCCACCGGCTCCCAGCTGGATCCCCCGGTGGCAGTCGGGGCGGGGTCCGCGGCGACGCGGACAGACGTGTCACCCGAGGCCACCGCTTCCGCCAAAGCCGCCTGGCGCAGTTCCTGGGCTGTGAGGAGCTTCGGTGCGGGTCGGCGGGCGGCAGGCTCAGCCTGGGCGTCGAAGAGCGTAGTTTCGGTCCGCTTGGTGAACCCGGTGTCCCCGGCTGGCCGCCCGGCGTCGGCATTCTCCGGAGCGGGCTGCGCCGGCCGGGCCGGTGCGCTCATCGCCGCGCGGAAAGCGGCGTTCACTGTGCGGCGGCGGTCCCGGACAGCCAGCCGGCGGAGCATCACGACGGCGCCGACAGCTGCCAGCAGTGCCACGACGGGCAGCAACGCGGGGCCGATGCCAAAAATTCGAAGGGCCGCAAAGACCACCCCGGTGAGCAGCGACACCAGGCCCGCCAGGGCGAGGGCGAAGCGGCCGTAGCGGATCCTGAAAGCCGGACCGGGTACGGCAAGCTTCCGGGCGCCGTCGCTGCCGGCGATGCTCGTTGCGGATTCCGTGCGCTGCGTACTGGTCATGGGTTTCTCCTGCTGGGCTGTCATTTTCATGACAGTCCCGGCTTGGGTTTCTGGCTTTTCGCGATCGATGACATCCGCCAGGAGCTCGCCCGCAGGCTGCAGCCGGTGGCGGCCGTTCCGGAGCAGATAGGGGCCAACCCACACAATCCAGAGCGCAACAGCACTCACAAGGATCACAGAGCTGCTGAGAGGGAAGTCCACACTCAAAACCGTATGAGCAACACCGGGATCGGCGCCGCATTATCCGCGGTGTGTCGCCCGGCAACTGCAATTCAGTGGATTTATGAAGCAAGGCCGGCCCGGGAGCGGGCCGCGGACTCACTCCGGGCGGCCCCGGAGCCATCTGTCCAGCAGACCATCGGGGACTTCCTCGGACGTCAGCGCGAAGCTGCGGTGGTCGGCCCATGCCCCGTTGATGTGCAGGAAGCGCGGCCGGGAGCCCTCATCGCGGAAGCCCAACTTCTCGACCACCCGGAGGCTGGGTCCGTTTTCGGGCCTGATGTTGATCTCCATCCGGTGTAACCCCAGGGTGCTGAAGCAGTAGTCCGTCACCATGGCCACCGCGGTCGGGGCGATGCCGTGGCCCGCCCGGTCCCTATCGACCCAGTAGCCCAGCGTTGCCATCATTGCGGAGCCCCATACGATCGAGGACACAGTCAACTGGCCCACCAGCACCGGTTCCTGGAAACCCGGGGTCCGGGCCGTGATGACAAACGGCAGGGCGGTGGCCTGGCCCGCCTGCACCTTGAGGGACCGCACCATCTGCCGGTAGTCCGGCAGCCCGCCGCCGGGAGCGGGGTTCGATGCTTCCCAGGGTGCCAGCCACTCGCTGTTGCGGGTGCGGACCTCGGTCCATGCCTTGCGGTCGCGGTAGCGGATCGGCCGCAGGACGAGGTCACCGCTTTCCAGCGTGACCGGCCAGTTGAAGCCCGCCATGGGAATTACTTGGTGAGGCTCGGAGCGAGGCTAGAGGCGAAGCCGGGCAGCCATTCACGCAGGCCGGGGCCCAGGTCCTCGCTGTCGCAGGCAAGCTGGACGCAGGCCTTGAGGTAGCTGAGCTTGTCGCCGGTGTCGTAGCGGCGGCCGCGGAACACGACGCCGTAGACGCCGTAGCCTTCGCCGTCGCCGGAGGAGAGCTCCTGCAGGGCGTCGGTGAGCTGGATTTCACCGCCACGGCCGGGTTCGGTGCGTTCCAGTACTTCAAAGACCGCCGGGTGGAGGACGTAGCGGCCGATCACGGCAAGGTTGGACGGTGCGTCATCGACGTCGGGCTTCTCCACGAGGTGCTTGATCCGGACGTACTCCTCACCCCTGATCGCCTCGACGTCGGCACAGCCGTAGGCGCTGATCTGGGCGGGATCCACCTCAATCAGGGCGATGACGGATCCGCCGGTCTTGGCCTGGACTTCGATCATGGTGCTGAGCAGTTCGTCGCGGGCATCGATCAGGTCATCGCCGAGCAGGACTGCGAACGGCTCGTAGCCGACGTGCTGCTTGGCGCGGAGGACCGCGTGGCCCAGGCCCAGGGGATCGCCCTGGCGCACATAGTGGATGTCGCCGAGGTTACTGGCAGCCTGGATCGACTCGAGCTTGGCGGTGTCCCCTTTGGCTTCAAGGGTGGCTTCAAGCGTGGGGACACGGTCGAAGTGGTCCTCGAGCGCGCGCTTGTTGCGTCCGGTGATCATCAGGATGTCGCTCAGGCCGACGTTGACTGCTTCCTCGACGACGTACTGGATGGCCGGCTTGTCGACGACGGGCAGCATTTCCTTGGGCATGGCCTTCGTCGCGGGAAGGAACCTGGTGCCGAGGCCCGCAGCGGGGATGACGGCCTTGCGGACGGGAGCGTTGGGTGTAGTCACTGGACTAATCTAACGGAGGGACCAAAACAATAGGTAATCATTCCAGCCGCCGGGGGGCACGCACTCCCGGCCTTCGCCAGATGGAGGTACGGGCCGTCATGGCGTCCAAGGAAGAGATCCGGTCCAGCCACCGCGCCCGGCGCGCCGCCCTGTCGCCGGCTGAGCTGGAGAGCGCAGGGGTGGGCCTCGCACGCCACGGCCTGGCCTGGGCCTCCGCGGTTGTTGCTGCCGCAGTTGCCGCGGTTGCTGCGGGCGCTAACGTGCCCGCCACATTCGCCGCCTATCTGGGCGTGGGGTCCGAACCGCCCACCCTCCCCCTGCTGACGGCGCTGCACGGCGCCGGGCACCGGGTGCTGCTGCCGGTCTGCGAGCCCGCGCTCGAATTGAGCTGGGTCTTCTGGACGCCGTCGTCAGGGTTTGTCCGCAGCCGCTACGCCCCCATCCAGGAACCTGCCGGGGAACGCCACGGCACGGCGGTGATGGGGGACGTCGCCGGCATCTTCCTGCCGGCCACCGCGGTGGACCTCGCCGGCAACAGAATCGGGCAGGGCGGCGGCTACTACGACAAGTTCCTCGCGGCTCTGGATGCCGTCCTGCCAGCGCGGCCCACGCTGCCCGACGACGGCGCGTTCCCGCCGCTGCCGACCGCAGCCGTCGTCTTCGCCGGCGAGGTGCTGCCCGCCGGGAGCATCCCGGCGGAGTACTTTGACCGCAAGGTAGCTGCCGCCCTGACACCGGCCGGGCTGATCCGGTTGCTGTAAACGCCCTCGGGAGACCCCGCCTCCCGGATGATAGAATTAGCACTCAGGCCCTGCGACTGCTAAGGGACGGAACCTGTCGGCGGATATGTCGGCAGTGATCCTGACCGGGCAGCACGGGACCTGCTCGTTTGTCCTAGAGGAGGATTTCCAGTGCCCACCTACGCATACGCCTGCAAGGACTGCAGCCACAACTTCGAGATCGTGCAGTCATTCACCGATGGCTCCCTCACGTCCTGCCCCGAATGCCAGGGGACCCTGCGCAAGAAGTTCAACAGCGTCGGCGTCGTCTTCAAGGGCTCCGGCTTCTACCGGACGGACTCCCGTCAGGCCAAGGGCAGCGCCGTCGCGCCCGCACCGGCAGCTACTCCCGCAGCAACGCCCGCGGCTGCTTCCGCTTCCGCTTCTGCTTCCTAGGCCGCGCCACTGCGCGGTGGACGCCAACTTGTCCACATAGGCACTTGCACGCCTGCCGCTTGGCAGATCCGCTGCGTAGCGTGGCGGTATGTCCCCCGTTTCCAGCCGACTGCACGGTCCACCCACACACCCCGGGCGGACCAGCAGACCGCCCCATCTGCCTCAACGTCTGCCGCAGCGCCGGCGCCTGAGCCGCTGGCTGAACCGCAACCGGCGTCTCGCCGTGGCCCTCCTGCTATGCGTCGCCGCGGGCCTCACGGTGCAGCAGCTGACTCCCGAGCCTGCAGACACCGTGACCGCCTTCGCTGCGGCCAGGGACCTGCCGGCCGGCAAGACACTGGCAGTAGATGACCTCACGGTACTGAACGTCCCCCGCGGCGTTGTGCCCGGCGGCAGCTTCAGCACCAGCGCCGAGCTACAGGGCAAGCAACTGGCGGTTGCCTTTCGCAAAGGCCAACTGCTCACCGATGCGCAACTGCTGGGGCCCGGGCTGCTGGCCGGCAGCCCGGCAGGATCCGCCGCCGTGCCGCTCCGAATGGCGGATCCGGCGTCAATCCGGCTACTCTCCCCCGGGCAGCTTGTGAACGTAGTGATGACGAGCGGCAACGGCTTCGAACAACCGGCGGTGTCCCAGCTTCTGGCCGCGGCCGTGCCTGTGCTGTGGACCTCCGAGCACGGCGGGGAGGCGGGCCAATGGCTGGCCAGCGGGGAACCGGACGGCCTTCTGGTCGTGGCAGCCGACCCTGATCAGGCGCGGCGGCTCGCCGGGTCCTCCACCCAGGGAAAGCTGTTCTTCGTCCTCGTCACTGCCGTTCCCGGGTAGGCTGTCCCTCCGGGACTCCCCCGTGAGGTGATTAGCCCCAGTGCGGAGGTTTCTGCTCCTGGAGCCAGGAATCGTGGTCGTACCCGCTGGGCCGGTCGCCCCAGCGCCGGGGATCGTCTTCGGTGGCCTTGTTGGGCAGCACATCCTCGGGGACCGTGGCCTGGGCTGCCGGCTGGCGTGCCGATTCCAGTGCATCCTTTCGGTCGCCGGTGTCCCGGCCGTGGGTGTCCCAACCTTGGGCGTCCCAACCTGGGGCTTCCCGGTTATGGGTGTCCCGGCCCCTGGCGTCGCCGCTGGCAGCGTCGTTCCCGCTATCGCCGTCTGCGCTCATGCCGTCGGTCTCCTTGCTTCGGTGATCCGTTCCGCGTCCGTCCTCGATGTCCGGCCAGTCCGAGCGCGCTTGGAACCACTGGATCCGCTCCTGCGCGTCATTGCCGGCCAGGTTCTCGACGTCGTCGTCGAAGAATCCCGGCGAGGTCCGGTTCCTGCTGGACACTGCAGGCTTTTCCAGGCCCAGGTAGCCGCCGATCCGGTCGGCGCACGCGGAAGGATCGGTGAAAACCTCTATGGTCCATAGCGGCATGTAGCGCCAGCCGAGCCGCTCCAACAGCTGGGGCCGGAGCCTGCTCCGTTCCCGCACGGTCAGCCGCCGGTATTGCTCGGTGCCGTCGGACTCGATGGCCACCGGCCGGGGAACGTCGGCGTCGTCCTGGCCCATAGTGCTCAGCGGGTCGGCCGCCGCCACCATATTCAGGGCCCCGTCGTACTGGTGCCAAACCCGTGCCCCGCGGGCACGGAGCCGGTCACCCAGGTCCGCCACGAGCGGGTCCGCACCAAGCGCCTGCTCGCTGGCGGCGGCCCGCGAGGCAGGGCTGCCCAGATCGGAGTTGCCGGCGATTTCACGGTCCAGGAGCTCATAGAAGTCAACCGCGCCGTGGCTTAGCCTCGTGACGTCAAGGTCCTCGGGACGGAAGCAGCTGAGCACGTGCAGGGAGCGGCGTCCCCGGGTCATCGCGAGGGCGAACTTGGCGCGGCCGCCCTCTGCGGACAACGGGCCCAGGCTGTGGAGCGCGCGCCCGTGCGGGGTGCGGCCATAGCCCGGGGAGAAGATCACATGGTCGCGGACCAGGCCCTGGGCACGTTCCAGGTCCACCACGCGGAAGGATTCGTCCCCCGCGGTGAAGAAGCTGGCCAGCAGCGGGTAGTTGGGCAGCTGCAGCCGGATGGACTCGCCGATCCGGGCGGCGTGGCGGAGGCTTCCGGTCACGACGGCGAGCGACGTCCGGGGCCGGAGCCTGGCGTGTTCGAAGACGAGCTCAACGGCCCGGTTCACCTCGGCCACTACGGACTCGACGCCGTCCTGGTCCGCGCTGGGCAGACCGGTGCCGTCCGGCAGGTATTCCACCGTCAACGCCCGGTCCAGGCCGGTCGCGGACTGTCCCTCCGGAAGCCGGCGGAGCCCGCCGTCGTAAAAGGATCGGCTCAACTGCCGCACAAGGTCTTCGTCGACCGCGCGGTACACGGTGCGGAGGTTCCAGACGGGCAGTACGCGGGTGAGGGCCTTGTAGGCGCTCTCAACGCCCTGGTGCGAGCTTTCCCCCGCGGCGAGCCGCTCCACGCCGACAGTAAAGGTCCGGGGGCTGGCAATCCGGTCGTCGCCGAAGGCAATGACCTGCGTCGCGCGGGCGATGGACGGCAGCACGGCCTGCAGGGAGGTCGCCTCGGCGTCGAGGATGACGACGGCGTCGAACCTCTGCTCCACCGGAAGCACGCCCGTCATCAGGTACGGGCTGACCGACCACACAGGCACCAGCATGGGCAGCAGCTCCGGGGCCTGTCCGGTCAGGGCAGCCAGGGTCACGCGGCCGTCCTTGAGCAGGCTCCGGAGCAGGTCAGCCTGGCGCGGGTTTTCCCCGATGGCGGCCCGCCAGCGTTCGGCGAGCTTCCATCGCAACCTTGCAGCACCGCTCGCGATGTGGGCGTTGTCCGCGAGGCGGTACTCCGCTTCGAGCTGGCGAAGGGCGTCGCCGTCGGACATGGCGAGGTAGTCATCGCCGCTGATCATGGCTTCCAGGGCCGACTGCCACCAGGCAAGTTCGAGTTCCGCCGCCACCGACTCGGCAGGCACTTCGCGTTCCGCGAGGTCGGAGAGCAGCTCACCGAGGCCGTGCTCGCGCATGTTTTCGACCAGGAGCGTCCGCTCCGGCAGGGTCTCGAGGGTGCCCGTGTCCGCCACCAGGCGTTCCAGGCGCTCCATCAGTTCCTCATACGGGGTGCCGTGAAGTTCCCCGCCGGCCGCGGTGTGCCGGACGGCCTGACCCAGCTCGGCGAGTTCAGCTTCCAGCCCGCGGTAGAGGGCGATGATTTCCGCGAGGCCGGATGGGACGGCCGGGTGTCGCTGCGTCGTGGCGTACCCGGACCATGCGGCGCGCTGGTCCTGCACGAGGACCAGGGAGCTGTGCAGATCGGCGATGTGCACACCGGGCCGGACGTACTCTTTTGCCACCCGGCGCAGGCGGGAGCGCTGCATGGATGGCATCTCGATGTTCCGTTCGCGGCGCCAGGAAGAGGCGGCGGTCGCGGAGATGAGGTCGTGGACCGGGCGGTCAAAGATGTCCGGGGTAAATTTGTCGAGACTTTCGCGGACCGCTACGAGGAGTTCGATCTGGTCGCCCCACTCGGAGAATGTCTCGCCGAGGCGGATCTCGGCGTGGTCGGCGACGCCGTCCATCCGCCCGCGCAATTCCGGCAGCCTTTCCGCCACGGACCGGGCAACCTGCTGGGCTTCCTGGGTTTCCTTGCGGGTGAGGAGCCGTGCGCCATGCCAGGGGCTCGTGGTCGAGGACCGGCTGAAGCTGCCCAGCTCGGCGGCGCGGCGGAGCCGTCCGGCCAGTTCCTCGCGGTCGCGGATGCTGTCCAGCACGCTGCGCTTGAGCCGGACGGTGGTGGCCGGGGCCTCCGGCTGGATGGAGGTCAGCGCGGCCAGCGACTGCATGGCCTCATACGGGGAGCAGTCCCAGCGCTGGCGGACATTGTGGAGCGACGCTACGTGGTCCCTGAGCGCGTGACGGTGCTCGGTCAGGGTCGCATGAAGGTTGCCCAGCTGGGGCTCGAGGGACTTCTCGTTGCGCACGATGGCCCGCACAAGCTGGCCCTTGAGCTGCAGCGGAGCGGCGTTCCCGGTGAGCTGGAACAGGGCCGAGTCGAGTCCCAGCGTGTCCAGTTGGGCGGAGATTTCGCCCAGGCTGGCTCGTCTGTCCCCCACCACCAGCACGGTTTTGCCTTCATCGACGAGCGCGCCGATGGTGTTAAGGGCCGTCTGGGTCTGGCCGGTTCCCGGCGGGCTGCTGACCACGAGGGAGTCCCCCGCGCGGACGGCATCCACCACGTACTGCTGGTCCGTGTCGGCGTCGAGCAGCAGGAGTTCGTCCGCGGGGTCCCGCTCGTCGGTGCTCGGGAAGCGGCCGGGCTTGAGTTCAGGGACAGCCACGGATTCGCCCCCGGCGGCGCGTCCCAAGGCGGTCACGAGCGCGTTGTTCTCGTTGATCCACGGGTCATCCAGGTTGCCGGAAAGATCGGCGAAGGTGGAAACCAGAAGGTTGTATTCAACCTCGGCGCCGTGGATGGGCTGGATGAGTGTGCCCAGCCGGTCCATGACCGGCTGCGGGTCGTACCGTGCGGTGCTGTACGCCATCCGGGTCACGGCGTTGACGTCGAAGACGATCCCGTGGATGGTCTTTAGGTGGCGGACCAGGGCCGGATTGATCCTGGCCTGTTCGGTGAGTTGCAGTTCGTAGTCGTCTTCGCCCGCGCGCATGGTGAGCGAGATCGCCGCCAGCATGACCGGAGCGGAGACCCGCTGCGGCTTGCCCCCCACGGCAGAGGTCCAAACGACCGTGCCCGCCGAGAAGTAGCCTGCATCAATGCCACGGTCGTTGGCGAGTTCGAAGATCTTGGACCGCAGGTTACGGGAGGCTCCGGCCGCCACGATGTACTGTTGGCGGTCGCGGATCAGGGTGGACAGCCGGGTGCGGCGCCCTGCCATCAGCTGGGCCAGGCCGGACGGATGCGCGTGGGTCAGGTCGATGGAACCCTCAGGGGTCTTGGTGAAGCGCAGCATCGTGTCTGCTCCCGTGACGGGCTTCAGCCCGGACAGCCATTTCCGGAGCTCCTCGGAACCCTCGGGGTGGCCTTGACCAACTGACACTGCTGCCTTCTTTTCTGTGCTCGCGTGTTTTGTACTCGCGCGGGACGTCCTGGACCATACCGGCATGCTTTCGAGGGTAGCCCGAATCCGGCCCCGGTGAGAGTCCGCAACACTGGCGGGACCCAAATTGGGCCGAATTCACAGGATCCCGGCTCCGGCCCAAACCCGGTCCGGAGACTCCTGGCAGCCCGGACACGAAGCGGCCGGCCCCCAGCGGAGACCGGCCGTGTCACGGGCCCATTTACCGGCCCGTTTACGCCGGCGCTATTCCCACTCGATGGTTCCCGGCGGCTTGCTGGTCACGTCCAGCACCACGCGGTTGACCCCGTCCACCTCGTTGGTGATGCGGTTCGAGATCCGGGCCAGCAGATCGTACGGCAGCCGTGACCAGTCCGCCGTCATGGCGTCCTCGGAGGACACAGGGCGCAGCACGATCGGGTGGCCGTAGGTGCGCCCGTCGCCCATGACACCGACGCTGCGGACATCCGCCAGCAGCACCACCGGCATCTGCCAGACCTCGTTGTCCAGGCCGGCGGCGGTCAGTTCCGCGCGGGCGATGGCGTCCGCCTTGCGCAGCAGGTCCAGCCGCTCCTTGGTGACTTCGCCGACAATCCGGATGCCGAGGCCGGGGCCGGGGAACGGCTGGCGTCCCACGATTTCCTGCGGCAGGCCAAGCTGAGCGCCCACGGCACGGACCTCGTCCTTGAACAGTGCCCGCAGGGGTTCGACGAGTTCGAACTGCAGGTCTTCCGGCAGTCCGCCCACGTTGTGGTGGCTCTTGATGTTTGCTGCACCTTCGCCGCCGCCGGATTCGACGACGTCCGGGTACAGGGTGCCCTGGACGAGGAACTTGATTTTCTCGCCGTGGGCCGCAGCCTCGGCGATGATGGCCAGCTCGGCTTCCTCAAAGGCACGGATGAATTCGCGGCCGATGATCTTGCGCTTGGTTTCCGGGTCGCTGACGCCGGCCAGCGCGGACTGGAAGCGCTCCTGCTCGTTGGCGACATAGAGCTTGACGCCGGTGGCGGCAACGAAGTCGCGTTCCACCTGTTCGGCTTCACCCTCGCGCAGCAGGCCGTGATCCACGAACACGCAGGTCAGCTGGTCACCGACGGCGCGCTGGACGAGGGCGGCGGCGACGGCGGAATCGACGCCGCCGGAGAGGCCGCAGATGACCCGGGCGTCACCGATCTGCGCGCGGATCCGCTCGATCTGCTCGTCGAGGATGTTTCCCGCGGTCCAGTTCGGTTCCAGCTTGGCGCCCTTGAACAGGAAGTTTTCCAGGACCTGCTGGCCGTAGGCCGAGTGCTTCACCTCGGGGTGCCACTGCACGCCGAAAAGGCACTTTTCTTCGTTGGCGAAGGCTGCCACTTCGGCGCCGGCCGTCGTCGCGAGGACCTCGAAGCCATCGGGCGCCTCGTGGACGGAGTCGCCGTGGCTCATCCAGGTGCTCTGGTGCTGGGGCATGCCCGCGAGGATGGAGCGGCCTTCACCGATGATGGTGGTCTCGGTGGCGCCGTACTCGCGGAGTCCGGTCCGGGCCACCTTGCCGCCGAGGGCGTTGGCCATGGCCTGGAAGCCGTAGCAGATGCCGAGGACAGGGATGCCGGCCTCGAACAGCTCGGCGCCGACGCCTGGGGCGCCTTCGGCGTAGACGCTTGCGGGGCCGCCGGAAAGGATGATCGCGGCCGGGTTCTTCGCCAGCAACTGCTCGGTGCTGTAGGTATGCGGAACCACTTCCGAATACACATTCGCTTCCCGGACGCGGCGGGCGATCAGCTGCGCGTACTGGGCACCGTAGTCAACAACCAGCACGGGCCTGTGGGACGTCTGGGATGCAGTGGGAATAGTCACCGTCCCAGCCTACTTTGCGCCGCCGTCCGCCCGCACATCGGGATGCCGGTCCGGCCCCGGAACCGGCCGCCGGGTAAGCGAACTCACACCGGAGCCGGGCCTGGAGGGGAACACGCCGCCGCGGAGGAAGATCAGGGCGGACGACGGCGGGATGCGCCTTGAGCCGGGGGCCGTTCAGTAGCGCTTCGGCGCCTGCGGGTTCGCGGCCAGTTCCGCTTCCACCTCGGCGTGGAACTTCTTCTCCACGAAGAAGGACAGCAGCGGCACAACGCCGCCGAGTGCCAGGATGATGAGCTTGGCAAATGGCCAGCGCATGAGCGACCACAGCCGGAAGTTGGAGATGAGATACACGACGTACATCCAGCCGTGCACAATCAGGACCGCGACGGAGAGGTTCACGCCGCCGAGGACTCCGGCCGGCTCGGCGTCAGCGAATCCTAAGAAGTGGGGCTGCCCGGTGACGGCGTCCGTGCCGCCCGCGAACAGGTACTGGCCGAACGCGTACCGGGCGATGAGTTCCCCGCAGAGCAGAAGCAGCATGCTGCCCGTCAGGTACGCGAGTACCTTGTAGAACTTGAGGGCGGAGCGGATCTGGGCCTCGGTTCCGCCGAAGCGGCGCTTCTTGCCGCGCGCGCTTCCCGTTGCGTTGGACTGCTGCGGCTGGACGGCCGGCTGGGGCTCGATCATGGTTGGACTTTCGGGTCGGTGGGCTGAAGGTTCGGATGCGACTCGGTGGCGCCGCCGGCAGCCCGTGCGCCGGCGGCTTCCTGCTCCTCATCCAGTGCGTCCTCACGTTCCCGGCGGTAGTCGTCCTTGACCAGCCGCCACCAGATGAACAGCGCGAATCCGGCGAAGACAACCCACTCGGCGGCGTAGAAGAGGTTCAGCCAGTTGAACTGCTGGGGCGGCGGCTGGGTGCCGATGTTGAGGGGCTTGAGTTCTCCGCCGGACGCCGCGGCACCGACATCGCTGCCGCCGGCAACCTCGGAGCTCGCGGCGACAAAGCCGGGGTAGCTGCTGATTTCCCAGATGTTAATGATCTCGGCGACGGAGACGGCGCTGGCCCGCCCGGGGCCGGCATCCGTCTTTGCCAGCGGGGCCTCGGAGGGCAGCAGCCGGCCGGTCAGTTCGATGCTGCCCGACGGCGGCCGTACGGCGTCCGCCGGGTCGGCAACCCAGCCGCGGGCCACCGGGATCCAGGTCTGCGGCGAGGCTCCGGCCCCGGTCAGGACGGGCGCATCCTTGACGGCGAAGGCCGCCACAATCCAGTAGCCCTTGGCGCCGTTGTTCAGGCGGCCGGGAACCAGGACCTGCTTCTGCGGATCATAGCTGCCGGTGGCGGTGACCATCTGGTCCGCGACCGAACCGGGGAAGAAGTCCCCCGGCTGCAGCACCGTGGTCAGCGGTTTGCGTTCCTCGGTGGTGGTGGCGACGGGTGCCTCCGGCTGCGTCGAGCGGCCGAACTGCCATTGGCTCAGCAGCACAAACATCCCTGAAATCACGATCGCAAACACGAGGCCTGCGATCCAGCGGGGTTTGAGGGCAGTTTTCAGCACCCCTTAACCGTACTTCGTCCGCATGTAGAACAACGAAACGGTCCTGCCGGGCCCACTTTTCAGTGGTCGAAAAAGACGAGGCTGGAGTTGATGAGTTCCGCGATCACTTCGGGGTCGTAGGCCCGGCGGAGCGACTCGCGGAACGATTCCTTGGACAAGGACCGGGCCAGGGTGGCCAGCACTTCCAGGTGCTCCGAGAAGGAGCTGGCCGGCGTCGCGATCAGCAGGACCACCGTGGCCGGACCGTCGGCAGCGCCGAAGTCAAGGGCCTTGCCGTATTTGGTGATGCCGACGGCGATGGACGTGCGGGAGACGAATTCGCTGCGGGCGTGCGGCAATCCGATTCCGCCCGGCAGCCCGGTGGCCAGCTGGTGTTCCCGGGCGTTGACGTGCCGGAGGAATCCCGAAAGATCGGAGATACGTCCGGCGGCGTGCATCCTCTCCGCGAGCTGGGAGGCAGCGTCGAGCTTGTCGGTGGCGTCCATCTCGAGGATCACCATTCCAGGGGTGGTGAGCTCGGCGTCATACCGGTCCAGTGGTTCCGCCAAGAGGTATCCCTTCGAAGTTGGCGTCGCTGCACCGACCGGCAGCCAGTTGGCTGACCGTCAGCGCGGCCCGTCAGCGCAACGGAACGATGTCCTCGATACCCAGTCGTGCGGCGTCGGCGGATTCGTCGTCCGGCTGCTCCTGGCTGAGCCGTTCGGCGTCGACCCGGGCCAGGTAGTGCTTGATTTCGCCCTCGCGCTGCGCATCGCTCCAGCCGAGGACATCTCCCATCAGTTTAGCGACTACCGGCGCCGCGGACACACCACGGTCCCAGGCCTCAATGGATACACGGGTCCGGCGGGTCAGCACGTCCTGCACGTGGCGGGCGCCCTCGTGGGAAGCTGCGTACACGGCCTCGGCGGCGAGGTAGTCGTCAGCACCGGGCAGCGGTTCGCCCAGTTCCGGGTTCTCGGTGATGAGAGCCAGCACCTCCGGGGTCATCGAACCGTAACGGTTGAGCAGGTGCTCGATCCGCGCCACATGGACGCCGGTCTCCTCGGCCATCCGGTTCCGTTTGTTCCACGCGGCTTTAAATCCGCTGGCGCCCAGCAGCGGAATGGATTCCGTGCAGCTGGGCGGAACGCGCTCGTCCATGCTGCGGGTCGCCTCGTCAACGGCGTCCTTGGCCATAACCCGGTAGGTGGTCCATTTGCCGCCGGCCACCACCACGAGGCCGGGGACCGGGTGAGCCACGATGTGTTCGCGCGACAGTTTGGCGGTGGAGTCGTTTTCGCCGGCCAGTAGTGGGCGGAGCCCGGCATAGACCCCCTCGACGTCCTCGCGGGTGAGCGGGCGTTTCAGAACCTTGTTCACATGTTCAAGGATGTAGTCAATGTCTTTGCTGGACGCCGCCGGGTGGGCCTTATCCAGGTGCCAGTCGGTATCCGTGGTGCCGATGATCCAGTGCCGGCCCCAAGGGATGACGAAAAGAACGGACTTTTCGGTCCGCAGGATCAGCCCCACCGTCGATTGGAAGCGGTCCCGCGGCACCACGAGGTGGATGCCTTTGGAGGCGCGGACCTTGAGCTGACCTCGGTCGGTCACCATGGCCTGGGTTTCGTCCGTCCAGACGCCCGTGGCGTTGATGACCTGCTTGGCCCTGATATTGAAGGTGGAGCCGTCCTCATGGTTGACCACCCTGGCGCCAACCACGCGTTCGCCTTCCCGGAGAAAGGAGACCACTGACGTCTGGTTCACCGCGTGGGCGCCGTGGTAAGCCGCGGTGCGGACCAGGTTGGCGCAGTACTTGGCGTCGTCGACCTGTCCGTCGTAGTACCGGATGGAGCCGACGAAGGCGTCGTCTTTGAGGCTCGGCGCCGCCCGCAGCGTGCCCCGGCGGCTCAGGTGTTTGTGGAACGGCACGCCGCGGCGCTGGCCGCTGGAGATGGACATGGCGTCGTACAAGGCGATTCCGGCGCCGACGTAGGGCCGTTCAAAGAAGGGTTTGGTCAGCGGATACAGGAACGGCACCGGCCGGGCCAGGTGCGGGGCGAGCACCGAGAGGATCAGGCCGCGTTCGTGCAGCGCCTCTTTGACGAGCGCAAAATCAAGCATCTCCAGATAGCGCAGGCCGCCGTGGATCAGTTTCGAGGAGCGGGAGGAGGTGCCCGCAGCCCAGTCGTTCGCCTCGACGATGCCGACGCTCAGGCCGCGCGTGACTGCGTCCAGGGCGGCGCCGGTGCCGACGATGCCGCCGCCGACAATGAGGATGTCGAGTTCCTTCCCCGGACTGGTGGTGCCCCTGAGTACCGCGAGTGACGCTTCGCGTTCCGCAGGACCAAGGGCACCGCCTGCCTTGGGTGAACCGCCGGGATAACTGTTCATGTCACGCCTCCATCCGGATCAAAGCTCGTAGTGCACCACACTACTTCCAACTTCCCCGGATGGGCAGGGGGCGTCTAGTTGCCGGCGTACGGCGAGACGACGACGTCGACCCGCTGGAATTCCTTCAGGTCCGAATAGCCGGTAGTCGCCATCGAACGGCGCAGCGCACCGATCAGGTTGGACGTTCCGTTGGTGTGGTGGCCCGGACCGAACAGGACCTCCTTCAGCGGTCCGACAGTGCCCACATTGACCCTGTCGCCGCGGGGAAGTTCGAGGTGGTGCGCCTCCTGGCCCCAGTGCCAGCCTTTGCCCGGGGCCTCTTCAGCGCGGGCGAGGGCACTGCCCAGCATCACGGCGTCGGCGCCCATGGCGATGGCCTTGACGATGTCGCCGGAGGAGCCCATGCCGCCGTCGGCAATCACATGGACGTAGCGGCCGCCGGACTCATCCATGTAGTCGCGGCGGGCAGCGGCCACGTCGGAGATGGCGGAGGCCATGGGCGAGTGGATGCCGAGGGCACGGCGGGTGGTGCTTGTGGCGCCGCCGCCGAAGCCGACCAGCACGCCGGCGGCGCCGGTGCGCATGAGGTGCAGCGCCGGGGTGTAGCCGGCGGCCCCGCCGACGATGACGGGGACGTCGAGTTCGTAGATGAACTGCTTGAGGTTCAGCGGCTCGTCGTCCTTGGAGACGTGTTCAGCCGAGACGGTGGTGCCGCGGATCACGAAGATGTCGACGCCGGCGGCCAGGACCGTCTTGTAGTGTTCCTGGGTCCGCTGCGGGGTGAGGGAACCGGCGACTGTGACGCCTGCGGCGCGGATCTCGGCGAGCCGCGAAGTGATCAGCTCGGGCTGGATCGGCGCCTGGTAGAGGTCCTGCATGCGCCGGGTGACGGCGGGGCTGTTGGTCTCGTCCTGCAGCGCACCGATCTGGTCCAGGACCGACTGCGGGTCCTCATACCGGGTCCAGAGGCCCTCGAGGTCGAGAACGCCGAGCCCGCCGAGGCGGCCCAGGGCGATGACGGTCTCCGGCGACATGGCCGAATCCATCGGCGCCGCGATGACCGGCATGTCGAACTTATAGGCGTCGATCTGCCAGGCTACGGATACGTCCTTGGGGTCACGCGTTCGTCGGTTGGGGACGATCGCAATGTCGTCCAGGGAGTAGGCACGACGCCCACGCTTGCCACGGCCAAGCTCAATCTCGTAAGTCACGTCCCCACTTTACTTGACCCGGCCAGCCGGGCCGCGCCGGCCGAGGCACGAGGAATGGGCGTGCCCTCGGTCCCCGGGTGGACATGTCCGTTCTTCGTGCCCGGGAGCGGACATACAGGCATCATGTCCGGCCGACGCGGCAGGCAAGGGACATGCCCATTCTTCGCACCCGGGAGTGGGCGCCTGGACATCACCTATGGGCATCATGTCCCGCAGACGCCGCAGGCAGGGTGCATGTCCATTCTTCGTGCCCGGGAGCGGACATATGGGCGCTATGTCCAGCGGACAGGGTGAGCGGAGGGCATGTCCCGTGGCGGCGGACCCCCAATTGAGCGGTGAGACACCTCGAGCGGTCAGACGCCTCCGATGTCATCCACCGTGAGCTGGGACTCGAACATCCGGAAGTAGCGGCCGCGCAGGGCGACGAGTTCCTTGTGGGTGCCCTGCTCCACAAGCCTGCCGTCCTCGAGCATGTAGACGATGTCCGCCTTCTCGATCGTCGCGAGCCGGTGGCTGATGGCGATGATGGTGCTGCTGCGGTCGGCGAAGAGCCGGCTGAAGATGCGGTGCTCGGCGAGGGCATCGATGGCCGAGGTCGGCTCGTCCATCACCATGAACGAGGCGTTCCGGTAGAAGTTCCGGGCCATCGCCAGGCGCTGCCACTGCCCGCCTGACAGCCCGCTGCCCTTCCGCCCGCGCGGATCCTCCATCCAGTTGCTGACGTGGTTGTCCAGGCCGTTGGGCAGCTTGTTGATGAAAGACAGGGCCTCCGCGGCGCCGGCGGCCCGGCGGATCCGCTCATCGTCCCGCGGCGAGTCGACGTCGCCGAAGAAAATGTTCTCCGCCGCGGTGGCGAACTCGTACTTGAGGAACTCTTGGCTCAGCACAGCCAGATGGCGGTGCCAGGAGGTGACGTCGACGGCGGCGAGGTCGACGCCGTCGAGCATGACCTGCCCGGAATCCGGCCGGTAGAGTCCGGCCAGGACGCGTATCAGGGTGGACTTGCCGGCACCGTTCTCCCCCACGATGGCGATGTGCTGGCCCTCTCGGATGGTCAGCGAGATCCCTTTGATGACCTCCAGTTCGCTGCCGGTGTAGGTGAAGCGGATGTCCCGCAGCTCCACCGTCCCGGGCGACTCCAGCAGGGGCGGGGCGTGGTCGGAGTGCACCGGCAGGGCCATAAACAGCTCGTAGTCCTTGAGGTTCGCGAGGTCCTCGTCGATGGAGCTGAGCGAGGACACGAGGCTGTTGGCGGTGGAGAGCGCACGGCTGACTATCTGTTGGACGTAGAGGAACTGGCCCACCGGCTGCGCGCGGGCGATGATCTGGCCCACCACCCAGATCAGCGACACAACCTCGGCCCCGTATTGCAGCGCGTCGGCGGCGAGCTGCTTGGGGATGTAGCGTTTCTGAAAATCCAGCCGGCGCTTCTCGTCGGCGTCCCGCAGCCGCGAGCGCAGTCCCATCAGGTAGCCGACGATCCCATAGAGGCGCATCTCGGCGATGTGCTGGGGGCGCAGGAGGTTGGTTTCGATCATCCGCCGCTGGCGGCGGGAGTCAATCTGGGTGTTCCAGTGCGCGATCTGTTCGCGGGAGAGTTTGAACTGCAGGTAGACGCTCGGCACGATCGCCACGAGGACGATCAGGGCTATCCACCAGCTGACCAGCAGCAGCGCCCCGATCGCGAGGATCACCGAGGCCAGCTGAGTGAAGATGGCGGCGATCCGGTCCAGGACCCTGGCGTAGGAATCGGAGAAGCGCTTGGCACGGTCGTACAGGTCGACCGTTTCCTTGTCGTCGTAGCGCCAGAATTCGAGGGCAAGGAACCGTTCATACATGAGGTCGCCGACAATCGCGCCCACCTTGAAGCTCATGAGCTGCTGGATGTAGCGGTCCACGCTGCTGAAAGCCCCCCAGAAGAGGCCCAGCACTGCCGTGATGATGACGTAGATGATCGCCTGCCGGCCGGCCGCGGCGTCGCCGGAGTAGGCGGCCGCGAGCGCCGTCGTGGTCAGGGCAGCGAAGTACGTGGTGACCAGCGGCAGCAGCGCCGAAATCAGCGAGCCTGCCACTTTCATCACGACGGCGGCGGGCGAGGCCCGAAAGCTTACGCGCAGCACTTGCGCGACGGCCCGGGCGTAGGGCCTCAGCGCCAGCTTGCGCGTCGGTTCACGCGCGGGCACGAGTTCGGACATGCCACCAGCCTAGTTGCGGGCAGCGACACGTGAATGCCGGCTAGTACTTCTCCCCGTACTGGTATTCCGGAAAGTCGAAGCAGGCGCTGAAACTGCCGATCTGGAGGCTCTCCGGATCGTCCCAAAAGGACACCAGCAACTGGGTGCCGTCGTTGTGGAGGAGGTCCACCCGACGGTTACCGTCGTTGTCCGTGCCATCCGTCGCGGACCAGCCAGTCTGTCCGGAGAGTGAATCCCGAACCTCGTCCAGGAACTTCGTTCGGTCGAGGCCCGGCCGCAGCCCGACCTGGCCGGTGCCCACCCACTTCTTTTGCTCGCCCCGGCATGGCATCAGGCTCGAGGTGTCGTTCTCGAAAACCGAGACGACCACATCGGCCGGCACCATCCCGATGATCTCGTGCTGAACGGCAAGGAGCTTGGACTTGGCAGTTTCCAACGTTGCTGGTGACATCGTTTCCCCCTCTTGTGGACCTGTTCCTGTTTCTGTTCCGCAGCCGGCCAGGCCAAGGCCGAGGCTGATGGCCAAAGGCACGCACCCCATCCGGGCCAGGGGGGACCACCGCCTGCTACCTCGCATGAATCTCGCTTCGGACATCTTCCAGGACGGGCGCATTGAACGGATCCGTCGTCGCGATGAGGCTGTGGTTATCGATGCTGTAGGCCTCCTGCCAGTTCCAGCCTCCCGGCGGGGCATAGACATGCTTTTCAAAGGCGGGCTCCTTCATGGGGTAGTTCTCTCCCCCGACTCCGCTGAGTTCTGCTGTCAGCAGGATGTCAGGATACGTGTAGCTGGAGTACTGGGTGCCGGCGCTGGCCGTCCAGCCGGGAGGCATCGCGGCTCCCGACAAGGCAACGACCCTGTCGTAGTGGGCACCGGCGGCCTCGGACCCGGTGACGTTCCGCAGCCCCCAGCTGTGGCCGACGGCAACGGTCTGCGCTCCGGCCGGTTTCTCCAGCTCGACGGCGGTCTGGAAATCCCGGAGCGCGGGGGCCGTCTCAGCCACGAATTCGTTGCTTTTGGCTTCGTCGAAGAAGGCTTCCGCAAAGGGGCCGTCGGGAAATTCGGTTCCTTTGTAGACCAGGGCGACTGTGCCCTTTGCCGGGTCAGCGCCAACCAGCCATTGTGCAACGGACTGCGGGCCGCCGCCGTAGAACGACTGCTCGTTCGTTCGGGTTCCGGGTACGTAAGTGACCACGGTCGTGGTGCCGGCGTCGTAGTCCCCGATCATTTCCACAATCGCGCTGTGCTCCGGATCGTAGGCCACGAGTTTGATCTTCCCGTCGACCACCTTTTGCAGGTAGGCCGCACCCGCCTGCCGCGCCGCCCACGCGTCGTGCTCTTTCGCGTACATCGCGGGATACCCGGCAGCAATGATCAGCGGATTGAATGTGGGCTCCTGATCGGAGCTGCCGAGCCAGTCGATCCGGTGCCGGGCATTGAAGGCGTTCGCGCGGATACGGTCTTCGAACGGGATGCCGTTGGTGTTTCCGGCCAGGACCGGGTACCGGGCGATGAAGGCGGTCCGTTGCCCGGCAGCCAGCCCGTCCCACCAGGACCGGATCCGGGCCGGCGCCAGGCCCGCCAGAGCGGAGGGGTTCGGTGCGGCCACCGCCGTCGACAGTGGGCCCCCGGCCGCTCCGGATCCGCCGGCCCGGCTGGCCTGCTCCTGCTCGTCGGCGTTGCGGACCAGTTCCTGGCCCGCTGCGTTCAGGAAAGCGGCGGCCTGGCGCAGCGCCCGGCTGTGGCCGGACTGCCAGTCATGGCGGAACCTGTCGGCGTCGGGCCCCGGCCACGGCGCCTGCGCCACACCGGCGCCCAGGGTGCCCAGCTGCGAAAGCAGGATCCGGCCGGAAGAACCCATCTGGGCGCCCAGCCGCCTGAGCTGGGCAGTATCCGCCCCCTGAAATCCAACAGCCATGTGCCATCCCCGTACAGCCGGCGCCAATGGGCCGCGGGCCAGGAAATCCCGGGACCGCCGTTCACCCTCGACGCTACCGTGCGCAGAAACTAACAGGCCATGGGGAGAGGTCCCCATGGCCTGCGTGTCGCGGCGTCTGCCCTGGGGCCACGCCCGCCGGGTTCCCTGGCCGTGGAGCCGCTCCGGCGAGGGCCCCGACCCGAGCTTGCGAGGGCCGGGAGCCGGTGCGTGGAGCCGCTCCGGCGAGGGCCCCGACCCGAGCTTGCGAGGGCCGGGAGCCGGTGCGGACTTGCAGGTCAGGGAGCGGGTGGGGACTAGCGCGAACCGTAGTTCGGTGCCTCCACTGTCATCTGGATGTCATGCGGGTGGGATTCCTTCAGCCCGGCCGGCGTGATGCGGACGAACTTGCCGCGGGCCTTGAGCTCGGGAATCGTCGGTGCTCCGGTGTAGAACATGGTCTGGCGGAGGCCGCCGACCAGCTGGTGCGCCACCGAGGCCAGCGGGCCGCGGTAGGCCACCCGGCCTTCGATGCCTTCCGGGATGAGCTTGTCATCGCCGGAGACGTCCGCCTGGAAGTACCGGTCCTTGGAGTAGGAGGTGTTCTTGCCGCGGGTCTGCATGGCGCCGAGGGAACCCATGCCGCGGTAGAGCTTGAACTGTTTGCCGTTGACGAAAATCAGGTCGCCCGGGGACTCGTCGCAGCCGGCCAGCAGGGAGCCCAGCATTACGGTGTCGGCTCCGGCCACCAGCGCCTTGCCGATGTCGCCCGAGTACTGCAGGCCGCCGTCGGCGATCAGCGGAACGCCGGCGGGGATGGCAGCCTTGGCGGATTCGTAGATGGCGGTGATTTGCGGTACACCCACGCCGGCGACAACACGGGTGGTGCAGATCGATCCGGGGCCCACGCCCACCTTGATGCCGTCGGCGCCGGCGTCGATGAGCGCCTGGGCGCCTTCGCGGGTGGCGGCCTGGCCGCCGATGATGTCCACGTGGGCGGCGGCGGGATCCGCCTTCAGCCGGCTGATCATGTCCAGCACGCCCTGCGAGTGGCCGTTGGCGGTGTCGACGAAGAGGACGTCCACGCCGGCGTCGATCATGGTCATGGCACGTTCCCAGCCGTCGCCGAAGAACCCGATGGCGGCACCGACACGCAGCCGGCCCGCCTCGTCCTTGGTGGCCAGCGGGTATTGCTCGGCCTTGGTGAAGTCCTTGGTGGTGATGAGGCCCTTGAGCCGGCCCTGCTCGTCCACCAGCGGGAGCTTCTCAATCTTGTTGGTGGCCAGCTTGTGCGAGGCTTCCTCGCGGCTGATGCCGACGTGCCCGGTGACGAGGGGCATCTTGGTCATAACGTCGCTGACGAGGCGGAGCGGGAAATCAGCCTCCGGCACGAAGCGGGTGTCGCGGTTCGTGACGATGCCCAGCAGCCGCATTCCCTCGTCCACGACGGGCAGCCCGGAGACCCGGTAGTGCGAACAGATTTCATCCAGCTCGGCCAGTGTGGCCTCGGGACCGATGGTCAGCGGGTTGGTGATCATGCCGGACTCGCTGCGCTTGACCCGGTCGATCTGGTCGGCCTGATCGGCGATCGAGAGGTTGCGGTGCACGACGCCGAGACCGCCCTGGCGGGCCATCGCGATGGCCATCCGGGACTCGGTGACGGTGTCCATGGCGGCGGACAGCAACGGCGTCTGGACCGTGATGCGCTTGGAGATCCGGGATGAGGTGTCCGCCTCAGAGGGAATGACATCCGTGTGGCCCGGCAGGAGCAGGACATCGTCATAGGTCAGGCCGATGAAGCCGAAGGGGTCGTGTCCGGGCTGGGTCATGAGTGCGCCTCTTACCTTGGTTGCAGGGTGTCACGGGTAGGGGTTGCAGCAGATGACCAGCCCGTCATTACGGGCATGGCCTGTGCAGAAGTGTTGAATAGATAGTAGAACCTTGGCGGCGATCCCCATATTCCGGGGCGGAAATGTGAGCAACCGCACGGGCTTCGCCGGCCGCCGGCGCAGATGGGGAATCCGGGTCCTGGTCCTGGTCCAGCAAAGCGATATCGGCACCGACGACGTCTGGCCTCCGCGAGCTGGAGTCCTCCGCCGTCTTGCTCCTGATGACGGGTCCACGAAGAACCTCGCGATCCCGCAAAGCCCGGCAGGAACAGTTGTGCGATGCTCACCGCCGTCGAGGGCGTCGGGCAGGTGACCCCCGAACCCCTCCAAAAGGCCGGATGACGACCGGTCCCCATACAAGCCCGCCGGACCCCCGCGTCACCGGGATACGGTTACCGCATTTCATGTCAGTGTGGTGGGAGTCGAAGGAGGTGGGCCCGTGATCGTGCAACTGCGAATTTGTGTCCCGGAGAAGTTGTCCCCGGTTGTGGTGGACTGCTGCTCCGGCGAGATCGGCGTCGCCGAAGTCGCACGCCATTCCGGCGCTTCCCTCGTTCCACCGGGCGACGTCATCCAGGTCCTGCTGGCACGCGAATCCGTGGAGCGGCTGGTGGAGAAACTCCATGCGCTGAAAGTCCAGGAAGCGGGTTCGATCTCGGTCACCACGCCGGAGCTGGTGCTCTCGGACCGGGCGGACCATGCTGAGGCGGCCGCCCCGGGCGAAGGTGCCGACGCCGTGATCTGGGACGAGGTGTCCCGGCAGACGGGTGAGGACTCGCGGCTGACCTGGAGTTACCTGGCGTTCCTCGTCCTCGCGACCCAGCTGGCGGCCATCGGCATCGTCACGGATTCGACCATCGCCATCGTCGGGGCGATGGCGGTGGGGCCGGAGTTCGGCCCGCTGGCGGCCCTGGCGGTGGCACTCGTCCGGCGGCAGTGGCAGCTCGGCCGCGGCGCGGCACTCGCGCTCGGCGTCGGCTTCCCGGTGGCCATGCTCGCGGCGGCCCTCACGGCCTGGCTGTCCGTGCCGCTCGGTCTTTTTCCCGCCGACGTGCTCGACCGCGGCTCCGCGGTCGATTTCATCTACCACCCGGGGCCTTATTCGCTGATCGTTGCCGTGCTGGCCGGGATCGCCGGAATGCTGTCCGTGATCAGCCGCCGGTCCGCAGCCCTGGTGGGCGTCTTCATCTCCGTCACGACGGTCCCGGCCGCCGGATTCGTGGCTGTGGCACTGGTCCTGGGCGAGTACCAGAAGGCGGCCGGATCGGCGCTCCAGCTGGGGTTGAATCTCATGGGAATCGTGGTGGCGGCTGTTACCGTCCTGATCTTCTACCGGCTGATTACCAGGCGGCTTCCGCGGGACGCCGCGCTGCGGCTTCGCCGAAGGGCGCTCCGCTCCCGGCACTGACTCAAGTGTCCTGTCACGAAAAGAGGGACCGGAACAGCTCGCGCTGGTCCGGTCCCTTCTTCTATGTGCTGGTGGAGCTGCGGTGCCGGTCAGGGCGCCGTCGGCCAGGCTTAGTGCTGGTGGCCTGCGTGCTGGTCTTCGTCGGCAGGCTTCTCCACCACGAGGGTTTCCGTGGTGAGAACGAGGGCCGCGATGGAGGCAGCGTTGCGGAGGGCCGCACGGGTAACCTTTACCGGGTCGATGACTCCGGCGGCGATCAGGTCTTCGTATTCGCCGGTCTTGGCGTTGAAGCCGTGGTTGTCGGCGGATTCGGCCACCTTGGCGACGACAACGTAGCCGTCGAAGCCGGCGTTCTGGGCGATCCAGCGCAGCGGCTGGGTCAGTGCCCGGCGGACGATGCCGACAGCTGCTGCTGCGTCGCCGTCGAGCGCCTTCACGGCCGGATCCTCGTCGAGCGCCTTGAGGGCGTGGATGAGGGCAGCGCCGCCGCCGGCCACGATGCCTTCTTCGAGGGCTGCGCGGGTCGAGGAGACAGCATCTTCGATGCGGTGCTTCTTTTCCTTTAGCTCCACCTCGGTGGCTGCGCCGACCTTGATCACGCCGATGCCGCCGGCCAGCTTGGCCAGGCGTTCCTGCAGCTTTTCCTTGTCCCAATCGGAATCCGTGCGGGTCAGCTCGGCGCGCAGCTGGGAAACCCGGGCTGCGACGTCCTCGGCCGAACCGGCGCCGTCGACGATGGTGGTGTTGTCCTTCGTGACGGTGATTCGACGGGCGGTGCCCAGCACCTCAAGGCCGACGGTGTCCAGGCTGAGGCCCAGTTCCGCAGAGACAACCTGTGCGCCCGTGAGGGTGGCGATGTCCTGCAGCATGGCCTTGCGGCGGTCACCGAAGCCCGGCGCCTTGACGGCAACGACGTTCAGGGTGCCGCGGATGCGGTTGACGATCAGCGTGGAGAGCGCCTCGCCGTCGACGTCCTCGGCAATGATGAACAGCGGTTTGGAGCTCTGCAGTGCCTTTTCAAGCAGCGGCAGGAAATCCTGGACCGACGAGATCTTGCCCTGGTTGATCAGGATCAGGGCGTCTTCGAGGACTGCTTCCTGGCGTTCCGCGTCGGTGACGAAGTAAGGGGACAGGTAGCCCTTGTCGAACTGCATGCCCTCGGTGAGGACCAGTTCGGTCTGCGTGGTGGACGATTCCTCGATGGTGATCACACCATCCTTGCCGACCTTGCCGAACGCCTCGGCCAGGAGCTCGCCGATCTCGTCGCTCTGGGCGGAGATGGAAGCGACGTTGGCTACCTGGGTGCCGCCGACCGGACGGGCATTTTCCAGCAGGCGGGCTGCGATGGCCTCGACTGAGACCTCGATGCCGCGCTTGATCTCGCCGGGGGCAGCGCCCGCCGCAACATTGCGGAGGCCTTCCTTGACGAGGGCCTGTGCCAGCACGGTTGCTGTGGTGGTGCCGTCGCCGGCAACATCGTTGGTCTTGGTGGCGACCTCTTTGGCAAGCTGCGCGCCAAGGTTTTCGTACGGGTCATCCAGCTCGACTTCACGGGCGATGGTGACACCATCGTTGGTGATCGTGGGGGCGCCCCACTTCTTGTCCAGCACGACGTTGCGGCCGCGCGGGCCAAGCGTCACCTTGACGGTGTTGGCGAGCTTATCGATGCCGGCTTCGAGCGACCGGCGGGCAGCGTCGTTAAACGCGAGCTGCTTTGCCATGGTTTTGTCCTTTCAAAGACAGAACCCCGCGCAGCTGACCTGTCCGGGATGGACCAGAGGGATCGGCGGCGCGGGGGTCCAAGAGAGTTACTTTACGACGATCGCCAGAACGTCGCGGGCGGACAGCACGAGGTACTCGGTGCCGCCGGTCTTGACTTCAGTTCCGCCGTACTTGGAGTAGATGACAATGTCGCCGACGGCAACATCGATCGGGACGCGGTTGCCGTTGTCGTCAAAGCGGCCGGGGCCTACTGCAACAACTTCGCCTTCCTGCGGCTTTTCCTGCGCGGAGTCCGGGATAACCAGGCCGGAGGCCGTGGTCTGCTCGGCTTCGAGCGGGCGGACAACAATACGATCCTCAAGAGGCTTAATAGAGACCGACAAGGACCTCTCCTATTCGTCAGCAAATTCGTGGACTGTGAAGCTCCGGTGCCATGGCGTACAGACCGTCGTCGCGGTGCCGGCAGCAGCCTGGCTGATAGGGCTTCAGGTGTTAGCACCCTCCTAGGGAGAGTGCTAATGATGACTCTATGTAAGGAGTTAGCACTCGGTCAAGGCGAGTGCCAGAAGTTCGTTGCGGGTGAACGCCGGCGCAGCCTGGGACGGGCCCGGATCGGGGCGGGGTAATACCCCCGGCTACCGTTCTCCGAGATCGTCGAAGTCCACGTCTTCGCCGTCTTCTTCGCCCGCGTCCGGGCTCCGCTCGTTGCGGTGGCGGTAGACGACGACGGCGCCTGCGGCGGCCAGGAGGACGCCGGCGCCGAGGAAGACGACGCCGCCAACCCGGGCCGCGGCGTAAGTCTCGCGGATGTTGCGTGCCTCGTCGGTGGCGTCCGTGACGTCCTGGCCCCCGACGGAATAGATGGTCGCGTTGAAAGTGTCCAGGAAGAAGATGATGACCAGGAGCGCCACGCAGACGACGGCGATGACGCTGCCCGCGATCAAAGCCGGCCGGGCGTACGGGGCGAGTCCCCGGCGGGCGGGCCGGCCGCCGTCGGCGTCCTGGTCGGCGGCGTCGTCGTTCGGGAAGTTTTCGTCCGTGCCGCTGTTCGCCGTGCCGCTGTCATCCATGCCGTCAACCCTATCGGGCGGACCGGAAGGACCGGGCGCACCGGGCGGACGGCGCCCCAACCGTGTCTGCCCTAGGCTTGATCGCATGGCTGACGCACCGCAGGACCAGATCGCACCGCTCCTCAATCCCGAGGGCTGGGATCTCCTGGCGTCGCTGGGACCCTACCGGGAGGACGATGCCTTCCGGCTGAATGCCTCGCTCCGGAAGGCCGGCCACTCCCCCGAACTGGTCGCCGCCGTGCTCACCCAGTCCCGGCTGCGGACCAGGGCCGAAGCCAAGTTCGGCGAGTTCGCCCGGCAGATGATCTTCACCCAGGCCGGACTGGAGCAGGCAACCAGGCTCCCGGTCGCGGCCCGGCACGCCCAGCGGTTCCTGGCAGCCGGCGTCGCCCACGTCGCGGACCTTGGCTGCGGCCTCGGCGCCGACGCGATGGCCCTGGCATCCCTGGATATCCAGGTGACGGCGGTGGAAATGGACGAGACCACGGCTGCCTGCGCCACGATGAACCTGATCCCGTTCCGGAATGCCACCGTCGTCCACTCGGACGCCACCTCCGTGCCCCTCGACGGCATCGACGGCGTCTGGTTGGACCCGGCCCGTCGCACCACCTCCACCTCGGGCACCAAACGGCTCTGGGACCCGGAAGACTTCTCGCCGCCGCTGTCCTTTGTCGAGTCCCTGGCCGGCACCGGACTCGCCGTGGGCGTCAAAATGGGCCCCGGCATGCCGCACGACGCGGTGCCCGGTGGCTGTGAAGCGCAGTGGGTCTCGGTGGGCGGGGACGTCACCGAGGTGGCGCTGTGGTTCAACGCGGTCCGGCGCCCCGGGATCAGGCGTGCCGCCCTCCTGCTGGGCTCCGAGGGTGCGGCGGAACTCACCAGCGCTGAGGACTTTGCCGGCGGCCCGGTTGCACCGGTCGGCCCGGTCGAGGGCTATCTTTATGAGCCCGACGGCGCCGTCATCCGCGCCGGGCTGGTGGCCGACGTCGCCCTCCAGCTGGGCGGGCACCTCGTGGACGAGCACATCGCCTACATCTGCGCCCCGGAACTGCGGGACACCCCGTTTGCCCGGGCCTACCGGGTCCTGGAGGTGATGCCGTACAACGTCAAGTCGCTCAAGGCCTGGGTCAAGGACCACGGCATCGGTGTGCTGGACATCAAGAAACGCGGCACCTCGGTCACTCCGGAGGAGCTGCGCAAGCAGCTGCTGTCCGGTGGCAAGTCCGGAGGGAAAACTGGAGGAAATGCCGCCAGGAAAACAGCCACCCTGGTCCTCACCAGGATCGGCGAGGACCGGGTAGCCATCTCGGTGGAGCCGGTCTAGGAGCCACTCTGGTTGGTTCGTCGGGGGTTGAGGTCCAGGGGTAACGGAGTGGAGCACCCGGGCCGGGCCTGCCCCAGGGGCGTGCCGCCGCGCCCGGTCTACTGCACCATGTCTACTGCGCCCGCATAAACTCCTCGGCGGCCCGGATCTGCTCATCGCTGGGCCGGATGCCTGTGTAGAGGACAAACTGTTCCAGCGCCTGGATGGTGGCCACCTCGGCGCCGGTAATAACGGTCTTGCCGGCCGCGCGGGCGGCCCGGATCAGCGGAGTTTCCGCCGGCAGCGCAACGACGTCGAACACCACCGTCGCGGCGTCGACGGCTTCCTGCGGGAAGGACAGCGCCCCCGCATCGGGGCCGCCCGCCACACTCCCTGCCATACCGATGGGTGTGACGTTGATGAGCATGTCCGCCATGCCGGTGCCGGCACCGCCGTCGGCATCTGCACAGCCCAGTTCCGCACACCACTTGAAGCCGTACAGCTCCGCGAGCGTCCGCCCGGCGGCCTCGTTGCGGGCGATCACCGTGACGTCCGTAAATCCGGCGTCCCGCAGCGCTGCCACGGTGGCCTTGGCCATGCCGCCGGAACCCTTCAACAGCACGGAGTACGAAGTCGGCACGGCATTGCGCTGCAGCAGCTCCTCGATGGCCGTGTAGTCGGTGTTGTAGGCGGTGAGCCGGCCGCCGTCGTTAACGATCGTGTTGACCGAGTCGATGGCCTTCGCGGACGGGTCCATCACGTCCACGAGGGCAATGACAGCTTCCTTGTAGGGCATTGAGACCGCGCAGCCGCGGATTCCGAGGCCGCGCACGCCGGCGATCGCCTGCGCCAGATCGGTCGGGGCAAAGGCCTTGTAGATCCAGTTCAGGCCCAGCTGTCCATACAAGTGGTTGTGGAAGCGCGTCCCGTTGTTACTCGGGCGGGCCGAGAGGGAGATGCACAGGGTCATATCTTTATCCAGGATGGGCACCCCTTCATTAAACGACAGCGCGCACTAAACGGCGGCGCGGCGCTGCGACGGCAGAGAGGCCAGTGGCCGGCGGAGCCGGTGGCGACGCGGCGGTAAAGACGCACCGGGCAAGCGGCGGACGCGGGGGCCCGCGCCAGGATTGCGCTGAGCGCCGAAGCGGCCGGGGTCCATTTGTGAACACTTTCACTTCTTCGCCGCAACCTGGCCACCGTCCCGGCGCTGCCCCTGCACTAGACTTGGACCACCGTTGCCCTGCCAACTGTCCGGCGACTCCGCCCGTGACTTTGCCAGCCGGAGTTGCGGCAACGTCACAGCAGAACAGTGAAGGGACCACATGAAGATTGATTTCGCTTCATCAAGGCAATCAACTCTTGGTGTGGAATGGGAGCTTGCCCTCGTCGATGCGGAAACCGGCGAACTGTCCTCGGTCGCCAATGAGGTGCTCCGCGGCGTTGCCGCCCGGCATCCCGAGCTGAACGAGGACGACGAGCACCCCCACATCAAGCAGGAACTGCTGTTGAACACCGTGGAACTGGTCACTGGGATCTGCACCACGGTTGCGGAAGCGAAAGCTGACCTGGAAAGTTCGCTGGCCGCGGTCCGGGAAGTCACTGATCTTATGGGTGTTGAGATCTTCTGCGCCGGGAGCCACCCCTTCAGCCCGCCCCAGCTCCAGCCCGTGACCGACAAAGCTCGCTACGCGAAGCTCATTGACCGCACCCAGTGGTGGGGCCGCCAGATGGTCATCTACGGCGTCCACGTGCACGTCGGCCTCGACAGCCGGGACAAGGTCCTTCCCGTGCTGGACGGCCTGGTCAACTATTTCCCGTACTTCCAGGCGCTCTCCGCGTCCAGCCCGTTCTGGGGCGGCGAGGACACCGGCTATGCCTCGCACCGTGCCCTCATGTTCCAGCAGCTGCCTACCGCCGGCCTGCCGTTCCAGTTCTCCAGCTGGGAGGACTACGAGTCCTACGTCCAGGACATGTTCACCACCGGTGTGATCGACACGCTCTCCGAGATCCGCTGGGACATCCGGCCGGTCCCCAACCTCGGCACCATCGAGATGCGCATCTGCGACGGCCTGGCCACTCTGGAGGAGGTCGGCGCCATCGCTGCCCTGACCCAGTGCCTGGTCGACGAGTTCTCCACCACGCTGGACGACGGCGGCACCATTCCCACCATGCCGCCCTGGCATGTTCAGGAAAACAAGTGGCGGGCGGCCCGCTACGGCCTGGACGCCATCATCATCCTCGATGCCGAAGGCAACGAACAACTCGTCACGGACCACATCCGCGAGACGGTCAAGCGGCTTGAGCCCGTCGCGGTGAAGCTCAACTGTTCCGCCGAGCTGGCCGATGTCCTGACGATCATTGAGCGCGGTGCCGGCTACCAGCGGCAGCGCCGCGTGGCGGCAGAGCACGGCGGCGACCTGCGCGCCGTCGTCCTGGACCTGGTCAAGCAGATGCGCAAGGGCCCCAAAGCCTGACTCCGGCGCGTCTTCGCGGCGCGGCCGGCCTGTGGGCGCATCTTTTATCCCGCGCGGGGCACACCCGGAATCCCGCGCGGGACGCTGCGGCTCAGGCGGAGATGGTGGTGACCGGCATGGACGAATCCGGTGCGAAGCCGATGCCGCTCGGCGCAATCCCGGCCATCACCAGCTGGGCCCCGAGGGCCGCCACCATGGCGCCATTGTCGGTGCACAGACCCGGGGGCGGGACGGTCAGACGGATCCCGGCGGCACTGCAACGCTGTTCGGTCAGCTGGCGCAGCCTCGAGTTCGCGGCCACACCGCCGCCCAGCAGCAGCTCCGTGATGCCGTTCTCCCGGCAGGCCAGCACGGCCTTGGACGTAATCACATCCACCACGGCTTCCTGGAAGGCTGCGGCGATGTCCGCCACCGGGACCGGCTGGCCGCGGGCTTCGAATTGCTCGACGCAGCGGGCGACGGCGGTTTTGAGTCCGCTGAAGGAGAAGTCGTAGCGGTGCGGTCCGGGTTCCTCGGCGGTGCCCATGTACTTCGGCTGGGTGAGGCCGCGCGGGAATCGGATCGCCTTGGGGTCGCCGGTGCGCGCCAGCTTGTCGATGGCCGGGCCGCCCGGATAGCCCAGGCCCAGCAGCCGCGCCACCTTGTCATAGGCCTCGCCGGCGGCGTCGTCAATCGTGGAGCCGAGCAGTTCGACGTCGTCCGTGATGTTCCGGATCCGCAGGATCTCGGTGTGGCCGCCGGAGACCAGCAGCGCGCCCAAATTTTCCGGAAAGGTCTCCGGAAAGGTCTCCGGCAGGGTCTCCGGCAGCGCCCCCGACGGCGGCGGCGCCGCCCCGCCGTCGTCCGCCCGGAGCAGGCCGACGCCGACATGCGCCACAAGGTGGTTGATCGCGTACAGCGGTTTGCCGGTGGCGACGGCGAGGGCCTTGGCCGCGCAGACGCCGACCATCAGGGCTCCGGCGAGTCCTGGACCGGAGGTGACGGCGATGGCATCGAGGTCCGCCAGGGTCACACCGGCGTTGGCCAGCGACTCCCGGATGGTCGGGACGAATGCGTCGAGGTGGGCTCGGGAGGCGATCTCGGGAATGACGCCGCCGAACCGGACATGCTCCTCCATCGAGGAGGCCACGGTGTTGCTCAGCAGCCGGGTCCCGCGAACAATCCCGACGCCGGTCTCGTCGCAGGAGGACTCAATGCCAAGGACCAGCGGCCCGTCTCTGTGCTGGGGGCGGTTCATGGGCGGCCTGCTTCCCGGGATGTGGTGTCGGAGCGTGCGCCGGTGAGCCGGAGCCGCATGATCAGTGCATCGACGCCGTCGCGGTAGTAGCGCGGCCGGACATGGATCTGTTCGAATCCGAAACGGCGGTAGAGCTGCTGGGCGCGGGGGTTGTCGGCGCGGACTTCCAGCAGCACGTCCTCGGCGTGGCGGCTCCGGCTCTCGCGGATGAGCCCGGTGAGCAGGGCGGAGCCGATCCCCTTTCCCTCCTGCTCGGGTACGACGGCGATGGTCTGGACGTCCGCGATCGGCTGCATGCACATCAGCCCGGCGTAACCGACGATTGTCCCGGCGTGCTCGGCCACGAGGTAGTGCCGGGTTTCGGCCTGCGAGAGCTCATCGACGAACATCTGAAGCGGCCAGGCGTCCACCGGAAACAGCCGGCGCTCGAGTTCGTGAACCGCGGGAATGTCCCTGGCGGTCATTTCCCGCAGCGTTGCCTCGCCCGGGGCCCGAACTTCTGCCGGGCCGGTCACAGTGCCCTCTTCCGGGGGCCCGGTACCCGGGCGTCGGACTCGCGCAGGTACAGCGGGGTCGAGTCCAGCAGCTTTTCCCCGGCTGCGA
This sequence comes from Pseudarthrobacter sp. HLT1-7, assembly GCF_059383435.1. NCBI lineage: Bacteria > Bacillati > Actinomycetota > Actinomycetes > Micrococcales > Micrococcaceae > Pseudarthrobacter > Pseudarthrobacter sp. HLT1-7. Next base: position 251,486 of record NZ_JBWZCH010000002.1, on the reverse strand, counting down.
GCCGGGCCAGCGCAAACTGGCCCAGGGAGAGAGCTTCAGGCTGCCGGGTACTGAACCCGGGGACTGCCTTGACGACGTCGGAGTAGATTCCGGCCCCGGCACCGTAGACCGGAAGCCCGGGGAGGTCCGCGGCGAATCCCACATGGGGTCCGTCCGTCAGCTGCGGGAGTTGGCCGCCGGCCTGGGCGTAGCGGGCCCAGTAGACCTCTTTGCGCCGCGCATCCGTGGCCACGAGGAACTCCGGCGCCGCGTCGGTGGACTCCGCCACTTCAAGGGCGATGGCGTCCAGGCTCATCAGTCCGTACAGCGGTTTGCCCCAGGCGAAAGCGAGGGTGCGGGCGGTGACGATTCCGGAGCGCAGGCCGGTGAACGGGCCCGGGCCCACCCCGGTGACGATCGCGTCGATGTCGGCTCCGCCCAGGCCCGCCACGGCGAGGAGCTTCTCGATGCCCGGGGCAAGGACTTCGGCATGGCTCCGGGTATCCGCGGTGGAAAAGCTGCCGATCAGGGATTCCAGGGCGTCGTCGGAGAGGAGGGCGGCGCTGGCCACGGCCGAGGTGTCGATGGCGAGAATCAGCATCGGGAGTTCCGTTCCGTGGGCTTGGGCGTGGGCTCGGGATCGTGCCCGGGCTCGGGCAGTGCCGGCTCGGGCAGTACCGGCGCGTGCACCCAGCGCGGGCCGAAGCCGCGGATCAGGACCGTGCGGGGCTCGTCGTCGTCGTCCGTATCAAAGTCCAGGGTGACAGCGGCGGCGGCACCGCCGAGGCTGCGGACCAGATCCACCTCGAGCCGGCTGTCGCTCAGATGCTCCACCCGGCCGCGGCCCCATTCCACCACTGTCACGGCACTGTCCATGGTGTTTTCCAGATCGATGTCGTCGATTTCGGCGGCCGAACCCAGCCGGTAGGCGTCCACGTGCACAAGGTCCGGCCCGCCGGGACGCAGCCCGTCGGGCAGGTTCGGGTGGATTCGGACCAGCACGAAGGTCGGGGAGATGATGCCGGCACGGACGCCCAGTCCTTCCCCGAGTCCCTGCGTGAAGGTGGTCTTTCCCGCGCCGAGTTCGCCGGTGAGGACCAGCAGATCGCCGGCCCCGAGCCGGGCACCGAGGGCCGCGCCGAGGGCGTGCGTCTGCTCCGCGGTCCGGACGTTGAGGGTCCGTTCCCAGGCCGGGGCGGTCACTGCCGCGGTCCTGCCGTGACGTCCTTCGCCGCGCTGCGGTCCGGTTCCTCATTGACGTAGCGGCGCGGCACCCGGGGGCTGATCCGGGTGACAATCTCGTAGTTGTTGGTGCCGGCAGCCCCGGCCCAGTCGTCCGCCGTGGGCCCGCCGTCGGCGCCGTCGCCAAACAGCACGGCCTCGGCGCCAAGGAGGCTGCGCCCGCCGGCCGAGACGTGGAGCGGTCCGAAGTCAATCACCATCTGGTCCATCGCGATGCGGCCCACCACGGGATAGTTAACACCTTCCACCCGGACCGGGCCGCCGGTGGCGGCGCGCGGAACGCCATCGGCATAGCCGAGGGGGATGAGCCCCAGCGTACTGGCGCCGCGGGTCCGGTAGTTCAGTCCGTAGGAGACGCCCTGGCCGGCGGGAACGTCCTTGCAATGCGAGACCACCGTCCGGAGTGTCATGGCGGGGCGCAGGCCCAGTTCTTTGGAGCTCTGCCCTTCGAACGGGGACAGCCCGTAGAGGCCCAGTCCCACGCGGACCAGGTCAAAATGCGTGTCGGGGCGAGACAGCGTGGCCGGGGTATTGGCGAGGTGCCGGACCTCGGGGTCCACGCCGGCGTCGTGCGCGATGGCGAGGACTTCTCGGAAGGTCTCAAGCTGCTCATCCGTTTCCGGGCGGTCCGGCTCGTCCGCTACCGCCAGGTGTGAGAAGACCCCCACCACCCGCAGCAGCCCCTGGTCCTGGTATTCCATGGCTTCGCCGACGAGGCTGTCCCAGGCATCGAGGGTGGCTCCGTTGCGGCCCAGACCGGTGTCCACCTTCAGATGGACACGGGCGGGCCGTTCCTGGGCGCGGGCCGCCGCCACGATCCGCTGCAGTTCCCAGCCGGAGCAGCCAATGTCGATTCCGGCGGCGACGGCGGCGGCGAAGTTACTCTCCGGGGTGTGCAGCCAGGCCAGCAGGGGCGCCTCGATACCGGCGGCGCGCAGGGCCAGGGCCTCGGAGATGTGGGCGACTCCCAGCCAGCTGGCACCGGCGCTGAGCGCGGCCCGGGCCACGCGAACGGCGCCGTGGCCGTAAGCGTCGGCCTTGACCACCGCCATGAGCTGGGCGGGCGAGGCCATGGCTGCGAGCCGCCGCACATTGTGCCGGATGGCCTCGAGGTCGATTACTGCCGAACGTTCCTCGACGTAGGCCGGCACGGCTCCCGAAACTGGCCTGGAGTCGCCTGTTGCTGCTGGGTAAGTCACTTAACGATTCTAGGGGCGGCAGCGCGCAGCACTGAATTCGTGAGCAGCGGCCAACCCCGCCCGCGGGACATGCCCATTCTTCGCACCAAGCAGTGCGCACAATGGCACCATGTCCATCCCCCGGGCCGGGCAGAGGACATGTCCCACGGCAACCAGAACCGGAGCCACTCCCGGGCACGGGACATGCCCATTCTTCGCGCCAAGCAGTGCGCACAGTGGCACCATGTCCATCCCAGCGCCCCAGCGGAGGACATGTCCAGCCGCGATTACGCACGAAGGCGGGACACTTACGCGTCCGACAGGTGCGCGATGGTCGCCGTCGCCCTCCGCAGCGCCTCCTGCGGCACGTCGCGGATGATCTCTTCCAGGAAGCAGTAGCGCCGGAGCCACTGGCTGCCCTGCCGTTCCTTCCGGGCGTTGGCGCGCTGCCACCAGTCGGCAATATCGCCCCAGCCCGGTGCGGCCAGCGAGCCGCCGACCTCCTGCACAGCCAGCGCCGCGCACAGGTTGGCAAACCGCAGCCTGTCCCCCAGCGGCCAGCCGGCCAGGCAACCGACGATGAAGGCGGCGCCGAAGCAGTCCCCCGCCCCGGTCGGATCAAAGGCCGAGACCGGAAGGGACGGCACCCACTCCTCTTCCCCCGTTTCGGAGTCCACGGCCATGGCACCCTGCGGGCCCAGGGTCACCACCGCGACAGGCACCTTGTCCGCGAGCGAGTAGAGCGCAGACCACGCATTGTCGCGCTTGGTGAACGCCATCGCCTCGCGCTGGTTGGGCATAAAGGCGTGGAAGTACTGCAGGTTGTCCAGCCGGGCGGGCGCCCACGCCCCGGTGGGGTCCCAGCCGACGTCGCCGAACAGCCGGACTCCGGCCTTGTGCGCGTCGAGTGCCCACGGCTCCATTTCCTCATCAAGGCCGGCGACGGCGGCGAGCGCGGGTGGCGGGCAGCCGATCAGTTCCGTGGAGCTCACCGGGGCGGGATGGCCGTGCGTCACCATGGACCGGTCCTGCTCAACGCTCAGGGACACCGTGACGGGCGAATGCCAGCCGGGGATGCGCCGGGACAGGGACAAGTCCACGTGTTCCTGCCCGGCCAGGATCTTCCAGTTGTAGTCACCGTAGCCGTCATCGCCGAAGGCGGCTGCCAGGCCGGTCCGCAGGCCCAGCCTGGCAGCCGCGATGGCCTGGTTGGCCACGCCGCCGGGGCAGCTGCCCATTCCCTCGCTCCAGATCTCGGTTCCGGCAACGGGAGCGTGCGGGAGGCCGGTGAAGATGATGTCCTGGAACACGGTCCCGGTCAGGAGCAGGTCAAAGCCTTCCGCCGCCGGGGTCCGGACGGAGGAAAGTGGGTCAAATCGCCGCGTCGGCATCGCGTCCATGTATGGCACAGTACGCCGTCCAGGTACTGCTGGAAAGGTGTGCGCCCGGCCCGGGGGAGGCAGCATGATTAGACTGTCGGCATGCGGCTCATGATTGCCGGCGGCGGCGGATTCCGGGTACCGCTGGTCTACCGGGCACTTTGCGCCGGGCCCTATGCGGGGCTCGTCCGTGAACTGGTGCTTTACGACGTCGACGCCGGCCGGCTGGCCGCCATCGAGGCGGTCCTGGCCGCCCTGGCGGGGCAGGCCCCGGCCGGGCGGGCCATTTCCGGGCAGGCCATTTCCGGGCAGGCCCCGGCCGCCGGCGGCCACCCCCCTGCGGTCCGGGCCACCACGTCCCTGCCCGAAGCCCTCGACGGCACGGACCTGGTGTTTGCCGCGATCCGCCCCGGCGGCACTGCCGGCCGCATCGCCGACGAGCGGGTCGCCCTGGGGCTGGGGCTCCTGGGCCAGGAGACCACAGGCGCCGGCGGCATCTCCTACGCGCTGCGGTCGATCCCCCGGATGCTGGAACTCGCCGCGGAAATGCGCCGCCGCTGCCCGGATGCGTGGCTGCTGAACTTCAGCAACCCGGCAGGCATGGTCACCGAGGCGCTGACCCCCATGCTGGGCGCCAAAGTGATCGGCATCTGTGACTCCGCCAGCGGGCTCGTGCACCGCGCGGCGCGGGCCGCCGGCGTCGAGCTGCAAGAGGGCAGGCTCGACGGCGTCGGCTACTACGGCCTCAACCACCTCGGCTGGCTGTACCGGCTGGAGTCCGGCGGACGGGATCTGCTGCCGGGGCTGTTGGCCGATGCCGGCGCCCTGGCCGGTTTCGAGGAGGGCCGGCTGTTTCCGCAGCCTTTCCTCGCCGGGCTGGGCTGCCTGCCGAACGAGTACCTCTACTACTACTACGAGACCGCCCGCGCCCTGGCCGGCATCCGTTCCTCCCCCCGGACCCGCGGGGAGTCCATTGACCGGCAGCAGGCGGAGCTCTACCCGCGGCTCGCGGCGGCGGGTCCGGAGGCGTTCAGGCTCTGGGACGCCGCGCGGAGGTCCCGTGAGGAAGGCTACCTCGCCGAGGCGCGGCCAGCCGGCGAGCGCCGGGACGAGACGGACCTTGCCGGCGGCGGCTACGAGCGCGTCGCGCTGGCTGTCATGCGCGCCCTCGCCGGCGGGGGCGGGGCGGAGCTGATCCTGAATACACCCAACACGCTTGCGGACGCGGCGGGCCCCGCGATTCCGGGGCTGCCCGCGGACGCCGTCGTCGAAGTGCCATGCCGGGTGACGCCCGACGGCGTTGCGCCGCTGCCGCAGGATCGCCCGGCGGAGGCGGAACTGACGCTGATGCGGCGGATCAAGGACGTGGAGCGGCTCGTCGTCCAGGCGACCTCGCCCGGCCCGGCGTCGGGGCTCCCGCCCGCGTCGGGGCCCGGCCCGGCTACAGGCGGCGGCCCGGCGTCGGGGGCCGGCCGGCGGGAAGCGGCCCAGGCAGCCTTCGCCCGGCATCCCCTCGTTGACTCGGATGTCCTCGGCGGGAAACTGCTCACCGGCTACGAGGCCGCATTCCCGGAGCTGAAGCGGCTTTGGCACGAAGCGTAGGCTACAGCGTGCGGTGCATCAGGTGCAGGCCCACATAGCCCAGGCGCGGGTGAAGGAACGCCTCAGGAACGGTGGCGAGCACCTCGAAGCCCAGGCCCTGCCATGCCGCGACGGCCCGGACGTTGCTTTCCACTACAGCGTTGAACTGCATGGCGCGGAAACCGGCCCGGCGCGCGGCGTCGAGGGAATAGGTGCAGAGCCCCCGCGCCACGCCCTTGCCCGCGTACGCCGGGTGGACCATGTAGCCGGCATTGGCCACGTGGCTTCCCGCGCCGCCCTGGTTGGCGTGCAGCTCCCCGGTGCCCAGCACGACGCCGTCGAGATCCCCGCGGCCGACGGCGACGAACGTCCGTCCCGGGGCCTGTTTGAACCACCGTTCGCGGGCCCGCTCTTCGGTGGTGCCGCGGTCCCAGGTGAAGGTCTCCCCCGCCCGGATAACGGGCTCGAGGATCCCCCAGATTGCGGGCCAGTCCTGTGCCGTGGCCTCCCGGATATCCCAGCCGGCCGTCAGGGAGCCAGTTTCCGTGCTTCTGCTCACAGCGGCCACGTTAGCACCAGCCGCCGGCCGGTAAAGCCCTCCGGTGAACCCGCCCGCACTTCAGGAGTAGTGTTTTATCGAATCCATGTTCAGGTGTTGCACAGGTCAGGAGGGTAGCAGGATGTCACTGATCCGCCGCGTCGCCTTCCTCTCGCTCCACACCTCGCCCATGGAGCAGCCGGGATCGGGCGACGCCGGGGGCATGAACGTGTACATCCGCGCGCTGGCCGCGGCCCTCGCCGAGACCGGCGTCGAGGTGGAGATCTTCACCCGGTCCACCGCCGCCGGGCAGGCCGCCGTCGAACATCCTGCCCCGGGGGTGTGCGTCCACAACGTCCTGGCCGGGCCGCCGCGGAAGCTGCCCAAGGAGGAGCTGCCCAAACTGCTGCACAGCATGGTGGCCGAGATCGACAGGATCCGCCGGCTCCAGCCGCACGGCCGCTACGACGTGATCCATTCGCATTACTGGGTGTCCGGTGTGGCCGGGCTGGAGCTCGCCAGGCTGTGGGGGGTGCCGCTGGTGCACACGATGCACACCATGGCCAAGGTGAAGAACCTGCTGCTGGAATCCGGTGAGCAGCCGGAACCGCGCCGGCGCGAGGACGGCGAGCAGCGGATCGTCGACGGCGCCACCCGGCTGATCGCCAACACCGGCACGGAAGCCGGCGAGCTCGTCTCGCACTACACCGCGGAGAGCGACCGCATCGATGTGGCGCCGCCCGGCGTGGACCTGACTATCTTTACACCGGCCTTCCGGAGCCGCTCCCGGGCCCACCACGGGGTGCCGCCGGGCAGGTTCCACCTGCTGTTCGCCGGGCGGATCCAGCGGCTCAAGGGCCCGCAGATCCTCATCAAGGCGGCCGCGCTGCTCCGGGCCCGCCGCCCGGACATCGACCTGCAGCTGACCATTTTGGGCGCGGTGAGCGGGGCCAAGGACTTTGACCTAAAGTCGCTGATCAGCTCCGCCGGAATGGACGACGTCGTCACGCACCACTCGCCGGTGAGCGCGCCGAAGCTCGCGGGCTGGTACCGCTCGGCCGACGTCGTCGTGATGCCTTCCTACAGCGAGTCCTTCGGCCTTGTGGCCCTCGAGGCCCAGGCCTGCGGGACCCCCGTGGTTGCCACCAGGGTGGGCGGGCTGTCCCGCGCGATTTTCGACGGCCGCACCGGCCTGCTGGTGGACGGCCACAAGGCCGCCGACTGGGCCGATACCCTCGAGGCCCTGTACGACGACCCGGCTACCCGCGCGGACATGGGCCGGGCCGCCTCCCTGCACGCCCAGGAATTCGGCTGGCAACGAACCGCCGCGATTACTGTGGAGAGCTATCACACGGCCCTGAGCCAGTATTTTGGAAACCTGACCGTCCCGGTGGGCCACCTGCCCGCAGCCGGGGCAATCGGCCGGTAACAGCCGGCCGGCAATCATTGGCCGGAAAACCCACCGACGCCACGAGCCGAAGGACAACGATGTCTGAACCTACGCATACCGGGGCCGCCGCTGAGGCCGCCGCCTCAAGCGCTCCGCTTAGCGATCTGGAGGTCGCGCAACGGGCCACGATGCGGCCGATCGGCGAAATCGCCGCCGCGGCCGGCATCAACGCCGAGGCGCTGGAGTTTTACGGCCGCTACAAGGCCAAGATCGATCCCGGGATGCTGGCAGCGTCCCAGGCCGGCGCACCGGCCCGTGCTCCCGGCAAAGTGGTGCTGGTCTCCGCGATGTCACCGACGCCCGCCGGCGAGGGTAAGTCCACCACCACGGTGGGGCTCGCGGACTCCCTGGCCCGGGCCGGACACAAGGTGATGATCGCGCTGCGCGAACCCTCGCTGGGTCCCATCCTGGGCATGAAGGGCGGGGCCACGGGCGGCGGCTACTCCCAGGTGCTGCCGATGGACGAAATCAACCTGCACTTCACCGGCGACTTCCACGCCGTCACCTCGGCGAACAACGCCCTGATGGCGCTCGTGGACAACCACATCTTCCAGGGCAACCAACTGAACATCGACCCGCGCCGGATGACCTTCAAACGGGTTCTGGACATGAACGACCGGTCCCTCCGGGAGGTCGTGATCGGCCTGGGCGGCCCGGCGCAGGGCATCCCGCGGCAGGACGGTTTCGACATTACCGTGGCCTCGGAGATCATGGCCGTGTTCTGCCTCGCCACGGACATCGCCGACCTCCGCGAACGGCTCGGCCGGATCACTTTCGGCTACACCTACGACCGTCGGCCCGTCACCGTGGCCGACCTTGGCGTTCAGGGCGCCCTGACCATGCTGCTCAAGGACGCCATCAAGCCCAACCTTGTGCAGACCATCGCCGGCACCCCGGCGCTGGTCCACGGCGGCCCGTTCGCCAACATCGCGCACGGCTGCAACTCCCTGATCGCGACGCAGACCGCCCGCAGCCTGGCGGACATCGTCGTCACGGAGGCCGGGTTCGGCGCCGATCTGGGGGCGGAGAAGTTCATGGACATCAAGGCGCGGATCGCCGACGTCGCACCGTCCGCCGTGGTCCTGGTGGCAACCATCCGGGCCCTCAAGATGCACGGCGGCATCGCTAAAGACCGGCTCAAGGAGCCCAACGTCGAGGCGCTGGCCGCCGGCGTCGCGAACCTCCGGCGGCACGTCCGGAACGTGGAGAAGTTCGGTATCACGCCCGTGGTGGCGATCAACAAGTTCACCACCGATACCCAGGCGGAACTGGACTGGCTGCTCCACTGGTGCGCGGCCGAGGGTGTCCAGGCGGCCGTGGCGGATGTCTGGGGCCGCGGCGGCGGCGGCGATGGCGGGGACGAACTGGCGGCCAAGGTTGCCGCAGCCATCGAGGCGCCGCACACGTTCCGGCACCTGTACCCGCTGGAGATGTCGGTGGAGGACAAGATCCGCACCATCGTGCAGGAAATCTACGGGGCCGACGGCGTGGACTTCTCGGTGCCGGCGCTCAAGCGGCTCGCGGAGATCGAGAAGAACGGCTGGTCGGGTTTCCCGGTGTGCATGGCGAAAACCCAGTACTCCTTCAGCGACGACGCAAGCAAACTCGGCGCGCCCAAGGGCTTCACGGTCCACGTACGGGACCTCATTCCCAAGACCGGGGCAGGCTTCATTGTGGCCCTCACCGGAGCTGTGATGACAATGCCCGGCCTGCCCAAGGTCCCGGCCGCCATGCGGATGGACGTCGACGCCGACGGCAACCCCGTCGGCCTCTTCTAATCTCCGTTGCGCTATCACTTTTGGCTGCCATTCCCGGGGAATGGGGACCAAAAGTGATAGCGCAACGGGCCCCTGTGGATAACGCGAGCGGCGAACCGGCGTTCGGATAAGAATGGTCCGCATGCGACCCTCAGCAGCTCTGCCGGCCCATCTCGCCTCAGCCCCGTTCACTGTCTATGAGGCGCGGGCTGCGGCCCTGGGCAGCTCCCGGCTCCGTGCTTCCGATCTCGCGACGGCCGGCCGGTTGCTCTATCTGCCCACGGGCTGGGAATTTGAACTCCGCGGCCTGACCCGAGCTCTCTCCGCCGCGACGCCGGGCGCATGGATTTCGCACCTCACGGCTGCAATGTTGCTGGGCCTGTGGCTCCCGTCGTGGTTCCGAGGGTGCCGGGAACTGCATCTGAGCAAGCCCAAGGCGCTCCCGCCGGTCCGGCGTGCCGGCGTGGTCGGACACACCGTCTTGGCGTTCGACGCCGAACTCACGGTCTGGGACGGAATCCGGATTTCAACTCCCGCCCGGACCTGGCTGGATCTGGCCCGCATCCTGCCGTTGAAGGATCTTGTCGCGCTCGGCGACCAGTTGGTGCGCCGGCCCCGCCCTGAGCTTGAGGACCGCACGGAGCCGTGGGCAACGGTCCCCCAGCTCGCGGCGATGCTCAGACGGCACCCGAAACTTAAAGGAATCGTCAATGCGCGCTTGGCACTGGAGCTCATCCGGCCGGGCTCCGACTCCGCACCGGAAACGTTCCTGCGCCTGGCGTTGACCGCTGCCGGGCTGCCCGAGCCCGAGTTGCAGCTTCGGATTGTGCCGGGCGACCGTTACTCCCCCGCTGCGGACCTTGGCTACCGGAGGCAAAGGATCGCCATCCAGTACGACGGCGGCCACCACCTCACCCAAGAACAACAGTCCCGCGACAATCGCCGCGACGAATCGTTCAATGCGGCCGGCTGGCGCTACTTCAAGTTCAATGCCGACGACCTCGCGGATGACTTCCACGATGCCGTCCGAAGAGTCCGGATCGCGCTCCGCGGCCATTAAACGCCGGTTGCCCTATCACTTACGGCGCCCAAACCGGGGGTTTGGGGACCGTAAGTGATAGGGCAACCGAGAGGAGGAGGGAGGGGGAGGCCGGTTAGCGCTCGAGGTCGCCGCGGATGAAGGCCTCGACCTTTTCCCGGGCGAGATCGTCGTTGAACTGCTCCGGCGGGGACTTCATGAAGTAGCTCGAAGCCGAGAGCAACGGGCCGCCGATGCCGCGGTCCAGGCCGATCTTGGCGGCACGGATGGCGTCGATGATCACGCCGGCGGAGTTGGGCGAGTCCCAGACCTCCAGCTTGTATTCCAGCGACACCGGGGCGTCGCCGAAGTTCCGGCCCTCAAGGCGGACAAAGGCCCACTTGCGGTCGTCGAGCCACTGGACGTAGTCCGACGGGCCGATGTGGACGTCGCGCGGCGCAATATCAGCCTCCACATTGGAAGTGACGGCCTGGGTCTTGGAGATCTTCTTGGATTCGAGGCGGTCCCGCTCCAGCATGTTCTTGAAGTCCATGTTGCCGCCGACATTCAGCTGGTAGGTGCGGTCCAGGGTGACGCCGCGGTCCTCGAACAGCTTGGCCATCACCCGGTGCGTGATGGTGGCACCGATCTGGCTCTTGATGTCGTCGCCCACGATCGGGACGCCGGCGGCGGTGAACTTGTCCGCCCACGCCTTGGTCCCGGCGATGAAGACCGGCAGGGCATTGACGAAGCCCGCGCCGGCATCGATCGCGCACTGGGCGTAGAACTCGGCAGCTTCCTGCGAACCGACGGGCAGGTAGCAGACCATAACGTCCACCTTGGCGTCCTTAAGGGCCTGGACGACGTCCACCGGCTCCTCCGCGGACTGCTCGATCGTCTCGAGGTAGTACTTGCCGAGCCCGTCGAGGGTGGGGCCGCGCTGCACGATGACACCGGCCGGCGGGACATCCGCGATTTTGATGGTGTTGTTCTCACTGGCCAGGATGGCTGCGGACAGGTCCTGGCCGACTTTCTTGGCATCCACATCGAAAGCGGCGACAAACTGCACATCGTTGACGTGGTACTTGCCGAACTCCACGTGCATCAAACCCGGGATCGTGGCCTGGGGATCAGCATCCTTGTAGTACTGGACGCCCTGGACCAGCGAGGTGGCACAGTTACCTACGCCGACGATTGCAACACGAATCGGATGTGAAGACACGGAACTCCTTTGAGGACAAACTTCTTATGCCCGGCGCGGACGCGCTCTGATGCGCGACGGCGGCAGACGGGCACGGCGCCATACGGCGCCCTTAGCATTCTACTCAACGGCGCCGGGGCTCCGCTTGTTCCCGGCGCCGACTTCCCGGCGCCGCCGTCGAATTTCTTACCGCAGGCGCTCAGCGGGCTACTTCTGGGCCCACAGGTTGATGTCCGACTCGACGGCGAACTCGTCGATTGCGGTGAGTTCCCCGGCCGTGAAGTCGAGCCTGTTGATGGCGGACAGGGTGTCTTCGAGCTGCCGGACGCTGGAGGCGCCCACGAGCGCGGACGTCACGGACGAGCCCTTGCCCTGCTCGCGCAGGATCCAGGCGATGGCCAGCTGGGCGAGCGATTGTCCGCGGCCCTCGGCAATCCGGCGCAGGCCCCGCACGCGCTCCAGGTTTTCCTCCGTGATCATCGACTGGTCCAGGGACTTATCCTGGGCGGCGCGGGAATCGGCCGGGATGCCGTTGAGGTAGCGGTCCGTCAGCATGCCCTGCGCCAGCGGCGAGAAAGCGATGGATCCTGCACCCACCTGTTCCAGCGCCTCGTACAGGTTGGGGCTGCCGTTCTCGGTCCAGCGGTTCAGCATGGAGTAGCTGGGCTGGTGGATCAGCAGCGGGGTGCCGAGCTCCTTGAGGATGCGGGCGGCCTCGAGGGTCTGTTCCGGGGTGTAGGAGGAGATGCCGGCGTACAGGGCCCGGCCCGAGCGGACCGCCTGGTCCAGGGCGCCCATGGTCTCCTCCATCGGGGTCTCCGGGTCAGGCCGGTGGCTGTAGAAGATGTCCACATAGTCCAGGCCCATCCGGTTCAGGGACTGGTCCAGGCTCGCGAGCAGGTATTTGCGGGAGCCCCATTCGCCGAACGGGCCCGGCCACATGTTGTAGCCGGCCTTGGTGGAGATGACCAGCTCGTCACGGTAGGGACGGAAGTCGTCCTTGAGGTGGCGGCCGAAGTTGGTCTCGGCCGAACCGGCCGCCGGGCCGTAGTTGTTGGCCAGGTCAAAGTGGTTGACGCCGAGATCGAAGGCGCGGCGCAGGATGGCGCGCTGGGCCTCGAACGTCTTGTCGTCCCCAAAGTTGTGCCACAGGCCCAGCGAAATCGCGGGGAGTTTCAGGCCGCTGCGTCCCACGCGGCGGTAGGGCATGGTGTCATAGCGGGTGTCAGCTGCCGAATAAGTCATACATTCCATCCTGCCTCATCTAAAAAATACTTGCAGAGAACTACTTTGAGAGAATTGCGGCGCTGTGCCCGGGAAGGTCCAGCCGCCCGGTCCCGAGCCGCACGCCGTCGTCGGTGGCCAGCACAACCGAAGCACCGGTGACGGCGACACCGCGCGGTTCGGCGGAGAAGTTCATCGCTACTTCCACGCCGCCGCGCCGCAACAGGAGCCAGCCGTCCGCCTCGCTGAAGTCCACCGCGGTGTCCTCGAACCCCAGACCGGCGAGCTCCGGTGTCGAGCGCCGGAGTTCGATCAGCGAGCGGTAGAGTTCCAGCAGCCGGGCGTGGTCACCTTCGGCGGCTTCGGCCCAATTGAGCTTGGAACGGGTGAAGGTCCCGGGGTCCTGCGGGTCGGGCACGACGGCGGGGTCCCAGCCCATCCGCTCGAATTCCCTGATCCGGCCCTCGGCGGTGGCCTTGCCGAGCTCCGGTTCCGGGTGCGACGTGAAGAACTGCCACGGCGTCGTCGCACCGTATTCCTCGCCCATAAACAACATCGGTGTGAACGGCGACGTCAGGGTCGCGACGGCCGCGAGCGCCAGCTGCCCGTAGCCCAACGACTGGGACAGCCGGTCACCGGTGGCCCGGTTGCCGATCTGGTCGTGGTTCTGGCTGCAGACCACCAGCGCCGACGGGTGGACGATGCCGGTGTTGATGCGCCGGCCGTGGTGGCGTTCCCGGAAAGTGGAGTAGCCGCCGTCGTGGAAGAACCCGTCAACCAGGACTTTGGCCAGCGCCCCGAGCGATTCGAAGTCGGCGTAGTAGCCGGTGGCCTCGCCGCTGACGTTGACGTGGACCGCGTGGTGGAAGTCATCGCTCCATTGCCCGGCCAGGCCGTCGCCGTTGACCTCCCGGGGGTACAGCAGCCGGGGATCGTTGAGGTCCGACTCGGCGATCATCGTGGCAGGACGCCCGGTTTCGGCGGAGATGTGATCCGCGAGCGCGCCGAACTCCTCCAGGAGGTGGACTGCCCGTTCGTCCTTGAAGGCGTGCACGGCGTCGAGCCGCAGCCCGTCCACATGATAGTCCCGGAGCCACATGGCGGCGTTCTCCAGGATGTACTGGCGCACGACGTCGGAGCCGGGGCCGTCGAGGTTGACAGAGTCGCCCCACGTGTTGCCCTCCCCCGATTTGAGGTACGGCCCGAACCGTGACAAGTAGTTCCCGCTGGGCCCGAGGTGGTTGTAGACGACGTCCTGGATCACTCCCAGGCCGGCGGCGTGGGCCGCGTCCACGAAGCGCTGGTACGCGGCGGGTCCGCCGTAGCCTTCGTGCACGGCGTACCACAGGACGCCGTCATAACCCCAGTTGTGGGTGCCGTTAAAGCCGTTGACCGGGAGCAGCTCCACGAAGTCGACGCCGAGCTCAGCCAGGTAGCCGAGCTTCCCGATCGCCGCGTCCAGGGTCCCCTCCGGGGTGAAGGTTCCCAGGTGCAGCTCGTAGATCACAGCACCCTGCAGCCCGCGTCCCAACCACTGCCCGTCAGCCCAGGCGTGGCTGCCGGCGTCGAAGGTCCGCGACAGCGAGTGCACGCCGTCGGGCTGCCGACGGGACCGCGGGTCCGGCAGTGGGGTCGTGTCCCCGTCCAGGAGGTAGCCGTAGGCCACCTCGCCGGTGGCGGGGGCTCCGGCGGCCGTCCACCAGCCGTCGTGGTTGTCGCCGTCCGGGCCGGCTCCGGGCGTACCTCCGGCGGCCCGGCCGGCTCCAACGACCCGGCTCATCGGGTATCTCCGGCCGTCGGCGAGCAGCGTCACTGACTCAGCGTCCGGCGCCCAGAGATCGAAGCGTTCGGTTCCGTGTGCAGGCAAGGTCATGGCATTCTTCCGTTCCCCATGTCGGTTCTTCAAGGACTGCTTAGGCGGCGGGCACCAGGAGGGCCACCGGGTAGTCGCGCAGGATGCCGGCCACGCGCACCGGGCCGGGACCAAAGGTGTTCCCGGTCAGCTCATCCGTCATGGCCGTGGCAAGTTCGACGGCGGTGTCCTGCCAGCCGCCCTGCCGTTCGAGTCCGCGCGGCAGCCGGGTGGCGAGTGTGACCGCCCCGCCGCCTGCGGTCCCGCCCCGGTCGAAGCCAAGCAGGTGCGCCGCGGCAGCGCCGGTGGCCTGGACCGGGGTGTAGCCGGTGAACAGCTCCGGGCGGTTCCGGCGCAGGCGGAGCGCCCGCGAGGTGACCAGCAGTTTCGCTGCGTCATCGGTGTACGACGCCGGCTGCTCACCGGCGTCGAGCGCGGCCAGGGCCGCGCGGCGCGCACCGAAGTCGAAGGGCCTGCGGTTGTCCGGATCGGTCAGCGAGCGGTCCCAGAATTCCGTGCCCTGGTAGACGTCCGGTACCCCCGGCATGGTCAGCTGCACCAGCTTGGCGCCGAGGGAGTTGGCCGCACCGTAGGGTTCCAGCAGGGCCACGAGGGAGTCCAGCTCCGCGCGGACATCACTGTTGTCAAAGACCGCGTCGACGGCGGCCGCCAGTTTGTCCTCGAAGGCCGCGTCCGGGTCCAGCCAATCGGTCGAGTTCCCCGCCTCGCGGGCGGCTTTCCGGGCGAAGGACTGCAACCGCTCACGGTCCGCGGGCCACGCGCCGGCAACGGCCTGCCACAAGAGGTTGGCGAGCGGCCCGTCGGGCAGCGGCGCCAGTTCCTGCAGGCGGGACAGGGCGGCTTTCCATTCGGCGGGACGCTCGGCTATCACGGAGATCCGCGCCCGGGTGTCCTCGCTGCGCTTGGTGTCGTGGGTGCTGAGCGCGGTCATGGACAGCGGGAGTTCGGCCTGGCGGCGGGCCATCCGGGTGTGGAACTCCGCCGGCGAGACGGAGAACTCGGTGGGATCGGCTCCGACTTCGGTGAGGGTGCCCAGCCGGGTGTAGCGGAAGAACGCGGTGTCTTCCACGCCCTTGGCCATGACCATGCCGGAGGTCTGCTGGAAACGGCGCCCCAGTTCCGCGCCGGCGTCAGGACCGGCGTCGAGCAGCAGCGGAAGCAGCACCCCGACGGCGCCGGCCAGCTCCGGACGGCGGCGGACGGCAAGCCCGCAGGCTTCCTTCAGGACGTCCGCACCCTCCGGAAGGTAGCTGCGGTAGACCGGGAACGCGGCGATGATTTCGGACAGTGCGTCGGCGGCCGCGTCGGGGGTGAGGCCGGCGTCTGCAGGCACCAGGCGCGCGAGCCGGAGCATCTCCGAATGCAGGATCCCGTCGGTGATCCGCCGCTTGGTGCCGCGGATCATGTCCTCGTAGTCCGCCGTCCCGCCGCGCAGCCCGGAATCGAGCGCGTCGAGCAGCTCCTGGCCTGCGGCGTCAACGAAGACCCGGTCCACGTCCGCGAGGGCGTCGTAGCCGGTGGTGCCCTCGCAGTCGAAGCCGGCCGGGAGTTGCTCGCCCGGCTCGAGGATCTTCTCGATCAGCAGGTAGCTGCCGCCGGTGGCCTCGCGCAGCCGTCGGAGGTAGCCTTCCGGGTCGGCAAGACCGTCCGGGTGGTCAATCCGCAGCCCGTCAACCAGCCCGTCCCGGAACCAGCGGACGATCTCGGCGTGGGCTTCGTCGAAGACCTCCGGGAGCTCCACCCGGATCCCGGCGAGGCTGTTGACGGCGAAGAACCGGCGGTAGTTCAGCTCGTTGTCGGCACGCCGCCAGCCGACCAGTTCGTAGTGCTGCCGGTCGTGGACCTCACGGGGGTCATCCCCCTCGGCGTAGCTGCCCTCGGCGAGCGGGAAACGGTGGTCGTAGTACCGCAGTTCCCCGTCCTCGATTTCCAGCGCGTCGACGTCGGAGTCTGATCCCAGCACGGGGATCCGGATCCGGCCGCCGCCGAAGTCCCAGTCGACGTCGAACGCCGGCGCGTAGCGGGACTGCTGTCCCTCCTTCAGCAGCGACCACCACCACGGGTTCTGGACGGGGGTGGCGACGCCGACGTGGTTGGGCACAATGTCGACGAGCACTCCCATGCCGGCTTTCCGGGCGGCCGCCGACGCCGCGGCGAGCCCCTCGGGCCCGCCGCGGTCGGGGTCGATCGCGGAGGGGTCGGTCACGTCGTAGCCGTGGTCCGAGCCCTTCTCCGCCGTCAGGATCGGCGAGAGGTAGATCCAGTCCGCACCGAGTGACTTCAGGTACGGCACGGCGTCGGCGGCATCCTGGAGGGTGAAGCCGGACCGGATCTGCAGCCGGTAGGTGGAGACTGGCGTCCTCATGAAGCCGGGTCCTCCGTGGCGGCCTTTGCGGGGGCAACGATGGTGACGGGGTGAGCTTCCTCCACCGCGGTCAAGGTGCGGGTGCCCTCTTCCTCGTCCTCATGCTCGGCCATGGCGGCCAGGGAAGCGGCCGCGGAGTAGTCCACTTCCACCTCCGGGCCGGAGTGCGCGCGGAGCACCACCATGGACTTGGCGGCCAGTTTCAGCACCGATCCGGCCTTGAGCGGCTGCTCGGTGTCGGCTTGGTCCGCGGTGTCCACCAGCACGTCCCAGAACCGCGAGTATTCCTCGGGCGGCAGCGCAAAGTCCACGTCGTCGTCGTGGGCATTGAAGCCAAGAAGGAAGCTGTCGTCGGTGATCCGGCGCCCGCGGGAGTCCTGCTCCTGGATGCCGTGCCCGTTGTAAAACACGCCGATGGTCCGGCCAAAGCCGCTGTCCCAGTCCTCCGGTCGCATTTCTGTGCCGTCCGTTTTCAGCCAGACGATGTCCGGCAGCTTCTCGCCCTCACCGCGGACCACCGGGCGGCCCTCGAAGAAGCGGCTGCGCCGGAAGGTCGGGTGGTCGTGGCGGATCTTGTTGACAAAGGCCGTGAATTCGACCAGCGGCTGGTCCATCGCTTCCCAGTGCACCCAGCTCAGTTCGGAGTCCTGGCAGTAGGTGTTGTTGTTGCCCTGCTGTGTGCGGCCAAGCTCATCGCCGTGCAGGAGCATCGGGACACCCTGGGAGAGCAGCAGAGTGGCGATGAAGTTGCGCTGCTGGCGGGCCCGGAGGGTCAGCACCTTCGGGTCGTCGGTGTCCCCCTCGGCGCCGGAGTTCCAGGAGCGGTTGTGGGATTCGCCGTCGTTGTTATCTTCGCCGTTGGCGTCGTTGTGCTTCTCGTTGTAGGAGACCAGGTCGCGCATGGTGAAGCCGTCGTGCGCGGTGACAAAGTTGATGGAGGCGACCGGCCGGCGCGCCGAGCTTTCGTACAGGTCCGCCGAGCCGGTCAGGCGCGAGGCGAACTCGCCCAGGGTGGAGGGCTCACCGCGCCAGAAATCACGAACGGTGTCGCGGTACTTGCCGTTCCACTCGGTCCACTGCGGCGGGAAGTTGCCCACCTGGTAGCCGCCGGGGCCGACGTCCCACGGTTCTGCAATCAGCTTGACCTGGGAGACGATCGGGTCCTGCTGGATGAGTTCGAAGAAGGTGGAGAGCTTGTCCACGTCGTAGAACTCGCGGGCCAGGGTGGAGGCCAGGTCGAAGCGGAAGCCGTCCACGTGCATTTCCGTCACCCAGTAGCGCAGGGAGTCCATCAGCAGCTGCAGCGAGTGCGGGTGCCGGACGTTGAGCGAGTTCCCGGTTCCGGTGTAGTCCATGTAATGCTTCTGGTCGTCGTCAACCAGACGGTAATATGCCTGGTTGTCGATGCCCTTGAAGGACAGGGTGGGGCCCAGGTGGTTTCCCTCCGCGGTGTGGTTGTAGACCACATCCAGGATCACCTCGATGCCGGCCTTGTGCAGATCGCGGACCATGGCCTTGAACTCCTGGACCTGGTGCCCGACGTCGCCGGAGGAGCTGTAGGTGTTCTGCGGGGCGAAGAAGCCGATGGTGTTGTAGCCCCAGTAGTTGTTGAGGCCCTTTTCCACGAGGGTGCCGTCGTTGATGAACTGGTGCACGGGCATAAGCTCGATCGCGGTGATGCCGAGCTTCTTCAGGTGGTCGATCACGGCCGGGTGCGACACTCCGGCGTAGGTGCCGCGCTGTTCCTTCGGGATCTCCGGGTGCAGCTCGGTGAGGCCCTTGACGTGGGCCTCATAGATGACCGATTCGTGGTACGGGATGCGCAGGAGGCGGTCGCCGTCCCAGTCGAAGAACGGGTTGATGACCACGCCGTGCATGGTGTGCGGCGCGGAATCGCCGTCGTTGCGCGAGTCCGGATCGCCGAACTCGTAGGAAAAGAGGGCCGGGTCCCAGTCGATCTGGCCCTGTATGGCCTTGGCGTAGGGGTCCAGCAGCAGCTTGTTGGCGTTGAAACGGCTCCCGGTCTCCGGCTGGTACGGGCCATGGACACGGTAGCCGTACTTCTGGCCGGGCTGGATGAGCGGCAGGTAGCAGTGCCACACGTAGCCGTCCACTTCGGTCAGCTCGATCCGGGTCTCGGTCAGGTCATCGGCGAGGATACAGAGCTCCACCCGCTCGGCGAGTTCGCTAAACAGGGCAAAGTTGGTGCCGGTGCCGTCAAAAGTGGCTCCCAACGGGTACGCCATTCCGGGCCAGACTTCCATGTGTTCTCCTCGTGTGATGCGGACAATCTCTAGACAGACTACTGGTAAGTAGGGTTAGCATCCTTGTCGGGACGCCGGGTGTCCTCTTCATTACAGCCCCCGCAGGATCGCCGGGACGGACTCCGCGATCTCGGTGGCGGTCACCGGCCCCCCGGCCGATCCGGAGCTTCCGGCCCGGCCGTGCAGGCTCGCGGCCATCGCCGCCATCGCCGCCCACCGGTCCGAACCCGCTATCCCATGCGCCGCGAACGCCTCCCCGCTGCCGGACAGCTGCGCCAGCAGCGCACCGAGCACGCCGGCCAGGACGTCCCCGCTGCCGGCCGTGGCCAGCCAGGGGTTTGCCTCTGCCTGACTGAAAATTGTTCCCGAAGCGGCCGCCACAACAGTGGTAGCGCCCTTGAGCAGCACGGTGGCTCCTGTCAGTGACGCGGCCTGCACGACGACGGCGAGCGTTGCGTTCTCCACCCCGGTGCGGCCGGCTTCCGCGCCGTACCGCGCCAGCAGGGCGGCCAGTTCGCCGGCGTGCGGCGTCAGGACCGTGTGCGGAGCGAGGACTCGGGGCAGGGCCGGCAGTGCTCCGGCGTCGGCCACGAGCGGAAGCCCGGTGGCTGCCGCCTCGCGGACACGGTCCAGCTGATCATGGGCGTCCGCGTCGAGGCCCGGACCCAGCAGCCAGGCCTGGACATGGGTCTCCGCCGGGCGTTCCGGGCCGCAGACCACCTCGGGGCAGGCCCGGCGGACGAGGTCCGCGACTTCCGGCGGGCCGAGGTACCGCACCATGCCGACGCCGGCCGCCAGGGCGCCTTTGCAGGCCAGCACGGCGGCGCCGGGGTACCGCTGCGATCCGGCCACCACACCCAGCACGCCGCGCGAGTACTTTTGGGACCGCCGTTCCGGACGAGGCAGCAGCAGGGCAAGGTCCTCGGCTTCCAGCCGGCGCAAAGCAGGCGACGGAAGCGCCGATTCAATGCCGATCGGGATGACATGGATTCGTCCGGCGAAGTCCGCTCCGGGGTCGGCCAGCAGGCCCGCTTTAGCGGCGCCAAAAGTCACGGTCAGGTCCGCACCAAGCACGGGTGTGTGGGCCTCGCCCGTGTCGGCATCGACCCCGCTGGGGATGTCACAGGCGATCACCAGGCCCGGCCGGGAGACCTGCAGCCGCCCCAGCAGCGCGGCGGCGGGGCCCCGGAGCCCGCCCCGGGCGCCGGTTCCGAGGACCGCGTCCATCACGACGTCGGTCCGCGCGGCGGCTGCCGATACTTCGGTGACGTTGTCAGGAGTCAGGCGAACCACCCGGCCGCCGGCCCGTTCGAACGCCGCAAGTCCGGCCGCGTGGGCCCCGCCCGCGGTGAGCACCGCCGTCGTCCGCATGCCCCGGCCGGCGAGCAGCGCGGCGGCGAACAACCCGTCCCCGCCGTTGTTGCCCGTTCCTGCAAGTACCGTCATGCTGGCACCGTAGAGGCGGCTCCCGCGGCTGTGCAGTTCGCGGACGACGGCGTTGGCCAGCCCGTAGGCGGCCCGCTGCATCAGGACCGCGTCGGCGGCCGGTTCTGCCTGGATAAACTGCTCTTCGGCCGCGCGTATCTGGGTTCCGGTGTAGGCGCTGATCATGGGTTCAGTCCATTCGCGGTGCAGTGGCTGCGGGAAGTGCGGTCCTCGACACGCCGGCGATGCTTAGCCTTCGGCGAGGACGGTCGCGGTGGCGATCCCGCCGTCGTGACTTATCGACAGGTGCCAGCGCTTGACGCCCTTGGATTCTGCCACGGCCAGCACTGTGCCCTTGATCTGCACGGTGGGACCGTTCTGGTCCAGTCCGATCCAGCAGTCCTGCCAGTTCATGCCGGCCGGCGCCCCCAGCACTTTGGCCACGGCCTCCTTCGCGGCAAACCGTGCCGCCAGGGACCGCGTGTTCAGTTCGCGCTCTGCGGGGACGAACAGCCTGTCGCGCAGCCCGGGGGTGCGCTCCAGCTGCCGGCCGAACCGTTCAATGTCTACGACGTCTACGCCAATGCCAACAATCATGGCGCTATTCTACGGTCACGCTCTTGGCGAGGTTGCGAGGCTGGTCCACGTCGTACCCCTTGGCGGAGGCGAGGGCGAGAGCGAAGATCTGAAGCGGCACCGTGCTGAGCAGGGGCGCCAGCAGGGTGGGCGACTCCGGGATGTAGAAAACGTGCTCGGCGTAGGCCTTGACCGCTTCGTCGCCCTCTTCGGCGATGACGATGGTCATGGCGCCGCGGGCGCGGACTTCCTGGATGTTGGAGACCACCTTCGCGTGCAGCGAATCCCGGCCGCGGGGTGACGGGACCACAACGAAAACGGGCTGGCCCTCTTCGATCAGCGCGATCGGGCCGTGCTTGAGCTCGCCGGCCGCAAAGCCCTCCGCATGGATGTAGGCGAGCTCCTTGAGCTTGAGCGCGCCTTCCATCGCCACCGGGAACCCGACGTGGCGGCCCAGGAACAGTACCGACTTGGCGTCGGCCATGGACTCGCCGAGTGCCTTGATCTGGCCCTCGTTGTCGAGGATCTGCTGGATCTTGGCCGGGATTTTGCCCAGATCGGCCAGGATGTCCTTGATCTCGCCCTGGAACTTGTTGCCACGCAGCTGTGCCAGATACAGTCCCAGCAGATACGCTGCGGTGATCTGCGCGAGGAAGGCCTTGGTGGAAGCCACCGCGATTTCCGGGCCGGCGTGGGTGTAGAGCACGGCGTCGGATTCGCGCGGGATCGTGGATCCGTTGGTGTTGCAGATGGAGACCGTCTTGGCGCCCTGTTCCTTGGCATAGCGGACGGCCATCAGGGTGTCCATGGTCTCGCCGGACTGGGAGATCGACACGATGAGCGTGTTGGCGTCCACGATCGGGTCCCGGTAGCGGAATTCGTGGGAGAGCTCCACCTCGGTGGGGATCCGGCACCAGTGCTCGATCGCGTACTTGGCAACTTGCCCGGCATAGGCGGAGGTTCCGCAGGCCAGGACGATGATCTTGTCGATGCTCTTGAGCAGTTCCGGATCGATCCGGAGTTCGTCGAGGGTCAGCCTGCCGTGGACGTCGGAGCGGCCCAGCAGGGTCTGCAGGACGGCGTCGGGCTGGTCGTGGATTTCCTTTTCCATAAAGGACGGGAAGCCGCCCTTTTCTGCCGAGGCCGGGTCCCAGTCGACGTGGTATTCCTTGCCTTCGGCCGGGGCGCCGTAGAAGTCGGTGATCTCCACGGTGTCTGCGGTGATGGTGACGATCTGGTCCTGGCCCAGCTCGACGGCGCGCCGCGTGTAATCGATGAAACCGGAAACGTCGGAGCCGAGGAAGTTCTCGCCGTCGCCGAGGCCCACCACCAGCGGGGAGTTTCGGCGCGCCGCAACAACCACGTCGGGCTGGTCGGCGTGCACTGCAAGGAGGGTGAAGGCGCCCTCGAGGCGCTGGCAGGCAAGCTGCATGGCCTTGGTCAGGCCACCCTTGGAGAGGTCGCCGCCCAGCTGGTTGCGGTAGATATCGCCCAGCAGCGCCGCTGCCACTTCGGTGTCCGTCTCGGAGAGGAATTTCACACCCTTGCGCACGAGCTCCAGTTTGAGCTCGGCGAAGTTTTCGATAATGCCGTTGTGGATCACCGCCAGCTTGCCTTCGTCGGAGAGGTGCGGGTGCGCATTCTGGTCCGTCGGGCCGCCGTGGGTTGCCCAGCGGGTGTGACCGATGCCGGTCAGGGACGCCGGCAAGGGATTGTCCTCCAGCTCCGCGAGCAGGTTGAGCAGCTTGCCCGACTTCTTGCGTGCGGAGATGGTTCCGTCCGCCACCACCGCGATTCCCGCCGAGTCGTAGCCGCGGTACTCCAGCCGCCGCAATCCTTCAAGAACAACGTCCAGGGCATTGTGTCCAGTATTTACCCGGCCAGTTGAGTGGCCCACATATCCAACGATTCCACACATGGGCATAAGCCTAGCGGGTTTCCCGGACCGCAAACGAAGGCTGCGCCGCGGCAATGGCCCCCTCCTCCGGCCCGGACGGGGCTTGCCCGGCCGGCCCATTTCGCTCTCGGCCCCGTGAAGGGCAGAATCTCTAGGGTGACTTTGCAACGCAATGAAGCGAACGGCGACGGCGCCTCCCCGTTCGTGGAGCTGGACAGGCAGACCTGGTCCCGGCTCGCGGCCCAGATGGAGCAGCCCCTGAACGAAGAGGACGTGCTCCGGCTCCGCGGCCTCGGCGATCCCCTCGACATGAAGGAAGTCCGCGACGTCTACCTGCCGCTCTCCCGGCTCCTGCACCTGTATGTGGAGGCCGCGGGCCAGCTGCACGCGGCCACCACCACCTTCCTCGGGGAGCAGACCCAACGCACCCCGTTCGTGATCGGCGTGGCCGGTTCGGTGGCCGTCGGCAAATCGACCATCGCCCGGGTCCTCCGCGAGATGCTCCGCCGCTGGCCGGGAACACCCAACGTGGAACTCATCACCACGGACGGATTCCTCTACCCCCTGGCCGAGCTCAAGCGCCGCCAGCTGCTGGAGCGCAAGGGTTTTCCGGAGTCCTATGACCGCCGCGCACTGCTGCGTTTTGTGAGCGAAATCAAAGGCGGCGCCGAGGAAGTCCGGGCCCCCTGGTACTCCCATGTGACCTACGACATCGTCCCGGGCAAGGAAGTGGTGGTGCGCCGCCCCGACGTGCTGATTGTCGAGGGACTGAACGTCCTGGCACCGGCCCGCCCGCGGCACGACGGCCGCCAGGGCCTGGCCCTGAGTGACTTCTTCGACTTCTCCATCTATGTTGATGCCAAAACGCCCTACATTGAGGAGTGGTACGTGGACCGCTTCCGCAAGCTTCGCACCACTGCGTTCGCGCAGCCAGAGTCCTACTTCCACCGCTATGCCACGCTCTCGGACGCGGAGGCTGAGCAGACCGCCCGCGAAATCTGGAAGCGCATCAACGAACCGAACCTGGAAGAGAATGTCCTGCCCACCCGCGGCCGGGCGCAGCTGGTCCTCACGAAGGATGCTGACCACTCCATCCGGCGCATGCTTCTTCGGAAGGTTTAGCACAGATGTGCCACGACGGATCCGGCACTGCCGGGACTCCGCCGGCAAGCCAGGACCACCCGCCCCAGGAGACCCCGAACCGACGGACCTTCAGCCGGCTCCTGATCGCCGGATCCGGCCTCGCCGCCCTGGCCGCCTGCACCCCAGAACCGATGCCGCCGCCGTCGTCCGCCTCCGGTACCGCCACGGCGACGACGGAGCCCAGCCCGGCGGCACCGTCCACCGCAGCAGCCGTTTCCCCGACGGAGTCCGTCCCGGCTACCTCCGCCAGCACGGCACCGGAAACGCCTCCGGCAGCCCCCGCACCGTCCGCCGCCGGGGCCGCGGCTCGGCACTCACTCTCCGATCCGGAGAGCCCCTGGGTAGTGGTCAACAAGCACCGGCCGCTCTCCCCCGCGGCTTACGTACCGGTGGACCTGGTCCAGCCGTCCGTCCGCCTCGCCGTATCCGGTGAGGCAGCCCTGCTGAACAGTTCGACGGCGGCAGCGGCGGAAGGGATGTTTGCGGCGGCAGCCACCGCCGGCGTCGTGCTGACCCTGGCCAGCGGCTACCGGTCCTTCGCGACGCAGACACTCACCTACAACAGCTATGTGGACTCGCGGGGACAGCCCGAGGCCGACACCGCTTCCGCGCGTCCCGGCCACTCCGAACACCAGACCGGCTGGTGCTTCGATATCGGCGACGGCGGGGGCGCGTGCAGCTTCCAGCCCTGCTTCGCCGGGCAGCCGGCAGCGGTCTGGGCCAAGGCGAACTGCCACCGCTTCGGTTTTGTGGTGCGCTATCCGTGGCTGTTGCACCCCATCACCGGCTACTACTACGAGCCCTGGCACCTGCGCTTCATCGGCGTCGACGCGGCAACGGACATGCACCAGCGCGGCATCGCGACGCTTGAGGAATACTTCGGGCTCGAAGCGGCACCGGCCTACCTGTAGCGGTCCTGTCCGGGTCGAACAGCGGAAACCGTCCGGCGGGACGGCCGACACGGGCCATGCGCCTCATCTGCGCGCCACGCCGCGTTCATGCCCCTGGGCTACCGTGGAATCATG
This sequence comes from Pseudarthrobacter sp. HLT1-7, assembly GCF_059383435.1. Taxonomy (NCBI): domain Bacteria; kingdom Bacillati; phylum Actinomycetota; class Actinomycetes; order Micrococcales; family Micrococcaceae; genus Pseudarthrobacter; species Pseudarthrobacter sp. HLT1-7. Next base: position 226,371 of record NZ_JBWZCH010000002.1, on the reverse strand, counting down.
CTGACCGGATTCAAGAACTTCATTCTCAAAGGCAACGTCGTCGACCTTGCCGTCGCAGTAGTCATCGGCGCCGCATTTGGCGCGGTGGTAACGGCACTCGTCCAGAGCGTCCTTATGCCGTTCATTGCCGGGCTGGTCGGTGCGCCCAACTTCGACAGGTTTGCCGTCGTCACCCTGAACGGAAATGACATGAAGTTTGGCGTGCTGCTGACGGCGATCGTCAACTTCCTCCTCATCGCGGCCGCGATCTATTTCGTTGTTGTGGTGCCCATGAACCACATGATCGAACGCCGCAACCGCCGGCTCGGCATCAACCCGAACGTCAAGGAGGAAGCGGCCGAGGACCCGCAGATCGCCCTCCTGACCGAGATCCGCGACGCGCTCCGGAAGTAGGCCCGGCCGGGTACGCTGGCCGCTCAGCTCAGTCCAAGACGAGCATCGTCAGAGGACGAGGAAACTTCCGCCCCTTTGGAGGCCATCCCGGTGAGCCTGGGCACCGCGGCCAGCAGGGTCAGCGGGATGAAGCCAACAAGTATCGGGGATGCCAGGACCATAGCGGGAGCTACAAGCAGCGGCCACTGCTTTCGCGCCCCAATCAGCACCAGCGCTACGGCGAGCAGGCAACGCAAGATGAAGCTTGTTCGGGAATCCGGCGTGCCCTCCCTGTGTTCGACAAGAAACTGCAGCCACGCCTGCCAACCCATAGGATCCAGGGCATAGGAAACAAGGACAATGAGGGTCAGACCGCCAACGCCACGCCGGAGTTGGCGCCACTCGCCGCGTGCCGCAAACCATAGAAGGCCGACGCCGGCCGTGACCTTCGTCAGGATGGGAAAGGACCACATGGCTGGCGTCCGCATGCCTACAACAGCGGCGGCGGCAAGCAAAATGTAGATGTTGCCCACCACAAGCTCCGGCAGGCAGAGCATGAATGTCGGGACCGACCATCGGAGCTGCAGCGGCTTGAGGAGCCAGCAAAGGACTACTGCTTCGAGGCAGATCCACATCGCCAGAAAGAGCTGCCAAGGGAGAATCGCCAAGGGCCTCAGCACCGTAATGAAGGCGGGCGAGTAGAGGTAAGCGTCTCTTTGGCCCGGAGCCCTCTCGTAGTCAAGCTCGCCTTGGGCTGCGAGCCAGTAGGCATGTGCGTCTTGCCCAAGCGCATCACTCAGGAACGCTGCCCGGAGTGACATAAATGCATACAGCAAACCCAGGGGCCAGATGAGGAAAACCGCCAGCCTCATAAATAGCGGATACTTTGACGCGAAATCAGACCAACTTCGTGGCGGCCCGTCGATGGCACGCGCTAGCGCGCCGTAAATTTTCCCCATGCCCTGATACTGCCATGTTGCGACGGCGCCGCCGTTTAGGCGCCCCCGTGGGGCTTGCGCCGGCTCAGTCCGAGACGAGCGCTAGGGCCAGCTCGGTCCGGACCACCAGGGCCAGGCGTTCGGCCACGGACTGGGCGGTGTCGTGGTCTGCCGCCTCCACCATCACCCGGACCACCGGCTCGGTGCCGGAGGGCCGCAGCAGGACCCGTCCGGTGTCACCGAGTTCGGCTTCGGCGAGGGCGACAGCCCCGGCCACCGATTCGTCGCCGTTCACCCTGGTGCGGTCAACGCCCTTGACGTTGATCAGCACCTGCGGGAGCTTGGTCATCACTTTGGCAAGCTCTTTCAGCGGACGTCCGGTGAGGGCCACCTGCGCTGCAATCTGAAGGCCGGTGAGGACGCCGTCGCCGGTGGTCGCGTGGTCGGCAAAGATCACATGGCCGGACTGCTCACCGCCGAGGTTGAAGCCGCCGGCACGCATTTCCTCTAGCACGTAACGGTCACCAACCCCGGTCTCGCGGAGGACGATGCCGGCCTCGCGGAGCGCAATCTTGAGTCCAAGGTTGCTCATCACGGTGGCTACCAGTACATCGTCCGTGAGCTTCCCGGATGCCTTGAGCGCCACGGCGAGGATGGCCATGATTTCGTCGCCGTCAACCTCGTTGCCTTCATGGTCCACGGCGAGGCAGCGGTCCGCGTCGCCGTCGTGGGCGATACCCAGGTCCGCTCCCTGCTCCAGGACAGCGCGCTTTAGCGGCCCCAGGTGCGTGGAACCGACGCCTTCGTTGATGTTCAGGCCGTCGGGCTGGGCGCCGATCACCACCACGTCAGCGCCGGCGTCCTTGAAGACCTGCGGGGAACAGCCGCTGGCCGCTCCGTGCGCGCAGTCCAGGACGACTTTGAGTCCGTCGAGGCGGTGCGGGAGCGTGCCCAGCAGGTGGACGATGTAGCGGTCCTCAGCGTCGGAGAAGCGCTGGATGCGGCCGACTTCGCCGCCGGTGGGGCGGAACGGGTCCTTACCCAGCTGCTCTTCGATGGCGTTCTCGACGTGGTCGGGGAGCTTCTGGCCGCCGCGGGCGAAGAACTTGATGCCGTTATCCGGGGCGGGATTGTGGGAGGCGGAGATCATCACGCCGAAGTCTGCGTCCAGATCGGCCACGAGGTAGGCCGCCGCAGGGGTGGGCAGCACGCCGGCATCGTAGACATCGATGCCGGAGCTGGCCAGGCCCGCCTCGACGGCGGCTGCAATGAATTCACCGCTGGCGCGGGGGTCGCGGGCAACCACAGCTCGCGGCCGCGTTCCGTTGGTATTGCGGTCATGGCCAAGCACAACGGCGGCGGCCTGGGCCAGCTGCAAAGCCAGCTCGGCAGTCAGCAGGCCATTGGCCAAACCTCGGACTCCATCTGTTCCAAATAATCTAGACATCGAATCAAGCTTAGACGATGGCCGCAATATTCCGGCCCGGCCTCCCGTCCGGGGCACCCGACGGGCGGCGTCAACGTCAAAAGCCCGCCCCGCCAGAAGGGGCGGAACGGGCTTTCGTGCAAGCGCCAAATGCGCTTGGAGCGCTTTCTAGCGCTTGGGGATCCGAGCGCTCGAAAACGCCGCGGGCCCCAACAGACGGTCGCGCCAGCGGCCATCTGTAGGGAAGGCGCTGTCTAGCGCTTGGAGTACTGCTGAGCCTTACGGGCCTTCTTGAGACCGGCCTTCTTACGCTCGATGACGCGGGCGTCACGGCGCAGGTAGCCGGCCTTCTTCAGGGTGGCGCGGTTGTTCTCGGTGTCGATCTCGTTCAGGGAACGGGCGATGCCGAGGCGCAGGGCACCGGCCTGGCCGGAAATGCCACCACCGTGAATGCGGGCCATCACGTCGTAGGCACCATCAAGATCGAGGATCTTGAAGGGCTCGTTGACGTCCTGCTGGTGCAGCTTGTTCGGGAAGTAGTTGGCCAGCTCGCGGCCGTTGATGGTCCACTTGCCGGTGCCGGGCACAATGCGAACACGTGCGACGGCTTCCTTGCGACGGCCAACTGCTGCGCCGGCGACCGTGAGGGCCGGGCGTTCCTTCTTGGGCGCTTCTGCTTCCGCAGGACCGCTTTCCGAGGTGTAGCTGGTCAGGTTTTCCTCAGCCACAACGGCCTCGGTGGTCAGTTCTTCGTTCTGAGCCACGATTCTCCTTGATTAAAAGTTGGTTGGTGGCCAGGACTACTGGGCGACCTGGGTGATTTCGTATGTCTTGGGCTGCTGGGCGGCGTGAGGGTGCTCTGCACCCTTGTAGACCTTCAGCTTGCCCAGCTGCTGTGCAGCGAGGGAGTTCTTCGGGAGCATGCCCTTGATGGCCTTCTCCACGGCGCGGACCGGGTTGGATTCCAGCAGCTCCGCGTAGGTGACCGAGGTCAGGCCGCCCGGGTAACCGGAGTGGCGGTATGCGCGCTTCTGCTCCAGCTTGGCGCCGGTGAGGGCAACCTTTTCAGCGTTGATGATGATGACGAAGTCGCCCATGTCCATGTGGGACGCAAAGGTGGCCTTGTGCTTGCCGCGCAGCAGGATTGCGGTCTGGCTCGCGAGGCGACCAAGGACAACGTCTGTGGCGTCAATGACGTGCCACTGGCGGTTGATATCGCCGGGCTTCGGGGTGTACGTACGCACGGTGTTTGCCTCGTTCTTGTTCTGGCGTTCTTGTTTTAGGCGTCACGCGAAGGTGCACCTACTATCTATGCGCTACCGGAACAGAGGTGAGGGCTCCATGCAACCAGTAGTCCTATTGGTCCCGAATGTGCACGATGAGTAGCTATCCTGCAACCGGATTCTCATACGGGCACGCATCATCGAGAAAGGACACGCACAACGACTACCAAGAATAGCCGATGACGGGCGCTTGGGTCAAAATGGGATGTCCCCGTGCACAGTGCACGGTCAGCCCGGCCCGCCCGGGCTGCTCCAGTCAGGGAGTCCTTGTGTCCTTATCAGGTATAGCAGCCAGCGCCGGGCCGCTTCTCGTCATCTCCGCAGGGCTGTTCGGCCTGTTCGCGGGGATGCTCTCCGAGCTGGTGATCGCCCGCTCGCTCCCCCGCCTTGGCGTATTGCCGGCCAGACGGACACGAATCACGACGGCGGCCCTGACCGGCCTTCTCTGCGCCGCCCTGGCACTGCGGTTCGGGATGGGCTGGTCGCTGCCAGCCTTTCTGGTGCTTGGCGTGCTCGCCGTCCAGCTGGCCCGCATCGACTTGTCCTTCCGCCTGCTGCCAAATCCGCTCGTGGGCGCCCTGCTCGTGTCCGGCCTGGCGCTCTTCGCTGTCAGCAGCGCCGCCACGACCGATTGGTTCGGGTTTCTTCGCGCAGTGGCCGGAGCGACGGTCTTGTTCGTCGTATTCCTGATCCTGGCGCTCGTGTCTCCGCACGGCATCGGAATGGGAGATGTGAAGCTCGCCGCGCCGGTGGGCCTGTACCTGGGTTTCCTGGGTTGGAGCCAGGTATTTTACGGCGGGGCCCTGGGCTTCGTCATCGGCGGAATTGTCTCCCTGGTCGCGATGCGGCGACAGATACCGGGCCGAGCGGCCGAAGTTGCTTTCGGGCCCTCTCTGCTCGCGGCGGCCCTGGGGCTTATTTTGTTCACGTCGTAGCCCGCCAGGAGCGCTCCAATTCCCAGCGTAGGCACAGGTCCGGCGCAGGAACAGCCCGTAAGTCAAGCCTTTGCGCAGGTTGCGCGCAGCGCCGTCCCGGAGCGTCCTGGCGCGTTCTAATGTATCAACTGGAGCTGGCGCTGGGCCAGCCGCATCTCTCTTCAGGAGTCCTTATGTTCGCTCGTCTGGCAGCAAACCTGCACACCCTCGGTTTCACGCTCCAGTCCCGCCTTCGCAACGACGAAAAGGGCGCCACGGCCGTCGAGTACGGCCTGATGGTGGCCCTGATCGCCGTGGTCCTGATCGCCGGCGTCGGCGCCTTCGGTGGGCAGCTGAACACCTTCTTCAACGGCCTCGGAAAATCGCTTAAGTTCACGCCTTAGCCAGTCCGGGCCGGAAAGCCGGCCCTCATAGAGGACGTCGCGGCGCCTCGGCCGACGCCGTCCAGCATTTCCTTAGGAAAGAAGCAATGGAACGATCATCCTCTGAACGCGGCGCCGCCGCGGTCGAGTTCGCACTGATCGTTCCGTTGCTTCTTTTGCTTTTGCTGGGCGTCATCGAGTTTGGCCGGGTTTTCAATGCGCAGCTGCAGCTTAGCGCCGCGGCCCGGGAATCAGTCCGGGTGATGGCCATCCAGAAGCAGCCCGGCACGGCGATCAACACGGCGATCGCCGCGGCGCCAAACCTTAACCCCCGGCTCACCGCCGGGAACGTCCAGGTCACGCCGGCGTCCTGCGCCGCCGCCACGGATGTGACGGTCACCATCACATATTCGGTGGATCTGCTGTCCGGACTCTTCGCCGATGCGGTTCCGCTTACCGGACGGGCGGTGATGCGATGCGGCGGCTGAACAGGCGGGTAACAAGGCGGCCAAGCACGAGGGAAGACGGCGCCGTGGCCGTGATCACGGCACTTTTTATGGTGGTGTTGCTCGGCATCACCGCAATCGTGGTGGACGTCGGCATGGTCTACGCGGAAAGGTTCCAACTGCAAAACGGGGCCGACGCCGCCGCACTGGCGATTGCCCAGGACTGTGCCGCGGGAAGGTGCGCCAACCCCGGTGCCACGGCCAATCTGCTTGCAGGTAAGAACGCGCATGACGGTGTGTCTGCCGCCACCGCTGTCATCTCCGGCAAAACCGTGACGGTCCGGACCAGCACCGCCACCCCGGACGGTGGCAGTGCCGTCCAGCACTGGTTTGCCCCGGTGCTGGGCATAGATTCCACCACAGTAGAGGCTGTCGCAAAAGCATCTTGGGGCAGCCCGTCAAAAGCCACGGTGTTTCCCTTCACGGCCCCCCGTTGCGTGTTCGATACTGCGCCCACGAATGAATTTTGGATCACCAGCACGTCCTCCTGCACCGGTCCGGGCGGCCAGACCCTGCCGGGCGCTTTCGGCTGGCTAGACGAAGACGCAAAGAAAAGCTGCCGGACCTCCGTCGACGTTGACCAGGTCATCGGCGGCGAGCCTGGCAAGAGCGGCCCGCAGAACTGCGATATCGATGGCACAACCATCCTCCTTCCGGTCTACGCCAGCGCCTCCGGCAACGGCAACAACGTGTCTTACGTCATTGACGGTTTCGCCGCCTTCAAAGTTTCGGCGCACAGCTGGCCAAGCGAGAAGCGATCGGAGGCCGGCTGCAACAATTGCACCGGCATCAAGGGTAAGTTCATCACGCTGGTCTCCCTCGCGGATCTCCAGTCTTTCGGCGTTGAAGAGCTGGACGGAAAGTCCCTCAACGCCTTCTTCGTCGCACTAAGCCTGTAGGAGCAATCAGAGTGAATAGCAGAGTCCTGGCAGCGGTAGCAGCCGTCGTGCTGGCAGTGGCCGGGAGCATCCTGCTGATCTCCTACACCAACGGCGCAGAGCAGCGCGCTTTCGCTGGCGTCCAAACCGCCGAGGTGCTCATCGTCAGCACGGCAGTGCCCGCCGGCACCCCGGCCGACGTTGTGCTGCAGAGCGCCACGCGGCAGGCAGTACCGGCAAAAACTCTCCCGGCTGACGCCGTGTCCGATCCTGCAGCCATCAGCGGACTCGTCAGCACCGTGGACCTGGTGCCCGGTGAACAGCTCCTGCGCACCCGATTCCGCGATCCGGCCACCATGCAGGACCCGGGGACCACCGCCGTGCCGGCAGGGATGCAGGAGGTCTCAATCCTGCTGGCACCGCAGCGCGCGGTGGGCGGACTGCTCAAGGCCGGGGACACCGTTGGGGTTTTCATTTCCTTGAAGACTGAAGTCACGCGTTTGACGCTGCACAAAGTCCTTGTCACCGCCGTGCAGGGAGCCCCCGTCGCGGCCCCGGAAGACTCGACTTCCGGAGCCAGCCCCGGCGCCGCGTCCGAGGCCGTGATGGTCACCCTGGCACTGACCGCCGCGAACGCGGAGAAGCTTGTCTACGGACAGGAATTCGGCACCATCTGGCTCTCCGACGAACCCTCAACCGCAGGGGAAGACGGCACCCGCGAGCTGACCCGCGAGGGGATCTACAAGTGAGCCGCTACGTTGTAGTAACCGATGATCCTGGCCTGCCGGGCCGGATCGGGGCAGCCGCAACGGGGCCCTTGCAAGGAGACGTCCACCGCTGGCAGGGCGGCAGGCTTCCGGGCCGCCCTGCCGAGGTTCGCAGCCAGTTGGAACGCCCCGCTGATCTTGAGGTTCTGATCCTTGGCTCGGGCATGCCGCTGGAGCTGGCGCTGACGCTCGCGACGGCGTTCGACGTCGAATGCCCCGAAGTGGCGGTGCTCCTGGCGGCTCAGCCGGACCCCGGCGTTGTGCTGGCGGCGCTGCGCGCCGGAGTCCTTGACCTGCTGGAACCGGAGGCCGGTGCTGACGAGGTCGCGGCGCTGCTCCACCGTGCCGTGCGTAGCGCCGCGCTGTACCGCAGAGCCGTGCCCGTGGAACAGACCAAGTCTGAGGCGCCTGCCGGGCGGGTCATCGCCGTCGTCTCACCCAAGGGCGGCGTCGGAAAGACGACCATCGCGAGCAATCTCGCAGTGGGCCTCGCCAAGTCAGCGCCGCACGGAACCGTTTTGGTGGATCTGGATCTGCAGTTCGGCGACGTTGCCAGCGCACTCGCCATCTCCGCTGAACACTCGGTTTCCGACGCCGTACACGGTCCCGCACGGCGGGACACCATGGTGCTCAAGACGTTCCTGAGCGCCCATCCCAGTGGCCTCTATGCACTCTGCGCCCCGGACTCCCCCGATGCCGCCGAGGGACTGACCGGCGAGGACGTTGCCCACCTGCTCGGCCAACTGGCCAGCCAGTACCGCTATGTTGTAGTGGACACCGCCCCCGGCCTGTCCGACCACACCCTTGCCGCCCTAGACCAAGCCACGGATTTCGTGTTCGTCACCGGTCCCGACGTGCCGGGCGTCCGGGGTATGCGCAGGGAACTGGACGTGCTGGCCGAGCTGGGGATGCATCCGCTCAAGCGGCATATGGTCCTCAACGGCGCCGACTTCAAGGCCGGCGTCTCACTGCGCGACGTGGAGACTGCGCTGGGAACCAGCGTGGACGTGGTGATACCGCGCTCCCGTGCGGTCGCTCTTTCCACCAACCAGGGATCTCCCCTGCTGAACGGGACGGTCCGCGGACCGGCCACCAAAGCGCTGCAAAAATTGCTGGCCCGCTTCGTCGCCCCTGCAGTCCCGCCCCGGCGCTTCGGGCCCCGCCACCGGGTGGGAGCCTGATGAATCTCGCCCAGCGCCTGCAGGCTGCCCGCGATACATCCGGGCAGCAGCCCCGTCCTGAGGCACCCGCACGTCCGGACCGTCCCGCGCCGGCAGCCTCACGGACCCCCGCCCCGGACCCGACCTCTGTCCCTGTCCCTGTCCCTGTCCCGGTCAAGCGTGCGCCGGACACCCGCTCCGTTCGCGCGGCGGGCACCACCCAGCCGGCTCCCCCGTACGCCGCCGGGAGTCCCCGGAAAACGGCGCCGGCGGAGGCCGCCCCAGCCCGGGACGCCCTGGCGAAGTTGAAAGACCGGGCCGGTTCCATTTTGTTCGAACGGCTGGGCACCCGGCTGATTGATACGTCCCTGACCGAGGACCAACTGCACGCGCTGGTGCAGCAAGAGCTCATCGAGGTGGTCGAGGCCGAGCAGGTGCCGCTGACGAAGGATGAAAGGCAACGCCTGATCAAGGGCGTCAGCGATGACGTCCTGGGCTACGGACCCCTGCAGCGCCTCCTCGACGACGAGAGCATCACGGAGATCATGGTCAACGGCCCGGACATGATCTACGTCGAACAGGACGGGAAACTGACCCGCAGCAGGGTCCGTTTCGCCTCCGAAGCGCACCTCCGCAAGGTCATCGAGCGCATCGTTGCGCGGGTGGGACGGCGCATCGATGAATCCTCGCCCTTGGTGGACGCCCGGCTGGCCGACGGATCGAGAGTCAACGCCGTTGTCCCGCCGCTAGCCGTCAACGGGTCGTCACTGACAATCCGCAAATTCGCCACCGACCCCTTCCAGGTCCACGACCTCATCGGCTTCGGCACGCTCTCTCCGGAAATGGCCGAGCTCCTCGACGCCTGCGTCAAAGCCCGTCTGAACATCATCGTCTCGGGCGGCACAGGGACGGGCAAAACCACGCTGCTCAACGTCCTTTCCAGCTTCATTCCGGAGGGCGAACGCATCGTCACCATCGAGGACGCCGTCGAGCTCCAACTGCAGCAGGACCATGTGGTTCGGCTGGAGAGCAGGCCCAGCAACATTGAAGGTAAAGGCGAAATCACCATCCGCGACCTCGTCCGCAACTCCCTCCGGATGCGGCCCGACCGGATCGTGGTGGGTGAGGTCAGAGGCGGAGAGACCCTGGACATGCTGCAGGCCATGAACACCGGCCACGATGGTTCCCTGTCCACGGTCCACTCGAACTCCCCCCGGGACGCCATCGCCCGGCTCGAAACCCTGGTCTTGATGGCCGGGATGGACCTGCCGCTGCGCGCAGTCCGGGAACAGATAGCCTCCGCCGTGGACGTGATCGTCCAACTCACCCGGCTCCGCGACGGCACCCGCCGCGTCACCCATGTCACCGAGGTCCAGGGCATGGAAGGCGAGATTGTGACCCTTCAAGACGCATTTGTCTTCGACTACAGCGCGGGACTCGATGCCAACGGCCGTTTCCTCGGCAAGCCGATGCCCACCGGGGTCCGCCCGCGGTTTACGGACCGCTTCACGGAACTCGGCATAGAACTCTCCCCCGGGATCTTCAATCCTGCTCCCGTGTTAGCCCGGGCCCGATGACGAAGGCTAACTCATGGAAATGATGCTGGGATTTCTGTTGAGCTACACGGCCCTGGGCGTTGCCGTCCTGTTCGTTGTGGCGCCGCGCCGACCGGCCACCCTGCTGAACCGGCGGGCCGCCGCAATTCCCGGCCGGAGCACCTTGGCCGGGGGTGTGGGGGCCCGTGCCACTGCCGCCGTGGAATCCCTGTTGAAGCGGCGGAACTACACTGCTGCGGTGGCGGCATCGCTGGAACAGGCAGGCCTCAGCATGAAGGCCCCGGAATTTGTGGTGCTCGCACTGGCCGGCGCGGCCATCATCGGCGCTGTAGCGCTGGCCGTGCTAGGTCCGCTCCCGGCGTTGATCGTCCTGCTTCTCTCGCCGTTCGGTGCGCGCTTCATCCTGCGGTTCCTGGCCTCGCGCCGCCGTGCAAAATTCGCCGAACAGCTCGACGAGACCCTGCAGCTTCTCGCCGGCGGCCTGCGCGCCGGCCACAGCCTGCTGCGCGCCATTGATGCGGTGGCCGGGGAGGCCGAGGCCCCCACCACCGCTGAGTTTGCCCGGATCATCAACGAAACGAGGCTCGGCCGGGACCTGGGCGAGGCTCTGGACGACGCCGCCCTGCGCATGCGCTCGGAGGATTTTTCCTGGGTGGCCCAAGCCATCGCCATCCATCGGGAGGTCGGCGGCAACTTGGCTGACGTGCTGGACCAGGTGGGCCAGACCATCCGGGAGCGGAGCCAGATCCGCGGCCAGGTGAAGGCTCTCAGCGCCGAAGGGAAGATCTCGGCGCTGGTCCTGATGCTGCTGCCGGTGGCGATCACGGGAGCCTTGATGGTCATCAGCCCGGGGTACATGGATCCCATGGTGACCACCCCGTTGGGCCTGGCGATGGTCGGCGCCGCGGCAGTCCTCTTCAGTCTGGGCGGCCTCTGGCTGCGCAAAGTCGTTCAGTTCAAGTTCTAGCGAAGGCCTGAGAGGAGAAGTTTCTTTATGTCGGCGACGGCTGTTGTAGCTATCGGATTGATCATGGCGGCTATTGCCCTGGCATCGTGGGCCGTCGTCGGCACGCGTGTCGCCGGGAAGGATTCCATCGAGGCAAACCTGTCCCGGGGGCTTGTTCCCGCCAAGAAGCCCGTCAAAGCGAGGAACTCGGTACTGGAGTCTTTCGCCGGACGGTTCACCCCCCGGCGTCTGGTGGCAAACCTGGACCGGCAGCTCGCCCTGGCGGGCCGTCCTCCCGCGTGGCCGCTCAGGCGGCTCATGGCCGCCAAATTCGCCGCGGCCGTCATCGCCGTCGTCGTCGGGTTACTGCTGATCAGAGGTGATCCCAGCGCCAAGACACTGTGGCTCTCGATCGCCGTGTCCGTGGTTGGCTATTTCCTTCCCGATCTCCTGATCTACAGCAGGGGGGTTGAGCGCCAGGCCGCCATCGGGCTGGAGCTGCCGGACACGCTGGATCAGATGACCATCGCCGTAGAAGCCGGCCTGGGGTTCGACGCCGCCATGTCACGGACCGGCCAAAACGGAAAAGGGCCATTGGCCGCCGAGCTGGTCCGGACCCTGCAGGATATGCACATCGGGATGTCGCGTCGCGAGGCGTACCTGGCCCTCGCGGACCGGACCGGCGCGCCGGACCTCCGTCGCTTCGTCAACGCCATCTTGCAGGCGGACCGGTACGGAATCTCGATTTCCGCGGTACTCCGGACGCAGGCCAGCGAAATGCGTCGCAAGCGCAGGCAGCGGGCCGAGGAGCAAGCCATGAAGATCCCCGTCAAGGTCCTTTTCCCGCTCATGCTCTGTATCCTGCCCGTGCTCTTCATCGCACTGCTCGGCCCGGCCGCCATTAACGCCATCGAGACTTTCAGCGGAATGTAGAGGGAGCTTCCCCGGGGTGCCACAAGTTTTCCGCAGGAATGCCCGGAGTCTGCGGCGGCGTCCGCGGCAGGAAGTAGCCTAGGAGCATGTCTTTCCTAAGTGCCCCAGTCGACGGCGACGCGAACACTAACCTTTCTCCCGAGTCCTCCCCCGGCGGAGCCGGGCTGGTTGTTGGAGATGCGACCCTTGCCGCGGCGGCACCGCTCGTGGATCCGGCGGCCCTGCAGGAGCTGGGTGTCCAGCTGGACAGCGCTGCGGTGGCCAAGGGCTTCGCCCGTGACTACGCGAACATGTGGGACCAACGCTACGACTCGATTGCTTCGGCGGTCAACCGTTGCGATCAGGCTGCGGCCCTGGACGCCGTGCTGAGCCTCAAGACGTCCTCGACGATGGTGGGAGGCGTCCAGCTGGCCCAGCTCGCCGGCGAGCTTGAGGACGCCGTCCGGGATGGTCACATGGACCAGGCACACTCGATGCTGGATGACGTGGCGGAGCGCGGCAGCGAAACCGTGGACGAACTGCAGTTCGGCTACGTCCTCCGGGACAGCACCGCCCCGCATCCGCGCGACTAGGCCACAGGGGACGAGGCCATACGGGACGAGGCCAAACTAGATCCGTTCCGGCGCCAGCCGGTAGCCCACTCCGCGGACGGTCTGCAGCCAGCGCGGCCGCAGCGAGTCTTCGCGCAGTTTCCGCCGGAGGTTGCCGATGTGGACTTCCACGGCCCGTTCATCAGATTCGCTGATGTACGCGTCGGCGCTGTAGTACTCGCCGCGCACCACCCTCACCAGATCGGTTTTGGACCGGACGGCGCCTGCCCCCTTAAGTAGGGCGTGCAGGAGATCAAACTCGCTGCGCGTCAGGCTGGTGGCGTCGCCGTCGACCGTTACCGATCGGGTGTCCGGGTTCAGCGCCAGCCCGTTGTGGCGGAATACGGCATCGGCGACGGGCGGCGGATCCGCCGCTGCCTGCGGGGCCGCGTCAAGGGGCCGGCCGCCCGGCTTGTCCTGGCGGGGCCGCCGCATCATCGCCGCCACCCTGGCCCGCAGTTCACGCGGCCGGAAGGGCTTGGTCATGAAGTCGTCCGCCCCGGTATGAAGGGCGGTCAGGGTATCCAGTTCATCGGTCCGCGCCGTCAGCATCACCACATAGGCGTCGCTGAACTGCCGGATCCGGCGGAGAACTTCGAAGCCGTCGATGTCCGGCAAGCCCACATCGAGGGTCACGACGCTGGCCTCGCGGAGCCGGACCATGTCCACTCCGTCCTTTCCGCAGGCTGCGGAATGGACTTCAAATCCGGCCTGGCTCAGCACGGCGTGGATAAGGTTACGAACGTCTTCGTCGTCTTCAACAACGACGGCGGTTCCAAGGTCACTCATGGCCCCCCTCACATCTGGAATTGCTGCCTCTGCGGCGGATGCGCCGGAGCAGTCCCCGTGAACTGCCCGTTTGCGCTGCATCGGCCCTGTCAGAATACCCACGCCGAGGGCCTAAAATTGCATCCGCCGCAGCAACACGCACCAGAATGCCGATTCATGGTGTCAACTTTGTGACAAAAGGTGTAAAACTGGAGCAGGAGAAAGAGGTACACGCGCATTGAGTGAACAGCAACTGGTCCGGGCTCCGGACGGTTACTTCCGGGCAGTGCCGCCACGTTTCCAGGTGCTGCTGTATCAACTGCCGTTGACGCTGGTCATGGCCGCCGTGGCTATTTCGGCGCCAGCCTTCTGGCCCGGCCTGCTCGGCGACGCCCCGGGCCGCGCCGCCTTTGCCCTGCTGACGGGGCTGCTCCTGGCCTCCGTCCTTGTGCCCTGGCAGCGATTCGGGCCGAATGCTCCGCTCGCCATCCCGGTGCTGGACCTCGTAGCAATCGGCCTGGCCCGCGGCGGCGGCGTCGAAGGCCTCCCGGATCTGGGGGTGCTCGCCGTCCTTCCCGTGGTGTGGATCTCGTGCTCGCGCCTCCCGGCCCCCGTGAGCCTCGCGCTGAGTTTCTTCGGCCCACTGCTCGCCGGACTGCCATGGCTGCTCGAGCCAGGGTCCAGCCCCACGCCGGGCCGGATCGCCTCGGCTGTGCTGGTGCCCTTCATGATGCTGGGGGTGTCCCTGGCCGTGTGGCTGGTGGGTTCGCGATTGCGGCGCGAGCAACGAGGGAATGCGGCCAAGGAAGCCCAGCTGCACTCCCTGCTCGCGGACGGCACCGGACGCGAGCGCCTGCTGAGCCAGATCCTCGATACCGTCGACGTCGGAATCGTCGCCCTCGATACCGACGGCAGGCGGCTGCTCACCAACAGCTGGCAGTCGCAGCTGGAGGCCTCGGCGGCGCCCTGCGCCGCGTCGTCTCCGGTACAGGAAGCGGAGCTGATCCTGACGAGCCACGGCCAGGCTACACCGCTCCCCCTCGGCCGTCGTCCCATCCAGCGGGCCGCTGCCGGTGAGACGTTTGCGGACTACCTTGTGTGTTTCGGCGACACCCCCGGCGGAAGAGTGGTGTCCGCCGGGGGCCGCCCCTTCACCGACGCCGACGGCGGATCCGGCGGCTCCGTGGTGCAGTTCAACGAGGTGACGGGATTCGTCGAGTCGCTGGCCGCCAAGGATGAGGTGGTGTCCAACTTCTCGCACGAGTTGCGCACCCCCCTGACCTCGATTATCGGAAACCTGGACCTCGTCCTCGGCGACGCAGACGGCCTTCCGGATCCTGCTGTGCGCCGCATCGAGATCGCCCAACGCAACGCGGAACGGTTGCTGGCCCTCGTCTCTGACCTGCTGATGCCGGGCCGCCCGGCGGTATCGGTGAACCCGCGCCGCAGCGATCTGGCCGCGTTGGTGGACGCAGCGCTGAGCTCGGCCCAGGCGCGTGCCAGCTCAATGCGGGTGGTGCTCTCAGCCGACGTCTCCGCGCCGCTGTGGGCAGAGGCCGACCCCCTGCGAATCGGCCAGGTACTTGATAACCTCGTCTCCAACGCCATCAAGTATTCCCCGGATGGCGGCGTCGTCCGGGTCTATGCCAGTACCGGGGACGGCTGGGTGCGGCTTCATGTTGAGGACACCGGCATGGGAATGACCGCGGCCGATGCCTCGCAGGCTTTCACCCGGTTTTTCCGGAGCCCGGCTGTCCGCGCCCATTCCATTCCGGGCGCGGGGCTGGGCCTGTCCATCACGAAGGCCATCGTCGAGGAACATGGCGGAACGATCACCTGCAACAGCCGGCCGGGGCACGGCAGCACGTTCACCGTTGCGCTCCCCGCCGACCGCACACCCGCGGCGACCTAGCTGGCGGCGGCGCCTCACGAATGTGTGACCCCGCGCCTCGGTGGGGCAGCCGCTACCGGCGCCTCGCCCGGGTCAGTTCAGCCCTGGCGAGCAGGCCGCTGGTAGAGGGGTAGTCCACCTTCTCCAGCACCAGCGGATGCGGGGCAGCCAACACGGACTTGGCGTCCCGCTGGCGGGCGAGCAGCCGGTCCAACATCCAGCCCGGGGATTCCACCCCCGCTCCCACAAACAGCGCCGAACCCACGAGGGAGCGCACCATGTTATGACAGAACGCGTCGGCCTGGACGGTGGCCACGATCACCCCGTCGGATCCGCGGGCAAACTCGAAGCGCTGCAGTTCCCGGATCGTCGTGGCGCCCTCGCGGGGCTTGCAGTAGGACCTGAAGTCCTGCAAACCGAGCAGCTGGGAGGCGCCTTCGTTGAGCAGCCCGACGTCGAGCGGTTCCTCGTGCCAGAGGGTCGAGGTTCGGCCCAACGGGTCCCAGAGCTCCGGGCCATCGGCAATCCGGTAGCTGTAGCGGCGCCAGAGCGCTGAAAAACGGGCGTCAAAGCCTGCAGGTGCGATGGAGACCTTGTGGACCTCGATCGCCCCGGTGAGGTCCCCCAGCCCATGGCTGAGAGCACCACGGAGGCGCCGAAGCAGGGCAACCGCAGGATCCAGCTCCACACCGCGGTTCAGGCCCGTCCACTCGGCACCGCTGAGGTCAAGGTGGACCACCTGGCCGCGGGCGTGCACCCCCGCGTCGGTGCGGCCGGCGACGGTGACCCGGACCGGGCGGCGGATCAGCATCCCGAGGGCCTCTTCCAGCGTGCCCTGAACGGTGCGCCGGCCCGGCTGCACGGCCCAGCCGCTGAACGGCCCGCCGTCGTACGCGAGATCCAGCCGGATGCGCAAAAACCCGCCGCCCCCTCTCAAGGGGACGGCGGGTTTCTGGTGGTTCATAGACTTGAGTCTAGGCGAAGAATTCAGTGAATTACTTCGCGTCCTTCTCAGACTTCTCGGCTGCTTCCTCAGCGGCCGGAGCCTCTTCGGTAGCTGAAGCTTCGGTCTCAACGACCTCAGCCTCGGGGGCCTCTTCGGTCTCAACAACTTCGGTCTCAACAACTTCAGTTGCAGCAACCGGAGCGGTCTTGGCGGCATCCTTCTTGTCAGCGTCGCGCTTGGCGGCGGAGGAAGCCTCGGCCACCACTGCCTGCTTGGCGGAAACCGGCTCGAGAACCAGTTCGATGACAGCCATGGGAGCGTTGTCGCCCTTCCGGTTGCCGATCTTGGTGATGCGGGTGTAGCCGCCGTTGCGGTTCTCCACTGCCTGTGCAATGTCGGTGAACAGCTCGTGGACGATGCCCTTGTTGCTGATCAGACCGAGTACACGACGGCGGGAAGCCAGGTCGCCACGCTTGGCGAAAGTCACCAGGCGCTCGGCGTACGGCTTCAGGCGCTTGGCCTTGGTGACCGTGGTGGTGATCCGCTTGTGCTCGAAAAGAGCGGCGGACAGGTTCGCGAGCATCAGACGCTCGTGAGCTGCTCCGCCTCCGAGGCGCGGACCCTTAGCGGGGGTAGGCATAATAGTTTCTCCTCATATGGAAGCCAGTGGACTGGTCACGCACCATGGTGCAGTCAGCCCGCCGGCCAAGATCTGTTTGTTAGAGTTCGTCGTCGCTGAACGCGGCGTCGTCCTCTTCAATTGCTGCGGCGCGGGCTGCGAGGTCAAAACCGGGAGGCGAGTCCTTGAGGGACAGGCCCAGTTCAACCAGCTTTGCCTTGACCTCGTCAATGGACTTCGCACCGAAGTTACGGATGTCCATGAGGTCAGCCTCGGAGCGGGCCACGAGTTCACCCACGGTGTGGATGCCCTCACGCTTGAGGCAGTTGTAGGAACGGACGGTAAGATCCAGATCCTCGATCGGCAGGGCCATATCAGCTGCCAGGGCAGCATCCGTCGGCGACGGGCCAATCTCGATACCTTCGGCTGCGGTGTTCAGCTCGCGGGCCAGACCGAACAGTTCCACCAGGGTGGTACCTGCCGAAGCGACGGCATCGCGCGGGGCGATGGCCTGCTTGGTCTCGACGTCGACAATGAGCTTGTCGAAGTCAGTGCGCTGCTCAACACGGGTAGCTTCCACGCGGAAGGTAACCTTCAGGACCGGCGAGTAGATCGAGTCGACCGGGATGCGGCCGATCTCGGAATCGCCGGACTTGTTCTGAGCTGCCGAAACGTAGCCGCGGCCGCGCTCGATGGTCAGTTCGAGTTCGAACTTGCCCTTCGAGTTCAGCGTGGCAATGTGCAGATCCGGGTTGTGGAATTCGACGCCGGCCGGCGGCGCGATGTCCGCGGCGGTGACGACTCCCGGGCCCTGCTTGCGCAGGTAGGCAACAACCGGCTCATCGTGCTCGGAGGAAACCGACAGGCTCTTGATGTTCAGGATGATCTCAGTGACATCTTCCTTGACACCCGGAACCGTGGTGAACTCGTGCAGCACGCCATCGATCCGGATGCTGGTGACAGCAGCGCCGGGGATGGAGGAGAGCAGGGTACGGCGGAGGGAGTTTCCGAGTGTGTAACCGAAACCCGGTTCCAGCGGTTCAATGATGAAACGGGAACGGTTTTCGGAGACGACCTCTTCGGAGAGGGTGGGGCGCTGTGCAATGAGCACTTAGGTTTCCTTTCGGCGAGCATCCGCTATATGACGCAACACAGGTGGTGGAAAGATCGGTCTGAAGACTTAACGCGGCTGGGCCTGCCCGGACCGTTGCGGGTCCGGGCAAGCTCCTGAGCGCTGGAAAGCCTTAGACGCGACGGCGCTTCGGCGGCCGGCAGCCGTTGTGGGCGCTGGGGGTGACGTCCTGGATGGAGCCAACCTCGAGGCCGGCAGCCTGCAGTGAACGGATTGCCGTTTCGCGTCCGGAACCCGGTCCCTTAACGAATACGTCAACCTTGCGCATACCGTGCTCCTGTGCACGCTTTGCGGCGGCTTCGGCAGCCATCTGGGCAGCGAACGGGGTGGACTTACGCGAGCCCTTGAAGCCAACCTCACCGGACGAAGCCCAGGAGATGACAGCACCGTTCGGATCCGTGATGGAAACGATGGTGTTGTTAAAGGTGCTCTTGATGTGCGCCTGGCCCAGCGCGATATTCTTCTTGTCCTTCTTACGCGGCTTGCGAACCGCGCCACGAGTCTTCGGGGGCATTTTTTCTCCTACAGAAAGTTATCGGGGAAGACGAACGCTTGTTCCTTCATTCACCGGGTTCCTCGAAATTACGCCAGCAATTTCAAGGGGAAAATGGGGTTTAGCGGGTCTTCTTCTTGCCTGCGACGGTGCGCTTCGGACCCTTGCGGGTACGCGCGTTCGTCTTCGTACGCTGTCCGCGCACTGGCAGGCCCTTGCGATGGCGAATACCTTCGTAGCTGCCGATTTCAACCTTGCGGCGGATATCTGCTGCTACTTCGCGGCGAAGGTCACCCTCAACCTTGTAGTTGCCTTCAATGTAATCACGCAGCTGGACCAGCTCGGCGTCGGACAGGTCCTTGACCCGAACGTCCGCGCTGATGCCGGTGGCAGCCAGGGTTTCGTGTGCACGGGTCTTGCCCACGCCGTAGATGTAAGTAAGCGCAATTTCCAACCGCTTTTCGCGGGGAATGTCTACGCCAGCGAGACGAGCCATAGAGGCAGTGCTCCTTGAATAAACCGGAGGTCGTAGGCAGTACACCCGCACGGTTGGTGCGGCCCCAGCCTCCGACCGGGGGTTAGCTGTACGGGCCCATATGTCCCAGATCAGCTTGTGCTGCCTTTATTTACTTGCGTGGGTTAGCAACCCAGGGTTTTCCCGAAAGGGAAATTAGCCCTGGCGCTGCTTGTGGCGCGGGTTCTCGCAGATCACCATGACCCGGCCATTACGGCGGATCACTTTGCACTTTTCGCAGATCTGCTTGACGCTCGGCTTGACCTTCATGGCGTTCCTTTGCGTGTTGCAGTTGGTCGACTGGACCGGCCTTCGGCTATTGCTCTGGCCACCCAGTGTTTACTTGTAGCGGTAGACGATACGACCACGTGTCAGGTCGTACGGGCTCAGCTCCACCACTACCCGGTCCTCAGGGAGAATCCTGATGTAGTGCTGGCGCATCTTTCCAGAGATGTGTGCCAGAACGACGTGCTTGTTGGTGAGCTCAACGCGAAACATCGCGTTGGGCAGCGCCTCAGTCACAACGCCCTCGATCTCAATGACCCCGTCCTTCTTGGCCATACCCTCCGCTAACTGTTGTTTGCCACAGCCTGCCGGCTTTGCACCGGAAATGACTGCGGACGTTTTTGATTGATTGGCTGATGCCTCCCGGCCACAAAAGGGCACAACAGGGCAGACAACCAACAGGCAACGTTACGCCATTGCGGGCCGAATGTTAAATCCGGCCATGTTAGCGCACTCGGGCGCCGTATGCCGCAATTTCACCGGCAGGAGTGCTCACAGCCTCCGCGCGGGCGATCCCATCGAGGATGGCCAGGCGGACGACGTCGGCTGCCGCACTCTGCAGGGTGATGTGACTCACCTGCCTGGCGGCCTCGCTGCTGCGGTCCAGTGCCACAATTCCCGTGGCCAGGCAGAACACCGTGTCCCCGTCCGCGAGGGTGTGGCTCGGGTTCAGCGCCCGGGCCAGCCCTGCGTGCGCGGCCGACGCTGTGCGCTTGCACTCCGCCTTGTCCAGGACCGCGTTCGTGGCGACGACGACGAGTGTGGTGTTGAGGGGCGGGGGGCCCGTTTCGCCACGGGCTGGCGCGCCGATGCCGCCGTTCCCGGCCTCCGCCGCAGCGGCCGAAACCCTCGGCGTGCTCGCTCGTCCCTCGCTTAGACGCACGCTGCCGGGTTCCGTCCGCTCCGGCGATGTGCCCCATGGCAGTCCCAGCGCGTTCACCACAGCGATCGCGCCGACCACCACAGGGCCCTCGCTGGAGATGTTGTCTAAAGTCATGGAGGCTGTACCTACTCCGCCTTTGTATGTGCCCCGGCCGATTGTTGCTCCGGTGCCGGCGCCTATGTTGCCGCGTTCGACGTCGTGCCCGTTCTGCCTGGCCGCGGCGGCCGCGGCGGCCGCGTGGCCCATGGCCTCGTCCGGGCGTGCGGTGAAGTCCCCGCCCCGTCCGAGGTCAAAGATGGCCGCGGCCGGGACAATGGGGACGACGCCCCCGGTAACGGCGAAGCCGCGGCCGTTTTCCTCGCACCAGCGCTGGGCACCGTGCGCGGCCACCAGGCCGTAGGCGCTGCCCCCGGTGAGGACTACGGCGTCGACGGTGCAAGTCAGCGTGGTGGGGTCGAGGGCATCAGTCTCGTGCGTTCCGGGGCCACCGCCGCGCACATCAACGGACCCGACAGTCCCGGCAGGGGGAAGCACCACGGTAACCCCGCTGAGCCAGCCGTCAGCCGTTTTCGTCGAGTGGCCCACCCGTATTCCCGGCACGTCCGTAATCGCAGTCATGGCAGTCATGGCAGTCAAAGCAGTCATGGCTCCATTGTGCGCGCCGGGACCGCAACTGGCGGCGGATCGGCGCCGCCCGGCGTTTTTCGCATCGCTGGCCCCAGCCCGGGGGCACCTAAGCAACCGTCGTCCCCCTGACCAAGGGCTAGTGTTCCCCGAGCGACGCACAAAAACGCTGGCGACGCAGAAAATCCCTGGCGATGCTGGTTTTCCCGCGTCGCCAGGGGATTTCCGCGTCGCCAGGGGATTTCCGCGTCGCCAGGGGATTTCCGCGTCGCCAGGGGATTTCCGTGTCGCCAGGGATTTCCGCGTCGCCAGGGGATTTCCGTGTCGCCAGGGATTTCCCGTGTCGCGGGCGACTTTGTGTATCGCCGGGTGCGCAGCCGTCAGGGAATCGGAACGGGCACGACGCCGAGCGGCGCCAGCTTCGCGGCACCGCCGTCGGGCGACGAAAGCACCCAGATTCCCTTCTCATGGACCGCCACAGCGTGCTCCCACTGGCAGGACCGCCTGCCGTCCGTCGTCACCACCGTCCAGTCGTCCGCGAGCACGGCGGTGTCAATGCTGCCGCGGACCAGCATGGGCTCGATGGCCAGGCAGAGCCCCGGCCGGATCTTGGTCCCGCGGTGGCCCGTGCGGTAGTTCGGGACGTCCGGGGACATGTGCATCTCGGAGCCGATCCCGTGGCCCACATAGTCTTCCAGGATGCCCAGCGGCTTGCCCTGGACGGAGGACACGTAGTCGTCCACGGCGTTGCCGATGTCCCCCACGAACTTGCCCGTGGCCAGTGCCGCGATGCCGTGCCACATTGCGGTCTCGGTGACATCGGAGAGCCGCTGATCCTCGGGATCGGCGGTGCCCACGATGACGGTCCGGGCCGAGTCGGAGTGCCAGCCGGCCAGGATCGCCCCGCCGTCGATCGAGAGGATGTCTCCGTCCTGCAGGACGCGGTCGCCCGGGATACCGTGGACCACTTCCTCATTGACCGAGGTGCAGATGGTGGCCGGGAAGCCGTGGTAGCCCAGGAAATTGGAGGTGGCGCCGGCGTCCTTGAGCACGGCCGCAAACACAGCGTCGAGGTCCCGGGTGGTCCTCCCCGGGGCCGCTGCCGCGACGGCGGCATCGAGGGCGCGGCTGAGGACCAGACCGGCTTCGTGCATGGTGCGCATCTGGGCGTTGGTCTTGTATTCGATGCGGGGCTGGCCGAAGGCCATCTGCAGCTTCCTTTCGGTGGAGCCGCGCTTGCCTCCAGGGCTGCGCGGCCAAATGGCTGAGGCCCCTCCCAGTGGTCCGGGAGGGGCCTCGAAGATGGTGGGCGGTCAGGCCGACTGGGCCGCTCCGATGGCCTGCATAACGCGGTCGGTGACCTCGTCCATGCCGCCGAT
Organism: Pseudarthrobacter sp. HLT1-7; assembly: GCF_059383435.1. Lineage (NCBI taxonomy): Bacteria > Bacillati > Actinomycetota > Actinomycetes > Micrococcales > Micrococcaceae > Pseudarthrobacter > Pseudarthrobacter sp. HLT1-7. The sequence goes on along the minus strand of NZ_JBWZCH010000002.1, from coordinate 204,185 downwards.
ACCGTCGACCTGGGTCAGGATGCCGCGGTCGGCGTACTTGGCGACCACCGCTTCCGTCTGGCTGCGGTACAGGTCGAGGCGGTGCCGGATGACGGCTTCGTTGTCATCCGTGCGGCCGGTTTCCTTCGCACGGCCCAGCAGGCGGGTGACGAGCTCCTCGTCATCGGCCGTGAGCTGCAGGACGACGTCGAGCTTCTGGTTGCCGTCGGCCAGGATGTCGTCGAGGTAGTCAACCTGCGCGGTGGTGCGCGGGTACCCGTCCAGGAGGAAGCCGTTCTCGACGTCGGCCTCCTTGAGGCGGTCACGGACCATCTTGTTGGTCACGGTGTCCGGGACAAAGTCGCCGGCGTCCATGTACTTCTTGGCTTCGACGCCCAGCGGCGTCTCACCTTTGACGTTGGCCCGGAAGATGTCTCCGGTGGAGATCGCAACGACGCCGAGGCGCTCCGAAATGCGTTCCGCCTGTGTTCCCTTGCCGGACCCGGGAGGTCCGATAATCAACATTCTCGTCATCGCAAAAGCCCTTCGTAGTGACGCTGCTGCAGCTGCGCGTCAATCTGCTTGACGGTCTCCAAACCCACGCCCACCATGATCAGGATCGAGGTGCCGCCGAACGGGAAGTTCTGGTTGGCGTTGATCAGGACCAGGGCAACGAGCGGAATCAGTGCCACAAAGCCCAGGTAAATGGCACCGGGCAGGGTGATCCTGGACAGGACATACTGCAGGTAGTCCGCCGTCGGCTTGCCGGCACGGATTCCCGGAATGAAGCCGCCGTACTTCTTCATGTTCTCAGATACTTCTTCAGGGTTGAAAGTGATCGCAACATAGAAGTACGTGAAGAACACAATCATGGCGAAGTAGAGGGCCATGTAGATCGGGTGGTCACCCGTGGTGAGGTTGTTGTTGATCCACTCAACCCAGGGCGCGACCGGTTCGCCGGGCTTCGGCTGGTTGAACTGCGAGATCAGGCCCGGCAGGTACAACATCGAGGAGGCGAAGATGACGGGCACGACGCCGGCCATGTTCACCTTGATCGGGATATACGTGCTGGTGCCGCCCACGGTGCGGCGGCCGATCATGCGTTTGGCGTACTGCACCGGGATCCGGCGCTGGGACTGCTCCACGAAGACCACCGCGGCCACCGTCAACAGGCCGATGGCAAGCACCATAAAGAAGGTTCCGGGGCCCTGCGAGCTCCAGATCGCGCCAAGCGAGCCTGGGAAGCTGGCGGCGATGGAGGTGAAGATGAGGAGCGACATTCCGTTGCCGACACCCTTTTCGGTTACGAGCTCCCCCATCCACATGATGAGGCCGGTGCCGGCGGTCAGCGTGATGATGATGAGGATCGTGGTGACGATGCTTGTGTCCGGGATGATGGGCAGCTGGCAGTTCGGCAGCAGCTGGCCGGAACGGGCCAGGGACACCAGGGTGGTGGCATTGAGCAGACCCAGGGCTATGGTCAGATAGCGCGTGTACTGCGTCAGCTTTGACTGGCCGGAGGCGCCTTCCTCATAGAGCGTCTGGAACCGGGGAATGACCACCCGGAGCAACTGCACGATGATGCTGGCCGTGATGTACGGCATGATCCCGAGCGCGAAGACCGAGACCTGCAGCAATGCACCGCCGCTGAACAGGTTGACGAGCTGGTAGATACCGCCCGAGGTCGAACCGCTCTGCAAGCATTGCTGGACATTCTGGTAGTTCACACCAGGCGAGGGAATGAAGGCACCCAAGCGGAAGATTGTGATGATTCCCAGCGTGAACAACAACTTGCGTCGCAGATCAGGCGTGCGAAAGGCCCGGCCAAATGCGCTAAGCAAGCGTCCTCCTGATGAATAAGTAAAGTCGTGTGAGACAGGTCAAATAAACCCAACAACCGAGTCTAACGGGTAGATGCGTCCTGCGGACAATCGGCCAGGCCGGAATTAAGAAAACTCCCGGCACCGGAGGCCTGAGCCCCTGGTACCGGGAGTTTCAAACAACGGGCAACTGCCCCGCCGCCTCGTTAGAGGGCGGTGGTGCTTCCGCCTGCTGCGGCAATCTTTTCTGCGGCACTGGCCGAGAATGCGTGGACGGTGACATCAACCTTGACGGTGATATCGCCGGTGCCAAGCACCTTGACGGGCTGGTTCTTGCGAACGGCACCCTTTTCTACCAGGTTCTCCACAGTAACTGAGCCACCTTCCGGGAACAGCTCGTTGAGCTTGTCCAGGTTTACCACCTGGTACTCAACCCGGAACGGGTTCTTGAACCCGCGCAGCTTCGGCAGGCGCATGTGCAGCGGCAGCTGGCCACCGGCAAAGCCAGCCTTGATCTGGTAACGGGCCTTCGTACCCTTGGTACCACGGCCGGCGGTCTTACCCTTGGAACCTTCACCTCGACCCACACGGGTCTTAGCGGTCTTGGCACCCGGGGCGGGACGCAGGTGGTGAACCTTCAGTGCGTTCTGCTTCTCAGCAGCGGCGCCCTGTGCCTTCTCGGCGGTCTTGTTCTCTGCCATTACTTCGCCTCCTCTACCTTTACCAGGTGCGGAACCGTGTTGACCATTCCGACGGTGACGGCGTCGGCGGTGCGGACAACGGTGTGTCCGATCCGCTTCAGGCCGAGGGACCGCAGGGTGTCGCGCTGGTTCTGCTTGCCGCCAATGGCGGACTTGATCTGAGTGATCTCCAACGAAGCGTCGGAGACAAGCACGTTCTTAGCCATGACTCAGACACCTGCCTTCTGGTTGAGCAGTGCACGCACCATGGCCGGCGGAGCGATCTCGTCGAGCGGCAGGCCGCGGCGTGCTGCCACTGCTGCCGGCTCTTCGAGGCGCTTCAGCGCGTCAACGGTCGCGTGAACGATGTTGATGGCGTTGGAAGATCCGAGCGATTTGGAGAGGATGTCGTGGATGCCCACGCACTCCAGTACTGCACGGACCGGACCGCCGGCGATAACACCGGTACCGGCGGAAGCCGGACGCAGCATAACAACGCCTGCAGCGGCCTCACCCTGAACGCGGTGCGGGATGGTGCTGCCGATGCGGGGAACGCGGAAGAAGGACTTCTTGGCTTCTTCGACGCCTTTCGCGATGGCGGCGGGAACTTCCTTGGCCTTGCCGTAGCCGACGCCGACCATTCCGTTGCCGTCACCGACGACGACGAGGGCGGTGAAGCTGAAGCGACGACCACCCTTGACGACCTTGGAAACACGGTTGATGGTGACGACGCGCTCTACGAACTGGCTCTTTTCGGCTTCGCGGCCACCATCGCGGCCACCACGGCCACCGCGGTCGCCACGGCCCTGGCCCTGGCCCTGGCCACCACGCTCGCCACGACGAGCGCCACCACGGCGGTCATCAGCGGCAGCGGGCGCAGCGGTCTCAGTTGCCGGAGCGGCTACAGCTTCAGTCACCTGTTTGTCCTTTTCGTTATTTTCGGTCACAGTGACAACCCACCTTCACGTGCGCCGTCAGCGACGGCGGCGATCCGGCCGTGGTACTTGTTACCACCGCGGTCGAAGACAACTGCTTCGATACCGGCAGCCTTGGCACGCTCGGCGACGAGCTCGCCAACGCGCTTGGCCTTGGCAGTCTTGTCACCGTCGAATACACGAAGGTCGGCTTCCAGTGTGGATGCACTCGCTACAGTCAGGCCCTTGGTGTCATCGACAACCTGGACGAAAATGTGACGTGCGGAACGGTTGACGACCAGACGAGGACGTACAGCCGTTCCGGAGATGCGCTTACGGATACGAAGCTGGCGGCGGCTGCGCTGGGCAGACTTGCTCTTGTTCGTACGCTTCTTGTTAATTGCGATCGCCATGGTTACTTACCAGCCTTTCCGACCTTGCGGCGGATGACTTCGCCTGCATAGCGAATGCCCTTGCCCTTGTAGGGGTCCGGCTTCCGCTGCTTGCGAATGTTGGCAGCAACCTCGCCGACCTGCTGCTTGGAGATACCTGAAACAGAGAGCTTGGTCGGGGTCTCTACTGCAAAGGTGATGCCGTTCGGTGCCGTGATGCTAACCGGGTGGCTGTAGCCCAGAGCGAACTCCAGATCAGTTCCCTTGGCCTGGACGCGGTAACCGGTACCGACAATCTCAAGCTTTTTCTCGTAGCCTGCGGTGACGCCCTGGATCATGTTGGCGATCAGGGTGCGGGTTAGGCCGTGCAGCGAACGGGAGGCGCGCTCGTCGTTCGGGCGGGCGACAGTCAGGGTGCCATCTTCCAGGGAAACCTCGATCGGGCTGGGCACAGTATGGCTCAGCTCGCCTTTGGGACCCTTGACGCTGACGGCAGAGCCGTCAACCTTGACCTCAACGCCGGCAGGAACGGTGATGGGGAGACGTCCAATACGTGACATTATTCTCTTCCTTTCCCGTTACCAGACGTAAGCGAGGACTTCGCCGCCCACGCCCTTCTTGCCGGCCTGCTTGTCAGTCAAGAGGCCGGAAGAGGTGGACAGGATTGCGACACCCAGGCCACCGAGCACGTGCGGCAGGTTGGTGGACTTTGCGTAAACGCGCAGTCCCGGCTTGGAAATACGACGAACGCCAGCGATTGAACGCTCGCGGTTCGGACCGAATTTGAGCTCGAGGGTCAGCTTCTTGCCAACCTCAGCGTCTTCTTCTTTCCAGGAGGCGATGTAACCTTCGGCCTTCAGGATGTCGGCAACGCGTGCCTTGAGCTTGCTGTAAGGCATAGACACGGAATCGTGGTATGCCGAGTTTGCGTTGCGCAGACGCGTAAGCATGTCTGCGACGGGATCTGTCATTGTCATGGTGGGCTCTTGCCCTTCCTCATAACGGTTTCCGCCGTGCGGCTTTTCCCGAACGTGGCTCGGGAACCGGCGCGGGCGGACCTTTTACGTAGCTAGATTAATCGTCGGTCTTGAACGGGAAGCCAAGTGCCTTGAGCAGCGCGCGGCCTTCGTCGTCGGTCTTGGCAGTGGTCACGACGGTGATGTCCATGCCGCGCACGCGGTCAATGGAATCCTGGTCGATCTCGTGGAACATAACCTGCTCGGTCAGACCGAAGGTGTAGTTGCCGTTGCCGTCGAACTGCTTGCCGCTGAGGCCCCGGAAGTCACGGATACGCGGCAGAGCCAGCGTGACCAGACGGTCCAGGAATTCCCACATGCGGTCCCCACGCAGAGTTGCGTGTGCACCGATCGGCATGCCTTCGCGCAGCTTGAACTGTGCGATCGACTTGCGGGCCTTGGTTACCTGCGGCTTCTGGCCGGTGATCAGGGTCAGATCGCGGACGGCGCCGTCGATCAGCTTGGAGTCCTTGGCGGCATCTCCAACACCCATGTTCACAACGACCTTGACCAGACGGGGAACCTGGTTGACGTTCTCGTACTTGAATTCCTCAACGAGCGAACTCTTGATGGAATCCGCGTACTTGGTCTTCAGACGAGGAACCATCTTGCTTGCCGGAGTCTCGAGAGTCTCAGTCATTAGATGTCCTTCCCTGAGCTCTTGGCCACGCGGACACGCACGTCGCGCTTCACGCCATCGCGCTCAACGGTCTCGGTGCGGAAACCGACGCGGGTGGGCTTCTTGGTGGAGGGGTCAACCAGAGCCACGTTGGAGATGTGGATTGAAGCCTCAACGACCTCGATGCCACCGGTCTTGGTGCCGCGCTGCGACTGACCGACCTTGGTGTGCTTGGTTACGCGGTTCATGCCTTCGACCAACACGCGGTTGCTCTCGGGGAAAACGCGCAGAACCTTGCCCTGCTTGCCTTTGTCGCCGCCGCGCTCAGCCTTGGCGCCAGTGATGACCTGAACCAGGTCACCCTTTTTGATCTTAGCCATGGACTACAGCACCTCCGGAGCCAGAGAAACGATCTTCATGAACTTCTTATCGCGAAGTTCACGACCAACCGGTCCGAAGATACGGGTACCGCGGGGGTCACCGTCGTTCTTCAGGATCACAGCTGCGTTCTCGTCAAACTTGATATAGGAACCATCCGCACGGCGGCGTTCCTTCTTGGTACGGACGATGACCGCCTTGACGACATCGCCCTTCTTTACGTTGCCGCCCGGAATTGCGTCCTTGACGGTAGCGACGATTACGTCGCCAATGCCTGCGTAGCGACGGCCAGATCCACCGAGAACGCGAATGGTAAGGATTTCCTTAGCACCCGTGTTGTCGGCGACCTTGAGTCGCGACTCCTGCTGAATCACTATTTACTCCTTGCGTCGCGCTGGTTCTCAGACCGAAAATCTTCCTACGGAATGAGCCTTGCGGAACGGTTGATCGGGGTGTCTCTTGACCTGCCTGGATTTTGCCAGACCAGGCCTAAAATCCCGTGCCAAAAACATTTGCTTCCCAGGCGGATCCCGACGAGTCGGGTTCAAGGGGGCACTATGCCGTGGCACCGAAGTTTACGAGGTTGACGATGGCGCACAGAGGGCGCCATACAAACTCAAGATCTTAGCACGTTTTGGCCCGGTGGGCAGAATCAGGAAATGCCACCGACGACGGCGTCACGCACGACAGATTCTTGACCACACGGCTGCCCGCTCCCCCGGGAACCGGGCCCGCCGGCGTCGTACGCCTGATGAAAACCTGCACGGCGTGACGCGGCGCGCGGCGGGAACCCTCCGGAACGCAGAAACCCCCGCTCCCAGAAGGGAACGGGGGTTTCACTCAAGCGTCTACTTGCAGCGGGGCTGCAGGTGTTACTTGGCCTTCTCGAGGATCTCCACCAGGCGCCACCGCTTGGTAGCGGAGAGCGGGCGGGTCTCGGCGAGGAGAACGAGGTCGCCGATGCCGGCGCTGTTCTCTTCGTCGTGAGCCTTGATCTTCGTGTTGCGGCGAAGGACCTTGCCATAGAGGGCGTGCTTCACACGGTCCTCGACCTGGACAACGATGGTCTTTTCCATCTTGTCCGAGACCACATAGCCGCGCTTCGTCTTACGGTCACCGCGCTCGGCAGCCGTAGCTGCGTCGGAAACAGTTTCCGTCACGTTCTCGTCCTTTTCACTCACTTGGCGTCCTCCTCAGTCTTGGCCTCGGCCGGCTTTTCAGCCTTTTCAGCCTTGGCTGCGGACTTCTTGGACTTCTTTTCTTCCTTGGCTTCCACAACCGGTGCGGCAACCTCGGCACGAATGCCCAGCTCACGCTCACGGAGAACGGTGTAGATGCGGGCGATGTCCTTCTTTACCGCGCGCAGCCGACCGTGGTTCTCCAGCTGACCGGTGGCGGACTGGAAACGCAGGTTGAACAGCTCTTCCTTGGCCTTGCGGAGTTCTTCAACGAGTCGCTCGTTGTCGAAACCGTCCAGCTGTGCGGATGCAAGTTCCTTGGATCCTACTGACATTTCTATTCACCACCTTCGCGACGCAGAATGCGTGCCTTCAACGGGAGCTTGTGGATCGCCAGGCGAAGTGCCTCGCGGGCAGTTTCTTCATCGACACCGGAGATCTCGAAGAGAACCCGGCCCGGCTTGACGTTTGAGACCCACCATTCCGGAGAACCCTTACCGGAACCCATGCGGGTTTCGGCCGGCTTCTTCGTCAGCGGACGGTCCGGGTAGATGTTGATCCAGACCTTGCCGCCACGCTTGATGTGGCGGGTCATCGCGATACGGGCAGACTCGATCTGACGGTTCGTGACATATGCCGGGCTCAGAGCCTGGATACCCCACTCACCGAACGAGACCTTGGTGCCGCCCGTAGCAGCCCCGGAACGACCCGGGTGGTGCTGCTTACGGTGCTTGACTCGACGTGGGATAAGCATTTAAGCCTGTCCTCCTTCTACTGCCGGTGCAGCTGCGGTAGCGGCTTCGGCAGCCGGAGCTTCGGCAGCAACAGGTGCAGCCTCGGCCGGGCGGTCGGGACGACGACGGCGGTCACCGCGGTCAGCGCCACCACGGTCAGCGCCACCCGGGCGGCCCGGTCGGTCGCTGGCACCACGGCCACGGGACGGAGCAGCAGCTGCCTGCTGAGCCAATTCCTTGGCGGTGACGTCACCCTTGTAGATCCAGACCTTCACGCCGATGCGGCCGAAGGTGGTCTTGGCCTCGTAGAAGCCGTAGTCGATGTTCGCGCGGAGGGTGTGCAGGGGCACACGGCCTTCGCGGTAGAACTCCGAGCGGGACATTTCTGCGCCGCCCAGTCGACCCGAGCAAGCGATCCGGATGCCCTTGGCACCGGCACGCTGTGCGGACTGCATGGCCTTCTTCATCGCACGGCGGAAAGCCACGCGGGAAGTCAGCTGCTCAGCAACGCCCTGGGCAACAAGCTGAGCTTCCATCTCGGGGTTCTTGACCTCGAGGATGTTCAGCTGGACCTGCTTGCCCGTGAGCTTTTCGAGCTCGCCGCGGATGCGGTCTGCTTCTGCGCCGCGGCGGCCGATAACGATGCCCGGACGTGCCGTGTGGATATCCACGCGGACACGGTCGCGGGTGCGCTCGATTTCAACCTTGGCGATACCGGCGCGCTCCATACCCGTGGACATGAGCTGGCGGATGCGGATGTCTTCGCGGACGAAGTCCTTGTACCGCTGGCCGGGCTTGGTGCTGTCAGCAAACCAGTGCGATACGTGATCGGTGGTGATGCCGAGTCGGAACCCGTGCGGGTTAACTTTCTGTCCCACTTAGCGAGCCTCCTCTTTCTCCGGGGTAGCGACTACCACGGTGATGTGGCTCGTGCGCTTCTTGATCTGAAATGCACGACCCTGGGCTCGCGGCTGGAACCGCTTCATGGTCGGGCCTTCATCAACATACATTTCGCTGATGATGAGGTCACCTTCGTCAAACGCCACGCCGTCGCGGTCCGCGAGGACCCGGGCGTTGGAGATTGCCGACTGAACTACCTTGAATACCGGCTCCGAAGCTGCCTGCGGGGCAAACTTCAGAATTGCCAGAGCCTCATTCGCTTGCTTACCACGAACAAGGTTGACGACGCGCCGGGCCTTCATAGGCGTTACGCGGATGTGACGCGCAATTGCCTTGGCTTCCATTGCTTTCCTTCTCTCGTCTTTGACGTAAGTGCAGGCGCCTAGCGGCGCTTGCCCTTACGGTCGTCCTTGACATGGCCGCGGAATGTCCGCGTGGGAGCGAATTCGCCGAGCTTGTGCCCGACCATCGACTCAGTGACAAACACCGGGATGTGCTTGCGTCCGTCGTGCACGGCGATCGTGTGCCCGAGCATGTCGGGGATGATCATCGAGCGGCGGGACCAGGTCTTGATGACGTTCTTGGTGCCTTTTTCGTTTTCCCTTGCTACCTTCACAAAGAGGTGCTGGTCAACGAAAGGACCTTTTTTCAGGCTGCGTGGCATGTGTCCAGACTCCTATCGTTTGTTCTTGCCAGTACGACGGCGACGAACAATAAGCTTGTCGCTCTCTTTGTTGGGACGGCGGGTGCGGCCTTCGCGCTTACCGTTCGGGTTGACGGGGTGACGTCCACCGGACGTCTTACCCTCGCCACCACCGTGGGGGTGGTCAACCGGGTTCATGGCGACACCACGGACGGTCGGACGAACGCCCTTCCAGCGCATACGGCCGGCCTTACCCCAGTTGATGTTCGACTGCTCGGCGTTGCCGACCTCGCCGACGGTTGCGCGGCAGCGCACGTCAACGTTGCGGATTTCACCGGAGGGCAGGCGCAGCTGGGCGAAACGGCCTTCCTTGGCAACGAGCTGGATCGATGCGCCGGCGGAGCGGCCCATCTTGGCGCCGCCGCCCGGACGCAGTTCGACTGCGTGGATAACGGTACCCACCGGGATGTTGCGCAGCGGCAGGTTGTTGCCAGGCTTGATATCAGCGTTGGCACCTGCTTCTACGGTGTCGCCCTGGGCCAGCTTGTTCGGGGCAATGATGTAACGCTTGGTTCCATCAATGTAGTGCAGGAGTGCGATGCGAGCCGTACGGTTCGGATCGTACTCAATCTCGGCAACGCGGGCGTTGACGCCGTCCTTGTCGTGGCGACGGAAGTCGATCAGACGGTACTGGCGCTTGTGTCCACCACCCTTGTGACGGGTCGTGATCTTACCGGTGTTGTTACGGCCACCCTTTTTCGGGAGGGGACGTACCAACGACTTTTCCGGCGTCGACCGCGTGATTTCAGTGAAGTCCGCTACGCTCGAGCCGCGTCGGCCCGGGGTAGTCGGCTTATATTTACGGATTCCCATAATTTATTTCCTCGTTAAAGTGGTCTCCGCTACGAGAGCGGACCGCCGAAGATGTCGATCGTGCCTTCTTTGAGGCTCACAATTGCACGCTTGGTGTTTTTGCGGGTACCCCATCCGAATTTGGTTCGCTTGCGCTTACCGGCACGGTTGATGGTGTTGATCGAGTCGACCTTGACGGAGAAGATTTTCTCCACGGCCAGCTTGATCTCGGTCTTGTTCGAGCGGGGGTCCACCAGGAAGGTGTACTTGCCCTCATCGATCAGGCCGTAGCTCTTTTCCGAGACGACGGGTGCAAGCACCACGTCGCGCGGGTCTTTGATGGTGGCTGCACTCACTTGGCATCCTCCCCGTTCTTTGCCACTGCCCGGTCAGCAACGAATGCTTCGTAGGCAGCCTTGGTGAAGACAACGTCATCGGAAACGAGAACGTCGTAGGTGTTCAGCTGGTCTGCGTACAGAACGTGAACATCCGTGAGGTTGCGCACGGAGAGTGCAGCAACATCGTTGGCGCGCTCGATGACGACGAGCAGGTTCTTACGCTCGGAGACACCCCGCAGAGTTGCCAGTGCAGCGCTGGAGGACGGCTTGGTGCCGGCCACCAGTTCAGCAATAACGTGGATGCGGTTGTTGCGGGCGCGGTCAGAGAGAGCTCCGCGCAGTGCAGCAGCAATCATCTTCTTGGGGGTGCGCTGGCTGTAGTCACGCGGCGTGGGGCCGTGGACAACGCCACCACCGGTCATGTGAGGAGCACGGATTGAACCCTGACGGGCGCGGCCGGTGCCCTTCTGCTTGAACGGCTTGCGACCTGCACCGGAAACCTCGGCGCGGGTCTTGGTTTTGTGGGTACCCTGGCGAGCAGCAGCGAGCTGGGCAACGACGACCTGGTGCAGCAGCGGCACGTTGGTCTGTACGTCGAAGATCTCTGCAGGCAGGTCAACCTTGACAGTGCTAGTCATTGAACTAGGCTCCCTTCACGGCGGTGCGTACGAGGACGACCTGGCCGCGGGCGCCGGGAACGGCGCCCTTGATGAGGAGCAGCGACTTCTCGACGTCAACCGCGTGGACCGTGAGGTTCAGCGTGGTGTGACGCACGGCGCCCATGCGGCCGGCCATTTTCATGCCCTTGAAGACGCGGCTCGGGGTGGATGCGCCACCGATTGAACCGGGCTTACGGTGGTTCTTGTGTGCACCGTGGGAAGCACCAACGCCGTGGAAGCCGTGACGCTTCATAACACCGGCGAAGCCCTTACCCTTGGTGGTGCCAACGACGTCGATCTTCTGGCCGGCTTCGAAGAGCTCAACAGAAAGCTCCTGGCCCAGCTCGTAAGAGTCAGCATCTGCAGTGCGCAGTTCGACGACGTGGCGGCGAGGCGTGACGCCTGCCTTGTCAAAGTGACCAGCCAGCGGCTTGGTGACCTTGCGGGGATCGATCTGGCCGTAGCCGATCTGAACGGCGACATAGCCATCAGTGGCTGCATTACGCAGCTGCGTGATGACGTTTGAGTCAGCCTGGACCACAGTGACGGGGATGAGCTTGTTGTTCTCGTCCCAGACTTGGGTCATGCCGAGCTTCGTGCCCAGCAGGCCCTTTACGTTACGGGTTGCGGTCATAGTCTCTCAGCACCTCCCTACAGCTTGATTTCGATGTTCACGTCGGCCGGCAGGTCGAGACGCATCAGCGAATCAACAGCCTTGGGCGTGGGGTCGATGATGTCGATCAGACGCTTGTGAGTCCGCATTTCGAAGTGCTCACGGCTGTCCTTGTACTTGTGCGGAGAGCGGATGACGCAGTAGATGTTCTTCTCCGTCGGCAGCGGCACAGGGCCAACTACCGTGGCGCCTGCGCGCGTGACCGTCTCAACGATCTTCCGTGCTGAAGAGTCAATGACCTCGTGGTCGTATGACTTCAGCCGGATGCGGATTTTTTGTCCCGCCATGTCGCCTGACTCTCTTTCAGTTAGTGCTGCTCCGGTGAGGGCTGCTCTGTTTACTTGCGTGTTGCATGTGGCTGCCGAAGCAATTGAAGTCGTAACTACCACCCGCCGCACAAGCTGAATCCGGAAAACTCCGGGTTCCTCAACCTGCCGGCGTAACCGACCCCCGCGGTCGGGCGTGTCGCGCTTTTTACGCGTACTCGTCCGCAGTTCCATGGGGAGTTGGTTATGTTTGGTCTCCCACCTGGACCCTGACACCCGGCATTATCCGGATCGGGACGCGAAGGAGCGCTTGAACAACTCATCTAGTATGCCGGAATATACGGACAGAAGCGAATCAGCGCCAGACTAAGGGGGGGTGCCTGCGGCGGCAGGTTCCCGACGACGGCGGCAGCCGTCCGCTCATTGCCCCCAGCAACCTTCGAATGGATGATGGGGACATGACTGTGCAGGATTCTGCAGCTGTTCAGGCCCTCGCCGCGCGCCTGGACCCGGAGTTCCAGCTGGGAGTTGCCTCGGCTGCCTTCCAGATAGAGGGCGCCCTCTCGGCCGGTGGCCGCGGGCCCTCCGGCTGGGATGCCTTTGCCGAGAAACCAGGCAGCATCCAGGATGGCCACTCCCCCGCCGTCGCCTGCGACCACTACAACCGAGCCCCCGAAGACGTCGAACTGATGCGCGCCCTGGGGATCGACTCCTACCGTTTTTCCATCTCCTGGCCGCGGATCCAGCCTGACGGTACCGGCCCGTTCAACCGTGCAGGTCTCGACTTCTACGACCGGCTGATCGACCAGCTGCTCGAGGCAGGCATCTCCCCCATGGCCACCCTGTACCACTGGGACACTCCCCTGCCGCTGGAGCACCGCGGCGGCTGGCTGAACCGCTCCACCGCGGAGCGCTTCGCAGAGTACAGTGCGGCGGCCGGCCGGCGCTTCGGCGACCGCGTTGCCCAATGGGTAACACTCAACGAACCGGTTTCGGTGACCCTCAACGGTTATGCACTGGGGGTCCACGCCCCGGGACACGGCCTGCTCTTCGACGCCTTGCCTTCGGTCCACCATCAGCTCCTCGGCCATGGACTGGCTGTGCAGGCGCTGCGTGCTGAGGGAGTCACCGGCGCCGTGGGCGTCACCAATCTGCACTCCCCGGTCCGGCCCGCTTCCCGCTCGGTGACGGACCGCTTCCTCGCAAACATCTTCGATCTGGTCCTGAACCGGGTCTACGCGGACCCGATCCTCCTGGGCCGGTACCCGAAGGTGCCGCTGATTGCCAGGCCGTGGTTCCGGTCGATGGGCAAGATCTCCGATGCGGATCTGCGGACCATCCACCAGCCGCTGGATTTCTACGGGTTGAACTACTACTACCCGGTCAAGGTTGCCACCGGACGCGGCCCCGGCGAGAGTCCGGCCGGCGCTGCGGACGCCATGCTCAAGATGCCGTTCCATCTCGCGGCCTTCCCGGAATACGCGACCACGGGTTTCGGCTGGCCGGTGGCACCGGATCACCTGGGACCGTTGCTCCGCGAACTGAAGGACCGCTATGGCGGGCAGCTCCCCCCGCTGTACATCACCGAAAGCGGCGCCAGCTTCCCCGAACCCGATCACGTCGACGGGCCGATAGCGGATGCGGACCGGATCAGCTACATTGCGGCCCACCTCAACCATGCACTTGACGCCACCGGCCCCGGCGGCATCGCCGAGGACGTGGAACTGCTGGGCTACTACGTCTGGACCCTGATGGACAACTTCGAGTGGGCGGCGGGATATTCGCAGCGCTTCGGACTGGTCCATGTGGACTTCGACACCCAGGAGCGCACCCCCAAGGATTCCTACTACTGGTACCAGGCACTCAGCCGGGCCAGGAAAGGCTGAGCGGGCTGGGCCCTCCCGGTCGCCGGGTGCTACTGCTCCTTATTGGCCCGGTTGATACGCTTGGCGCGGTCAATCTCGTGGCGGAAATGCTTCTTGGCCCAAAAGACGGCCGCGACAACGGCAACGGCCACCAACAGGAAAATGATCCAGCCCACGGTGAGCTCCCTTCGTTGGGAGCAACGATATCAGTGCCCGCTGCCCGCTAAAAATGGTCGGCAGGCTGGCGCTCCACGGCTGGCTCGGCGGCCGCCGGCTTGTCGCGGTTGAGCCGCCAGACCGCGACGGCGATCAGGGCCGCGGCGATGAGTGCCAGCAGTGCAAAGGTATACTGGCGCATGGCCCACATGATGCACAGTGCCACGCCCGCGGCGCCCCACCAGACCAACAGCCTTTCACTGTAGGCCAGACCGGCGACCAGGAGCCCCGCGAGAAGCGCCAGCGTCCAGAGCTGTTGCCCGGCGTCGCCACCGAAAATAATCCCCAGGCCGCCCAATGAGAGCAGCCCGGCGGCAACTGAGATCAGAATACGGCCCGCCGTCCGGTCCCCGGAAAACATCCGCAGCACCCCGAGCGCCGCGGCGAGGATCACATACCACTGCAGCGCCCAGAAGGGATCGGGCCCACCGGGACCGGTTAAGAGCACGGCGCGCTGGAACGCCGCCGTCGTCGCAAAAAGCCCCAGTTCGGCACTCAGCCTCCGGTCCTTCGCGGGCACCTCGACGCTGACCACCGCGGCGGTGGCTGCCACCAGAACAGCCCCTGTCCAGGAAGTTGCGTCGAGCCGCAGTCCGGCGGCAGCGGCCAAGGCCAGGCCGAGGCTGGCCGCCCCCGCCAGCGACCAGCGACGGACGCGGTCAGTGGCCAGCGGGTCGCGGCCCAGCAACCGGGCCGCGTAGAGTGCGGCGGCGGCCGGTCCACAGCCTGCCAGCCACGGCAGGAAGCCGCCCCAAGGGCCCGGCACGGCGTCCGTTAGTCCGGACACTACCAGCGTTGCCCCGGCAAGCACCGCAACTGCGGCCGGAAGGTAGAGCATGGGCCACCGTTCCAGGTGCGAGGCCGTGAAGCAGACGGCTGCCAGCACCAACAAGGAAGCCCCCGTCAGCCAGCCGGAAGCAAACGGCGCCAGTGCCACGGCCGAAATGACGAAGCCACCCGCCGCTGCCAGCCAGAGCCAGCGCTCCCCGTCCGTCCGGGCCCTGCCCCGGCTCAGGAGTCCGGCCGCCACCGCGGCGATGGAGAGCCCCAGCAGGCCCAGGACCACGCCGTTATGGCTCAGCAGCGGCCCGGCGAGGAACGCTTCCGCCGACGAGGTGCCCTCGAAGTCCGGCACCGGCCCCAGTACCACTAGGCCGAATACCGCCGCGGGGACGGTCAGGTAGGCCGCCCCGCGGGCTGCGAACAGCCGGCTCGCCACCGCGGCGGAGACCAGCAGCAGGGCAAGCTGCAGCAGGACGACCCAGCGGCCGCCGTCGTCCGCCTGGGCCGTCAGGTAGCTGACGGGAAGGACCGCCTGGCCGGCCAGGGTGATCCAGACCGCGGCCTGCTGGAAGGGGACCTCCTCAAGGCGGTGCCGCATCAGCCAGCGGACCACGTGCTGTGCGGCAAGCACCAGCGCAAAAGTCACCGACACCGCAGTCACCGACGCTGTGGCGTCGTAGCTGAGCACAAGTGCCAGCGCAAGGGCCAGCACCCGTGCGGCCGC
Source organism: Pseudarthrobacter sp. HLT1-7 (assembly GCF_059383435.1). Lineage (NCBI taxonomy): Bacteria > Bacillati > Actinomycetota > Actinomycetes > Micrococcales > Micrococcaceae > Pseudarthrobacter > Pseudarthrobacter sp. HLT1-7. The sequence continues at coordinate 188,556 of NZ_JBWZCH010000002.1, read as the reverse complement.
GAAGTACGCGCCCTTCGCCGTGCGGCCGACGGCGGAGACCACCATAACGGCGCTGAAGACGGCCATGATGCCGAGCACCAGCTCCACGTCGAGAGCCGTTCCCGCGCGGGCCAGGAGCAGCACGGCCAAAGCGGCGGGCGCGAAGGCCACCGCGCCGGCACGCGCCCGCATCACAAAGCCCGAGGCCGCCGCGCCGACGGCGATGATGACTACCGCCGCGGTGAGCTGCCATCCCCCGGCGTCCGGGCCACGGAAACCGTCGGCCAGCAACACCAGCAGTGTGAGGACCTCCAGCGCCAGCACCGCAGCGGCGTCGGCGAGGACGCCGCGGGGAGCCCTGCCGCGGACCTCCGCCAGGAGCGGGAGGGCGAGCTGCAGCCCCAGCGCAAACACGGCGACCGTAGTCAGAGCGATTTCCTCGCCGCCGAGCAGCAGCGGTCCGCTTGCCCGGCTGAGCTGGTGGAAAGCTGTTAGCAGCAGGACGGTGCCGGCTGCCCGTCCCAGCCACCAGTAGCCCCATCGTTGCTGAATCGCCCGGCGTCGCTGCCCGGTCGCGGCCAGATAGAGCACGGTCAGGACGAGGGCGAGGTTTCCACACCCCAGGGATACGGCGGTAAACGCCATGCCGGCCAGCGCCAGCGCCATTCCCACAGGCAGCAGTTCTGCGACGGCGGGACGCCAGGGCGCCGCGGCATCGGAACGGCGGTTGAGTGCCCAGCCGGCGCCAAACGACGCCAGAAGCTGCAGTACGACGGCAGCTCCGGTGAGGGTCCTCCCGTCCGAGGGGTCTGTCAGCGCCAGGACGGCCAGGGCCGGGACGGCTGCCGCGGAGAAGCCGAAGAGGCTGGCGTTCGGGGCAAACGTCGCCACGCCCGCCCGAAGAAGAGCTGCTGTGCCGAGCTGTTGAGCCATCAGTGCCAGCGAGAGGGCGAACACGATCGCCGCGGCCTCGTCGGGGCCGTCCCCGATCGTAGCGGCGGCGATTGTGGGGACGGCCGCCGTGGCGACGATCCGGGCGGCAAGGACGAAGTGCCGGCGCAGGGGTTCCGCCGCGGGCCGGGAGCGCAGGGACCAGAACAGCACGGCCAGGACGAGGAAGCCGGACGGCGCCCAGACCGCGGCCCTGTCACTGTCACCGAAGGTCCCGGCAAGCATCAGGGCCGGAACCGGAGCCCACTCCGCCGCACCGCCCAACCGCAGCGCGATGATCATTCCGGTGAGTAGCGCCAGCAGGAGTGGCCCCCACAGGGGGACGTCGGCGGCCGGGCTCCCGGCGGCGTCGAAGAGGGTCGCCGCTGACCAGAGCAGGGTCAGCAACAGTTGCAGCCCGTAGGTGCCGAGGGCGTCCGCCCGCCGGCGGCCGGCAGATCCCAGCAGCACGTCAGGAAGGAGGTTCAAGCCGGAGGCGAGCAGCGCCGCTTGCAGGGCCGCCAGCATGAGCGCTACCAGCAGTGGCCCGGGCAGGCTACCGCTCACGGCCCACACGCCGACGGCGGCCGCGATCGTCAGGCTCAGCCGCGCACCGTAGTACTGGGCGACACGGAACCGGCCCTGCGGCACAGCCGTCATCAGGGCAAAGAAGGCCCCACAGAGGAACATGATGAAGGCGTACTCGCCCTCGCCCAGCAACTGCGGCACAAAGGTCACGGCCAGCGCTACGGCAGGGACCACGAAGGGGTGGAGATCCATCAGCGGCTTGAGGTAGACGGGCGGCAGCCAGCGGGGCCGCAGCTGGGCAAGCAGCGTCAGGACTGCGGCAAGGCCGATCATGGCCGCGAAATACCAGACCAGCGCGCCGCCCAGGACCGCGATACCGGAGTAGGTGGTGGAGACCAGGAAGGTGAGGGACAGGAAGACGAGGATCCGGCTGTCCATCCGCACGGCCGCGGCGATGTAGGCCACTGTTCCTACAAAGGATGTCACCAGCCAGGCGGCGGGGCCGTCGTGGAGGACAAAGTTGTACATGGCCAGGCCGGCCACTGGAACGAGCGCCAGCCCCGTTCCCGCGAACGCCACGGCCGCGGGCCTAAGCCGCGGGACCCGGGCATGAAGCACCAGGCCCGAACCGTAGAACAGGGCCGTGATGGCGCAGACTCCGGCGAAGCGAAGGACTTCCGGCAGCGACGTTCCCAGAAACAGGGCACCTGCGGCCACCAGCAGCAGACTGGCAATGTAGAGCGTGATGTTGATGTTCTGACGGTCCCGCCGTTCCTTCCGGGCGGCGCGCTCCCCGGCCGACTCGGGCGGCGGAGCTTGTGGCGGAGCTTGTGGCGTCCGCACCGGCCACGCGGCCTGCGGAAGCCGAGCCGGCCCCGGGGCCGGGCGCGGGGCCGGCTGCTGTCGCTGCGGCGCCGCCTGCCCCGGCGGGAACCACGGTACCGGCGGCTGCTGCCGCCGCGGGGGCGCCGAGGCAACCGGCGGCTCCACGGGGGCCGGCGCCACGGCGGCAACAGGAATTGGCCGCTGTTCCGCGGCGGCGCACGCATCGTGCCAGCCCCGGAGATGCCCCGCACGGAAACCGGCGGCGAACGCTGCATTCCCGACGTCGGCGGCCCTTCGGCGTTCCCTGTCCCTCCCCCAACGGATCCCCAACAGCAGAGCCCCCGCGAGCAGCAATAGAATCAGCAGAGTTTGGACAGCCGTCGACATAAGAAAATCCTTCTCTACGAAGGCTGTCCTGCTCCGCTCAGCCCATAAATCCAATGAATAGAGAAATCATATCAAAGAACAGCCCCGCTGCGAGTGCAGCGGGGCTGTTCCAGACGTCACGGCGGCCGTCAGACGGCCGAACCGGTCAGAGATCTAAACAAAGATCTTCAAGTATTACTTGACGATCTTGGTGACGCGTCCCGAACCAACGGTGCGGCCGCCTTCGCGGATAGCGAAGCCGAGGCCCTCTTCCATGGCGATGGGCTGGATGAGCGCAACGGTCATCTCAGTGTTGTCGCCGGGCATAACCATTTCCGTGCCTTCCGGCAGGGTGATAACGCCGGTTACGTCCGTGGTGCGGAAGTAGAACTGCGGGCGGTAGTTGGAGTAGAACGGGTTGTGACGCCCGCCTTCGTCCTTGGAGAGGATGTAGACGTTGGCCTCGAAGTCGGTGTGCGGGGTGATGGACCCCGGCTTGACGACAACCTGGCCACGCTCTACGTCATCGCGCTTCAGACCGCGGAGCAGGAGGCCACAGTTCTCGCCGGCCCATGCTTCGTCGAGCTGCTTGTGGAACATCTCGATACCGGTAACCGTGGTCTTCTGGATCGGGCGGATGCCGACGATCTCGACCTCGGAGTTGATAGCGAGGGTTCCACGCTCGGCGCGGCCCGTTACAACGGTGCCACGGCCGGTGATCGTGAAAACATCTTCGATCGGCATCAGGAACGGCTTGTCACGGTCACGCACCGGGTCCGGAACGGAGTTGTCCACGGCTTCCATGAGGTCCTCGACGGACTTGACCCAAACCGGGTCGCCTTCGAGAGCCTTCAGACCGGAAACACGAACAACCGGAGCCTCATCGCCATCGAAGCCCTGAGCCGAAAGCAGCTCGCGAACTTCCATTTCGACGAGGTCGAGGAGCTCTTCGTCATCGACCATGTCCGACTTGTTCAGCGCCACCAGCAGGTAGGGAACGCCAACCTGGCGGGCCAGCAGAACGTGCTCGCGGGTCTGAGCCATCGGGCCGTCAGTGGCGGCAACCACGAGGATTGCACCGTCCATCTGGGCAGCACCGGTGATCATGTTCTTGATGTAGTCAGCGTGACCCGGAGCGTCTACGTGTGCGTAGTGGCGCTTCTCGGTCTGGTACTCAACGTGGGAGATGTTGATGGTAATGCCGCGCTGACGCTCTTCGGGAGCAGAGTCAATGGACGCGAAGTCGCGCTGCTCGTTGAGTGTCGGGTACTTGTCGTACAGCACCTTGGAAATCGCGGCCGTCAACGTCGTCTTACCGTGGTCAACGTGACCAATGGTGCCGATGTTGACGTGCGGCTTAGTCCGCTCGAACTTTGCCTTTGCCACAGGTTCCTCCTAGAACGTTTTCAAATGACTTACCCTTCGACCGCGCTTGTCGCGGCGAAACTTCAGTAAGTCTACTTGGGGGGCTTTGGATTGATGAAATTGCAGATTCAGGAACTAACACTAGTCCCTCGAGCCTGTCGGTGCAGATGGCCGGCCGGACAGGCCGGAGCCGGCCACCTGCACCAGGTGAATTTCCGGAACCGGAAACACCACCGAGTTTGCTGCTGCGAAAAGTCCTGGGGACTACTCGCCGCGGTTCTTCTGGATGATCTCGTCGGCAAACGCCTTCGGGACCTCGGCGTAGCTGTGGAACGTCATGGAGTACACAGCGCGGCCCTGGGTTTTCGAGCGCAGGTCGCCGATGTAGCCGAACATGCCGGACAGCGGGACGTGCGCACGGATGACCTTGACGCCCTGGGCATCCTCCATGGACTGCATCTGGCCACGGCGGGAGTTGAGGTCACCGATTACTTCACCCATGTATTCCTCAGGGGTACGGACCTCGACATCCATCAGCGGTTCGAGCAGGATGGGGTTCGCCTTGCGTGCGGCTTCCTTGAAAGCCATCCGGCCGGCGATCTTGAACGCCATTTCCGAGGAGTCAACATCGTGGTACGCGCCGTCAATCAGCGTGGCCTTGATACCGACAACCGGGTAGCCGGCCAGGACGCCGTCGTTCAGCGCATCCTGGATACCGGCATCGACGGACGGGATGTATTCGCGCGGAATGCGGCCACCGGTGACCTTGTTCTCGAACTCGTACATCTCGCCGTCGGACGTGTCCAAAGGTGCGATCGCGATCTGGATCTTCGCGAACTGGCCGGAACCACCGGTCTGCTTCTTGTGCGTGTAGTCGTGACGCTCTACAGCCTTCTTGATGGTTTCGCGGTAAGCAACCTGCGGCTTGCCGACGTTCGCCTCGACCTTGAATTCGCGGCGCATGCGGTCCACCAGGATGTCCAGGTGGAGCTCGCCCATGCCGGCGATGATGGTCTGACCGGTGTCCACGTTGAGGGAGACCTGGAAGGTGGGGTCCTCAGCGGAGAGCTTCTGGATGGCGGTGGAGAGCTTCTCCTGGTCACCCTTGGTGTTCGGCTCGATCGCAACAGAGATCACGGGCTCCGGGAAGCTCATGGACTCAAGGACGATCTGGTTTGCCGGGTCGCACAGGGTGTCTCCCGTGGTGGTGTCCTTGAGCCCGATCGCTGCGTAGATGTGGCCGGCGGTAGCGCCGTCAACCGGCATTTCCTTGTTGGCGTGCATCTGGAACAGCTTGCCGATGCGCTCTTTTTTGCCCTTGGTCGAGTTGACAACCTGGGAGCCTGCTTCCACGTGACCGGAGTACACGCGGATGAAGGTCAGCTGACCGAAGAACGGGTGCGTAGCAATCTTGAACGCCAGGGCCGAGAACGGCTCTTCGGAGGACGGCTTGCGCGTCAGTTCCTTCTCTTCGTCGCGGGTATCGTGACCGATCATCGGCGGGACGTCGAGCGGGTTCGGCAGGTAGTCCACGACGGCGTCGAGCATCGGCTGAACGCCGCGGTTCTTGAACGCGGAGCCGCAGAAGACCGGGTAGAGCTCGGAGTTGATCGTCATCTTGCGGATGCCGGCCTTGAGCTCCTCGACGGAGATTTCTTCGCCTTCGAGGTACTTTTCCATCAGCTCTTCGGAGGACTCCGCAACGGTCTCAACGAGCGTCGCGCGGTACTCCTCGGCCTTTTCCTTGAGGTCAGCCGGGATCTCCTGGATCTCGTACTTGGCACCCATGGTGACGTCGCCCTTGGAGTCGCCGGGCCAGACCAGCGCACGCATGAAGAGCAGATCCACGACGCCGATGAAGTCGTTCTCGGCGCCGATCGGAAGCTGCATAACGAGCGGCTTGGCGCCGAGGCGGCTGATGATGGTGTCCACGGTGAAGTAGAAGTCAGCGCCGAGCTTGTCCATCTTGTTGACGAAGCAGATGCGCGGAACGTTGTACTTGTCGGCCTGGCGCCAGACAGTCTCAGACTGCGGCTCCACGCCTTCCTTGCCGTCGAATACGGCAACTGCACCGTCGAGGACGCGCAGGGAGCGCTCCACCTCGACCGTGAAGTCGACGTGGCCGGGGGTGTCGATGATGTTGATCTGGTTGTTTTCCCAGAAGCAGGTCACGGCGGCAGACGTGATGGTGATGCCGCGTTCCTTTTCCTGTTCCATCCAGTCAGTCGTCGACGCGCCGTCGTGCGTTTCGCCGATCTTGTGGTTCACGCCTGTGTAGAACAGGATGCGCTCGGTAGTAGTGGTCTTGCCGGCATCGATGTGGGCCATAATGCCGATGTTGCGGACCTTGCTAAGGTCGGTAAGCACGTCCTGTGCCACGGTGTCTCCCTTTCGGATGGACTGCACGTTCGCCGCCGGCTCGGTTGAGCCGGCGGCGTCCGGGAAGTATTACCAGCGGTAGTGTGCGAAGGCCTTGTTGGACTCGGCCATCTTGTGGGTGTCTTCGCGACGCTTCACAGCGGCACCGAGACCGTTGGATGCATCCAGAATCTCGTTCTGGAGGCGCTCGGTCATGGTCTTCTCGCGGCGGGCCTTGGAGTAGCCGACCAGCCAGCGCAGGGCGAGGGCGGTGGAGCGGCCCGGCTTAACCTCAACCGGAACCTGGTAGGTGGCGCCACCGACGCGGCGGGACCGGACCTCGAGGGAAGGCTTGACGTTCTCCATGGCCTTCTTGAGGGATGCAACGGGGTCGCCGCCGGACTTGGCACGGGCACCCTCAAGGGCACCGTAGACAATGCGCTCTGCGGTGGACTTTTTGCCGTCAACCAGCACCTTGTTGATGAGCTGGGTGACCAGCGGGGAGCCGTAAACGGGATCTAGAACTAGCGGCCGCTTAGGGGCCGGACCCTTGCGAGGCATATTACTTCTTCTCCATCTTTGCGCCGTAGCGGCTACGAGCCTGCTTACGGTTTTTGACACCCTGGGTATCGAGGGCGCCACGGACGATCTTGTAGCGGACACCCGGAAGGTCCTTAACACGTCCGCCACGTACCAGCACAATGGAGTGCTCCTGGAGGTTGTGACCTACACCGGGGATGTAAGCGGTGACTTCAACGCCGCCGTTGAGGCGCACACGTGCCACCTTACGGAGAGCCGAGTTCGGCTTCTTCGGGGTGGTGGTGTACACGCGGGTGCAAACACCGCGGCGCATCGGGCTGCCGTTAAGCGCGGGAGCCTTGGTCTTTTTGACCTTAGGCGTGCGGCCCTTGCGGACCAGCTGGTTAATCGTAGGCACTCTCGTGTTCTCCGTTTTATCCGGAGCGGCCGGTGGCAGCCGCTCTCTTGTCGCTGCGCCCCGCCGCCCGAGCCTTGAAGTTCTCTCCGGGGCAGCTGTGGCGAAGCCTTAATAGTCGGACCGCACGCCGGGACTCACGGATTTACATCCTGGAGTGCCCCTAGGCATGCGAAAATGTGGCATACGTTGCACAGGAACCCTGCAAACCGGAAACGTCGTCCTGACCCAGCTTCTCAGCTGTAGCCGGCGCACTCATCCACTGCCACAAAACAATTAGAACTAAGACTAACACGGACGGCCCCCAGCCCTTAATCGGCGCCCACTCCCCTCCCGTCGATTGCTCCGATACCGCCGTTTTGAGGACTCAAAAGGGCGGTGGGCCCACGCCGGCAGGGTTCCCTGGCCGAGCTTGCGAGGCGAGGGAGCCGGTGGGGAGCAATCGACGGGTTTAAAAGGGGATGGTCCCCCACCTTGCGGTGCGGGACCATCCCATGGTGCAGGCTTTGACCTACCCGCTAGCGGAAGTCGCTTCCCAGGTCGTAGTCATCCAGCGGGATGGCGTGGAACTCGGGAGCCCCGTCGCCGCCCAGGGAATCGTAGGAGAAGTCACTGAACGCGCTGGGGCCGGTGAACAGATTGGCCTTTGCTTCTTCAGTGGGCTCCACCGTGACCTCGGTGTAGCGCGGGAGACCCGTGCCGGCCGGGATGAGCTTACCGATGATGACGTTTTCCTTGAGGCCGAGCAGCGGATCGCTCTTGCCTTCCATGGCCGCCTGCGTAAGGACGCGGGTGGTCTCCTGGAAGGAAGCTGCGGACAGCCAGGACTCGGTCGCCAGGGACGCCTTGGTGATGCCCATGAGCTCGGGACGCCCGGATGCCGGCGTCTTTCCCTCGGACACAACACGGCGGTTGGCATCCTCGAAGCGGCTGCGCTCGGCGAGCTCGCCGGGCAGCAGATCCGATTCGCCGGACTCGATGACCGTGACGCGGCGCAGCATCTGGCGGACGATAACCTCGACATGCTTGTCGTGGATACCGATGCCCTGGCTGCGGTACACGCCCTGGACTTCGTCCACCAGGAACTTCTGCGCGGCACGGGGGCCCATGATGCGCAGAACCTGCTTGGGGTCGACCGGACCGTTGATGAGCTTCTGGCCGACGCTGACGTGCTCGCCGTCTTCGATGAGGAGACGTGAACGGCGCAGCACCGGGTAAGCGATCTCTTCGGATCCGTCATCGGGGGTGATGACCAGGCGCATCTGGCGCTCGGACTCTTCGATGGTGATGCGGCCGGCTGCTTCAGCAATCGGTGCGACACCCTTCGGAGTACGGGCTTCGAAGAGCTCCTGGATACGGGGCAGACCCTGGGTGATGTCGTCGCCACCGCTGGAGGAAACAGCACCGCCGGTGTGGAACGTACGCATGGTCAGCTGGGTACCCGGCTCACCGATGGACTGTGCGGCGATGATGCCCACTGCCTCACCGATGTCCACCGTCTTACCCGTGGCCAGCGAACGGCCGTAGCACAGGGCGCAGGTGCCGACGCCGGACTCACAGGTGAGTACGGAGCGGACCTTGACCTCGGTGATGCCGGCTGCGAACAGTTCGGCAATGACCACGTCGCCGCAGTCGGTGCCGGCTTCGGCCAGGACCTTGCCCTTGGAGTCCACGACGTCCACGGCCAGGGTCCGGGCGTACGCGCTGTTCTCGACGTTCTCGTCGAGGACCAGCTCGCCGTTGGCGTCAGCCACCGCGATGGCCGTCATGAGGCCGCGCTCGGTGCCGCAGTCCTCCTCACGGACAATGACGTCCTGCGACACGTCCACCAGACGACGGGTCAGGTAACCCGAGTTGGCGGTACGCAGCGCGGTGTCAGCCAGACCCTTACGGGCACCGTGCGTGGCGATGAAGTATTCCAGCACCGACAGGCCCTCGCGGTAGGAGGACTTGATGGGACGCGGGATGATCTCACCCTTGGGGTTGGCCACCAGGCCACGGATACCCGCGATCTGACGGACCTGCATCCAGTTACCACGGGCACCGGAGGACACCATGCGGTTGATGGTGTTCATCGGCGACAGGTTGTCACGCATCGCCTGGGCGATTTCGTTCGTTGCCTTGTTCCAGATCTCGATCAGTTCCTGGCGACGCTCGTCGTCGTCGATCAGGCCCTTGTCGTACTGGCCCTGGATCTTGGCGGCCATGGTCTCGTAACCGGCGAGGATCCGCGGCTTGTCCTTCGGCACCTCGATGTCGGAGATGGCCACGGTGACGCCGGACCGGGTGGCCCAGTAGAAACCGGCATCCTTCAGGTTGTCCAGCGTTGCCGCCGTGACCACCTTCGGGTAGCGCTCGGCGAGGTCGTTGACGATCGTGGACAGTTCGCCCTTGTCCGCAACGTTCTCCACCCACGGGTAATCGGCGGGCAGGGTCTCGTTGAAGAGGACCTGTCCCAGCGAGGTCTGGACCAGGACGGTCTGACCCTGCTCATAGCCTTCCGGAGCTTCCCAGCCGGCGTAGGGGACAAAGCCCTCAAGCCGGATCTTGACCTGGGAGTTCAGGTGCAGTTCGTGCAGGTCGAACGCCATGATGGCTTCCGACACAGAGGAGAAGATCCGGCCCTCGCCAGCTGAACCGACACGCTTGGTGGTCAGGTGGTACAGGCCGATGATCATATCCTGCGAAGGCAGCGTCACCGGGCGGCCGTCGGAGGGCTTCAGGATGTTGTTCGAGGACAGCATCAGGATGCGGGCTTCAGCCTGGGCTTCGGGGCTCAGCGGCAGGTGCACTGCCATCTGGTCGCCGTCGAAGTCTGCGTTGAAAGCGCCACAAACCAGCGGGTGAAGCTGGATTGCCTTACCTTCAACAAGCTGCGGTTCGAACGCCTGGATGCCGAGACGGTGCAGGGTGGGTGCACGGTTCAGCAGCACGGGGTGCTCGGTGATGATCTCTTCGAGGACATCCCAGACCTGCGGGCGGTAGCGCTCCACCATCCGCTTCGCCGACTTGATGTTCTGGGCGTGGTTGAGGTCAACCAGGCGCTTCATCACGAACGGCTTGAAGAGCTCCAGGGCCATCTGCTTCGGCAGACCGCACTGGTGCAGCTTCAACTGCGGGCCCACGACGATGACGGAACGGCCGGAGTAGTCAACGCGCTTACCCAGGAGGTTCTGGCGGAAACGGCCCTGCTTGCCCTTGAGCATGTCGCTCAGGGACTTCAGCGGACGGTTGCCCGGTCCGGTGACCGGACGGCCGCGGCGGCCGTTGTCGAAGAGGCTGTCAACGGCTTCCTGAAGCATGCGCTTCTCGTTGTTGACGATGATCTCCGGGGCACCGAGATCAAGCAGGCGCTTGAGGCGGTTGTTGCGGTTGATCACACGACGGTAGAGGTCGTTGAGGTCGGAGGTCGCGAAGCGGCCACCGTCCAGCTGGACCATCGGGCGCAGTTCCGGCGGGATCACCGGGACGGCGTCCAGCACCATGCCGAGCGGGCTGTTGTTGGTGGTCAGGAAGGCATTGACAACCTTGAGCCGCTTAAGGGCGCGGGTCTTGCGCTGGCCCTTGCCGTTGGCGATGATGTCGCGGAGCATGTCCGACTCGGCCTGCATGTCAAAGTTCTCAAGACGCTTCTTGATGGCCTCCGCACCCATGGAGCCTTCGAAGTACATGCCGTAGCGGTCGCGCAGTTCGCGGTACAGGCCTTCGTCGCCTTCGAGGTCAGCGACCTTCAGGTTCTTGAAGCGGTCCCAGACCTGCTCGAGGCGCTCGATTTCAGCATCCGCGCGCTTGCGGACGTTGGCCATCTGGCGGTCAGCGGAGTCGCGGGCCTTCTTCTTGTCGGCAGCCTTGGCGCCTTCGCCTTCGAGACGGGCAATCTCGTTCTCGAGGTCGCGGGCGATCGTGGCAATGTCCGAGTCGCGGTTGTCGATCAGCTGCTTCTTCTCGATGTCGTGCTCAACCTGGAGGTTGGGCAGTTCCTCGTGGCGGCTGTCGGCGTCGACGCTCGTGATCATGTAAGCGGCGAAGTAGATGACCTTTTCGAGGTCCTTCGGCGCCAGGTCAAGGAGGTAGCCCAGGCGGGACGGAACACCCTTGAAGTACCAGATGTGCGTGACCGGGGCGGCCAGCTCGATGTGGCCCATGCGCTCACGGCGCACCTTCGCACGGGTGACCTCAACGCCACACCGCTCGCAGATGATGCCCTTGAAGCGCACGCGCTTGTACTTACCGCAGTAGCACTCCCAGTCGCGGGACGGGCCGAAGATCTTCTCGCAGAAGAGGCCGTCCTTCTCAGGCTTGAGCGTGCGGTAGTTGATGGTTTCCGGCTTCTTAACCTCGCCGTAAGACCAGCCACGGATGTCTTCCGCGGTGGCGAGGCCGATCTGCATGAGGCCGAAGGAGGATTCGCTGGACATATGGTCCCTGTTCTCTCTTGTTCGCTAAATTCTGAGGTCTTGGGTTACGGGAAGAGGGAGGAGCCCCGAGAAAAGTCAGCGCGGATGGTCCGACTGCTTTTCTCGGCGCCCCTGCTAGACCTCTTCTACGGAACTGGGCTCTGCACGAGACAGATCGATGCCCAGTTCTTCCGCAGCCGTGAAGACTGCGTCATCAGAGTCACGCATTTCAATTGTGGTCCCGTCCGTGGAAAGCACTTCCACGTTCAGGCACAGCGACTGCATTTCCTTGATCAAGACCTTGAAGGACTCAGGAACGCCCGGCTCCGGGATGTTCTCGCCCTTGACGATGGCTTCGTAGACCTTCACACGACCGTGGATATCATCGGACTTGATCGTGAGGAGTTCCTGGAGCGTGTAGGCGGCGCCATAGGCTTCGAGCGCCCACACTTCCATTTCACCGAAGCGCTGGCCACCGAACTGTGCCTTACCACCCAGCGGCTGCTGCGTGATCATGGAGTACGGGCCGGTGGAGCGCGCGTGGATCTTGTCGTCCACCAGGTGGTGGAGCTTCAGGATGTACATATAGCCGACCGAGATCGGATCCGGGAACGGCTCGCCGGAGCGGCCGTCAAAGAGCCGGGTCTTGCCTGAAGAGTTGATCAGGCGGACGCCGTCGCGGGTGACGTTGGTGGAGTCGAGGAGACCAGTGATTTCCTCTTCACGCGCGCCGTCGAAGACCGGCGTTGCAACAGTGGTGGAGCCACTCTCGCGCGGCAGGTTCGGCAGCTGCTTGACCCACTCGGGCTCGCCTTCAATCTTCCAGCCGGTCTTGGCAACCCAGCCGAGGTGCGTTTCCAGCACCTGACCGACGTTCATCCGGCCCGGAACACCCAGCGGGTTCAGGACGATATCAACGGGGGTACCGTCGGCAAGGAAGGGCATGTCCTCGATCGGAAGGATCTTGGAGATAACGCCCTTGTTGCCGTGCCGGCCGGCGAGCTTGTCGCCGTCGGTGATCTTACGCTTGGCAGCCACGTAGACGCGGACCAGCTGGTTGACGCCCGGGGGCAGCTCGTCGTCGTTGTCGCGGTCGAAGACGCGGACACCGATCACGGTTCCGGACTCGCCGTGCGGAACCTTCAGGGAGGTGTCGCGCACTTCGCGGGACTTTTCACCGAAGATGGCGCGCAGCAGGCGCTCTTCCGGGGTCAACTCGGTCTCGCCTTTCGGCGTGACCTTTCCGACCAGAATGTCGCCGGCTTCAACCTCGGCACCGATGTGGATGATGCCGCGCTCGTCCAAGCCCGCCAGGACTTCCTCGGACACGTTGGGGATGTCACGGGTGATTTCCTCGGCACCAAGCTTGGTGTCGCGGGCATCGATCTCGTGCTCCTCGATGTGGATGGAGGACAGGACGTCCTCGGCCACGATGCGCTGGGACAGGATGATGGCATCCTCGAAGTTGTGGCCTTCCCATGACATGAATGCCACCAGCAGGTTCTTTCCGAGGGCCAGTTCGCCCTGGTCCGTTGCCGGGCCGTCGGCGATGATGCCGCCGACCTCAAGGCGCTGGCCTTCGTTCACCAGGACACGGTTGTTGTAGCAGTTGCCCTGGTTGGAGCGGGCGAACTTGTTGATCCGGTAGTTGGTTTCCGTACCGTCGTCGTTGAGCATGATGACCAGCTCGGCGGAGACCTCGGTAACCACACCTGCCTTCTTCGCGATGGTGACGTCACCGGCGTCGACGGCGGCGGCGCGCTCCATGCCGGTACCGACGAACGGTGCCTCGGAACGGACCAGCGGCACGGCCTGGCGCTGCATGTTGGCACCCATGAGGGCGCGGTTTGCATCGTCATGCTCGAGGAACGGGATCAGGGCGGTAGCCACGGACACCATCTGGCGCGGGGAGACGTCCATGAACTCGACCTCGGCGGCGGGAACCAGCACAGGCTCGCCTCCACCACCACGGGCGCGGACCAGGACGGTCTCTTCGGCGAACTTCTTGTTCGCATCCAGCGGCGCGTTGGCCTGGGCAATCAGGACCTCGGCTTCGTCGTCGGCCGTGAGGTACTCCACCTCATCGGACACAACGCCCTCGGACACGAGACGGTAAGGAGTCTCGATGAAACCGAACGGGTTGATGCGTCCGTAGGAAGCCAGCGAACCGATCAGGCCAATGTTCGGGCCTTCAGGGGTTTCGATGGGGCACATACGTCCGTAGTGCGACGGGTGCACGTCGCGGACTTCCATGCCGGCACGGTCACGGGACAGACCACCCGGGCCAAGAGCCGACAGGCGGCGCTTGTGGGTCAGACCCGAGAGCGGGTTGTTCTGGTCCATGAACTGGGACAGCTGGGACGTTCCGAAGAACTCCTTGATGGCTGCCACGACGGGGCGGATGTTGATCAGCGTCTGCGGCGTGATGGCCTCGACGTCCTGGGTGGTCATCCGCTCGCGGACGACGCGCTCCATCCGGGACAGGCCGGTGCGGACCTGGTTCTCGATGAGCTCGCCGACGGCGCGGATGCGGCGGTTGCCGAAGTGGTCGATGTCATCGATCTCAACGCGCAGCTCGTGGTCCTGGCCGTCGCGCTTGCCCGTGAGGGTCTTCTCACCGGCGTGCAGCGCCACGAGGAACTTGATCATGGCAACGATGTCCTCAACGTGCAGGACGGACGCTTCCTTGTCACCAAGGGAACGGTCGATGCCGAGCTTGCGGTTGATCTTGTAACGGCCAACCTTCGCCAGGTCGTAGCGCTTTGAGTTGAAGTACAGGTTGTCCAGCAGTGACTGGGCAGCCTCGACCGTGGGCGGCTCGCCCGGTCGCAGCTTCCGGTAGATGTCCAGCAGCGCGTCTTCACGGGTCTCGGTGGCGTCCTTCTCCAGCGTCGCGCGCATGGAGTCGTACTGTCCGAACTCTTCGAGGATCTGGCCTTCGGTCCAGCCGAGGGCCTTCAGCAGTACCGTGACGGACTGCTTGCGCTTGCGGTCGAGGCGAACGCCGACTTGGTCGCGCTTGTCGATTTCGAGTTCGAACCAGGCGCCGCGGGACGGGATGATCTTCGCGGTGAAGATGTCCTTGTCGCTGGTCTTGTCCGCGGTGCGCTCAAAGTAGGCGCCCGGGGAACGGACCAGCTGGGAGACAACAACACGCTCGGTGCCGTTGACGACGAAGGTACCCTTTTCGGTCATCAGCGGGAAGTCACCCATGAACACGGTCTGCTGCTTGATTTCGCCCGTGTTGTTGTTCATGAACTCGGCCTTGACGTACAGCGGAGCCGAGTACGTGGCGTCCCGGTCCTTGCACTCGGCCATGGTGTACTTCGGATCAGCGAACTCCGGCTCGGAGAAGCTCAGGGACATGGTGCCCTGGAAATCCTCGATCGGGGAGATCTCTTCGAAGATGTCAGACAGACCCGAGGAGGTGGCGACGCTGAGGTCGCCTTCTTCGGTGGCCTTCGCCACGCGTGCCTGCCAGCGTTCGTTTCCGACCAGCCAGTCAAAGCTGTCCGTTTGCAGGGCAAGCAGATTCGGAACATCAAGAGGTTCGTGAATCTTTGCGAATGAGAGCCGGCGGGTTGCACCGTCGGTGCTGTCGGCATTGATAGCGGTAGCGTTGTTTACATTAGAGGTGCTCGAGGCGACCAAGAGGGATCCTTCCACAGACCTTCAGGCGTTTTCAGATCTTCCCCGCTATGTACCCTGCGGAGTGACTCCGCAGTGCTACCAGTCCGGTTCCGCTATATGACCCGGAACCCGGCACTGGCCATGGTGGTGCGCGTATAGACGGCACATCAATGGCGCAGCTGCCAGGCTAAGCCCACCGCTATATGAAGGCTGAAGGTAAACAGGGAAGACGCAAATATCTACAATACGGTAAAGCAACCTACTTGTCTACCCCACTTCCGGCGCGATTGCAAGCACCGGGCGCGGCCCCGGTCTTTCACTGAAGGACCGCTGAAGGACCGCCGGACGACGGCCGAAATGGCCAGGTGACGGGGCTCACGATAGCCTTGTCCTACCTCGCTACAGATCGGAAGAGACCTACCATGACCAGCCCCGCAGACAACAATGATGTTGTGATCCTCGCCGCCGCCCGCACCCCCCAGGGCCGCCTCAACGGGCAGCTGGCCAGCTTCACGGCCGTCGAACTCGGAGCCCATGCCATCCGGTCGGCCCTTGCCGCCAGTGGAGTGCCGGCGGAGCGGGTGGACGCGGTCATCATGGGCCAGGTCCTGCAGGCCGGCGCCGGGCAGAACCCCGCCCGGCAGGGCGCCATCGGCGCCGGCATCGGCTGGAATGTCCCCGCCGTGACCATCAACAAGGTCTGCCTTTCCGGTCTCACCGCCGTGATCGACGCGGCCAGGATGATCCGCAGCGGTGACGCCACCGTCGTCGTCGCCGGCGGCCAGGAGTCGATGACCCGTGCCCCGCACATCCTGCCGGGATCCCGGCAGGGCTGGACCTACGGTGCCATCCAGGCGCTCGACGTCGCCGCCCACGATGGTCTGACCGACGCCTTCGACGGGCAGTCCATGGGCCTGTCCACGGAGACCAAGAACTTCACTCTCGGTATCGACCGCACCTCGCAGGACGAGGTGGCGGCCATGTCACACCAGCGCGCCGCCCGGGCCGCCAAGGACGGGATCTTCGACGGCGAGATCGCCCCCATCAGCGTCAAGCAGCGCAGGGGGGAGCCGGTGGTTGTGGCCAAGGACGAGGGCCTCCGGCCCGACACCACGGTGGAGTCCCTCGCGGGCCTGCGGGCCGCGTTCGTCACGGACGGCACCATCACCGCCGGCAACTCCTCTCCGTTGTCCGACGGCGCCTCCGCCCTCGTGCTGTCCTCGCGGAAGTTCGCCGAAGACAACGGCCTGGAATACCTGGCGGTCGTCGGCAAGCCCGGGCAGGTTGCCGGGCCGGACAACTCACTGCACTCCCAGCCTTCGAACGCGATCACGAGCGCGCTGGGCAAGGCGGGCTGGTCCGCTGCCGACCTGGACTTCATCGAAATCAACGAGGCGTTCGGCTCCGTCGCCGTCCAGTCCCTCAAGGACCTCGACTACCCGCTGGAGAAATGCAACATCCACGGCGGCGCGATCGCCCTGGGCCACCCGATCGGCGCGTCCGGTGCCCGCCTGGCCCTGCACGCCGCGCACGAGCTGAAGCGGCGCGGCACGGGCAAGGCGGCCGTGTCCCTGTGCGGCGGCGGCGGTCAGGGCGAAGCCCTGCTGCTGTTCCGCGACTGATCCGCACGGCTCCCCCGGCCAACAAGAAACGCGGGGTCACATATGGCCCATCCCACCGGGTGGGATGGGCCATATGTGACCCCGCGTTGCTGTTGGGGGTGGGCCTATGGGGTTACTGACAGCGCCCGGCCGTCCACGGTGAGCCGCCAGTTGTTCTGGCTGAACACAGCCACCTCCAGGGTGCCGTGGTCCACGACGTAGTCGATGATGCGTTGCCGGATCTCCTGCTGGCTGTTGGAGAGCACCGGCGCCGTCTTCACGCCGGGGAAGTTGCCGCCGCCGCTCTGGCGGTAGTTGTTGATGGCCAGCGCAAACTCCTGGTCCGGCCGCAGGGCTGCGCCGCCGTACGTGAGATTGGCGATCCGCTCCCCCACCGGCCTGGCAAGGTCGATCTCGTAGTTCAGCGGCGCGTCCAGGCCGTAGACGACGTCGTAGTTGTAGTCCGGCGTTCCGCCCGGCGCCATTGCCGTGACGGCGTTGGTGACATCCGCGGCGCGGGCCGTGGCGGTGGACACCGGCTTGAAGTACCGGGCGGACCACTCCAGATAGGCCTTGACCTGGGCCCCGGTGACCTTGACGGACAGCAGGGTGTTGTCGAAGATGTAGAGCCCGGCCACGTCGCGGATGGTCAGCGGCCCGGCCTTGACATCCACCGCACGCGAGAACGCCGCCGCGATGGACAGCACGGGCAGGCCCGCGGCCGGCCCGCTGGCCAGCTCCGCCTTGATGGTGCTGGCCTGGACATAGTTGATGGCGTCGATCGCGGCAGAGTCCTCCCAGCAGGCGGTGGCGGTGCTGAGCGCACCTGTGGACGTGCCGATCACCTCGTTCACGTACTTCACCGTGGCCTCGTGCCCGGCCTGCACGGCGCGGACGACGGCGGGATCGGCGTCGGCCGTCCGGGCGTCAAGCAGGTGCGAGTGCGCGGCGGTGACAGACCAGGAGCCCTTCACCTTGGCCAGTTCGAGGTCCATGACGGAGACCCGCATGCCCCACTTGAGCGGTTCCGTCAGGAGCACCTGCTTGCCGGTGGCCTTGTTGGTCACGAAGCGTTCCGGAATCTCCTGGTGGGCGTGGCCCACCAGGATGGCGTCGATGCCGGGGACCTCTTCGGCGAGCTGCGTGGAAGCGTTCTCCGGGAACGGCAGGGCGTCACCGTAAGAGGAGCCCGGCGTCGCGCCTGAATGGCTGGAAATGATCACGACGTCGGCGCCGTCCGCCTTCATTTGCGGGATGACGATCCTGGCCTCCTCGACGATGCCGTTGAAGTCCAGCTTGCCCTGGACATTGTCACGGTCCCAGAGCGCACAGCCGGGGGTCACGAAGCCCACCAGGCCCACGGTCAGCCAGCCGTTGTCCGTCTTCACCCGCTTGAGGACGTAGGGGGTGAAGGCGCGCCGGCCGGTCACGGCGTCGTGGACGTTGGCACCGAGCAGCGGGAAGTCGAGCTGCTTTTCCCAGCTGCGCAACAGCGGGATGCCGTAGTTGAATTCATGGTTGCCGAGGCCGACGGCGTCGTAGCCCACGGCATTCATGGCCAGCGCCATGGGGTGCTTGACAGTTGCTGAGATGGGCGAGATTTTGGCGAAGTAGTAGGCCAGGGGCGTGCCCTGGATGGTGTCGCCGGCGTCGATGGTGAGGGTGTGCGCCGCACCACGCTCGGCCCGCATGGCCTTGATGAGGGTGGAGGCCTGGGCGATGCCGATCTTGTTCCCTGCGTTGTCCGCATAGGGCGCATTCTTGAAGTAGTCCCAGTTGAAGACGTTGTTGTGCAGGTCGGTGGTGCCGAGAATCGTCAGGGTGAACTGCTTCTTGCCGTTGGCCGGGACGCCGGGCGCGGCCTGGGCGGCGGGGGCCCCGGCCATGGTCGCGGCGGCGGCGCTGCCGCCCACAAGGGCCGCGCTGAGCATGGCGCGGCGGGAGAGCGAAGTATTGGGGTCTGTCATTGTGTGAACTCCTCAACGTTGGCGGCCTGTTGGCACAAAGCCAAAGTCTAGGGGGACGGCAGACCGTGGAATAGAGAGTTCGCAATCTTTTTTGCAAACTTCATAGGCTGTTGGTTTCTGCCCGGATACCGCCCGGGACGCAGAAAACCCCGTCCACCGGAGTGGACGGGGTTCCCGGAGCAGCGCAGGAAATGAACGTTCCCGTGCTGCCGGAACAGCGAGTTACTTGAGGGTAACGCGTGCGCCGGCTTCTTCGAGCTGAGCAACAGCCTTCTCGGCAGCTTCCTTGGTGACGCCTTCGAGGATGGCCTTCGGAGCGCTGTCAACAACGTCCTTGGCTTCCTTGAGGCCCAGGGAAGTGATTGCACGAACTTCCTTGATGACTGCAATCTTCTTGTCGCCCGGGTGCTCCAGGATGACGTCGAATGCGGTCTGCTCTTCTTCTTCGGCGGGGCCACCGGCAGCGGGGCCAGCAACTGCAACAGCAGCGGCCGTAACTTCGAAGGTCTCTTCGAAGAGCTTTACGAACTCAGAGAGCTCGATGATGGTCAGTTCCTTGAAAGCTTCAATGAGCTCTTCGTTGGTGAGCTTCGCCATGGTGTGGCGTCCTTCCTATAGTGGTGTTCGGCGGCCTGGGGCCATGCCTTCACACCGGAGTCTGGTTTAGAGAGTTAGTTCTCTTCGGGGGCTGCGGCAGAAGCGGGAGCTTCAGCCTCTACTGCTGCATCTGCTGCGGGTGCCTCAGCCGGAGCTTCAGCGTCGGCCGGGGCTTCTTCAGCGGCGGGTGCTTCGGCTTCTGCCGGGGCACCGTTCTCTTCTTCAAGCTTGAGGCGCAGTGCGTCGATGATGCGAACAGCGGCGGCAGCAGGAGCCTTGAGGATGCCTGCAACCTTGGCGAGCTGCAGCTCGCGGGACTCGAGTGCTGCCAGGGCAGCAACTTCGCTGGCGTTCAGTGCCTTGCCCTCGAAGTAGCCGGTTTTGATAACCAGCTGCTTGTTGGTCTTGGCAAAATCCGTCAGGCTCTTGGCAGCGGCAACTGCGTCACCCTTGATGAACGCAATTGCAGTGGGGCCGGCGAGCTGGCCGTCGAATGCTTCGACACCGGCTTCCTTGGCTGCAATGGCGGTCAGGGTGTTCTTGACGACCGAGAACTTGGTGTCCTGGCCGAGAGAGACACGCAGCTGCTTGAGCTGTGCAACGGTGAGCCCGCGGTATTCGGTCAGGACAGCGGCGTTCGATTCCTTGAAATCGTTAGTGATCTCAGCTACTGCTGAAACCTTGCTAGGCGTTGCCATAACCCTCCTTCCGGGGATAGTGCCGGTGTTTCCGGGTCCCCGCTCAACAGAGCTAAAACAAAAAAACGCCCCGCGCAGATGCACGGGGCTTGTCACGACGCGGTCCATGACCGCGGAGCTTCGCTTCGTTCACCTGCGCCGGCCGCCCTATGTTCAGGGTCCTTCGTCCGGAGATCCACTGGCTCTCCCCGGCGCGACTGCAGAAGTGAGTCTTGCTTGGGAGAGTGGATGTCCAACAACCGACGGTCTTTGGTCCCCCCAGCCTACGGGACACCGTGCGCCTGCTCCAAATCGGCCAGACCAGGGGCCCGACCCAGGGTCAGGGTCAGGGTCAGGGTCAGCTGACCCTGGGCCCGAAGTCCGGCAGCTCCTTCTGCCAGATGCCGGTCACGCCCGCCGTCGTGAACCCGAGCTGCTGGTTGACCTTGAGCAGATAGCGGTTCTCCGGGGCGTTCCAGGTGTAAAGCACCCGGGCGCCCGGGAACTGCTCGGTGAGCCGCTCCATATTGGCGACCTTCATCAGCAGGCCCAACTTGTTGCCGCGATGGGCCTGGAGCATCACCGTGTCGTCCTGGAATACGACGTCGGGGCGCAGCGCGAGGACGCTGATGGTGGTCAGGCCAACGAGCAATCCGCTGTTGAGGTCTTCGACGGCGGTCACCACCGTCCGGCGTCCCTGCGCGATGGCGACCTCTTCGGCCTGGCGCAGGATGCCGCCGTCGAGCACCATCTCCGGGTCCTCGACCCCCGGCACGCCGTCCTCGCCGGCGCTGTTTTCCAGCGTCGCGACGGCCTCAAGCCACTGGTCCGGGCAGCGGTCCGTCCAGTGGTGCAGGCGGTAACGGCCGCCGTTGGCCTCCGCGGCCTCGGCCGCCAGCTCGACGACGAGTCTGCTGTCCAGGGGAAGCCGGCAGGCACTGAACTGTTCGATGTGCTGCAACGTGTAGCCGGTGTGCCGGGCGAACTCCACCTCGCGGCTGCCCAGCGGGACGAAGCCAGTTCCGCTCCCGGGCACCAGCTGGCCGGACTCGCTGTCGCTGAGTGACGCCCCCGGATGGTTCGTGTCAATCAGGATCGTGTGCCGGCCTTCGTCGCGGGCGAAGTGCTCGGCGGCCTCGAGCAGTTGCCGGCCGACGCCCCGGCGCTGGAACTCGGGCAGGATATCGAGGGTGAATTCCGCGAGGTCGAGGTTGTCCGCGAGGGGCAGCGCGATGTGGACGGTCCCGACAATCTCACCGCCGATCCTGGCCACAAGGATCACCTGGCGTTCGTACGGGTCCGCCATCTCGAGGAGCTTTTCCCCCGGAGCATACGCGAGGTCGTCGCTCCCCCAGGTCTGCATCCGCACCTTGCGGCCGACTTCGACGGCGGCAACGAAGTCCGCGGCGTCCGGCCCGTCCAGGGAATCGGGAATCCACAGCTGTTCAATCCGCACATCGCTTGACATAGAGGGCATCATCCCCGCCGTTCTGCCATCCACTACGGGTAACGGAAACCCGGCTTTGGCCGGGCTTTCAAGCGACAGCATATGCCTGTTTACGCCGCCGATCCATCGGCCGGTCGGCCCGTCCGGGGTTACGCCGTCAGCGCCCGCTGCCATTCGCCGTCGTACCCCGCGGGCCGGAAGCCGAGCGCGACGTTGATGGCCAGCATATGGTCGTTTTCCGCGGCGTTGTAGGTGACCACCCGTTCCACCGCGGGGTACTCGGAGCGGAGCCGGCGGAGGTTGCGGAGCTTGACCAGCATGCCGAGGCGGTGGCCCCGGTGGCCGGCGGCCACCAGGGTGTCGTCCTGGTCGGCCAGCCACGGTTTCGACGGCGTCAGCTGCAGTACCGAGTAGGCAGCCAGTTCGCCGCTGCCGCGGTGCCGGGCGGCCGCAACGAGGGCGGTCAGGCCGGCCCGCTGCCAAGTGTCCTCGACGTGGCGGACCCGCGCCACGTCCCACTGTTCCGGGTCATAGCTCAGCTCTCCGGTGGGCGCGTCGGTGCTCATCCGCGACATCAGGACCGCGAGCTGCCCCGCCGCCTCCTCCGGGCAGCTGCCCGTCCAGGCCAGAAGTTCGTACTCCGGCCCCGCTTTGGCCAGGGCCTCGCCCTCCAGCGGATCCCACGCGGCGTCATGTTCCCGCAAATCCAGTGCGCTGAAGCGCTCCACCTGCTCAAGGCGGTAGCCCGCCTCCACCGCGAAGCGGACGCCCCGGGCCGCAGCGGGCAGAGCGCCGGTTCCGGTGGCCGGCCGGACCAGACCGGGCCCATCGACGTCGAAGTCGGCAGGGTGTTCGGTGAAGCTCTGCAGGATAGTGCGGCCATCCGCGGCGGCCAGCCCTTCTGCATGCCGGAGCAGGGCCAGGCCGATCCCACGCCCGCGGAACTCCGCCAGGACCTGGACATGGATCAGGGAGCTGCCCAGGTTTTCCTGGAGTTCGCAGCGCACCCAGGACCGAGCCACCATCCGCCCGTTCTGGCGTACGAAGAAGATCCTCATCCGCCTGTAGGCATCGTCCCGCCAGAACTGCAACCGTGCAGCGGGCGGGGTAGCCCGGTCAAGGCTGCCCCAGATTTCGAGCGTGAGGGCATCGCACAGCTCCCCGAGGTCCCGGAAGTCGCCGGAGTCAGGTGCGTCAAGGGCGGCCGGGAGGACGAGCGGTTCTATGAGGTACGGCGCTGTAGTCACCGGCACAGCCTAACCGGGCGCCGGAATGCGGAAAAGACCGCCCCGCGGATGCGGGGCGGTCTTTTCTGTGGCCTGCAGTACGACTGGTGAGGATTAGACCTCGGTCAGGACCTTGGTGACGTTGGGGTCAACCGAGATGCCCGGGCCAAACGTGGTGGCGACAGTGGCCTTCTGGATGTAGCGGCCCTTGGAAGCGGAGGGCTTGAGGCGAAGAACCTCTTCCAGAGCGGCTGCGTAGTTCTCGGCCAGCTTCAGGGCGTCGAACGAAACCTTGCCGATGATGAAGTGCAGGTTCGAGTGCTTGTCGACGCGGAAGTCGATCTTGCCACCCTTGATGTCGTTGACAGCCTTGGCGACGTCGGCGGTCACGGTGCCCGTCTTCGGGTTCGGCATCAGGTTACGCGGACCCAGGACCTTTCCGAGGCGGCCAACCTTGCCCATGAGGTCGGGGGTGGCGACGGCGGCGTCGAAGTCGGTCCAGCCGGCTGCGATCTTTTCGATCAGGTCATCGGAACCGACGAAGTCGGCACCGGCAGCGATTGCTGCTTCGGCCTTGACGCCCGTTGCGAAGACGAGGACGCGGGCGGTCTTACCGGTGCCGTGGGGCAGGATCACGGTGCCGCGAACCATCTGGTCGGCCTTACGCGGGTCAACGCCCAAGCGGAAAGCGACCTCAACGGTGGCGTCGAACTTGGACGGGTTGCTGTCCTTGGCCAGCGTCACTGCCTCGAACGGCGCGTAGAACTTCTCCGCGTCGATCTTGGCTGCGGCTGCCTCATATGCTTTGCTGCGCTTTGCCATGCTGCTCATTCTCCTTGTGCAGTTGTGGTCTGCGGACCGCGCTGGGCCCTGCCACAGTCGGGATTTCGGCCGGTTTATCCGTGCCGGGTTTCCAACATTTTCAATGATTGGGTGGTGCCGGTTGCCCGGCGGTGCTGACCGGCGTCGTGATCGGTTTCCCGAACCCGGCGCCTCAGCGGTGGGGAATTAACCCTCGACGGTGATACCCATGGAACGGGCGGTGCCGGCGATGATCTTCGCGGCGCCTTCGAGGCTCGTGGCGTTGAGGTCTTCCATCTTGGTGGTGGCGATCTCGTTGACCTGCGCCTGCGTCAGCTTGGCAACCTTGACGGTGTGCGGGGTCGGTGAACCCTTGGCAACGCCTGCAGCTTTCTTGATGAGCTCCGCAGCCGGCGGGGTCTTGGTGATGAACGTGAACGAGCGGTCCTCGTAAACCGTGATTTCAACCGGAATAACGTTGCCGCGCTGGGCTTCCGTCGCAGCGTTGTACGCCTTGCAGAATTCCATGATGTTGACACCGTGCTGGCCAAGCGCAGGACCGATCGGCGGGGCCGGGTTAGCGGCACCTGCCTGGATCTGCAGCTTGATGAGGCCGGTGACCTTCTTCTTGGGAGCCAATGTAGGTCCTTCTTTCAAATACGTCCTGGGACACAGGAGCGTGCCTCAGCTTGGTGGCCGCCATGGCGAGGCGGCCTGCCGCTCCGTGGCTGCTAAGCAGGCAGCCCGGGGCGAATTCTTTGCGGAAAACTAGATCTTGCTGACCTGGTTGAATGCCAGCGTCACGGGGGTCTCGCGTTCGAAGATGGAGACCAGCACCACGAGGGTCTGGGAATCCACCTTGATCTCGGAGATCGTGGCCGGAAGGGTCTCGAACGGGCCCTCCTTGACGATGACAGACTCGCCCACCTCGAAGTCGACGTCGATCTGCGCGGCAGCGTGCTTGATGGGCTTGCCCTTCTCGGCCTGCTCTTCTTCGAAGACCGGGGCGAGCATGGAGAAGACCTCGTCGAGGCGCAGCGGAACCGGGTTGTGGGCGTTGCCCACGAATCCGGTCACACCGGGGGTGTGGCGGACGGCACCCCAGGAGGCATCCGTCAGGTCCATGCGGACCAGAACGTAGCCGGGGATGCGGACGCGGTTGATCACCTTGCGCTGAGCGTTCTTGATCTCAACGACTTCCTCCATCGGGACCTGGATTTCGAAGATGTACTCTTCCATGTCCAGGGTCTGGATTCGGGTCTCAAGGTTGGCCTTGACGCGGTTTTCGTAGCCGGCGTAGGAGTGGATGACGAACCAGTCACCTTCCTGGCGGCGCAGCCTGGCCTTGAACTCATCGGCCGGATCAACCTCGGCGGCGGCGGCCGCAGCGGCCAGCGCGTCGTCGGACGCTTCGCCTTCCCCGGCATCGGATGCATCGCCTTCAGCGTCCGCATTTTCTGCAGCTTCAGCGTCGGTGGACTCTTCGGCTACGGCGTCGGACTCTTCGTCTGTCCCGGCGGCTTCGCCGGCTACAGCCTCGTCAGCGACGTCGGATTCGGGCGCAGCAGACACGGCCTGGGACTCATCCCCGGCGTCCACCGCGGCGTCCTGGCTCTTATCCAGCTCAGTCTCAGTTACCTCGAGCTCCTGCTCAGACACTTGGTCTCCTGCTTCCTCATTGCCTAACATGCCTATTTAAATGACTCAATTCCGCACACCCCGCAGAGCCTCCGGTATACCGGGGAAATCCACGCAGTCTGCGGACCGGCCGCCTTAGCGGTCCGTGGGGCCAGTGCCGCCGAAGACCCAGCTCACTCCGGTCCCGAAGGCCAGGTCCAGCAGGGTGACGATGATCATCATGATGACCACGAATACCAGCACCACCAGCGTGTAGTTGATCAGTTCTTTACGCGTCGGTGCGACGACCTTCTTCAGTTCGCCGATGACCTGGCGGACGAAGAGCGCAATTCGAGCGAAGAAGCCTGCCTTTTTGGCGGCATTCTTGATGGGGCGGCCTTTGGAGCTGCTGGCAGCTGTTTCGGTCACCTGGTCCCTCACTCATCCTCGCAATGTCGGATTCCCGGCTCTGAACTGAACCATGGTTGCTGCGCTTGCTCCGGAGTGCCCGGAACAGCTTGCGCAGGGCAGACAGGACTCGAACCTGCAACCTGCGGTTTTGGAGACCGCTGCGCTACCAATTGCGCCACTACCCTAAGGATCGAAAAACCATTCCGGCCGCTTGATCCCCAGAATTCTCTGAGGCGCAGGCCATCATCGTGTTTTCAACACCGGAAATATAGTCTACGCAACAACTGCGCCCACGTCGAACCGGCCTCACCCTGCCCCCTTGGCACGCCGCGGAAAGCCGCTGACTGCCTGCAGTCTCATTTCCACGCCGTCACCCCGGACGATCCGCTGTACGGCATAGAGTAGATTTCGTCGAATCCCACAACCAGCCTTCCGGCTGTAAGCGAAGAATGGACCTGTTATGCCTGCCGCCCGCATTTCACAGCGCATTTCCGCCATAGCCGAATCCGCCACCTTGGCTGTTGATGCCAAGGCGAAGGCGCTGAAGGCGGCCGGCCGCCCGGTCATCGGTTTCGGCGCCGGCGAACCGGACTTTCCAACTCCCGGGTACATCGTGCAGGCCGCCATCGAGGCCGCCGGCCAGCCCAAATACCACCGCTACTCCCCTGCCGGGGGACTGCCGGAGCTGAAGCAGGCCATCGCGGACAAGACCTTCCGGGATTCCGGCTACAAAGCCGGGGCATCGCAGGTTCTCGTCACCAACGGCGGCAAGCAGGCCGTGTACAACACCTTCGCCACGCTGCTCGATCCGGGCGACGAGGTCATCGTCCCCACACCGTTCTGGACCACTTATCCGGAGGCCATCCGGCTCGCCGGCGGCGTACCAGTCGAGGTGTTCGCCGGACCGGAACAGGACTACCTTGTCACCGTCAAACAGCTCGACGCCGCCCTGACGGACCGCACTAAGATCCTGCTCTTCGTCTCCCCGTCCAACCCCACCGGTGCCGTCTACCCGCCGGAACAAGTCAAGGAGATCGGCCGGTGGGCCGCCGCCAAGGGCCTGTGGGTGGTCACCGATGAGATCTACGAGCACCTGACCTACGACGGCGTGCCCTTCACCTCAATCGCCACCGCCGTCCCCGAGCTGGGCGACAAGGTGGTTATCCTCAACGGTGTCGCCAAGACCTATGCCATGACCGGCTGGCGCGTGGGCTGGATGATCGGCCCGGCCGACGTCATCAAGGCCGCCACGAACCTGCAGTCGCATGCCACCTCCAACGTCTCCAACATTCCGCAGATGGCCGCCCTGGCCGCCGTGTCCGGCCCGCTGACCGCCGTCGATGAGATGAAGCTCGCCTTCGACCGTCGCCGCAAGGCGATCGTGGCCGGCCTGAATGCCATCGAAGGCCTTGAATGCCCGACGCCGAAGGGCGCCTTCTACGTCTACGCCGACGTCCGCGCCCTGCTGGGCAAGGAATTCCCGTCCGCAAACGGCCCGGTCCGGCCCTCGACGTCGGCCGAGCTGGCCACCCTGATTCTGGACGAGATCGAGGTGGCCGTGGTTCCGGGCGAGGCGTTCGGCCCCTCCGGCTACCTCCGCCTGTCCTACGCCCTCGGCGACGAAGACCTGGCCACCGGCGTCGCCCGCCTGCAGGACTTCCTGGGCAAGGCCACATAACCCGACAACCCCGATGCGCTAGCACTTATGGTCCTTAAGCCTGCCCCAAAGGGACCAAAAGTGATAGCGCATCCCTAGTCAGAGGAGGCGGCGTTCGGCGGCCCAGCGGGTGAGTTCGTGCCGGCTGGAGAGCTGGAGTTTGCGCAGCACCGCCGAGACGTGGGTTTCGACCGTCTTGATCGAAATGAACAGCTCTTTCGCGACCTCCTTGTAGCTGTAGCCGCGGGCAATAAGCCGCATCACCTCGAGCTCACGGGCGGAGAGGCGGTCCAGTTCGTCGTCGGCGATGTCCGCGGGCGCGGTGCCGAACGCGTCCAGCACAAAACCTGCCAGCCGGGGCGAAAAGACGGCGTCTCCTCCGGCCACACGGCGCACTGCGTTGGAAATTTCCGCCCCGGAAATGGTCTTGGTGACATAGCCGCGGGCCCCGGCCCGGATCACGGATACAACATCTTCGGCGGCGTCGGAGACGCTGAGGGCAAGGAACCGGGTGCTGCCCAGCAGCGGCACCGAACCGGCCAGCACCTCGCGCCCGCCGCCGCCGAGCCCGCCGGGCAGGTGCACGTCCAGCAGGACGACGTCGGGGCGCACGGCGGCGATGACCGCGATGGCCTCTTCGACCGTTCCGGCCTCCCCCGCGACGACGATGCTGGGATCGAGATCGGATTTCAGGCCTGACCGGAAGATGGCGTGGTCATCCACGATCACCACCCGGATCCCGGGGGCCGGGCTCCCTGCTTCTGCGTGATTCACACTCTTGCCTCTCCGTTGTCGGCGCCGGCCGTGTTGGCGGCAGCGGTGGTATGGTCCGCGGCCAGCGGCAGCCGCAGGCGCACCTCGGTGCCGTCCGGGCCGCTGGTGATAGCCGCGGTGCCGCCGTGCCGGCTCATCCGGCCGACGATCGATTCGCGGACGCCGAACCGGTCCGGGGGGACGGTGTCCGGATCGAAGCCGGGGCCGCGGTCCTTGACGAATACTTCAGCGGCGTCGTCGGTGACTTCCAGGTACACGGACACCGCGCCTCCGCCGTGACGCGCTGCATTCAGCATGGCCTCGCGGGCGGCCTGGACCAGGGTCTCGCGGCGGTCGGTCATGGCGCCGTCGCCCACGCTCACCACTTCGACAGCGTGGCCGAGCGAGTCCTCGACTTCCGCGGCCGCGGCCCTGATGCGTTCGGAGAGCTGGCCCGCCTCCTTGCCCGGGTCCCGGTACAGCCAGCCTCTCAGCTCGCGTTCCTGCGCACGGGCCAGGCGGACGACGTCGTGCTCGTTGCCGGCACGCCGCTGGATCAGGGCCAGGGTCTGGAGAACCGAGTCGTGCAGGTGGGCGGCAATCTCGGCCCGTTCGGTGGCGCGGACGCGGCCGGCGCGCTCGGTCTCCAGATCACGCCAGAACTTCAGCCCCCAGGGGAGCAGCACCAGGGCCACGCCTCCCAGCACCGCCACGGAGGACAGCAAGGCCAGCCAGGTCTGCTCCCAGGACCCCGAACCCGACACCATCACGAGCACGCCGGCCACCACCAGCGCCAGCCCGGCCGCCAGCCGGGCCCAGCCGCCGGCCTGATCGGCCTTGGTCTTGTCCACAAGCCCCGCCCGCCGGGTTTCGTCCAGTTGCATCCAGGCGATGGCGGCGCCGCCGAGGATCGCCGCCACCGGGATGAGGGTGCCCAGCGGGATGTCGAATCCCAGCAACCGGGCGATCAGGATCCCGGCGGCCAGGAGCAGACCCGCGCCGAGCAGGATCTCCTTGCCGTACCTCACGCCGCTGACCCGGCTCCGCCAGGACTCCGTGGCGGCCGCCAGCTCCGGTGCGGCAGGCTGCTCCGGTGCAGCCGGGCCTGGCCGCACCGGGACCCGCGGCGCTGGGGCCGGCGGCTGGGGCGCCGGGGTGGAGGGTGCGGGAAAGCCCGAATATGGTGCGCTCACTGCAGGGGCGATGGGCGACGCCGGCCGGCGGGCGTCGCGCTTGGCGCTTTCATCGGCGGTGGGGACCATAATCCAGAACCAGGCGTAGAGCACGACGCCGGCGCCGCCGGCGAGTGCAGCGACCACCATGGCGATCCGGACCATCCGGACCGGCCAGCCCAGATGATTGGCGAGGCCGGCGCAGACGCCGGCAATCACACGGTCGCCGCCGCGGACCAGCGGCGGGCGGGATACGGCGGTTGTCATGGATCAATCCAAGCACGGATCAGGGTTCCCCGGACCGGTCTACGGCTCTAACCGGGGGCGGCTCAGGGACAGTTCAGGGTGTTCCCCAGTAGAACGGAACCGCCACCGACGGCAGGATCGAAGTATGAATCCGCACACTCCGCACCCCGATGAAAGCAACGACCCCTCCGGCAGCCCGGCAGGGCAGCCCGGTGGACAGACCGGTGGACAGACCGGTGGACAGACCGGTGGGCAATCCGTCGCCGAGCCGGACGGACCCGGGGCGCCTCTGCCGCCTTACTACGGACCCACCCCTCCGCCTGCCGGGGCACAGCCGCAGAATTTCTTCGACTGGATCCGCAGCCACGGCATCTACCGCGGACGCGAGCGCTGGATCGGCGGCGTCGCGAGCGGCATCGCCCAGCGGCTCGGCATCGACCCCCTGATTGTCCGCGGCATCCTGATTGTCCTGACGATCTTCGCGGGCGTCGGCGTACTCCTCTACGGCATCGCCTGGGCGCTGCTGCCCGAACCCGACGGACGCATCCATGTCCAGGAAGCCGCCGCCGGCCGGTGGACCTCAGGAATGACCGGCGCCCTGATCACCACGATCATCGGCCTTCCCAGCCTGGGCAGCGGAGTCTGGGGCTGGGACCGCTACGGCTTCGGCGGCTTCGTCTGGACCGTGTTCTGGGTAGGCGGCGCCATCTACCTCGCCTACTACCTGACCCAACGCAAGAAGACCCGGAACGGAACAGCCGCCATGTCCACCCCGGCGAGCCATGGCCAGACCAGCAGCACGCTGCCGGCTTATGGCGCGTCCGGGTATGACTATTCCACCGTGCCCGGCCCGGCGTGGGGCGCACCCCTGCCGTCCGGACCCACGCTCCCGCCAGGCGGCGGCTACCGTCCCGTCCCCGGCGGGGGTCCCGTCCCGCCGGGTCCGGTAACGCCGGCCAAAGCCCGCAACCTTGGCCCCGGCGCGCCCGCCGTGGCAGTCACGGCCGGAATCGCGCTCCTGGTGGGCGGCGGCATCAAGGCGCTCGACGCCGCCGGCGTAGTCAACCTCGGCGATTCAAGTAACGCCGTGGTCTGGGCGGGCGGGGCGGCCGTCCTGGGACTCGGGATCCTCGTCGCCGGGCTCAGGGGACGCACCTCGGGAATCCTCGGATTCTTCGCTGCGGTGGCCCTGATCATCGGAGGAATCTTCAACGTTGTCCCGAACGGCGACAGGTTCCGCTTCCAGAACGCCGACTGGTCTCCGGCCAGCATCGAGCAGGCCCGGGACGGGTTCGAGCTCACCGGCGGCACCGGGACGGCGGATCTGAGGACGTTGGCTCTCAACCCGCCGCTGGGCACCGACGTCGTGGTCCCCATCGACGCCACCGCCAGCAATCTCACCGTGCTCATCCCGGACACCGTTCCCGTACAGATCCAGGCAGACATGACAATGGGCAACCTCAACGAGGGCGGCCGGAGCCAGGGCGGGATGACTACCCGGCAAAGCGACTACAACACAGGCATGCCGGGGGCCCGGCTGATCCTCAAGATCTCCGGCACCGCCAGCAACGTGACCATCCAGGAAGGGAACTGACATGAGCAGCTTTGACGAACCGACAGGCAAGTCGACAGGCAAGTCGACTCCCGGCGCCGGCGAATCGACGGTCAGCGGGCCGGCCGCTCCCCTGCAGTCCGGGGACCCGGAACCGCGGGAGGACTCCCCGGCCCGCGTGGGAACCGTCGTCTGGGGGCTGATCGTGCTGGCCCTCGCCGCACTGGTCATCATCTCCCGGCTAGGCCTGGTCGCCCTGAACGGAACCTATGTGCTGATCGGCCTGATGATCGGCGCCGGGGCAGCACTCGTGATCGGCGGGCTCCTCTCGGCCCGCGGACGTGACAAAGAGTCGTCGACAAGGAAGTCTTGAACCATGGATAAATTCTTCAGCACCGTCAGGGGCCTCGGCCTGAAACGTGGTCCGCAACGCTGGTTGGGTGGTGTCTGCGGCGGCATCGCCGCCCGGCTGAACGTCGATGTGGCGTTCGTCCGGATCGCCTTCCTGTTGCTCTCCCTGCTCCCCGGACCCGCGTTTGTGGCCTACCTCGCAGCCTGGCTGCTCCTCCCGGACCAGCGGAACGCAATAGTCCTCCAGTCCTTCCTGGACAAGCGCTCCCCCCGGCTCTGAGGCCCGTCCGCGAAGCGCACCCACCGGGCCCGGCCCATCAGCAAAAACGAGGTGCCCCCGCCGCTCAGACGGGGGCACTTGGTGCTGTAACCATTTGTGTCCTTCCCCACATCCCCCACTAGACTCTTGGTGAGCTCAGAGTGGCGCTCTGCCTGTACCCCTTCGAACCAGGATTTGAGCCGAGTCATGAAAATTGGAATTCTCACCAGCGGCGGAGACTGCCCCGGGCTGAACGCCGTCATCCGCGGCTCCGTCCTCAAGGGCATCGCCGTTCACGGCCACGAATTCGTCGGGTTCCTGGACGGCTGGCGCGGCGTCGTCGAGGGCGACATCGTCGAGATCCCCCGCGCCATGGTCCGCGGCATCGCTAAGCAGGGCGGCACCATCCTTGGCACCTCCCGCACCAACCCGTTCGAAAACAACGGCGGCCCCGAGGTCATCAAGGCCAATATGGACCGGCTCGGCATCGACGCCATCATCGCGATCGGCGGCGAGGGCACCCTCGCCGCAGCCAAGCGCCTCACCGACGCCGGCCTCAGGATCGTCGGCGTCCCCAAGACGGTCGACAACGACCTCGATGCCACCGACTACACGTTCGGATTCGACACCGCCGTGGAGATCGCCACCGAGGCAATCGACCGCCTGCGCACCACCGGAGAGTCCCACCACCGCTGCATGATCGCCGAGGTTATGGGCCGGCACGTGGGCTGGATCGCGCTGCACGCGGGCATGGCCTCCGGCGCGCACGCCATCCTGATTCCCGAGCAGAAAGCCTCGATGGACCAGATCGCGGAGTGGGTCCTCTCGGCCCGCGACCGTGGCCGCGCTCCCCTCGTCGTCGTGGCGGAAGGCTTCGTCCCCGACGGCAAGGAAACGCCGCACTCCGAACGCGGCCTGGACACCTTCGGCCGGCCCCGGCTCGGCGGCATCAGCGAACGGCTCGCCCCCGAGCTGGAGGCCATGACAGGCATCGAGACCCGCGCCACCGTGCTCGGCCACATCCAGCGCGGCGGGGTTCCGACGGCTTTCGACCGGGTGCTGGCCACCCGCCTCGGCATGGCCGCCATCGACTCCGTGGTGGAAGGGCGCTGGGGCACCATGGTGTCCCTCAACGGCACGGACATCGTCCATGTGGGGTTCGAGGCGGCCCTGGGCAACCTGAAGACCGTCCCGCAGCACCGCTACGACGAAGCCGCAGTCCTCTTCGGCTGAGCCGACGTCGAGTGCCCGGGCGCCCGACGCAAGTGCCCAGCCGCCGCCGCCGGTGCACGGGAAGGGGGCGTGGGTAGGGTTGAGTCATGACTCTTGAGCCAGGTTCCGCCGACATCGTCCAGCTCGCCTGGGCCCGCCGCCTGGGGTTCGACGACGGCGCGTTTGCCGCCGCCGCGGGCGAACGCCTCACGCGGGCCGACGACGCGGCCCGTGCCGTCCAGTTTGTCCGCCTGTTCGGCAACTCCGCCCTGGTGGGTCCGCAGTGGGCCCTGGATGCCGCCGCCGGGCTGGCCGACGAGGAGCTCGCGCAGCATGT
This sequence comes from Pseudarthrobacter sp. HLT1-7, assembly GCF_059383435.1. Taxonomy (NCBI): domain Bacteria; kingdom Bacillati; phylum Actinomycetota; class Actinomycetes; order Micrococcales; family Micrococcaceae; genus Pseudarthrobacter; species Pseudarthrobacter sp. HLT1-7. The sequence goes on along the minus strand of NZ_JBWZCH010000002.1, from coordinate 155,361 downwards.
CACGCTGTTGACCATCACCCGCAGCCATGGCGGGCACGGGCTTGGCGGCGCCGCACTGTTCTTCGCTGACGATCTGCCCTTGCGGCAGCCGTCGGAGGAGTTGACCGTCTCGCACGGAAACCCTGAAGCGTTCCAGCTGGAAGCGGCCTGCCCGCCGGATGACGTCAACGAAGTCGGTCTCTCGGAGCTTGAGCACCGCTTCACCATCATGCATGTGGACGACGGCCGCCGGTCACCCGTCGCATGCGCGGCCTACACCGAGTGGGAAGGCATCCTGGCGCACATGGGCGTGCTGGTCGCACCCGAGTGGCGGCGCCGCGGGGTGGGATCGCTGGCTGTCTCCATCGCGGCCCACGAGGCCCTCGCCTCCGGCCTGACCCTGCAGTGGCGTGCCGAAGTCAGCAACAAGGGCTCATTGGCCATCGCCCGGAGCCTGGGCTTTACCGCCGGCGGCATCCAGACCAGCGTGCTGCTGGGCTGAACGGGCGCCGGCTGACGCCGCCGGCACCGGGCCCGGAGCGCCCCAGCCGTGCACCGGCTGCGGCTTGGTGAAGAACAAGGCCACCGCGGCGCCCAGCAGGATAACCGCGGCGGGCAGCAGGATGGACTGGCCCATCGCCGTCGAGAAGCCCGCACGCAAGGGCTCGGGCAGGGTGCCGCCGAACAACATCGGACCGGCCCCTCCGGATCCCCCCGGAGCCGCGGGGAGCTCCGCCGCTAGGCGCGCCTGGATCAGCACGGCGATCGCGGCGCTGCCAAGGACCGCCCCGATTTGCCGGGTGGTGTTGTAGACGCCGGCACCGGCGCCGGCCTGCCGGGGCGGCAGGTTCCGGGTGGCGGTTGTGCTCAGCGGCGCCCAGATGCCGGCGTTGGCGAATCCCAGGACCGCACTCGGCAGCAGGAACAACCAGATTTGCGTGTCCGGGTGCATGAGGGCGGCATTCCAGAAAAGCGCCACGGACATAAGGACCAGGCCGGTGGCGGTGATGAACTTTGGGTTGACCCGGTCGATGATCTTGCCCACCAAGGGGGCGAGTCCTCCCGAGATCACCGCCATGGGCACCATCATGAGCGCGGATTGGGTAGGCGTCAGGCCGCGGACGATCTGGTAGTAGAAGATCAGCGGCAGGCTGAAGGCCGTCACCGTGAAGCCGACCGTGGTGATGCCGATGTTGGCGAGCGAGAAGTTGCGGTCCTTGAACAGGGACAGCGGCAGCAGGGGTTCGCCCTTGTTGAACCGCTGCCACACCACAAAGACGGTGAGCACGGCGGTCCCGGCGATGATAAGCCCCCAGACGGTGATGGGGCCGGTGATGGTGCCCCAGTCATAGGTCTCGCCTTCCTGGATGCCGAACACCAGCAGGAAGAGCCCGACGGCGCTGAGCAGCACGCCGGGGATGTCGAACTTGTGCGGGTGGGTACTGAGCGCGGGCACGAAGCGCAGGGCCAGAATAAACCCGACGATTCCCACCGGGACGTTGATGAAGAAGATCCATTCCCAGCCGAGCGCGTCGACGAGTACGCCGCCGAGGATCGGCCCGACGAGGGTGGCAACGCCGGCGGTGGCGCCCCAGATACCCATGGCGGCGCCTCGCCGGTCCGGCGCGAAGATCCGGGTGATGACGGCCATGGTCTGGGGCGTCATCATGGCCGCGCCAAAGCCCTGGAGCACCCGGGCCGCGATAAGGGTCTGGACGTCGCCGGACAGCCCGCACCAGAGCGAGGCCAGGGTGAAGACCACGAGCCCCGTCAGGTACAGCTTTTTCGGGCCGAAGCGGTCTCCCAGCCGGCCGGTGATCAGCAACGGGACCGCGTAGGCCAGCAGGTAGGCGCTGGTCACCCAGATCACCGAGTTGATGTCCGTGTCCAGGCCCTCCATGATCCTGGGGTTGGCCACCGAGACGATGGTGGTGTCGACCAGGATCATAAAGAATCCGATCACCAGGGACCAGAGTGCCGGCCACGGCCTTGCTACGTTCTCCATCCGGTTCCTTTGGGTGAGCGTCTTGCCGTGGTTGTGGCGGAAAGAGTCAGCCGAGCAGGGCGAGGATATCCTTGCGCTCGAACATCCGGGCCGACGCCCGCGCGGAAGGGGTCCCGGCGTCGGGATCGGCACCCGCCGCCACGAGCACCTGCACAACCTCCGGATAGCCCTTGAACACGGCGCCGGCGAGTGGTGTCTGGCCGCGGTCGTTGGCGGTGTTGGCGTCGCCGCCGTGCTGCAGAATCAGCCGGACGGTGCCTGCATGGCCGTGGTAGGCGGCGAGCATAAGCAGCGTGTCGCCGGCGTCGTTGGTCAGTGTGGCAGGCACGCCCGCGGCGAGGTAGCCGCCGAGGAGCGCAGAGTTCCCCTCACGCGCCGCGTCAAAGAGCCGATGGGCCAGCGCCAGCGTCTCGTCATCCGGCGCTGTGCCCGACGCTGTGCCGGCCGCTGCGACGTCGCCGGTCATCGCGGTCCCCGCAGGAATCCGGTCTGGCGCCCCACGACCTGGCCGGCGTCGGGGGCCACAATGACTTCCTGCGCTGCGGTGTACGGCTCCTCGCCGTCGAGCACGGTCAGTACTTGGTCCGGGGCGACGGACCGTTTGACGACGGCCAGGGCCACCGGGCCCATCTCGTAGTGCTGCGCCACGGAGGTCACGGCGCCCACCAGGCGGCCCCCGACGCGGACCTCGCTGCCGACGGCGGGCATCGTGTGCTGGGAGCCGTCGAGCTGGAGGAACACGAGCCGGCGCGGCGGGTGGCCCAGGTTGTGGACGCGCGCCACGGTTTCCTGACCCTTGTAGCAGCCCTTGTTCAGGTGCACGGCCGTGCGGAGCAGGTCGAGTTCGTGCGGGATGGTCTTGTCGTCCGTCTCGGCGCCCCAGCGGGGCCGCCATGCAGCGATCCGCAGCGCCTCGGCAGCCCAGACGCCGGCCAGCGGCCGGTCGCCCACCGTGGCTTCGAGGTCGGCCGCCGGGATGAGGTATTCGAACCAGGGCCGTTCGATCCCCGGGTGGGACTCCTCGGCTACGACGGCGTAGGAGTAGCCGCCGGCGCCGACGTGCGGCCAGGGATCTTCCCAGACCTGAAGCGCGGACCATTCCGGAGTCAGCCGGGTGGAGCCGAGTACCGCCCAGTCATCCGTCACGTCACTGATTTCGACCCGGAGCATGAACTTCATCTTGTTCAGCCACTCTGCCAGCGGGGCGGCTTCGGCGGCCTCGACGATCAGCCAGGTGGTCTCGCCGTCGTCCACCACACCGGCGTCGAACTCGATCCGGCCCTGCACGCTCAGCAGGAGCAGCTCGGTGGACCGGCCCGGGACCAGATCGGTGAGCTGCTGGGAGGACAGGGTGTTGAGCCAGCTCAGCCGGTCTGGCCCGCTCACGGTGACCAGACCGCGGTGGGACAGATCGACGACGGCGGTGCCGGCGGCCAGCGCCCGCTGCTCACGGAGCGGCTCGCCGTAGTGGGAGGCGACGCCGGCGTCAGCGCCTCCGGCTTCGACGGCACCCGGGCGCGACAGCAGGGGGCTCTTGATTGTCATATTCAAGGGAACATCCTTTGGTCAGGGTGTATTCCGGTTTCGGCTGGCACGGGCACCGCAGCGTTGTCCACCGGCGGTGTCAGCGGTATTCCGGATTTTCGAAGTCGAACCGGGTGCCGGCTTCCCAGGCCTCAGGCAGGTTGCCGTACGCGGGGATGCCGCCGGCGTCCTTGAGGATCCGGGCCAGGTGCAGCAGGTTCCACGTCATGAAGGTGGTGTTGCGGTTGGTGAAATCGCTCTCCGGGCCGCCGGAGCCTTCGTCGAGGTAGCTGGGACCGGGACCGACGGCGCCGATCCAGCCGGCGTCGGCCTGCGGCGGGATGGTGAAGCCGACGTGCTGGAGGCTGTAGAGGACGTTCATGGCGCAGTGTTTGATGCCGTCCTCATTGCCGGTGATCAGGCAGCCGCCCACCTTCGGGTAGAACGCCCACTGGTCCTTGGCGTTGAGCTGGCCCGAATGCGCGTAAAGCCGTTCAATCAGCTTTTTGGTCTCGGAGGAATTGTCGCCCAGCCAGATGGGTCCGGCAACAATGACGATGTCGGCTGCCAGGACGGCGGGATACAGGCTCGGCCATTCATCAGTTTCCCAACCGTGCTCGCGCATGTCCGGGTAAACGCCGCTGGCGATGTCGTGGTCCACCGTCCGGATGACGCGGGTGCCAACGCCCTGTTTCTCCATGATCCGGCGGCTGACGTCGATCAATCCCTCGGTGTTCGAGGTCTCGGGCGACTTCTTGAGGGTGCCGTTGAAGTACACGGCTTTGAGATCGCTGTAATCAGCTTTTTTCAAAGCCTCGGTTGGTGTGGCATTCACGGTAGTGCTCCTTACGGTCGCTGCGGACTACGGACAACCATTGACACTTCGAACCCGGCGGCGGGACGCTACCGGCCGTGTCAGCTGACTTTGCTGAGCATGGCGGAGGCATGGGCCTCCAGGCCGCCGCCCGGCGTCGTACTCTTACCGGCTGCAACGTCCCAGCGCCACAGCAGCTGCCCGTTCACGAGCCCGAAGATCCGGGTGGCCGCCGCGTACTCCTTGGAGTGGCTGCCGCGCATCACCATATCGGTGCTGAGCTGGATCTGCGGACCCTTGATCTGGCCGTAGTACAGCTCGGAGATGCCGCCGGGATGGGAAATTGAAACGGCGATGTCGAAACCGCCGTCGTTGTTGCGCAGGGCCTCCACCTCATCGGCGCTTTTGAGCACCGGAACGATGTCGGCCGGCACCAGGCCGGGGCCGCCGTCCTCTTCGCGCTGCGTGCGTTCCAGGGCCCAGAACCCGGTCTCGACCGTCAGCGGACGAAGCCTGGTCCCCTGGTCGTCTGTCAGCCAGCTCTCAGCCCGGTATTGCAGGTACGGCAGACCGTTGTGGGTGAAGGAGACTCGCTGCACGAAGTGCTCGGAATCCTCTTCCCCGGCGCCCAGCCGGCCGCCGCCCTCCCACTCACCAATGAGCCATGACAGCGGGACGATTTCGGGGGTCAGATCTGTGGGTATTTCAATCGGCACAGCAGCTACCTCTGGAAACGACGGGCGGAAAGTGTGGGGTCTTTACTTCTGGCCCTTGAAGAGGCGGTACACCACAAAGCCGGCGAACCAGGCCATGGAGAGGCTGGCGATGCCAAGCAGAACAAGGAAGAAGATTTCAAAGGCAAGTACGGACATGATGCCATCCTAACGCTTAGTAGATGAGGAGTTTGTCTATGAAGTAAGCCAGAGAGCCGACGGCGGAGACCGGCCCCAGACCCATGCCCAAAGCCGCCGCAAGGTTGAGCGATTCGCCGCGGAGGATCACGAGGCGGCGGAAGCTCACCAGCACGGCCCCCACCACAACGCCGACGAGCGCAGCCGGAAGGACGGCGATGTCGGAGAACACGAGCCCGGCGAGAGGCCCGGCCAGCCCTGCGCCGACAATCCCCAGCGGCGCCACAATCCGGTCCGGCCAGCGGATCAGGCCGGCCATCAGTGCGATCGCGGAGCTGATGGCGGCGACCAGCAGCATTTCCCGCACGCCGTTGAAGCGGGAGCAGGCGATCCAGCCCGCACCCAGGCAGGACAGCATCACTCCGGCGCTGGAGCCGAGCGTCGATTCGAGGCGCTGGGCCTGGCCGGTGCCGCGGATCAGCTGCATAACAAAGACCGCCATGACACCGGCGGCCATAAAGCCGGGGGTCCAATCCAGGAAGCCCGGGGCGGGAAGATAGGTGGCGGCCACGGCGGAGCCGATGCCAGGCAGCGCGATCAGGGCGGCCAGTGTCTTTTTGGCCGGGATGCCGAGGAAATGCGGCCAGCCGATACCGACGCCGGCGGCCGTGAGCACAGCGACTACCAGCAGGGCCTCCGGCGAGGAATACGCGGCGCCGACAATGGCCGCGAGCCCGGCCAGGCCGATGAATCCGATGCTCCACGACTTCACTGCGTACCCGCCATCAATCCGTACCTTCGCTCACTGCGGACCCCAATTCGACCTGATCAACCTCGGAGGGCTGCGGGCCCTGACGGATCAATCCTGCCCTATGTGACCGTTTTATGTCGCAAAGGAACCGGCTCCAGGTGACGGGACCGTGTCCGGAAAGGGGCCTTTGGGTATACTCGGCATCAGCTACAGACGCCCAAAGATGCGCGGACACCCCTTGGAGGAACCATGTCGCACATCCTGCTCCTGACGAACAGCACCGGCTCATCGGTGGATGTTCTGCCTGCTCTGGAACTGCTGAACCACCGAGTACACATTCTTCCGGCCGAGCCTACGGCCCTGCTAGAGACCGATCCGTGCGATATTGTCCTGCTGGACGCCCGCAAGGACCTTGTCGGAGCCCGCTCCCTCACCCAGTTGCTCAAGGCCACCGGCCTGAGCGCCCCGCTTATGCTCATCCTCACCGAGGGCGGCATGGCGGCAGTCTCCTCGGCCTGGGCGGTCGATGACATCCTGCTCGAATCCGCAGGGCCTGCCGAAGTCGAAGCCCGCATCCGTCTGGGGATGGCGCGCGCCGTCCCGGCCAAGGACGATGCCCCGACGGAGATCCGGGCCGCTGGCGTCGTCATCGATGAGGCAAGCTACACGGCCCGCGTCAACGGCGCGGCACTGAACCTGACGTTCAAGGAATTTGAACTTCTCAAGTACCTCGCCCAGCACCCCGGACGCGTCTTCACCCGCCAGCAGCTGCTCACCGAGGTGTGGGGCTACGACTACTACGGCGGCACCCGAACCGTGGATGTCCACGTCCGGCGCCTGCGCGCGAAGCTCGGCGCGGATCATGAGAACCTGATCAGCACCGTGCGGAACGTCGGCTACCGCCTGACCCTGGTCCGCCACCCAGAGGGAGAGCTGGCCGAAGCCTAGGTCGTGTTTCTCAGCATGAGGTTCGCGTGTGCCTCCCCGGCAGTTCCCAGGCTGAGCGCAGGTCTCGTTAATGGCATGTCGTATCAGTGAGCTGGTGCTCGGTTGCCGCGACCCTGAGGTGCTGGCGCGGTTCTGGTGCGAGGTCCTGGACTTCGTGGTGCTCGATCGCGAGGACGACGGCTCCGTGGAGATCAGGCCGCGCGAAGGGTTCGGCGCTCCGCAGCCGACGATCATCCTCAGTCGCCGGGATGAGCCGGAGACGGGGAAATCCCGGCTGCACGTCGACGTCAACGCCACCGACCGCGATCAGAACGCCGAGCTCGAACGCCTTCTGATGCTCGGTGCGCGCCCGGCCGACATCGGCCAGACAGGGCAGGAGCAGTGGCATGTCCTGACCGATCCTGAAGGCAATGAGTTCTGCCTGCTCAAGGCCCGTCTGTACCCGCTCTGATGCTCATCGGTCACACCTCGACATCAGGTATCCAGAGGAGTCCGGTCATGGTGTTGAATGTAGCGTTTAGCCCCCCGTTACCTTTCTTATAGCCCCTGAACGAGCAAGAATCGGGGTTGCTGGCCTGTCGGCCCCGGACTCACCAACTGATTCGCGTGGGTCTGTGAGCTGACGGTTACGTCATTTCAGCACGCTGGTCTGGCTGCGCGATTCCGTGCAGCACTTGATCTACCAACGCCTCCACCGTGGTCCGGTTCAGGGGCCCGTGTCCGAACAACAACCGCAGGTACACGGGTCCGTACAGGCCGTCGAGCACTACTTCGTGGTCGAGATCGGCACGCAGTTCACCACGTTCAATGGCGCGGTTGAGGACTTCGCGTCCTTCTTTCCGACGCGGCTCCAGCCAGCCTGACCGGAAGGCCGTCGCCAGCTGGGTGTCGTGCTGGGCTTCTCCCAAGAGCGCTATAGCCATCTGCCCCATGCTGGTTTGTCCGAGCACGCGCGCGAGAGCGGATAACTGTACGACAAGGTCCTCCCGCAGGGATCCGCTGTCCGGAAAGGCAAGGTCGGTTTGAACCTCGGACAAGAACACCTCCAGCAGTATCGCTCCCTTGCCCGGCCACCACCGGTAGATGGTCGCCTTGCTCGCGCCAGCCCGGTCCGCGATCGCGTCGACGGTCATGCGTGAGTATCCAGATTCGTCAAATAGCCCGATCGCGGCCCGCAACACTGCCGCCTGTGTGCGCGAAGAACGCCGCGACGCTGGCATCGGCTTCTCTCGCCGTTGATTGGTCACAAAGTGATCCTATCGAAACGAAACGACTCGTGTAGTCTTCGGAACGAAACGTTTCGTTTCGGAGAAATGGAGAGGACTGTTTATGTCTCAGATCGCCCTGTTCATTACGCACCGGACCAAGCCCGGTCAACGTGATGCCGTTCGTGCCATCTGGCAACGGCACATGGCCCCAGCCATCCAGGCCAACGATGGCCATGCCGCGTACTTCTATTGCGTTGACCCCGCTGACAAAGACGTCGTCTGCGCCTTTCAGGTGTACCGCGATGCCGCCGCTTCCGCTGCTTTTCTGACCACTGCCGCCTACTGCGACTACGAGCAAGAGGTCAACCCTCTGCTCCTGGGCCCCCCTGACGTCAAGCAGTTGGCTCCCGTCTGGTCCAAGGCGAGCCCAAGCACCTAGTGGCAAGATAGTTCGTTCGACGAGCTGCCCGTTCGGGGAACCTGCTGCGGGACGCCTCACCATTACGAAAGCGGACTCTGCTGCGACACTCCGGCTGAGCAGAAACGAACACCAACAGCCAAGATGCGGTCAAGGCCGCGTTATCGCATAGAGCAGCATGTCGCGCCGGGTGCCACCAATCTCCTGGTGGCTGCGGAGCAGGCCCTCACGCTGGAAACCAGACGCCTCGGCAACACGACTTGAGTTGCTGTTCCACGGCTCGATGTACAGCTCGATCCGGTGCAGTGTGGGGATGGTCCAAGTGAACGCGGTCAGTGCCTTCAACGCGCTGCTGGCGATCCCGCGGCCCCGGTGCGCGGGGGCAACCGAGTAGCCGACCGTTGCGCGGCCGGCCGACATATTCTGAAGCCACAGTCCGATGGCACCGACGGCGTTGTCGGACTCGGCATCGGCGATGGCGAAGGACAGCCCTCTTCCTTCGGCTAACCGGCCGCGCTGCCGGTAGATCCACTCCAGAGCCTGCTGTGCGGTGGGGAGTGGGGGAAGGCTGCCAATGAGAGGGATGTAAGGATCGTCCCCCAACTCGAAGGCGAGATGCACGTCGTCGTCGGTGAACTCGCGCAAGACCACTGAACCGCAGGTCAGTGGTGTGGTCGGCCAGGACGGTAAATGCTCAGTCATACGTCGATTATCGCCGTGGTCATCGTCCCGTGCTGCTCAAGGTCCACCCGACCATGCCGGACAGAGTGGGTTTTCCACCCGCAGCCCGTTTCCGGTGGGGGATCCCTTTGCGGAACGACTGTCTGCCCTGGCGGGCAGGTTGGACTTCAGGGTTGTTGTTCTGGCTGATGTTTGTTCAGCCGAGTACGCGGACGTCGCTGTCCTGGATGAGGATCGCTTGTTGGTCGCCGAGTGGTCGGGTCGGAATCCCGTCCGCGACGAGCGCGTTCCTCCAAGCTCTGTTGGCTGTGTCGAAGTCGGGGTTGCCCGTGTGGGGAATGATTACGTGATCGTATAGGTCCAGCCCGTCCTCGGGGACGTGGCCAGGAACGACTGTGACGTCCTCGATCTTGTCGATGTGGCGAAGCGAAGGTCCAGCTAGGACAGCGCCGGCGCTCCACCCGGCGTACACAGTCCCTGCGGACACTCGTGCGCGGATGAGCTCGCGCGCACCGCTACGCTGAACGAGCCAACTCAGGTAAGCGGCGTTCCCGCCGCCGACCCAGATGACGTCGACGTGCTCGAACAGTGTGGCCAGCTCTGTGGTGGCACCTGTTTCGTACTTGCGGAGGTCGACGGGGAGAACGTCATAGCCGAGGTCGGTGAGCCCCCGTCGGATCACCTCGACCCAACCGGGTGGCCCTTCGGTCACCACGTCTGCGGCGTTCTCGATGGCCGCCACCCGGGTTTCATCGGGCCTGCGTCCGACCAGGCCGGCTAATGCCGCGGCGATGTCCGGTGTGAGGTCGAGTGAGTACAGCAGCGCCTTCATCGGGCTTCGTCTCCTGCGTGAAGTGTTGGTTCGTCCAGGCTGCGTGCGTTCGCGCCGGCGGCGCCGGTGAGCCATTGCACGAGCTGGTCAAGAGTCTTGGCGTGGCCGTTGCGGTGCCCGTCGATCATGCCTTGGCCGGCGAGCGAGGTGACCTGATCGACGACGGTGATCCGAGTCCCCCCTTCGCTCTCCTCGAATATCCAGGTCAAGACGGCGATGGCCATCAGCTGACCTTTGCGTTGGATCGAGTCGCAGTAGACGAGGCGATGGGGTGGCTCGATGAGGTGATAGCGGTGAGCTCCGACGTTCAACAGGTTTTCGGGTGGGCCACATCGGTAGCTGTCTTCACCACCTTCGGTGAAGTCGGCAGTGTCATAGACGATCTGCTCACCGTCGGGGGCCGACCAGCGACACCGGTCCTCCACACTGGCATAGGCCACCCATGCCGCCTCGATTGGTGCTTCGACCTTGCGAGTGAAGCGGAGGGTGTCGTGGGCTAGATCCATGCGCTGTTCCTTTCGGCGTGAACGTCTGACGGTGCCTTCGTCGAGTCGTTCTCTTGTGACGTTGTCGCTCGGGCCCCGGTGAGATCCACCCTGTTGCCGTCGGGATCGGAAAGCGGCAGGATATGCGCTCCGCGGTCGGGTTGCGGGCTCGCGACCGGACAGACGGGTGTACCACTCGTCGGCGCGATCCAGGTCCGTGACGGATTAGTTTGCGTACACGCTGCGAATCATGAAGGTGTCCTTCCCGGTGATGGTCATTTGCAAGCACCTCTAGCGGAGCACAGGTGATGGTAGATTGCAAGCAGTCGCCCTTAGGAGGCCAAGTTGACCATCACGCCACGGTCGGGCTGCCCCATCAACGTCGCCGTCGAGGTGCTCGGCGACCGTTGGAGCCTCATCGTTCTGCGCGACATCATGTTCGGCGACCGACGCCACTTCCGAACTCTCCAGCGCGGATCAGAAGAGGGCATCGCCTCGAACATCCTCGCCAGCCGTCTCCACGGCCTCGTCGCCGCAGACCTGCTCACTCGGGAGGATCCCGGCGCCGGCCGCCGTGCCGCCTACAGCCTCACCGAAGCCGCGATACAGCTGGTTCCCGTACTGGCCGAACTCGGCTGGTGGGGACTGCGTCACCGCCCCACGACCGAACTGCTGCGCGTGCGCGCACAGATTCTGCACGACGGAGGCCCCGCGTTATGGGATGACTTTATGAACGAGCTACGTGAACGTCACTTGGGCATCCCGGCACCGGACACCGGGCGGCCGTCCGTCGGTGGACGACTCGACGCGGCCTACGCCGAGGCCGTCCAAGCAGCAGCGCTAGACCACCCGACAGCCTGACCGTGTGGTCCCTACACCGACGACCCGCGCCGTCCCGCAAGCGGAACCCTCGGCGGACCGAATTTGTCGATCGGGTTGGCTGAGACACGCTCAATCGCGGTAAAAGCTAGCCATGGCCTCTTTCGCGCGACCTGCCATCGTCAACGGACGCAGTCCATCGTCAGGAAGTCTCTCGGTCGTGGCCGCCCATACGACATCCCAGAACGTCTCGTCGTCCAGGTCGTAATTGGATGGGCGACGTATGAACCAATCGAATCCGCGGGGTCTCGGCGGGATGTCCGCCTCGGCCAGGTAGTCATCAATGTCGTCGTCGATGGATGACAGGTCGGCTTCAGTCAGCATGAATGGGTGTCTTTGTTCTCCGCCCCCTGGTAGTCGACGGACAATCGAACCGAAACGGTCACGCGCTGCTGGGCGTACCCTCGCAAAGTTCCCAGGACCGGCAGCCCAGAGGACCAGGGCGCCCCAGCCGTTCTCGGAGGCAAGTATCCAATCCTGAGAAGCTTCCGACAATTCAGTGCACTCCCACGGGTCATGTGTCATGCTCACCATCTTTCACGGCTAATCGAAGCTGGCAATCCCTGTGTCCCGATAGAGGAACCCTGAGCGGACGCCTTCTCGATTGCTATCAGTTTTGTGCGGCGGCGGCGGCAACAGTCAGCGGGTCACGCGGTTCCCGTCCAAGGAGGTGTGCGACGTCGGTGGCGGTTCCTTCGAGAAATCCATGGGCTGCGGCAGAGTGGATGGACAGCAGCATGGAGGGCTGAAACGGCAGGAGTGCTGCCGCGTCCAGGGACTGCCGTAGATCCTCCATCGTGCCCGGCCGGTACGTCACGCCCAGCTCGTCGGCGACGTCCTGGGCCGTGATCACCCGGTTCCCGACAAGATTGTAGGTCCGGCCGCTGTGCAGCCGGGGGTTGTGGGCGACGATGGATGCCGCTTCGGCGAGGTCCTGCCGGGCGACGGCCGCCACCCCGCCGCGGCCGAAGGGGGCAGTAATCACGCCCTCGCGTGGCGTAAGGAGTTGACCGATCAGCTCGGCGTACAAGCCGTTCCTCAGGACCGTCCACGCGACATTTCCGCTCCGGAGACGGCGTTCGGTCCACCGGTGGGCCAGGGCGAAGCCAAGATGGTCGCCGTCGCCAGCCAGGCTGGTGTAAACAATGTGCCGTACCCCGCCGCGTTCCGCGGCCGCGATGGCGTTCGTGTGCCGGTCGATGACCACGTCGTCTTCGGCGGTGCCGGCGGAGATGAGAACCAGCGTTTCCACCCCTTCCATACTGAGCGTTCCGGCATCATCAAAGTCCAGCTGACGGAGCTCCGGGTTTCCAGCGGGGTTGCGGGTTCCCCCGACTGCCGGCGCACCGGATTCCGCGAGGTGCTCGAGGACCGCTGTGGCGAGGTGGCCGGAGGCCCCGGTAACGAGAATCATGGATGCGCTCTTTCCGCTGGTACTCTTCGGTAACTAGACTCATCCTCGGTAACCAGCTGAATATACACAAGGAGGCACTTTGGTGTTGGACAGTCACACGGAAGTAACCGCCCTGCTTGAGCCGTGCGGTGATGCCGGTCATCCGGACTGCGGTATCCGTGACGTGCTCGACCGGATCGGCGACAAATGGTCGGTGCTGGTGATTGTGGAGCTGGCCTCCGGCACCAGGCGCTTCAGGGAACTGCAGCGCGCGATCGACGGTATCTCCCAGCGCATGCTGACCCTCACCGTCAGGCGGCTCGAACGCGACGGCCTAGTCACCCGGACCGTCTACCCCACGGTCCCCGCACAGGTCACCTACGAGCTCACGCAGCGCGGAAGCGGCCTCACCCATCTGGTCAAACAGCTTGCGGACTGGTCACTGAAACATAAGGATTCCATCGGGCAATCACGGGAACTGTACGACCAGCAAAACCCGGACCACGCGATCCGGTAACCGCCACTGGCCGTCCTGCCGAACGGCCAGCCGGACCGCTTGCGGAAACCCTGATCGGGACGGACGTTGGCATGCCGTTGTTTCGAACTGCCTTGCCCCGTTCCCCGAGCCTTACTCTCCTAGCCGAGCGGATGGCCCGGAAACTGAAAACGAAGAAGGGCAAGGCGGTCTACGCCCGGCGCAAAGCCATCGTGGAACCGGCATTGCGGCCTGTCAGCCAGCTCAATGACCTACTCATGCTTTCCCATGCTCACCACAAGCTGTGTCTCCAAACGTAGCTGGCTGAATGAATCAGCGGACCGAAGTCGTAATCGTCCATGGACTGTGGCATCAGCCGGCCCACTTCGACCGGTTGGCGGACGATCTGCGCCACCAAGGGGCCAGCGTGCATGTTCCTCGTCTGCACAGAGGCTCGCTTGCTGCGGACACTGCAGTCGTACAGGAGATAGTCGATGGATGTGTCGTGACGCCAAATGTCCTTGGCCATTCGTACGGCGGATCTGTCATCACGGGCCTCGAACGGGTCAGGCACCTCTTGTACGTTGCCGCGTTCGTACCTGCAGCCGGTGAAAGCGGCGCGATGTTAGGTGGGCCCTCAGCACTGGTCAACGACGCCGTCCGGCACAACGAGGACGGGTCGACCAGCATCCATCCGGAACGGGCTCGCGAGGTTCTGTACGACGATTGCTCCGAAGCCGACGGCGCATGGGCAACCTCGCTCCTCGTGCCTCAACAACCGGGTCACGGTCGTGGCGTACCCAGCCGTATTGCTTGGGCAACCACCGAGAGCACCTATATTAACTGCGAACTGGACAAGGCGCTCAACCCAGTCCTTCAGGAACGTATGGCCGGCCGATGCACCAACAATGTCAGTTTGAACTCGAGCCATTCACCCTTCATCAGCCAACCTAAGAGGCTCGCCAAACTAATCCTGGGGATATAGGTCTCGCGTTCGGCCAACGCCAGACACCAGCGGGTCGAACCCCCAAGGACGCCCGTTCAGGGATCGTGCCGCGCTTTCTGCTCTGCATTTCCGTTCGACGGCTAAGGATGAAGATGCTGACGTCGCTCCACACGCTAAAGGGAGCATGAAAGATGAGCCACGAACCGACCAGCGGCTATGAAGACCCGAGCCTGAAGTATCGAGTCACATGGAGGTCCGCCCTGCCTCACGCTCGGTGTGGCGGCGAGTCAGTTCGTTCCTCACCACCTACATCTCGCGCATTCGGCTCGAATACGGCGCATTCACGTTGCCATAGCGAACGACGGGAAGAGCTCGTCGATTGAGTAATCGATGATGCGTCTCTCTTGTACCCGCCCATTGAGATAAAAGTCCCGCGCAGCTTGGTTTAGTACACTATTGTGAGCGTTTCCAAGAAACCATTCAGAGCGAGACTAGTCCACCACTTTGAGCGCCCGCTCGAAGTATAAGCGTCCCGCAAAAGTCGCGCCCTCGGGTCAGGCACCTCATCGAGGGCGGCGATGACCTGCGTTGTCTCGCGTTCATCCCACAAGTCGAGTACCGCAGTAGTTCCGTGCGGTCCACGGTTGAAGAAAATGGTCAATCTACTCGACGTCGGATATCCGCGTGCTCGCCATCGGAAGATGAGACAGGTTCAGCCCGGCCCACTACCGAGCCGGCACGCCGTCGAATGCGGAATCACCGGCTCAAACGCCACGGCGAAAGCGAAAGCCCCGGACCATGGGTCCGGGGCTTTCGCCGTGTTCACTGCGGAATTTCTTTGGTGGAGGACATACGGGTCGAACGTATCGAGGCCACCCCAGTGGTGGATCCCCCTCGCCTCCGGCGCAGCAAGTCACTCGCAGGCCGGATGAGATAACGACTATACGTAACAGTTCCGGAAACAACAAAACCGGCCCCGCTTCGGCGCCAGCGTATAGCCTTGCACCATGAGTCCTGCGCATCCGGAAAACTGGCCCGTACTCGCTGCCGTGGGAGCTGTGGATGAACAGCTGTGGAGGGACGTCTTGGCCCTCGTGACCGCCGCCGAGGAGTCCGACGGCAACCCGCCGCTGTCCGAGCAGACCCTGGTGACGCTCCGGGCGTCCGACGCCGGCGAACACACCGTGCTGACCCTCGCCCTCTACTCGCCCGATGACAAGTCCGACCCCGCCACAGCGCAGGATCTGGCGGGCGTCGCCGTCGTCGTCGGCGAACCGGACGGCACCGGGGTGCTGGAAATCGCCGTGCATCCCAGCTACCGCAACCAGGGTGCGGCGGACCGGCTCGTCGCCGAGCTCCGGGACACCCGCGGTCTCGCCGGGCTTAGCGCCTGGTCCCATGGCAACCACGAGGCCGCCGCGGACCTGGCGGCCCGATACGGCTACGGACCGGTCCGTGAACTGTGGAAGATGCGGCTCACCACCGCTGCGGCCGCCCCGTCCGACGTCGACCTGCCCGACGGCGACGCCCTCCCGGACGCTGCCCTGCCCGACGGCGTCAGCTTGCGCGCCTTCGTCCCGGGCCAGGACGAGGACGCCTGGCTCGTGGCGAACAGGGCGGCGTTCGCGCACCACCCGGAACAGGGAACCATGACGCGCGCCGACCTCGACGCCAGGATGGCCGAGCCATGGTTCGATCCCGCCGGCTTCCTGCTGGCCGTGGACGCCTCGGGCCGGCTCCTCGGCTTCCACTGGACCAAGGTGCACCCCCGGCACGGCGGGCACCCGGCCATCGGCGAGGTCTATGTGGTGGGCGTCGCCCCGGAAGCGCAGGGAACAGGGCTGGGCAAGGCGCTCACCGTCGCTGGCATCAGGTACCTCCAGAACCTGGGTCTGAACGCGGTCATGCTGTACGTCGACGCGGACAACGTTCCGGCCGTGTCGCTGTACCGGAGGCTCGGCTTCGCCCGCTGGGACGTCGACGTTATGTACGCACCCCTGGAGCAGCGTTAATCAAGGCGCCGGACTTCAGGTCCGTACCGGCCGGAACCCGGACTCTGCGGAACGTGACCGTGCGGCGAATGCTTGTATGGTTGAAACTAAATCGCGCCAGCATTAGGAGAGACCATGCAACCGGACGCCGCCCGGACCGCCACGTCTGACCCCGCAACCTCGGAGAAGAGAGCACTTCCGGTGCGTGCCCGTTTTGGCTCGTCCGAAGTGCCGGCCTCACGCGCCACCCAGGACCGGATCGACATCCCCGAGTTCGCCCCCAACCTGGAACCGGAGGGCGACATCAGCCCGGACCGCTTCCTGGACCGGGAGCTGAGCTGGCTTGCCTTTAACTCCCGCGTCCTGGAACTGGCCGAAGACCCGGATCTGCATCTGCTGGAGCGTGTCAGCTTCCTGTCCATCTTCGCGTCGAACCTGGACGAGTTCTTTATGGTCCGGGTGGCCGGGCTCAAACGCCGGATCGCGACCGGCCTCGCCGTGCCCTCCCCCGCCGGACTGAGCCCCGTTCAGGTGCTGGAGCAGATCGGCGAGGAGGCCCGCCGGCTGCAGCAGCGGCACGCACAGGTCTACGCCGATCAGATCCGGCCTGCGCTGGCCTACGAACACATCCACCTCATGCACTGGGATGAGCTCGATTCCCAGGCCAAAGACCAGCTCAGCGCCATGTTCGCGGAGAAGGTCTTCCCCATCCTGACGCCGCTGGCCGTGGACCCCGCGCACCCCTTCCCCTACATCTCCGGGCTGTCCCTGAACCTGGCCGTGGTGGTCCGCAACCCGGTCAGCGACAAAGAACTCTTCGCCCGCCTCAAGGTCCCGGACCAGCTCCCCCGGCTGATCTCGGTGGACGGCCCGCGCGCCGGCTCCATTCCGGGACGGGTGGCCCGCTTCATCGCCCTTGAGGAAGTCATCGCCGTCCACCTGGACCAGCTGTTTGCCGGCATGGAGGTGCTGGAGCACCACACTTTCCGGGTTACCCGCAACGAGGACCTTGAGGTCGAAGAGGACGACGCCGAGAACCTGCTGCAGGCGCTGGAAAAGGAACTGCTGCGCCGCCGTTTCGGCCCTCCGGTCCGGCTCGAGGTCACCAATGACATCAACCCGAACATCCGGGCGCTGCTGATCCGCGAGCTCGGCGTCGAGGAATCCGAGGTCTACTCCGTCCCGGCGCCGCTGGACCTGCGCGGTCTCTCGGTCATCGCGGGGATCGACCGGGCGGACCTGCACTACCCAAAGCACGTCCCCCACACCTCCCGCTACCTCAATGAGTCGGAGACCTCCAAGCCGGCCAACGTCTTTGCGGCCATGCGCCGCCGGGACATCCTCCTGCACCACCCCTACGATTCCTTCTCCACCTCGGTCCAGGCGTTCCTCGAGCAGGCCGCCTCGGATCCGAAGGTCCAGGCGATCAAGCAGACCCTGTACCGGACCTCCGGTGACTCCCCGATCGTCGATGCCCTGATCGACGCCGCCGAGGCAGGCAAACAGGTCCTGGCCCTCGTGGAGATCAAGGCCCGCTTCGATGAGCAGGCCAACATCTCGTGGGCCCGGAAACTCGAACAGGCCGGTGTCCACGTGGTCTACGGCATCGTGGGGCTGAAGACGCACTGCAAGCTCTCCCTCGTGGTGCGCCAGGAAGTGGATGGCCTGCGCCGCTACTGCCACATCGGCACCGGCAACTACCACCCGCGAACGGCCCGCTACTACGAGGACCTTGGACTGCTGACGGCGAACGAGCAAGTGGGTGAGGACCTCTCCAAGCTCTTCAACCAGCTCTCCGGCTACGCCCCGAAGTCGACCTTCAAGCGGCTGCTGGTGGCACCCCGCTCCGTGCGGTCCGGTCTCATTGACCGGATCGAAACCGAAATCCGCAACGCCAAGGCGGGCCTCGCCGCGCGGGTCCAGATCAAGGTCAACTCGATCGTGGACGAGGCACTCATCGATTCCCTCTACCGCGCGTCCCAGGCCGGCGTCCCGGTGGATATCATCGTCCGCGGCATCTGCTCCCTGCGCCCCGGAATTCCCGGCCTCAGCGAGAACATCACGGTCCGCTCGGTTCTGGGCCGCTTCCTGGAGCACTCCCGCGTCTTCGCGTTCGCCAACGGCGGGGATCCGGTGGTGTACATCGGCTCGGCCGACATGATGCACCGGAACCTGGACCGCCGCGTGGAAGCCCTGGTCCAGCTCACCAGCGGGGACGACACGACGTACGTCATGGACCTGCTGCGCCGCTACATGGATCCGGCGACGGCAAGCTGGCATTTGGACAACGGCGGGGAATGGACCCGCCACCACCTGGCGGAGGACGGCCGGAACCTGGCGGACATCCAGTCCTGGCTGCTGGCGTCGCGCTCGCGCCAACGCTCCACCGGCCTGCGGTAGGGGCTCTGGCATTGAGTAGCGATTCCCCGCTCGCCGACCAGACAGAGCATTCCGGCGAGGAGATTGCCGTGACGGCGGCGGGTGCCCTGCCATGGCGCCTGACGTCGAATCCGGGCGACAAAGGCCAGCTTGAGGTCCTGCTGATCCACCGCCCGCGGTACGACGACTGGTCCTGGCCCAAGGGCAAGATCGACCCCGGCGAGACGGTTCCCGAATGTGCCATCCGCGAGGTGGAGGAAGAAATCGGGCTGAAGGCCACACTGGGTATCCCGCTCCCGCCGATCCGCTACCGCGTACCGGCCGGGCTGAAGGTGGTCCACTACTGGGCGGTCGACGTCGACGGCGCCGCGCTGGTGCCCGACGGTAAAGAGGTGGACAGCGTGATGTGGTGTCCGCCGGAGAAGGCCGCCCGGCTGCTGAGCAACCCGAGCGACGTCGGCCCGCTGGAGCAGCTGGCGGCGGCCCATGCCCGCGGCGAACTGGACACCTGGCCGCTGGTGATCGTGCGGCATGCCAAAGCCAAGCCGCGTTCCTCCTGGACCAAGGCCGAAGGGGACCGCCCGCTGGCCGCCACCGGGGTGCGGCAGGCGCAGGCGGTGGGGCGGCTCCTGCAGGTCTGGAAACCCCTGCGCATCGTCTCGAGCCCGTGGCGCAGGTGCGTGGCCACGATCGCCCCCTATGCCAAGGCCTCCGGGGCCAAGGTCAAGCTCAATGACGCCCTCACCGAGCACCGGCACGGCCGGCATCCGCACAAGACGGCGGCCGCCGTCGAGGGCCTGTTCGACAAGCAGCGGGCCGTGGCGCTCTGCACCCACCGCCCGGCCCTGCCCACCGTGTTTGCCCAGCTCGGAAAGCACATGGGCGCCCGGCTGCGTGCCCTGCTGCCGGACTCCGATCCGTTCCTGGCCCCCGGCGAGATCGTGGTGTGCCATGTGGCGCGCGGCAGCAAGAACAAAGTGGTCGCGGTGGAGCGGTTCAGGCCCTTCGACGACTGACGGCCTTAACACTGGGCGGGGCTCCCGGATAGCTCAGTAGACTGTGACGGTGAGCATTCCTACGCCCTATGAAGATCTGCTGCGCGATGTCCTGGAACACGGCACGCACAAATCGGACCGTACCGGGACGGGCACGCTCAGCGTGTTCGGCCGACAACTGCGCTTCGACCTGGCAACGAGTTTCCCCCTGATCACTACCAAGCGCGTGCACTTCAAGTCCGTTGCCGTGGAGCTGCTCTGGTTCCTCCGGGGGGAGACAAATGTGAAGTGGATGCAGGACCAGGGCGTGACCATCTGGAACGAATGGGCCGACGCCGACGGCGAACTCGGCCCGGTCTACGGCGTCCAGTGGCGCTCCTGGCCCACGCCCGACGGCGGACACATCGACCAGATCGCAGAACTGGTGGAGAACCTCAAGACCAACCCGGACTCGCGCCGACACATCGTCTCCGCCTGGAATGTCGCCGAACTCACGGACATGGCCCTGCCCCCGTGCCACGCGTTCTTCCAGTTTTATGTGGCCGACGGCAAGCTCTCCTGCCAGCTCTACCAGCGCTCGGCGGACACTTTCCTGGGTGTGCCGTTCAACATCGCCTCCTACGCCCTGCTGACCTGCATGATCGCCCAGCAGACCGGCCTGGAACCCGGCGAATTCGTCTGGACCGGCGGCGATGTGCATATCTATGACAACCACATGGACCAGGTCCTCAAGCAATTGACCCGTGAGCCCTACGACTACCCGCGGCTGGTGATCACCCGTAAACCGCAGTCCATCCTCGACTACACCCTCGAGGACTTTGAAGTGGTGGGATACCGGCACCACCCGACGATTAAGGCCCCGATAGCCGTATGAGCAACGACAAAACACAGGGCGCACCGCCCGCCGACTTTGCCGGCACGCTGGCTGCCCTCACCGGGCTCGGAGTCGTCTGGGCCCAGACCAGCACCGGGGTCATCGGCAAGGACGGCGGCATGCCGTGGCGCCTCCCGGAGGACATGGCGCACTTCACCCGTCTCACCACCGGCCACCCGGTGATCATGGGCCGGAAGACCTGGGAATCGTTCCCGGACAAATACCGCCCGCTGCCCGGGCGGACGAACATCGTCATCACCCGGCAGGAGGGCTGGGGCGGCACGCCGGGGGCGGAAGGCGCCATCGCGGTCAAGTCCCTGGATGACGCGCTGCTGGAGTCCGCGTTCGCGCCGGGCAACAACATGGTCTGGATCATCGGCGGCGGCACCATCTTTGGCCGGTCCATGGACCTCGCCGACGTCGCCGTCATCACCACAATCGACACCACCACGGAAGGCGACACCTTCGCCCCGGAACTCGGCTACGACTGGACAGCGGAATCCGCCCTGCCGCCCGACGGCTGGCAGGCCGCCGACAACGGCACCCGTTACCGCATCAATGTGTGGCGCCGGACGGAAGGCTGAGGGATGCTGAAGAAACCCGAAACCCTCTTTGTCCTCGGCTATATGCTGCTTCCGCTGCTGGCACTGCTCTCGGCGATTGTGGGACTGACCATGATCCTGGGTGACAGCAGGATCGTCGGGGCAATCGTTCTCGTGGTGGTCACCCAGGTGTTCGTCTTCGGGGCGGTGTTTGCGCTGCGGAAGCGCAAACACGCGCTGCTTTCGGAGCACAAGGGCGAGTAACGGCGGCGCCGCCGTGGCCGGGCGGGCCCGAATGGGGAGATCACCCCATCGCGGGATTCGGCCATTCCGGCTACATTGGAGCCGGTTAGATACCAGTGCCGGAAGACATCAGGTCCAGGCTGGTGCACGGCGGGGCTGGTGCACAGAGAGGGGGAGCCGAAATGGCAGGAAATTTGTGGGGCGCCGACGTGACCCAATTGCGCACGCTCGCGGAGCAGTTCGGTAAGACGTCCGAGACCCTGCTGCAGCAGTCGACCACACTCACGTCGGCCATCAACAACAGCTCCTCCTGGAAGGGTGCCGACGGCGCCCGCTTCACGTCTGAATGGAACGGGAGCCACCGCGCGCTTATCCAGAAGACGGCCCGGGCGCTCAAGGAAGAGTCCAAACGGCTGCTGACGCACGCGGACCAGCAGGAGAAGGCCAGCGCCGCCGGGGGGCCTGGGACCACCGGATCCGGCGGGGGGCCGGGAACCATCGGCGGGGCCCGAAACGGCGCAGGCGGCTGGGCGCTGCTCGGCGGAGCACTGGTGGGCGGAGTCGGCGGGCTCAGGGTCGCCATGGGCGTGCAAAAGCTCATCAAGGCGCCCCTGACCCTGGCCAAGCACACCGGCCAGCTGGGCTGGGTGTTGAACAACCAGCGCGCGGATTTTGTCAGGTCCTTCGCGCAGGGGAAGCACCGGATCGGCGGTCCCGGATTCGCCCCGCACCGGCTGATCAGCAACCCGGCCCTTGCTAACCTGCTCAAGGGCTCCGCAGCAGCGAACCGCGGCCTCGCCGCGATCGACAAGGTCTCAGATATCGCGTCGCTGAAGAACCTCAACCAGTACATCGGGCCGCTGGCCAGGTTCGGGCCGCTGCTGGAGGAGAAACCCTGGCTCGGAGCCGGCACCAAGCTTGAGTGGCTCGGCAAATCCGGGCTCGCCCGCGGTCTCGGCTGGGCCGGCGTCGGCTTCAGCGCAGTCGACTCCGTGCGGAGTTTCGCTGATGGCGATGTCAAAGGCGGTATGGCCAGCGCGGGAAAGGGACTCCTCGCGGTCGGCTCCTTCCTGCCGCCGCCCGCGGGCACCGTCTGCCAGGTCGCCAGCGTGGGGATTGCAATCTACGAGAATTGGGACACCATCTCCAGCGTCGGGAAGAACATCGGGGAGGGTATCGTCAACGCGGTGCAGGATCCCGGCGAGTTCGTCAGTGACGCGGCAGATACCGCCAAAGATGCAGGCAAATCCGTGGCGAAGTTCTTCGGCTTCGGGGATTAGGAGACCACTATGACTGTCGAGAACGAGACGATGCAGAACGAGACAACGCAGGAGCCGCGGCTCGGCGTCGATGTGATCGGCTTTGGCGTGGGCGAATTCGCCTACCTGCTCAACGTGTTCGAGGGCCCCTGCCGGGAGCGTTCGGTCAGCGTCTTCCGCGCCGCGGACATGGTGGACGATGTCACGCTGTCCACGGCCGGAGCATCGTCCCTGATGGCGCGGGACATGGCCAGCATCGATGATGACGGTGACCTAGGCGTGAAGGGGGTGGCCGCGGCCGTCGCCACGGCCCTCGGCAAGGCAACCCGGTGGACCGAAGTATCCCTGCTCACCGGGGACACCATGGACAACGTAGTGCTGATCGAGGCTCCCGGCGTGGCCCTCATGCTGCAGCCGCGGCTCCTGGGAACCTGGTTCGTCTTCGCCCAGGACCCCGCTATCAGCTCCGCCGAAGCGACGCTCCGCCTGGTGCGCCAGCATGTAGAACAGCACGCCGGCGGCTCCGCCTACCTCGTCGTCAAGACCCTCGACGCGGAACAGCACCTGCTTGTCCGCCGCGAGGCAAGCTCGTGGACCACGGGCATTCCGGACTTCGCCGCCGATGAGGTCACGGAAACCGAAGGCCTGGACGACGGCGGGCTGCTGCGCACCATTGAGGACATCCGTGGCCAGGCGTAGTTCGGATGTGCCCCAGGAACCGGGCTACCCGCACGCCCGGCCCGGGAAAGACGGCCGCATCCAGCGCCGGGCCGGAAACGGCGAACTGATTGCCTACACCGCCGAGGAGTACGGGGTCCGGAAGGACCGCGGCCACGGGCTGGTCAAACCCGTCAGCTCCTCCGGCGGTCTGCTCTTCCTGGCCATCCTTGCCTCGCTCTTCGCCGGCGGGGTTGCCTACGGCCTGGCCCGCATGGCGGTTGACGGCACCTGGGAGATGCTGGGCGACATCTGGTGGACTATCCCGGTGGGAATCCTGGTGCCGCTGGTCGCGTGGACCAGCTTCGCCAAGGAGCGCCGGGCCGAGAAACTGCGCAAGACGCGCAACCTCCCGAGGCCCGTCGAGTAACGGGACGGCCGGTTGTAGCGCCGCGGTGACGTAACCGGCTGCGCCACTGCGCCGGCGAAGTCTAAACTGGCCCAATGACTACAGCAGCTACTCCGTCCGTCGGACTGGTCGGTTGGCGTGGCATGGTCGGTTCCGTCCTGATGCAGCGTATGCAGGACGAGGGCGACTTCGCCACCATCAACCCGGTATTTTTCTCCACCTCGAACGCCGGAGGTGCCGCCCCGGCCCTTGCCGGTCCAGCCGCCGGCGACACTGGCAGGCTCGAGGACGCGTTCGACGTCGACACTCTGGCGAAGCTGCCGATCATCGTCACCGCGCAGGGCGGGGACTACACCAAGCAGGTCCACGGCGAACTGCGCAGCCGCGGCTGGGACGGCCTCTGGATCGATGCCGCCTCCACACTGCGGATGAACGACGACTCGATCATCGTCCTGGACCCGATCAACCGTGACGTTATCGATGCCGGCCTCGCCGGCGGTGTGAAGGACTACATCGGCGGCAACTGCACGGTCTCGTGCATGCTGATGGGCCTCGGCGGGCTGTTCAAAAACGGCCTCGTGGAGTGGGGCACCTCAATGACCTACCAGGCGGCCTCCGGTGGCGGCGCCCGGCACATGCGCGAGCTCCTGAGCCAGTTCGGCACGCTCAACGCCGAGGTCAGCACCGAACTGGACGACCCGGCGTCGGCCATCCTCGAGATCGACCGGAAGGTCCTGGCGCACCAGCGCAGCGGCATCGATGCCTCGCAGTTCGGGGTGCCGCTGGCCGGCTCCCTGATCCCGTGGATCGACGCGGACCTCGGCAACGGCCAGTCCAGGGAAGAGTGGAAGGCCGGGGCGGAGACGAACAAGATCCTGGGCACCGCCGGCGATGACCACATCATCATGGACGGCCTGTGCATCCGGATCGGCGCCATGCGCTCGCATTCCCAGGCGCTGACACTGAAGCTCCGGGAGGACCTCTCCGTCGCCGAGATCGAGGGGCTCCTCGACGCTGACAACCAGTGGGCCAAGGTGGTGCCCAACACCAAGGAGGCCTCCATGGCAGACCTCACCCCGGTGGCGGCCTCCGGCACCCTGGACATCCCGGTGGGCCGGATCCGGAAGCTGGAGATGGGCCCGCAGTACATCAGCGCCTTCACGGTCGGAGATCAGCTGCTGTGGGGCGCGGCCGAGCCGCTGCGGCGTATGCTCAACATCGCCACCGGCACACTCTAGGGACGTTCACCCGCCGCCGTTCAGGGTCCCAGGAATCTCCGGTATTTCGCGGCCTGCAGCTCAAAGGACTTTTGAGCGGCGGGCCGCAATCCGTTAACGGCGTCGAAGGGCTCGGGCACGACGACGGCGCCCCGGCCGGTCGCGGAGCGTGCCCAGGTGCCGATCACCCCGCCGCCGGCCACGATGGTCTTCTTGAACACGCCGTTGCCGCCCGGCACGATCCTGTCCGCATGCTCCGGCGGCACTACCAGGGACCGGTCGGTGTAGCCCAGCAGGAACTCGTCAAAGCCCGGCAGCGCGAGCACCGTCCGCGCGCCGGGGACACCGCCGTCGAGCAGCGCCGCCGTCTCCGGGGAGAGCCAGTAGCTGGTCCCGTCAAACTCAAGCTCCACCAGTTGTCCCCTGACTTCGGCCAGCGCCGCCCGGACCTCGGTGAGCGGGATACCCGCCCACCAGGAGAAGTCACGCTCGGTGGCGGGACCGTGGCTGCGCAGGTACCGCAGCAGCCACTCCGCAATGCCCTCTGCCCGGTCCAGGGTGCGCGAGTCTTTGACCCAGTCGTCAAAGGCCATGACGAGCTGTTGGTTGCCGGCAAGCGGACCCTGCACCAGCCATCCCCGCTGGCAGAGGATCCCCAGCAGGTGGATGCCGCGCTGGCCGGCGCTGGACTGCCCGGCCCGTCCGAAGGCCCGGAACAGCTCCGCGCGGCTGGCGGCTGATCCGCCGGCGACCAGCTGCTGCGCGGCGTCGGCCGCGACGCCGACGTCGGCCGCGGAAATCTCGAGCTCCCGGTGACGCCCGGCCATACCCCGGAGCAGCCGATCGGCGGTAATGCCCAGGATCCATTTCAGGTCCTCGGGGGCAAGCAGGTGCAGCGTGCCGCGCATCGGCCAGGACCGGACAATTTCGCCCCGGTCAATCGCCGACCGGACATCTCCGATGCGGGAGCCCGGGACCCGCTGCCCGACGGCCCAGAGGGCGGCCTGCAGATCCTGGCCCTGCATCGCCGTCATCCACCGGACGGCGTCCGCGGCGCTGTTGAAACCCGGCCCCACCAGACCTTGCGACGCCAGCCGGAGCCTGCCGATGATGCCCTTACTGAGCCGGGAGTTAGCCGCTGCTGCCATGGACATATCCTAGGGCCGGGGACCGTCATTCCCCGCCCGGCCCGGCTCCGGCCCATGCCGTTCCCAGCCACCGTCCAGCAGAGCTGCCTACCCTTGATGGATGACCATGAGTGAGATGTGGCCGCGGCTGCGGCCCCTGAGCAGGAGGCTGGCTGTGCTGGGCTGGGCCGCCAGCGCGGCCGGCATGGCCGCCGGCCTGGCCGTCGCGATCGCCAGCGGCACCCGGCTTTCCCCCATGATGAGCACCCTGCAGCTGACGGCCGGGGTGTGCATGGCGGTGTCCGTCACCAGTTTCGTCACGGCCGCCACGCTGCAGCCCCGCGCCGGGACACCGCACGAGGCCCGGCAGCGCGACCGGGAACTCCGTTTTGATTCCCCCGCGGACTTTCCCGCCACGGTGCAGAGTTTCCTGCTCGGTTCCCTCGCGCTGCTCGCCGGGGCCGTCGCCTTCGCCTGCGCCGGGTTGCTGCTCCGGAGCGGGCCCAGCGCCCAGTCCGTGGCTTTCTGCCAGGTCTTCCTGCTGGGCGCCGCGGCGTCCGGCTTCACCTTTATGCTCTTCAGCAAGGTAGGCCCGCCCGAGACGGCCCCTCCCGGCAGCAGCGACTGACTCCGCAGCCGGGAGCCCAACTTTCCCGGAGCCCGACTTGCCTAGAGCCCGACTTCCTAAAGCTCGACGCCGATCAGCAGCGGTTCCCGGTGCAGTTCAATGCCGAAGCGTTCGACGACGCCGCGGCGTACCTCGCGTGCGATCGCCAGCATGTCCGCGGTGCTGGCACCACCGCGGTTGGTGATGGCCAGGGTGTGCTTGGTCGACAGCGATGCCCGGCCGCCGGAGATGCTGTCCTGCCCGAGGCCGAATCCCTTGCCGTAGCCGGCCTGGTCGATCAGCCAGGCCGCCGAGAGCTTCGTCATCCCCTCCGCGCCACCCGGATAGCTCGGCGCGTCCGCCGGCAGCTGCGCGGCCACATCGGCTGGCACAATCGGGTTCGTGAAGAAGGAACCGGTGGAGTAGGTGTCCCGGTCTGCCGCATCCCACACCATGCCCTTGGACGCCCGAAGCCGCAGCACCTCCCGGCGGACCTCGTTCGCGTAGGCCCGCTGCCCGGTCTCGACGCCGAGTACCCGGGCGAGTTCTGCATAGCGGATCGGGGCGCTCATCCGGCCCAGCGGCAACTGGAACTCGACGGTGAGCACCACATAGCGCGGGGATCCGTGGACCGTGGTCTGTTTCAGGAGGGAGTCGCGGTAGCCGAACTTCAGCTCCGAGTTGGTGAACGTCTTCACGGCCGTGCGCTCCCGGTCCCAGGTCCGCACTGCGGCGATGGTCTGGGAGACTTCCGAGCCGTACGCACCGACGTTTTGCACCGGTGTGGCGCCGGTGGCGCCCGGGATGCCGGACAGCGCCTCGATGCCGGACCAGGCGTGCCGCACGGCGTGTTCGACGAAGGCGTCCCAGTTATGGCCGGCCTGGACTACGACCGCGACGCCGCCGCAGGAGTCCTCCGCGTTGACGGTGAACCCCTCGGAGGCGATTTTCAGCACGGTGCCGGGGAACCCGTCGTCGGACACCAGCAGGTTGGAGCCGCCGCCGATGATGAGCAGCGGCTCGCCGGCGGCGTCGGCCGAGCGGACGGCGTCGATGATTTCGGTCTCGGTGCGGGCTTCGACGAAAGTGCCGGCGGGGCCGCCGACGGCAGCCGTGGTCAAGTCAGAAAGCAGAATCTGGGTCACCCGACCAGCCTAACGGGGATGAGCCGGTTCCGTGGCCCGCCCGCCAGGGCTACGCCGGGCCGGCCTTCCGCGCCACCGGGGACAGCAGGAAACTGACCACAAGCATCACCATGACGGCCAGCAGCGAGTGCAGGATTCCCACGTGTTCCGCCAGCAGGCCCAGCAGCGGCGGCCCGCAGAGGAACGCGCCGTAGCCGATCGTGGAAACCACGGAAACGCGGGCGGCTGCCTTGACGGGGTCGTCGGCGGCGGCGGACATGCCCACCGGGAAGCCCAGCGAGGCGCCCAGCCCCCACACGGCCAGCCCCACGTAAGCCAGCCACGGCACCGGCGCAACGACGAACAGGCCGAGGCCGAGCACGGCCAGCGCGGCGCACCAGCGCATCACCGGGACGCGGCCGAAGCGATCCAGGACCAGAGTTCCGGCGAAGCGGCCCACGGTCATGAAGGTGACGAAGAGGCCATACCCGGCGGCTCCCGCGGCGTCGGACTGGCCGTGGCCGTCGGCGAGCGCCAGCGCCACCCAGTCCGCCGCCGCCCCTTCGGCTAGGGCAAGCCCCAGCACCAGGACGCCGAGGAGCAGGGTCCGGCGGTCCCGCCAGGCCTGCGCGATCCGGCGTTTGTTGTCCAGTGGCACTCCGGGGCTGGTGGCGGCCGTGATGATGGCCAGCGGGCCGGTCGAGGGATCCTCGAAGGTGTCCGGTGTAGCCGGTCTGGCGTTCTGTGGGGCCTCCACCGGCGTGATGTCAGCCAGGAACCACCCCGCGGCGGTCGCTACGGTGAATGCCACGATGATCCCCACGGCGGCGAGATGCCAGAAGACCGGAACACTCGCGCCGGCGGCCCATGCCCCGGCCCCTGCGCCTGCGACGGTGCCCAGGCTGAAGGCTCCGTGCAGCCGCGGCATCATGTGCCGGCGCACAGCCCGTTCCACTGCGGCGCCCTCGACGTTGGAGGCCGTGTTCCAACTGGCGGTGCCCAGACCAATGACGGTGAGTCCGGCGGCCACGACCAGCGGGTTGACCAGTACCGAGGTGCCGAACCCGGCGAGAACCAGACCGGCGCCGACCATGATGCTGCCGATCCGGATGGTCTGCTTGGACCCAAAGCGCAGCACGATCAGCCCGGAGGCGGACACGGAGATGAAGGAAGCAAACGACATGCTGAGCAGCAGCAGCCCGATGTTCCCCGGTGTGAGTTCGAGGCCGTCCCGGATGGCCGGGAGCCGGGACACCCAGCTGGCGAAGGCAATGCCACTCATCGCGTAGGCGGCGACGACGGCGTTGCGCCAGCGGGTGGTCTCTGCAGCCGTTGCAGTTTCTGTCTTCACTGCAGCGACAGGCGGGTTCAGGCCAGCCTGACGACGGCCTGGGCCTTCACCAGAACCTTCTGGCCGGCCGAGACGACCGTGAGGTCGACGCGCGCGGTGCCGGCCCCGGCGTCGAGCGCCCCGATGGCGCCGCTGACCTCGATCACGGCACCGGCGTCGGGCGTCCCGGTGGTGTCGGCCACCGGGACGGGCTTGGTGAAGCGGGTCTGGAAGTCGACGACGGCGGCGGGGTCGCCTGCCCAGTCAGTCACGAGCTGGACCACTGCGCCCATGGTGAACATGCCGTGGGCGATGACCCCCGGCAGCCCGACGCCGGTGGCGAACGAGCCGTTCCAGTGGATCGGGTTGAAGTCGCCGGAAGCACCGGCGTACCTGACCAGGTCCGAGCGGGTGACGTCGATGCTGCGGCTGCCGATGACCTGACCGACCGTGAGTTCCGAGAATGTGGGTGTCATGTCTACTGTCCCTCTCCGCGGACCAGGATGGACGAGGTGGCGGTGGCTACGGCCTCGCGGGATTCGACGCCGGAACCGTCGGGGGACTCGTCGGGGGCCAGGGCGAAGATTTCCGAGCGGGTGGTGATCATCGCGCCGCCGCCCATGGAGCGGACGCCGTCGACGTGCAGTTCGGCGACAAGCCGGTCGCCGGCGATGATCGGCCGGTGATGGATGAAGCGCTGGTCTGCGTGGACCACGCGGGAAAAGTCGATGCCGGAGTCCGGGTCTTCGATCAGCTGGGCGTCGGCCCGCTGCGCGACGATGATCGCGAAGGTGGGCGGCGCCACCAAATCGCGGTGGCCCAGGGCCGCTGCCGCGACGACCTCGAAGTGGGCGGGGTGGGTGGCTTTGACGGCGCGCGCGAACTCGCGGATCTTCTCGCGGCCGACATCGTACACCTCTGCGGCAGGGTAGCTTCTGCCCTGCAGATCCGGATTGATAGTCATGGTTCCAGCCTATCGGGCCTGCGCGCAGCTCATCTGTTATGACACCCGCCGGCCACCACGGTATGATGAAAACATAAATTCATCAATTCATGCGGACTCTTTCCAGCCCGCGGCACAGAGAGGGAGCGGACCAACCGTGATTTCAGTAGCACAAAGCCCTCTGTATGAGATCAAAGCCAACCTGTTCAAGGCTCTCGCCCACCCGGCCCGAATCCGGGTGCTGGAACTCCTGGCCGCGGCCCCGGAGAACTCGGCGCCGGTCAGCTACCTGCTGGCAGAGACTGGCCTTGAAGCCTCGCACCTGTCCCAGCATCTGGCCACGCTCCGCCGGCACGGGGTAGTCACCTCAGTGCGGACAGCAAACGCGGTGACCTACCGGCTGGCGCATCCGATGATTTCAGAGCTGCTCTCCATCGCCAGGACCTTCCTTTTGGACAGCCTGGCCGGCTCCAACGAACAGCTGCGGCTGGCGCAGGAGTTGCCGGGCGGACACCTCGCAGTCCGCGTCGGCGGCGCCGCTTCCCCGGCCGAAGGACCAGTCTCCTCCCCCACGAAAGGATCGGCATTATGAGCATTCCGCCAGAGCCCCGCGTCGCCGGCAGATCCACCGGGAAAGACCCCCGCACGCTGCTGGCCGACGGGGTGCAGCCCGGCGGGGGCCGGCGGTTTTCGCTGCGGACCTTCCTGCCGTCCCGCCGCGACTACGACGGACTGCGCTCATCCTGGCAAGCTGATCTGGTGGCTGGCATCACGGTCGGCATCGTGGCCCTGCCGCTGGCCCTCGCCTTCGGCGTCAGCTCCGGCGTAGGCGCCGAGGCCGGACTCATCACCGCGGTGGTGGCCGGCCTCGTGGCCGCCGTTATGGGCGGTTCCCATGTCCAGGTCTCCGGCCCGACGGGCGCCATGGTGGTGGTGCTAGCCCCGGTGGTGGCAATCCACGGCGTCGGCAGCATCGCCCTGGTCTCGCTGATGGCCGGCGTGCTGGTCATCCTCCTTGGCCTCAGCGGGCTGGGCCGGGCCGTGGCGTTCATCCCCTGGCCGGTGGTGGAGGGTTTCACCCTCGGCATCGCCCTGATTATCTTCCTCCAGCAGGTGCCCATGGCCACCGGCACCGAGGGGATCCCCGGCCACAACACCCTGCTGGCCGCCCTCGAGAGTGCCTCCCGCGCGTCGTCACCCACCGTATTGCAGACGCTCGCCGTCGTCGTGGGGGTCTCGGCCGTGATGTACCTGCTGCCGAAGCTGCACAAGTCCTTGCCCGCGAGCCTGATCGCGGTGCTGCTGGCCACCGTCGCCGCCGAGCTGCTCCGGCTCGACATCCCCAGGATCGGCGCCCTGCCGCACTCCCTGCCCGCGCCTACGATGCCCTCCCTCGATCCGGGTGCGCTGGGCGGGCTGCTCATGCCCGCGGTGTCCATCGCGACACTCGCCGCCATAGAATCCCTGCTCTCTGCCCGGGTGGCCGCCGGCATGGTGGGTCCGGACGGCAGGCCCTCCGGGGCCTACAGCCCGGACCGGGAGCTCACCGGCCAGGGGCTGGCGTCCGTCGCGGCAGGATTCTTCGGCGGCATGCCTGCAACCGGCGCCATCGCCAGGACCGCTGTCAACGTCCGCTCCGGCGCCAAGACACGGCTCTCCGCGATCGTCCACGCGCTGGTGCTGCTCGCCATCATCTACCTCGCAGCCGGGCTCGTCGGGAAGATCCCGCTGGCGGTATTGGCCGGCATCCTGATGGTGACGGCAACCCGCATGGTTTCACAGCGCACGGTCACCGCCATCATGCGCTCCACCCGCGCCGACGCCTTCGTCTTTGTGCTGACTGCCATTATCACCGTGGCCTTCGACCTGATCGTCGCAATCGAAATCGGGTTTGTCGCCGCTGCCGTCTTCACGCTGCGGAAGTTCGCATCCCTGAGTGGGGTCCGGCGCGAGGAGATTCCCGGGACATCCATCCCCGGGGACGGGCACATCGCCATTTTCAGGCTGGACGGGGCCATGTTCTTCGGCGCCGCGGAACGCGTGCTGCAGGAAATCAGCCAGGTCAGGGACATCCAGGTCGCCATCATCCGGCTCTCGCAGGTCAGAATGCTTGATGCCACCGGCGCCCACACCCTGGTGGAAGTCATCTCGGCACTGGAGCTGCGCGGCATCACGGTCCTGCTTAAAGGTGTCCAGCCGCAGCACCTGGACCTTGTGACAAACGTCGGGGTGATCCGCTCACTGCGGCATCACAAGCACCTGTTCTCGTCCCTGCCCGACGCCGTGGAGCATGCCCGGAGCCATGTCCGGCGGAACGCCGAGGCTAGCGCTTGAGGTTTTTCCGGATGGTCTGGCCGCGCACCACAATCCCGGCGATGTGAAGGACCAGGCCCAGGCCGATGACCGGCAGCGAGGCTACGCTGAGGGCCTGGTTACCCGTGGAGTTGCCCACCAGATTGAGGACGATGCCGGCGGCAATCAGGGCCATGGCACTGAAAACCAGCACCTTGTAAGTGGTTGGCGCGGAGTCCCAGAATTCTTTCAGCACCGGGCCAGTCTACCGGGGCGCACCGGAACGCCGCGAGGCGCAAACTTCCTGGCGACACTCAAATTACCTGGCGACGCGGAAATACGGGCGCGTCCGGTATTTTGCGCGTCGCCAGGAAATTCAGGCCTCGACTGCGAGGATTCGGACCACCCGGCCGTCAGGGAGCGGTCACGGGGTCTTCTCTGCTCCGGGTGGCGGCTACAGGGCCGGCTGCACGCCAAACGCTACCGCGAGCTTCATGATCTTCTCGGCGCGGCCCAGGCGGGGCAGATCCGAGCCGTCCCGGATGACGCGGCCGCTGGCCTCGAAGTCGGCCATGAAGTCCGTGGCCCAGGCGACGTCGGACGGCGTCGGGCTGATGACCTCGTTAATGACGCTGGTCTGGTCGATGGCGAGGCACAGCTTGCCGGTCATGCCCATCATCACGGTGATGCCGGTCTGCTCGCGCAGGATCGGGTGGTTGGTGCCCACCGTGGGTCCGTCGATGGGCCCCGGCAGGTTGCCGACCCGGCTGGCCACCACAAGCTTGGCGCGCGGGTAGGCCATGGCCTCGGCGGTGGCCGCCATGCCGGTGTCGCGGCGGAAGTCGCCGGAGCCGAAGGCCAGCCGGAACGCACCCTGGGCCCTGGCGATGTGGTTGGCCTCCTCGATGCCGACGGCGGACTCGACGAGCGGTATGACCGGAGTCTTGCCGTCCATCCTGTGGAAGCTTTCGGTGACCTGGTCCGCGGACTCGGTCTTGGCCAGCATGACGCCCAACAGCCCCGGGGTGCCGCGGAGGCCGGCGAGGTCGTCGGCCCAGAAAGGGCTCGTGGCGTCGTTGATCCGCACCCAGGCGTTGCCGCCGGCGGCCAGCCACTCGACCACGTGGGCGCGGGCGGCGTCCTTCTGGGAAGGATCCACGGCATCCTCGATATCCAGGATGATGGCGTCGGCACGGGAGACGGCGGACTGATCGAACAGCTCACGTTTCATCGCATTGACCAGGAGCCAGGAGCGGGCGATTTCAGCCGGAACGTTGCGTTGAGGCCGGACGATCCCGGCAGTGGTGGTAGAGGTCATGTATCTACGCTAGCCGTTCCGGGGCGACTCCCGCCAAGCGATCCCGTCCTCAGGGCGACCATTACGACCAAAATCACGTCCCGCCCCAACTGTGAGCTACTTGGGTGGGGCAGGACGGAGTCCGGCTACGGGATGTTGCTGCCGCGCGCCGTAACCCAGAGCCGGTACCACTCGGCCCGGGTCATGGCTGCGGCGACATCCGCGGCACCGGCACAGGCCCGGATGCGGTCCGGGTTGGCGGTGCCGATCACGGGAGCGATCCCGGCCGGGTGCTTCATCAGCCAACCCAGCAGGACCGCCTCGCCGGTTGTGTTCTTCTCCGCGGCCAGTTCGGCGACAAGAGCGGAGGTGGCTTCCTCCGCGTCGCTGGGCGTCGCGGCCGGCGACCCCGTGTACAGCCCGCGGGCCAGTGTGCCGTAGGCCTGCAAAGTGATCCCGTGGCGGACGCAGTGCTCCACTGTGCCGTGCGGAAAGCTGTAGTCCGTAGCGTCGGCGTGGTTGACCAGCACAGCGCTTTCCAGCCAGGCCCGCTTTGAAAGGCTCATTTCCAGCTGATTGGCGACCACCCGGGTCTCCAGCTGGTCCTGCAGCGCGTCGATCTGCACACCCGACATATTGGACACGCCCAGGGCCCGCACCTTGCCTTCCGCCATCAATTGCCCGACGGCGGCGGCCACC
The DNA here is from genome assembly GCF_059383435.1 of Pseudarthrobacter sp. HLT1-7. Taxonomy (NCBI): domain Bacteria; kingdom Bacillati; phylum Actinomycetota; class Actinomycetes; order Micrococcales; family Micrococcaceae; genus Pseudarthrobacter; species Pseudarthrobacter sp. HLT1-7. The sequence continues at coordinate 121,187 of NZ_JBWZCH010000002.1, read as the reverse complement.
TCCGCAGGGTCCATCAACGGATCCGGGCGGTGCAGCAGCAGCACGTCCACATAATCCGTGCGCAGCCGCGCCAGGCTTTCGTTGACCCGGGCCAGGATGGCGTCCCGGCTCAGGTCGTAGTGCGTGTCCAGCCCCTGTTCATTGAGCCGGATGCCGCATTTGGTCTGCAGCCGGATCTTGTCGCGCAGGCCCGGGGTGTTCGCCAGGACCTCGCCGAATACCGCCTCGGCCTTGCCGCTGCGGTAGATGTCCGCATGGTCGAACAGGGTGATGCCGGCTTCGAGGGCTGCGTCGACGGCGGCAGCCGCCTCGTCCACCTGTGCGGACGAGAACGGTTCCGCCGACCAGCTGCCGCCGAGGCCCATGCAGCCGTAGATCAGCTCCTGGCCGGGCCGGCTGCTCAGCGGCCCGGTCCTGGAAGCCGAGGGACTCACCGCAGCCAGACGGTGGTGTTGCCCGGCAGCAGCTTCCCGTCGAGCGGCCCGCTGCTGACCAGCACTTCGCCGGCGGGGAGCCCCACCGGCATGTCGCCGAAGTTGGTGACCGTCTGCCAGCCGCCCGGCCGGCTGAAGTGCAGGACGTCGTCGCTGCCGGATTCCAGCCAGTCCAGTTCCTCCGAGGTCTGCAGTTCACGGCGCAGCTTGAGTGCCTTGCGGTAGAGCTCCAGGGTGGAGCCCTCCACCCCGTCCTCGGCCGCAACGGCGTAGCGGCTGAACCAGGCCGGCTGCGGCAGGTGGGCGCCGCCGTCGCCGAAGCCAAACGAAGAGCCTTCGGGAGTCCATGGCAGTGGCACGCGGCAACCGTCACGGCCGATCTCGACGCCCTTGTTCCGGAAGAAGGTGGGGTCCTGCCGCTGCGCGTCGGGGATCTCGGCGACTTCCTGCAGCCCCAGCTCCTCACCCTGGTACAGGTACGCCGAGCCGGGAAGTGCCAGCATCAGCAGGGTGGCGGCGCGGGCACGGCGCAGGCCGAGTTCGACGTCGAGCTCCTCCGCCGGGGCGCCGGCAAGCAGCCAGCCCTTGCCGTCCTGGCCCTTGGCATGCCGGCCGCCGCCCTTGGGCAGGCCGTAGCGGGTGGCGTGCCGGACGACGTCGTGGTTGGAGAAGACCCAGGTGGACGACGCGCCGGACTGCGTGGCCTCGGCCAGGTTCCGGGTGATGATCTCGTGGAAATCCTCGGCGTCGAAGTCGGCCTGCAGGAGGTCGAAGTTGAATGCCTGGCCCAGGCCCTGCGGGCTCGCGTAGCGGCCGCGGCGGCTGGCGTGGACCCAGGCCTCGGCAACGGCGGTGCGCGGCGGGTTGTACTCGTTGAAGACTTCGCGCCACTCGACGTAGATCTCGTGAACCTCGTCGCGGTCCCAGAACGGGTGCGAGCCGTCGTCGTGCCCGTCAGCGCCAGTGCCTGCGGGATTCAGCTCGACCCTGGACAGCAGCGGTTCGGTGAGGTCCTTGGTCAGCGCGTGTGCCACGTCGACGCGGAAGCCGTCCACGCCGCGGTCGGACCAGAAGCGGAGGGTTTTGAGGAAGTCGTCGCGGATTTCGCGGTTGGACCAGTTCAGGTCCGGCTGCTCCTTGGCGAAGATGTGCATGTACCACTGGCCGGGGGTGCCGTCGGGTTCCGTGATGCGTTCCCAGGCCGGGCCGCCGAAGACCGATTCCCAGTCCGAGGGAGGGATCTCGCCGTTTTCGCCCGTGCCGTCGCGGAAGATGTAGCGTTCACGCGCGTCGGAGCCGCGGGGGGATGCGAGGGCTTCCTGGAACCAGATGTGGCGGTTGGAGGAATGGTTCGGGACGATGTCCGCAATCAGCTTGATGCCGGCGGCGTGGAGGGCGGCGGACATCTCATCGAAGTCATCCAGGGTGCCGAGCTTGGGGTCCACGTCGCGGTAGTCGTCGACGTCGTAGCCGCCGTCGGCGAGAGCCGAGGGGTAAAACGGACTCAGCCAGACGGCGTCGATCCCGAGGCCCACCAGGTACGGGACCTTCGCGGTAATGCCCTTGATGTCGCCGAGGCCGTCACCGTTGGAATCGGCGAAGCTGCGCGGGTAGATCTGGTAGACGGACGCCTGGCGCCACCAGTTGGGGTCGGCGGCGAGGTCGGAACCGGACAGGGTTGCCAGCGTGGCGGTATTGGGCAAGGGATGATCCTTCGGAGCTCGAAACGGTTTCTGTTATTTTAGTATTTTAGATACAAGCTAAATATATTGCCTGAACAATTATGGGTCCGGATCCGGAAGAGGTCAAGATTTGAAGCCGAAGGCGGGCGCCGCCACACCCCGGCTGCTGCGCCGGGTGAATGCCCAGGCAGTGCTGGGCTTCATCCGGAGCACCGACGTGGCCACCGGAACCGGGCTAATGGCGCGTACCGGGCTCACCCGCGCTTCGGTCATCGCCGTCTGTGAGGACCTCATCCGGCGGGGCTGGATCCGCGAGCTGGAGGCCCGGGACGAGGAACAGCCCGGCAACCCGCGGAAGGGCCGCCCGGCCCGGCGCTTCGAGCTCAATTCCCGGGCCGGGTTTGTCCTCGGGATCGATATCGGCGCCGCGACCACCACCGCGGCCGTCGCGGACCTGCGCGGCAGCGTCCTCGGGCGGTCCAGCGAGAGCTTCCGGGCCGCCGACATCCCCGCCGCGGAGCGCATCGACGTCGTGGACCGGGTCTGCCGGCAGGCCCTTGAAGCCGCCGGGACCGACGCCCGTCAGGTGCTCGCAGCCGGGGCAGGCATTGCGGCCCCGGTGGACCGCGACGGCAACGTGCTGGTGACCCAGCACTTTTGGAGCCTGTTCGACGTCGGGCTCCGCGCCGCCCTGAAGGAGTTGCACGGCTGGACGGTACTGCTGGAGAACGACGCGAACCTCGCCGCACTCGGCGAACGCTGGCGGGGTTCCGGCGCCGGGGTGGACGACCTTGTTGTGCTTCTGGCCGGCGAACGGCTGGGCGCCGGGGTGTTGGAGTCCGGCCGGCTGCAGCATGGCCGCAGCGGCGCCGCCGGCGAAATGGGATACCTGGACATGGTCGAGGGTGTGGGCTCGAGCGACGGCATTGCGAGCCTGGCCCGGCAATGGTCCGCGGCAGGCGGCGGCACGGCGAGTGCGCGGCGCGTGTTTGCGGACGCCGCCGCCGGCGACCCGGCGGCGCTGGCGATCCTGGACCGGATCTCGGAGCGGATGGCGCGCGTCATCGCCACGGTGGCGAGCTTCATCAACCCCGAGCAGGTGGTGATCGGCGGCGCCGTGGCGGAATCCGCGGGCGTGCTGCTGCCCGGCATTACCGCCCTGCTCCCCCGCTTCACCGCAACCCCGCCGCGCGTGACGGTCTCCCCGCTGGGCGATGCGATTGTCACTGTCGGCGCCATCCGGCACGCCCTGGACTACGTCGAGGCGAATGCCCTGGAGCTGGAGCTGCGCGGATAAGGGCCAGCACTTTTTGAGGGTGACACAGGCTTTGCTCAAGATTCGGCAACGATTCGCTACCTAAGCCGCAAGATTGCTGCAGCATGCCGAGTCTGGTGGCGTACCCTCCATAGACTGACCTCACTTCCCGGTCTCCCCCCGCCGCCACGCTGAGGCTTCAGTGTGGCGGCGGACTCATGAAAGACAAAAAGTGAATTCAATACGGAAGACGACAGCGCTTCTGACGGCGTTTGTTGTTACTCTTGCCTCGCTCACCGCTGTGACGCTCTCGCCTGCCTTGGCTGATCCGGCGTCGACCCCCACCACGACTGCATCGGCCACGCCAACGGCGAAGGCGACGCCGACGGCCGCTGTCTCCCCCGAGGCCATAACTTCGCCCACACCAGCACCTTCTCAACCGGCAACCACGGCTCCCCATGCAGCGGCAGAGTCGCAGGCCTTGGTAACTCCGGAGCCCTTGTTCACTGAAGTCATTGGGGGCAGTCGCCCCTCGTCCAGCTCCTCCGTGGAGAGCACGTCGGCACACGGAGAAAAAGGGGCTGCCCCACACGAAGCAACCACCGAGGCTTTTTCCCTTGCTCGCGGTGGCAATATCAAGGTGAAGCTGGTAATGGTCCAGCTGGCGGACAGGAAAGCGGCCATCTCAGAATCGGCCGCGCGGGCAGCAGTCAACACCAGCAGTGACTATTGGAGCGCCATATCCAACGGCAGACTGCTGATGAGCGTCACCGAGGTCGAAAACAGGACCAGCAGAGCGACGTCGACCCAGAGCTATTCCTCGATGATGAACACCATCGCCGGAGAAATCGGCTGGGTCCCCAGCGCCTACACGGCACTCGTGGTGTTCGTTTCCGCACCCACACTCTCGGACGGGGCGTACGGGGCGGGCTGGAGCTACAACGGAACCAGCGGACGCGTCCTTATGCCGCTCCCGGCGACGCTGACCAGGAGCGTCCTGACCCACGAATTCGGGCACGTCCTGGGGCTGATGCACGCGAACAGGCTTCGCTGCACAAACGGAGCCGTGGACACGGCCAGCAACGCAGACGGGTCATTCGCCAACGGTTCGTGCAGCACCGAAGAATACAAGGACAATCTTGACCTGATGGGTGTTTCACAGCCTAGCCAGCCGGTGGTGAGCTCCCCCATTTATGAGTTTGGCGGATTCGGCTCAGGCAACGAGGTTAGGAACCTGGGGAAGGTAGCCGGGAAGAACTCCTATCAGTTGAAGGCCTGGGGAAGCGCGGACGACAACCGCGCCATCAGGTTCGCGGATCCCGTCAGCGGAGAGACATACTATCTCGAACTTCGTCTTCCGGTGGGCAACGATGCGGCAACGGCCGTCGGCGGCAACCGCGGAGTCAAAGTCGTCCAAGCTTACGGCGCGGGTTCCATCGCCCTGCAGCCCAGCACCACCACGTTCAACGGCTACTTCAGCTATAACCAGGCATGGCAGCCCGGACAGACTTTCAAGACCCACGCAGGGACCAAGGTCACCATCGACTGGATCTCGAATTCGGCTGCAGGCATCACGATTGATGCATTGCCGCCGGCCAAGCCGGTTCTGGTCGCCCCCGGCGATTTCAACGGCGACGGAATCGCAGACCTCATTCAGCGCAAGGCCAACGGCGAACTCTGGCTCTACCCGGGCGACGGCACCGGCAAGTCCCGGACGGGCCAACGAATTGGGACCGGCTGGGAAGTCTTCACCAGTATCCTCGGCACGGGCGACTTCAACGGTGACGGCAGGAACGACCTGGTGGCCAGGAGGTTCGATGGCTCCCTCTGGTTCTATGCCGGCACCGGCCGGATTTCCAGCGCCAGCGAGGGATATCTCAGCGGGGTGAAAATCGGCGACTACGGATGGGACGCCTTCGACGTGCTGCTGGGCGTCCGTGACTTTGACGGCGACGGCAAGCCGGACATCTTGGCCCGTCGCCCTGACGGTGTACTGATGCTGTACCCGGGCATGGGCACGGGCCGCCCGGGGACACCCCGCAATATCGACTACGGCTGGGAAGTCTTCGACCAGCTGATCCCGATTCAGGATTTCAACGGCGACGGAACCAATGACCTCGCCGCACGGCGTCCTGACGGCTCTCTCTGGCTGTACTCGAACTCCGGTCCGGCGAAGCTCGTCAGTCCCCAGCAGATTGGAACGGGCTGGGGCATCTATACCACCATCATGGGCACCGGCGACGCCAACGGGGACCGTACCGCTGACTTTGTGGCAAGCCAGGCCGACGGCAGCGTCTTCTTCTTTGCCGGGACCGCTATGAGGGACCAGGGCTACACTGGTGCCCGGAAAATCGGCGACTTCGGCTGGGAGGCCTTCGACTCCCTGACGGCCGCTGAAGACCTAAACGGAGACAAGATCGCGGATCTGCTGGCGCGCAAGCCGGACGGAAGCCTCTGGTTTTACCCTGGCAACGGACACGGCGCCTACGGAACGGCACGCAAGATTGGCGACTACGGCTGGGAGGCCTTCAACTCCTTGATCGGCATCCGTGACTTCACCGGTGACGGCAAGAATGACCTGTTGGCCCGCAAGCCCGACGGCTCCCTCTGGCTGTACCCCGGCACCGGGCGCGTGGACGCCACGAGCTCAGGTTTCTCGGCCCCGAAGCGAATCGGAGACTACGGCTGGGATGTCTTCACCGCTCTGACGGGAACCGGAGATTTCAATGGGGATGGCAAGAATGACCTGCTGGCAAGGCGGGCTGACGGCTCCCTCTGGCTTTACAGTGGCACGGGCACCGTCAGCGGCAGCAACGTAGGCTACACCGGGGCCGTGAAGATCGGCGACTACGGCTGGGAAGCTTTTGACCAGCTGTCCGGGACCGGGGACTTCAACGCGGACGGCAAGAACGACATTATCGCCAGGACGTTTGATGGCATGCTCTGGATGTACCCGGGGGACGGCAGAGGAAATCTCACCACCCCACGCAGGATCGGAACAGGCTGGAACGTTTTTGACACGGTCCTGGGAGCCGGAAAGCTGAACGCCGACGGTTTCCCCGACCTGGTTGCCCGGCAACCGAACGGTTCGCTCTGGGCCTACTCGGGGACCGGCATGCAGCCGAACGAGGGTTATATCGCCCGTACCTTCGCCGCTTCGGTGTCGTAGGCAGGAGAGCTGATCTTCAAGGCGCCCAAGCAGAAGACAGGAAAGGGCCGGTCCGTCTACAACCGGCCCTTTCCTGCCTTCCCTCCGTCATCACACGGGCGGGCTCATCCGGAATAATTATGGTGCGCAGGTCCAGCTGCCGGAGCACCCTGCCTGCCACCTCGGGGTCCATATCGGGCTCGTTGCGGACCCCCACGACTTCCTGGCGGCTAGCGTCGAGGGCAATTTACTGCGCAGCGACCGCCAGGTCTCGCCTGGTTCACTAGCTCGTCACTCTTCAGCGCCGCAATAGCCGACCGCTGTGCGAGCGTGGCCAGTAGCAGCGCGCAGGCGATCACAATGAGCCTTTCCCCCGCCGAGAACGGCCCCACGCCGGCCGGTGCCAGCGTTTTCAGGCCGCGCATTCCGCACTACCTGCGAATGAGGACTTCGCGCATCAGCGGCACATCAGACATGCCCTATCCCAGCGCCGCCAGGGCACCGGCGAGCGGCAAAGTGCCGTCCCGGAACTCGATGGTTCGGCCGGCGAGCGAGGGGAGACCAAGCACGGCTGCGGCAACGAGGGCCACGTTGTCCCGTGCCGTTCCCTGGGCCTCTGCCGCGTCGGCGGGGTCAACATCGATCAGTCCGTTGCCAGGCCCGTCGGTGAGCGCTCCGGGGCCTAGGATGGTCCAGTTCAGGGCGGTGCCGCGCAGGTAGGAGTCCGCGGCCGCCTTGGCCTCGGCGTAGGCGTAGAAGCTGTCATCCTTGGGGACCCCGTGGTCCGGCCCGGCCCCGAGGTAGGAGACCATGATGTAGCGTCCGACGCCGGCCTCGGCCGCAGCGTCCATCGAACGGACGGCGGCGTCACGGTCCACCGCGTAGGTCCGCTCCGGGCTGCCACCGCCGCCGGCACCGGCGGACCACACGACGGCGTCGTGGTTCCGCAGCGCCTCGGCGATCTCCGCCGTCGTCGAATGTTCAACGTCGAGCAGGGCCGGCGTGGCGCCGGTGGCGGCGACGTCGGACTGGTGGTCCGGATTGCGGACAAAGGACGTGACGTCCTGCCCTTCTGCTGCGAGGATGCGGGAGAGTTCCAGAGCCACTTTGCCGTGGCCGCCGATGATTGCGATTCGAGTCATGACACCATTCTGTCCCAAAACCTCGGCCCGCGCCCGTTGCGCTATCACTTTTGGTTGCTTTCGGGCGGCCGGAGGCACTCCAAGTGACAGGGTAAACGGGGTAAAACAAAAGAACCCCGCAGGCTGGCCTGCGGGGTCTTATCTGGTAGCGGTGGGGAGGCTCGATCTCCCGACCTCACGATTATGAGTCGTGCGCTCTAACCAACTGAGCTACACCGCCACAAATGAGGAAAACCCGTGCGAAGCCGGTCAAAAAACCGCCTTGACACAGGCCCTCATTCAGAGCCCCCCACCGGAATCGATCCGGTGACCTCGTTCTTACCAAGAACGCGCTCTACCACTGAGCTAGGGGGGCAACGAGTAAATACTTTACCGGAAGATTCCGCTCCCAACAAATCGGCGCCGGGAGGGCTTACGAAGGCCACGAATCCGGCGGAAATCCGGGCTTCCGGGGTGTCCAAAAGGCGCAGGCCGATGCCCGGCCGGGGCCCTGCAGGAAGCCCCTGGGCCACGGATGTGACCAAAGGAACTCACACAAGATCGGGCCGGCTCAGGAGCCGGCCCGATCTCAGGGTGATTCAGTGCCTAGCAGCGGTGGTTACCATTTATTGCGGGGCTTGAAGCCGCCTTCGGTGCGGGGCTTGCGGGCCGCGTCGGTACCAACGCCGCGCTCGGCACGGTCGCTGAACGAGCGTCCGCCGCGGTCGGCGGAGGACCGCTCGCCGTCGGGCTTGCGGAACTCGCGCTTGAAGCCACCGTTGCCCTTGAAGTTGCCGCCGCCGCCCGAGTATCCACCACGGTCGCTGCCGCCGGAGAACCCGCCGCGGTCGCCGCCGCGGCTGCCGCCCTGGTAGCCGCCCCGGTCGCTTGCGGGCGAACGGCCGTTGTCCAGCTCGAGGTGGATCAGCTCGCCGCCGATCCGGGTGCGGGACAGAGCCTTCAGCTGGTCGGCGCTCAGGTCCGCAGGGAGCTCCACGAGGGAGTGGTCCGCACGGATGTCGATGCCGCCGATCTGGGCCGAGGAAATTCCGCCTTCGTTGGCAATGGCGCCAACGATGGAACCCGGCATAACGCGCTGACGGCGTCCGACGGCGATCCGGTAGGTGGCGTTGCCCTCGGTCAGCGAGCGGGTGGGCCCGCGTGAGCCGAAGCCGTCCTTGGCCCGCTCGCGCTTCTGGAATTCCGGAGCCGCAGGCAGTTCCTTGACCAGGAGCGGCTGACCGCCCTGGGCCATGACGGCCAGTGCAGCAGCGATCTCCGAGGCCGGGACGTTATGCTCTTCCTCGTAGGAGGAGATGAGGTCGCGGAACGCCGCTACATCCTCGGACGCAAGTGTCTCGGTGATCTTTTCGGCGAACTTGCCCAGGCGCAGCGTATTGACCGATTCCGCGGTGGGCAGGTGCATCTGCTCCACCGGCTGGCGGGTCGCCTTCTCAATGGAGCGCAGCAGGTACTTCTCCCGCGGCGTCATGAACAGGATCGCGTCACCGGACCGGCCTGCACGGCCGGTGCGGCCGATGCGGTGGACGTAGGACTCGGTGTCGTGCGGAATGTCGTAGTTGACCACGTGGCTGACGCGCTCAACGTCAAGGCCGCGGGCCGCGACGTCGGTAGCGACCAGGATGTCGATCTTTCCGTCGCGCAGCGCCTCGACCGTGCGCTCGCGCTGCTGCTGCGGGATGTCGCCGTTGATGGCGGCAGCCTGGAAGCCGCGGGAGCGCAGCTTGTCGGCCAGATCCTCGGTGGCCATCTTGGTCCGCACGAAAGCGATGACGCCCTCGAACTCTTCGACCTCGAGGATGCGGGTCAGTGCGTCGAGCTTGTGCGGGCCCATGACCTGCAGGTAGCGCTGGCGGGTGTTGGCGCCGGTGGTGGTTTTGGACTTGACCTGCACCTCGGCCGGGTTGTTCAGGTACTGCTTGGACAGCCGGCGGATCTGGCTCGGCATGGTGGCGGAGAACAGTGCAACCTGGCGGCCCTCGGGGGTCTGCTGGAAGATCTGCTCTACGTCTTCGGCGAAGCCCATGCGCAGCATCTCGTCAGCCTCATCCAGCACCAGGTACTGGAGTTCGGACAGGTCAAGGGAACCCTTGGCGATGTGGTCGATCACTCGCCCGGGGGTACCGACAACAACCTGGGCGCCGCGGCGGAGTCCGGCGAGCTGCGGGCCGTAGGCCGAGCCGCCGTACACCGGGAGGACGGTGAAGTCGTCGATGTGCTTGGCGTAGGACGTGAAGGCCTCGGCGACCTGAAGCGCGAGCTCGCGGGTCGGTGCGAGCACCAGGGCCTGGGTCTTGCGGGACGGGCCGTTGAGGTCGTGGAGCTCGGCCAGGCGGGACAGCGCCGGTACTGCGAATGCTGCAGTCTTACCGGTACCGGTCTGGGCCAGGCCCACGACGTCGCGGCCTTCGAGCAGCAGCGGAATGGTTGCTGCCTGGATCGGGGACGGCTTCTCGTAGCCGACATCCTGCAGGGCGGCAAGAACACGGGCGTCGATGCCGAGGTCAACGAACTTGACACCGTCATCTTCGGGCTCTTGGTCCTTGGCCGGCGCAGCCTGCGTCGCGGAGTCAGCCTCCTTGACCGGCGCAGCCTGCGTCGCGGTGTCAACTTGCTTGGCGGACTCAGCCTGTTTGGCGGACTCAGCGGACGTGGTTTCGGCCTGCGCGGAGGCTTCGGCAACAGCCGGAGCCTCAACGTTGGCAGGAGCCTCGGTGAATTCCGGGGCGGAGCCGGCTGCGGGTGCAGCCGTTTCAGAAGTCTCGACGTCGACGTGGCTGTTCTCGGTAGCGAGTTCGGTATCGGCGGAGTTGTTCTGATTTTCGGGCATAGGTGAAATTTCCTCATCCATAGGGGCCAAGCGGCACAACCCGAGGTGAGCGGAGCCGCAGTACGCGTGACCGGAAGTGCCGGGCATACTTTGACCGGCCGGTCACATAGAAGTCCGGCGCTTTCGCAATCCCGTGGCAGGACTTCCCGCTGCATCTCTTGGCTGCTATCCCAGCAGTCTGTACAGCGTTTTCTTTAGCCGGCTCTCCCTATGAAAATGCCCGCATCACAATTTGCGGGCCCCAACACTTGCCAGTCCTGCCTCAAGAATTGGGCAGGAATAAGGGATTTCCGGAGTGGGGGATACTCCAAGTGTAGGGCATTGATGCGCGCAAGGTAACCCAAACAGCTTACGACGGCGGTGAGCTTGCGCACACGGGCCGTCCCGCCCTGTTCCGCGCGGGACATGCCCATTCTTCGCACCCGGTACTGGGCATATTGACACTATGTCCGCCCGCTGGCCCCGGCGCGGGGCATGTCCCTGAGCCCGAACGCATCACCGCGCCCGGGCACCGACGAACTACAGCAGATGCCCGCTAGACCCCGAGCCGGCGCTGCAGCTTCTCAAAATATTCCTGGTACTCGGGCTGGAGGCGGATCTCGCCGTCGGCGTCGGCGTCCCGCAGCGCCTCCATGTCCTCGACCGTGGGATCGCTGAACCATTTACCGATGGTGACCCCGTGGGTGGGGACAAAGATCCGATGGATATGGTCCCCGGTCTGGATGGAGCCCGTCCGGATCACCCGGAGGTAGGCGCCCACCCGGCCGGCTTCGCCGAACCGCTTCACCCAGTGCGGCACACCCATCCGCCGCTGGAACGTGGCGCAGGGTATGCGGGGCGAGGTCACCTCGACCTCAACATCCAGCCCGATCTTCCAGCGCTCCCCGATGATTGCCTCGCTGGCGTCTATGCCCGCGACCCGGAGGTTCTCACCGAAGACGCCCGGCGGAAGCTCGCGGTGCAGTTCCGCGGCCCAGTAGTCGGCGTCGTCCTGGGAGTAGGCGTAGAGGGCCTGGTCTTCGCCGCCGTGGTGGATCCTGCTGGCCTGGATGTCGCCGTGCAGGCCCAGCCTGTGCACCCGCACAGGTCCGTCGACAGGACGCTTGTCGATGGCCGTGACGCCCACAGAGCCCGGGTCTTTCAGCAACTGGTGTACGCGGCAGACGGCAAGCACAGATGCGGTGTCCATGGCTCCAGTGTAGGCCTGCGTCCCCCGGGGCCGGGCGCTGCGGCCGGTACGCGGAGAGCCGCCCCGCTATTCGCTGGCAGGCGAAACGGATGGCGGTTAGGCTGGCACCGGCACTACGGCCGCAAGCCAGGGGAATGCAGGGGACAGCATGGACAAGCAGGAGAATCCGGAGGAACCGAAGCCGGACCATGCAGGAACGGATGAAGCGCCGCCGGCGTGGGGAACTGCCCGGGAGGACTTCACTTCAAGGCCCCGGAGCATTGAAGGTCAACAGCCGCCCTGGCAGGTGCCCCGGCCGGCCCTTCGGCCCGAGCTGCTGGGCCAGCCGGATATGTCCGTGCCCCCGGGCGCCCCGGCTCCGGCCGGTCCTGCCCAGCCGATCCCCCTCGTTGGCCCATCCAGCCGTGAACATGCGCGGCAACAGGCGTCAGCTCCCGACCGGAAGAAACGCTTGCAGCGGCGCACGGTGGTGGTCGCGCTTGGCGTGACGGCGCTGCTGGCCGGCACCATCACCGCGATGGTGGCCAGCAACGAGGAAGACGCCGACTACGCTCAGGTGTGCTTCGACGATGGCACCGGCGAGCGCGTTGATGACTCCCAGTGCAACAACAGCAGCACCGAGGGACGCGGTTCCGGCGTCTACGCCTGGTACTTCTACTCCCGCGGCGCGAACGTACCGGGGCTGGGACAGAACCGGGCCAGCTACCCCAGCTACACCAGGACCGTCCCGGCAGGAGCGAAGGCCTCGACGGGGTATAGCCCCAAGGGCGGCACCGTGAGCCGGGGTGGCTTCGGATCCAGCTCCAAGGGCGGAAGCACGGGAGGCTAGGCATGAAACGACTTAATTCGGAGCCCAGGCCGGACTGGAAGCAGCGGATAGAAGAGCAGGGCCTGGTCTTCTCCACCACTGTCCGGCCGGACGGCAGCACCGTCGAGTACTGGCACGAAGGCGCCTACTACGAGTTCACCATGGACGAGGTGGAGGCACTCGAAGAGACCGCGGAGGAAATGCACCTGATGTCCCTGGAAGCGGCAAAGTTCCTCGCGAGCGGCGCCATGGGCACGATCGGAATCGGGCAGCAGGCACTGGAGCTCGCCGCTGAGTCGCTGCAGGCCGGTGACACGGATGTCTACGGACGCTTCGACTTTATCTACGACGGCCAGGGCGGCCCGGCCAAGATGCTGGAGTACAACGCGGACACCCCCACGGGGCTCATCGAGGCCTCGGTGGCGCAGTGGTTCTGGCTGCAGGATGTCTTCCCCGGAAAGGACCAGTGGAACGGCATCCACGAAGCCCTGATCCGGCAGTGGAAGAAACTGCAGTACAGGACCGGCATGAGCACCCTCCATATTGCCCATTCCGAAGCGGAGCAATCCGGCGAGGACTGGATGACGGCTGCGTACATGCGGGACGTCGCAGGCCAGGGCGGCTGGACAACCATCGGAATCAACATGTCCGACGTCGGCTGGGACCCGAACCTCAACCGCTTCGTGGACCTGGACAACTTCATCATCAGCACCATGTTCAAGCTTTATCCCTGGGAGCTGATGATGAAAGAGCCGTTCGGCCACCGCCTGCTCCAGCGTGCCCACAACCCGCGCTGGGTGGAGCCCGCCTGGAAAATGCTCCTCTCCAACAAGGCACTGCTCGCAGCCCTGTGGCACCTCTACCCGGACCACCCCAACCTGCTGCCGGCCTATCTGGACGGCCCCGGCCCTCTCACCGAGTGGGTGGCCAAGCCGCTGCACGGCCGCGAAGGGGACAACATTAAGATCCACGCCACCGGCATCAACCTCGAACAGCCCGGCGGCTACGGCCGCGAAGGCTGGTGCTACCAGCAGTTCCACGCCCTGCCGGATTTCGATGGCAACCATCCGGTCCTGGGGCTCTGGGTGGTCGACGGCGAATCCGTCGGCTGCGGCATCCGCGAATCCGATGGCCCGATCACCGACTACTTCTGCCGCTTTGTGCCGAACACCATTGATTCCCGGGCCCCGCTCCCCCCTCCCTCGACCGTCCACTCCAGCAAGGCAGGCATCACACTATGAGCACCAGGACGACGACGGCCGGCGGCCCCGGCGGCCCCGGCGGGCAGCCTGCCATCCCTGCCAAAGGGCTACGCGCCGGAGTACTGGATCTCGGCGACTCGGTGATGCTGGGCCTTGCGTCCACCGCCCCGGTCTACTCGCTCGCCGCCACCCTGGGCCTGATCGTGGCCGTGAACGGAAACTACACGCCCCTGATCCTGCTCTTGGGCTTCGTGCCGGTGCTTTTCATCGCCTATGCTTTCCGCGAGCTGAACAGCGCCATGCCGGACTGCGGGACCACCTTCATCTGGGCCCGCCGTGCCTTCGGCCCCTGGGCCGGCTGGCTGGGCGGCTGGGGGGTGGCGTTGGCCGGCGTCGTGGTGCTGGCCAACCTTGCCCAGGTCGCCGGGCAGTACCTGTGGCTGCTGGTCGGGGACGGCTCGCTGGCCGGGAACAGAGTCGTGGTAACTGCTACGGGGGTGCTGTTCATAGCTTTTATGACCGTGGTGAACTACCGGGGCATCCGCCTCGGTGAGCATGTCCAGCGGGTCCTGACCTACGTGCAATACGTCTCGCTGGGTATCTTCGCCGTCGCGATTGTCGTCCAGATTGTCGGCGGGACACCTGCCGGGGCCATCAACGGCCAGGCTTTCGACTTTGAGTGGTTCAATCCGGTGGGCGCCTTCGCCGATCCGGGCGCCGTCGTCCATGGCGTGCTGCTGGCGCTCTTCATCTACTGGGGCTGGGACACCTGCCTCGCCGTGAACGAAGAGACAGAGAACCCGGCCACCACACCAGGCCGGGGCGCCGTCATCTCCGCGTTTGTGCTGGTGGCGATCTACGTTTCCGTGGCCCTCCTGGTGATGATGTACGCCACCGTCGGCACGGAAGGGATCGGCCTGGGCAACGACGCCAACAAGGGCGACATCTTCCTGGCCATGAAGGACGTAGTTCTCGGGCCCTGGGGCTGGCTGATCGTCGTCGCGGTCCTGGCCTCGGTGCTGTCCTCCACGCAGACCACCATCCTCCCCACGGCCCGCGGCACCCTGTCGATGGGCGTGCACGGGGCGCTGCCCGCGAAGTTCGGCGCGGTCCACCCGCGCCACCAGACCCCCGGGTTCTCCACCCAGGTGATGGGCGCCGCCGCCATCGGCTACTACGTGCTGATGAGCCTCGTCAGTGAGAACCTGCTCTCCGACTCCATCAGCTCCATCAGCCTGTTCATCGCCTTCTACTATGCAATGACCGGGTTCGCCTGCGTCTGGTACTTCCGCGGGACCCTGCGCAGTTCGCCCCGCAACCTCTGGTTCCGCGGGATCCTGCCGTTCCTGGGCGCACTGGCACTGACGGCTGCCTTCTGCATCTCCGCGGTGCAGATGTGGGATCCGGCCTATGGCGACACAACCATCCTGGGCGTCGGCGGGACCTTCGTCAGCGGCGTCGTGCTGCTTGCGTTCGGCGCAGTGCTGGCCGCAGTGTGTCGCCTCGCCCCCTCCACCCGGGGCTACTTCGTCGAGCGAAAGCCTGCAGGCGCCGCGGTGTAGCACGCCGAACTGGGCGGACCCGCCATGCCTCTGGAGGGCTACGGCAGACCCGGCTCAGGCCGAGAAGCCGCCGTCCGCTTTGACCAGCTGGCCGGACACCCAGCGGCCTGCCGGGGAGAGCAGAAACGCCACGGTCCCAGCCACGTCCGAGGGTGTGCCGAGCCGGCCGCCGGGCTGGCGCCGGGCCAGGTCTTCGCGCAACTGCCGGTCCATCCAGCCCGTGTCCACCGGGCCGGGGTTGAGCGCGTTGGCGCTGATCCCCAGCGGGCCCAGCTCCCGGGCCGCCGCAAAAACGATCCGGTCAAGCGCGCCCTTAGACGCACCATAGGGCACGTTGAAGGCGGTGTGGTCGCTCGTGAGGGCCACAATCGCGCCGCCCTCCGCCGGTGCCTGCCGGGCGAAGGCCGCGATCAGCTGCCAGCTGGCGCGGGTGTTGACGGCGAAGTGCCGTTCGAAGCTTTCCAGCGACGTGTCCAGGATGCCGGAGTCCACGGATTCGGTGTGGCTGAGCACGAGGGCCTGCAGGGTCCCGGCCTTCTCCGCGGCCGCGGCCATCAACCGGTCCACGGCCGTAGGGTTCTCGAAATCTGCCGGCAGAGCCACGACGGCGGCACCGGTGGCCTGGAGTTCCAAGGTGAGGCGTCCGACGTCGTCCGGCCGGACGCCCCAGGGCATCCGGGCGTCGTAGTCCTGCCAGTACGTCAGCACGAGGTCCCAGCCGTCGGCCGCGAGCCGCCGCGCGATCCCGGCGCCTATTCCCGCCTGCCGGCCCACGCCGGTTACGAGTGCCGTCTTGCGCTGGGCCGGGGGCTGGGCCGGAGGCACCGGGGGCCGGGAAGAAGGAAGGCTCAAGCTGACCAGCCCACCGGGGGTGTGCCCGCGGCAGGCGCCTGGACGCCGGCCGGTTCAGCACCAGGGCGCACCCAGCGCCCGCGGAGGTCAGCCGCCGCCAACGGAAGAGCCCGGCGCAGGACCACCAGCCAGCACACCATGATGGCCAAGGCGCAGAAGACCCCGGCACTCGACGCCATGATCCAAAGCCCGGGAGACTGGATGTCAAGGTTCTCCGCGCCCAGGGCCTCGCCGATAGTCTTCGGCGAGAAGAGGAACACCAGCGTGGAGACACCCAGCACCCCGCCCATGAGCCAGCGGGTTCCGCGGGAGCGATGCGGGGTTTCGCGCAAAGTCCAGGCGAACGCCGGAAGGACGGCCGCCATCCAGACCCAGTGATGGGACCACGATACCGGGCTGATCAGCAGCATGGTGAGGGCCGTCGTCGAGATGGCCACGACGCGGGAGCCCTGGAGACTGGCCGTCCTGATGATCACGGCTGCCGTCCCCACCACCAGCAGGCTCAGCAGCAGCCACGGAACCGTGACCGAAGTTTCCGGAACGCCGAAGTGCAGCAGCGCACCCTTGAGGGACAAGTTGTCGACGTAGCCGGCGCCGCCTATCCGGGAGGTGTCGGGCAGGATTTCGAGCCAGAACTGCAGGGATTCGGCCGGACGCAGCAGCCAGCCGATCAGCACGGTGGAGGCAAAGCCCATGCCCATGTTCAGCAGGCCGCGCCAGTCCTTGCGCACCAGGAAATAGAGTCCGAACACCAGCGGCGTCAGCTTAATACCGGCCGCGACGCCCACCAGGAACCCGCTGCCGGGGATTCCCTTGCTCCAGCGCGGATTCCGCACCAGGAGGTCCGCCGCCATCAGGCCCATAAGCAGGATGTTGATCTGGCCAAAAGCCAGGGTTTCGCGCCACGGTCCCAGGTTAAGGACGGCCAGGGCCAGGATGACGGCGGCCCAGCGGCTGGCCGGGGAGCGGAAGGTACTGCGCCAGTCTGTCTTTGCGTTCCAGTGGCGGACCGTGCGGCCCGCCACCCAGACTGCGACGACGACGCCTGCGCTGTTGAACAGTGTGAGCGCGGTGTGCTGGGGCAGCCTTGCGAAGAGGCCGAAGATCGTCGCGGCGAAGGGCGGGTAGGTGAATGGCAGGCCGGGCCCGCCGGCCCAGGCGACGGACGGCCCGTAGAGGTCCGACGGCGCCGCCCCGGCGTCATTGAGGATCTTGCCGCCGTACCAATAGACGCTGAAATCGAGACCCTGCGCGGCCCAGCCCGCGAGCCAGGTCCAGACCAGGAACGCCGCGGCCCCCACCGCAAGGGCTGTGGAAAGCCGCAGCAGCCCGTATCCGGCGATCCGCCGTCTGACCGCGGGGACTAAGGACCGCCCGGGCCGGGCATCGTCCCCGGGCTCCGTAGTCGCGGCGGGTTTGTCTACGGCGTCGAGCAGTGGCATGTGTATCCCCCAATATTGACTGCTGATTCGAGGATGGCCGTCTGGTCCGGGTCCAGCGGGGCCAACGCGTCCGCCGGGGCCCATCGGCACCAGGTGCCCCAGGGCTCCGGGCGCCATCCTCGAAGCCCATCCTACAGAAGCACCAGGCCGGAACCGGTTCCTTCGTGCCTGAATCGTTGCGGCGGTAGCCCCGGATGACGGCGGCGGTAGCCGGGAAGACCCGGCCGGGCCCGCGGCGTTACGAAAGGGAAAGCGGTGGCGCTACGCTCCCGGGCGCAGTCCTACACGGGACGGCCGGTAGGCAAGGGCCCAGTAAACCAGCATGGCGATGCCGCACACCACGCCCAGGCTTGCCACGATGAGCTGCCACTGCGTCTGCGGGTCCTTGCCCCACTCGTCCGCCCCGGCCATGACCGCGAGGTACTTGGGCGTCAGGTAGAACGAGGCCGCGCTGAACGCCACGATCACCCAGCCGGTCAGCCGCATTTTCCCGTCCCGGGACGATACCCGGCGAATTGCGAAGCCCAGCGATGGCAGGGCCACGGCCATCCACACCCAGTGGTGGGACCAGGACACGGGACTGATCAGCAGCATCAGCAGGGCGGTCGCGGACACGGCGACGAAGTTCTCGCCGGCGTCCACCGCCCACTTGATCACGAGCGCCGCCACAGCAATGAGGACCAGGGAGATCACCAGCCACAGCACGGACGTCAGGCCGGAGTCGGGCATGCCCAGGTGCAGCAGGAGGCCCTTAACGGAGAGGTTGTCCATATAGGCCGGGCCGCCGATCCGCCCGGTGTCCGGCAGTATCCTGGTCCAGAATGTCAGCGAGGCCGTGGGCAGCAGGGCCCACGCAAGGGCGATGGAGCCGCAGAAGCCTGCGGCCATCCAGCCGAGGGCCTTAAAGTCGCGGCGGACCAGGAAATACAGTCCGAAGGCGAGCGGGGTGAGCTTGATGCCGGCCGCGATCCCGATCAGGAGCCCCGCGGGCCAGCGGAGCCGCCCCGCCCGCACCTTCGTGTGGAGCGCGAAGTCGGCCAGGATCAGGCCCATCAGGATGATGTTGATCTGGCCGAAGTCAAAGGTATCCCGCCAGGGTCCCAGCAGCAGGATCGCGGCGGTTCCGGTGAGGGCCGCGGAGCGGAAGCGCCAGTCCGCGAAGGCGTTCCGCCAGGTGCCCAGCCGGAAGTAGTGCCGCGCCAGCCAGGCGGACACGATCGCAGCGCCCAGCAGCGCCGTCGTAATAAACACCAGGCCGGCGGCGCCCTGCCCCAGGGTTGCGAGCGCGGCGAACAGCAACGCGGCGAACGGCGGGTAGGTGAAGGGGAGGCCGTCGCGCGGCGCGTACAGTTCGTTGACGCCGGTCTCGCCGGTCGCAAGCACCCGGCTGCCGCCGTAGAAGTAGACCTCGAAGTCGTTCAGCAGCGGGATGTAAGCGGTGTACAGCACCACCAGGGCGGCGACGACGGCGAGCGCGCCGGCCGCCGTCGCAAGCCAGCCGCGGGCGGTGGAGGTCATGGCCCTGGTGGTTGTTGTCACGGGTGCTTAGCTGCCTGACTCGCCGGTGGCAGATTCAATCTGCGAGAACGCGTGCTCGAGGTCAGCGATGAGGTCCTCGACGTCCTCGATGCCGCAGGAGAGCCGGATCAGGTTGACCGGTACGGCCAGTTCGGTGCCCTTGACCGAGGCGTGCGTCATTTCCGAGGGGTAGTTCATCAGGGATTCGATCCCGCCGAGGGACTCCGCGAGGGTAAACACGGAGGTCGATTCGGCCACCTTTCGTGCCGCCGCCTCGCCGCCCTTGAACTGTACCGAGATCATCCCGCCGAACTTCTTCATCTGCTTTTTGGCCAGCTCGTGGCCCGGGTGCGAGGGCAGCCCCGGATACAGCACGGCTTCGACCTCGGGGCGCTGCAGCAGCCACTCGGCCACGGCCTGGGCGTTGTCGCTGTGCCGGTCCATCCGGACACCCAGGGTCTTGAGTCCGCGGGTGGTCAGGAACGCGTCCATCGGCCCGGACACCGCGCCGACAGCGAACTGGACGAAGCCGATCTTCTCGGCCAGCCCTGCATCGTTGACGATGATCGCTCCGCCGACGACGTCGGAGTGCCCGCCGATGTACTTGGTCGTCGAGTGCACCACGACGTCGGCGCCGAGGGCCAGCGGGTTCTGCAGGTACGGCGAGGCGAAGGTGTTGTCCACCACCAGGAGGGCGCCGGCGTCGTGCGCCAGCTTGGCGAGGGCCTCGATGTCGGTAATTTTCATCATCGGGTTCGACGGCGTCTCCACCCACACGAGCCGGGTCTTGCCGGCGCCTGATCCGGCCGCGCCGCCGGCCGCGCCCCCGCCCGCGCCGCCGGTCGCGACGGCCGCCGCGACGGCGTCAAGATTGGACATGTCCACCGGGGTATTGCCGATGCCCCACTCCCCCAGGACCCGGCTGATCAGCCGGTAGGTGCCGCCGTACGCGTCGTTGCCGAGCACGATGTGGTCGCCCGGACGGGTCAGGGCCCGGATCATCGAGTCCTCGGCGGCGAGCCCGGAGCTGAAGGAGAACGCGGCGGAGCCGCCCTCCAGCGCCGCAAGCTGTTCCTGCAGCGAGTCACGGGTGGGGTTGGTGCCGCGGCCGTATTCGTAGCCGGCGCGCAGCACTCCGATCGCTTCCTGGGCGTAGGTGGTAGAGAAGTGCACGGGCGGCACCACGGCGCCGGTGCGCGGCTCGAAGGCCTGGCCGGCATGCACGGCACGGGTGTTGAAGCCGGAAGTTCTCGAGGAAGGGCTTTCTGGCAAAGACATGTGCGGTCCTTTCGTCCGGCGGCCGGAACATGCCGCGGCGGCATGCCCTGTGGCCGGGTCAGTTGCTGAGGTAGGCGAGCAGATCGTGGCGGGTCAGGATCCCCACCGGGGCGCCGACGAACGTCACCATCAGGGTGTCGGTGTCGGAGAGGAGTTCGCGGGCCGTCGAGATCGATTCGAGCGAGCCGATCACGGGCAGCCGGGCCTCCATGTGCTCGGAAATCTTGTCCGTGAGTTGCGCCTCGCCGCGGAAGAGCTTGGCGGTCAGGGTGCGTTCGTCGACGGCGCCCAGCACCTCGCCCATCACCACGGGGGGCTCCTGGGACAGCACGGGGATATGCGAGACGCCGTACTCGTTCATGATGGTGATGACGTCGCGGACGCTCTCGTTGGGATGGATATGCACGAGGTCCGGCAGTTCGCCGGTCTTGGCCTTGAGCACCTCGCCCACGGAGGCGTCGTCACCGCTGGCAAGGAAGCCGTACGAGCGCATCCACTGGTCGTTGAAGATCTTCGCCAGGTAGCCGCGGCCGGAGTCCGGCAGGATGACCACGACGACGGCGTCTTCCGGGAGGTCTTTGGCGACCTGCAGTGCGGCCACGACGGCCATGCCGGAGGAGCCGCCCACCAGCAGACCCTCTTCGCGGGCAAGCCGGCGGGTCATCTCGAAGGAGTCGGCGTCGCTGACGGCGATGACGGAGTCCGGGACGGACTTGTCGTAGTTGGCGGGCCACATGTCCTCGCCGACGCCTTCGACGAAATACGGCCGCCCGGTGCCGCCTGAGTAGACCGAGCCTGCCGGGTCGACGCCGATGATCCTGACCACGCCGCCGTCGGCCGCTGGACGCCCCGCGGAAACCTCCTTGAGGTACCGTCCGGTGCCGGTGATGGTGCCGCCGGTGCCTGCGCTGATCACGCAGTGCGTGATGCGGCCGTCGGTGTCGCGCCAGATCTCCGGGCCGGTGGATTCGTAGTGGCTGGCCGGGGCGGCGGGGTTGGAGAACTGGTCCGGCTTGTACGCACCGGGGATCTCCGCGACCAGCCGGTCGGAGACGCCGTAATAGCTCTGCGGGCTGTCCGGGGCGACGGCGGTGGGGGTCACCACCACCTCGGCGCCGTAGGCCCGGAGCACGGACCGTTTGTCCTCGCCGACCTTGTCCGGCACCACGAAGATACAGCGGTAGCCCTTCTGCTGGGCCACGAGGGCCAGCCCGACGCCGGTGTTGCCGGAGGTGGGTTCAACGATGGTGCCGCCGGGCAGGAGTCTGCCGCTGCGTTCGGCCTCCTCGATCATCTTCACCGCGATGCGGTCCTTGATGGAACCGCCGGGGTTCAGGTATTCGAGCTTCACCAGGACCGTGGCCCCGGTGCCGTCGGTGACGTGGTTAAGTTTGACGAGCGGCGTATTGCCGATGAGGTCCAGAACGGACTGGGCGTACTTCATACGTACAAAGTTACCGTCTCCGCCCGCCGGGGGCCGCCGCGGCGCCGGAACCGGGGGCGCTCAAGCTCCGATGTCGTTCCTGTCCGCCAGCCCGTCCGCCGGGCCGTCCGCCGCCGCCGCGTTCTGCCAAAGGCCGAGAATGTTGCCTTCCGGGTCCCGGAAGTAGGCCGCGAAGCCCATGTCCATCACGGCCTTCTTGGCCTGGACAGTGCTCCCGCCGAGGATTCCGATTTTCTCCAGTGCCTCGTCGATGTCCGGCACATCCACTACGATGACGGGTGATCTCAGCTCGCCTTCCCTGACGAACATTCCGCCGTTGATCGAGCCTGCCTCTGCCGGCATGCCGGTCTCGTCGGTGGGTGTGGTCATCATCATGGCGTAATTTATCTCCGGCATGGGACTGACTTCCCAGCCGAACGCTTCGCTGTAGAACTTCCCCGCACGGGTTTCGTCGTCGGCGGGGATCTCGAAATGTACTACTCCTGGGGCCACTGCGCTCACCTGATGTTCCAAAAGATCGGCCTGCAAGGCAGGGCGCGGGCGGTCCGCGCCACAGCCGGAGTCTACTCCCGGCGACGCGGCAGTTTAAGGGCCCTGCAGTTTAAGGGCCCTGCGGCCCATGCTGGTGCCTGCCGATACGGGCCCCGTCAGGCCTTCGTGGAATCATGGTCTGATGACTATTGCAGACGTCCCCGCCGGCTTGGCCGCGGCGGCTGACTCTTCGCTGCGATGGCACCCGGGCGGTCCCTTCGATTTGCCCCGGACGGTCGGCACACTCCTGCGGGGGCACGGTGATCCGTCCATCCGCACCGGGCCGGACGGCCTCTGGCTGGCGTTCACGACGCCGTCGGGTCCGGCCACACTCCGGCTGACCACTGCCGGTCCGCACGCAGGCCCTGCCGTGGACGTGCAGGCCTGGGGCCCGGGCTCCGCCGACGCCGTCGATTCCGTGCCGCGGCTGCTGGGCTGCGACGATGACTGGTCCGGCTTTGACGCACCCGCGTTCCACGCCACGCTCCCCCGGATGGTCGTTGCGGCCCGGCGCCGGAACCCCGCTGTGCGGCTGCCCGCCACCGGCCGCATGATCGACTCGCTGGTGCCCGCCATCCTGGAGCAGAAGGTCACCGTGATCGAGGCCCGGCGCGGCTACCGCTACCTGATGCACCGCTTCGGAAAGCCCGCCCCCGGCTCCGGCACCATCGCCCCCGCCAACCTGCTGGTCCAGCCCACTCACGAGCAGTGGCTGCGCATCCCGTCCTGGGAATGGCACCAGGCCGGCGTGGGGCCCCAGCGCTCCGCGACCGTCATGCGCGCGCTGCGCTCCGCCGTCGCGCTGGAACGGCTCGCCTCGCTCCCGGCCGCGGAGGCCTCCGCGAAGCTGCAGACCCTTCCCGGCATCGGTGCCTGGACCGCGGCCGAGGTGGTGCAGCGCACGCACGGCTGCCCGGACTCGGTCTCGGTGGGCGACTACCATCTGGCGGCGTATGTGGGTGCGGCGCTGACAGGCCGCCGGACCGACGATGCCGGGATGCTGCGCCTGCTCGCCCCGTGGGCCGGGCACCGGCAGCGCGTGGTCCGGATGATCGGCCTCAGCGGATTCCGCAAACCGACCTTCGGCCCCCGCATGACCATCCAGGACCACCGCGCCCACTAGCACCTCCCGCCCACCTAAAGCAACGCGGGGTCACCTACGGCCCATCCGGAGCCACTTTATGGGCGCTAAGTGACCCCGCGTTGGATTAGTGGGTTCAGGCGCGACCGGGCCGCGCCCTCTTGATCCGGGCGATGACGCCTTCGAAGCCGTCGGTCAGGTCATCGGCGTTGGCTTTGAAATAAGCCCAACCTGCCCTGCGGAAAGTCTCGTCCCGGCGGATATCCCGGGACTGCTGTTGCAGCGTGAGGTGGTGGGCGCCGTCGTACTGGACAGCGATCCGGTACCTCCGGTAGCCCACGTCCGCAGCCGGCGAGCGCCTGTCGTCCGGATCGAGCCGCATTTGCAGCTCCGGTTCGGGCAGGCGTGCCTCCAGCAGCGCCAGCCGCAGGAATGTCTCGGGGAAGGAGTCGGCACCCACCCGCATCTCGTCCAGAGCAAGCCTGGCCTTCTCCACACCCTTCATGTTGGGATGCTGGCGGATGAGCAGCCGCAGCCCCTCCTTGTAGGCGTAGGGCTCGGATCTTTGCTCAAGGCCCGGCCGGGGAATGCGGATGATCTGGTCGCCCAGGGCGATGAGGTAATTGAGCGGCAGCACTGCGGCCAGGTCCAGCCAGGTCCGGGGCGGCGCGGTCACCGGGACGCCGTCGACGTCGGTCAGCTCGCCGGGGAAGCACCGCACGCGGTGGCCGGTGACCCCGGCCCGGCGGACCCTGGGCAGTTCATGCGGCTTGCTGAGGTGGATGCTGTAACAGTCACCCAGCCACGGCGGGAGACCCAGCCGGGTCAGGACGGCGGCGGTGTCGTGGGATACCCAGGCGCCGGGTGTGGCGGAGGTCAGGACGCGGGCACGTTCGGCGATCTCCAGGCGCCGGCCGGCGGGCAGATAGATGAGGCGGCCGCCGTCGGACAGGTCAAGAGCCCGCAGACGCTTGGGCGGGACCCCCAGCGCGCGGGACTCGTAAACGGTGAACGGCGACTGGACGAGGCTTTCGGGGAGAGGCTCAATGCGGACCATGCGCACCATTGTGACCGCAGATCAGCCGCGGCGCAGAAGTTATCCACAGGTCGGCCGGAATCACCGCAGCGCGGGGTCACTTAGCGCCCATGCGGGACCCTTTTATGGGCGCTAAGTGACCCCGCGTTGCAGTTCGAAGCCGGAGCTAGAGGCGCAGCCGGGCCACCGCTTCCTGGCGCATGTCCACCTTGCGGATCTTGCCGGAGACGGTCATCGGGAAGCTTTCGCGGACGTCCACGTAGCGCGGGATCTTGTAATGCGCCAGCCGTCCGCGGCAGAATTCGGCCAGGCTCGCGGCGTCGAGCGGCCCTGCGCCCGGTTTGAGGATGACACAGGCCATCAGTTCCTCGCCGTATCTGGCGTCCGGCACCCCGATCACCTGCACGTCCTGGATGTCCGGGTGGGTGTACAGGAATTCCTCGATCTCGCGCGGGTAGACATTCTCGCCGCCCCGGATCACCATGTCCTTCATCCGGCCTTCGATCAGGATATAGCCGTCCTCGTCCATCCGGGCCAGGTCCCCGGTGTGCATCCAGCCCTCGGCGTCGATCGCCTCCGCGGTCTTGTCCGGCTGGTTCCAATAACCCTTCATCACGGAGTAGCCGCGGGTGCACAGTTCGCCGATCTCGCCGCGCTGCATCACGGCGCCGGTCATCGGGTCCACGATCCGGCTCTCCAGCCGCGGCATGGTCCGGCCGACGCTTTCGGTCCGCTGGGCCATGGTGTCGGCGCTGCGGGTCATGGTGGAGACCGGTGAGGTCTCCGTCATGCCGTAGCAGATCGCCACATCGCTCATGTTCATCTCCGAAATGACGCGGCTCATCACCTCGATGGGGCACAGCGATCCGGCCATCACGCCGGTCCGCAGGCTGGACAGATCATAGGAGGCAAAGTCCGGCAGGGCCAGCTCCGCGATGAACATGGTGGGCACACCGTAGAGCGAGGTTCCGCCAAAGTCCTGCACAGCTTCCAGGGCCGCCGCGGAGGTGAAGCCGCGTCCCGGAATGATGGTGGCGGCTCCGTGGCTCAGCGCGGCCAGATTGCCGATCACCATGCCAAAGCAGTGGTAAAAAGGCACCGGCAGCACCACCCGGTCATGCTCGGTGTACTCCAGCAGCTCGCCGATGGAGTAGCCGTTGTTCAGGATGTTGTGGTGCGAGAGGGTGGCGCCCTTGGGGAAGCCGGTAGTGCCGGAGGTGTACTGCAAGTTGATCGCGTCGTGCGGGTCCAGTTCGGCCATGCGCGCCTTGAGGCTGGAATGCGCGACGTCGTCAGCCCGCTTGAGCAGCTCCGCAAAGGTCCGCTCCGCTTCTGCTTCGGGGACGCCGGCGGTGAGCCCTGGCAGGCCGGCGTCAGGCAGGAACACGAGTTCGCGCAATTCGGGGCATTCCACCAGCGCCTGCCGGGCCATGCCGGTGTAGTCGCTGTTCTTATCCGACGGCGCCGCGACCAGCATCCGCATGCCGTTCTGCTTGACCACGAATTCCAGCTCATGGCTGCGGTAGGCGGGGTTGACGTTGACCAGGATCGCCCCGACCTTCGCCGTCGCGTACTGCAGGATGGTCCACTCCGCGCAGTTGGGACTCCAGATACCGATCCGCTCCCCCGCGGCGACGCCGAGGGCCAGCAGCGCGCGGGCAACGCGGTCGACGTCGTCGTTCAGCTTGGTGTAGCTCCACCGCCGGGCCTCTTCGCCGGGCACCGCCGCGGCCTCGATCAGGGCGTCCTGGTAGGGGAACCTGGCCACGATCCGTTCGAAGTTGTCGCCGATGGTTTCCTCGAGCAGCGGGACGTCAGTGTCCCCGGCTGTGTATGCAAGCATGATGTGACGCTACCAACACTCGGGCGGCAAAAGAAGACTAAAGCTTGGAAGTCCTACGAAATCTTCGGATCGGATGCCGGGTCCCGGGTAGGGTGAAAACCATGAGTGCACCCATTGATCTTCAGGCCACCTTTATCCCCAACGAGGGCGAATTCTTCCGTGTGAAGCTCGCCCTGGACATCGCGATCGACGAGGTGGTGACCGAACCCGGCTGCCTCCGGTACGAACTCACCGAGACCAGTGAGGACAGGCTTGTCCTGACCGAGCAGTGGGCCTCCCAGGCGGACCTCGACAAGCATTCCAAGGGCACGGCCGTCCAGGATCTCAACGAGTCCCTCAGCGCCCTGCTGGCCGAGCCGGTCAGGCTGGAAAAGCTCTAGCCGCGCGGCTCGGGACAAAACAACGCGGGGTCACTTCGCGCCCATGTTCTCCTGCTGGATGGGCGCGAAGTGACCCCGCGTTGCGTTAAGCGCCGTTCGTTGGGCGTCGTTGAGTTAGAACGGACGGGTGAGAGGCGGCTAGGCGTCGGGGATCTGGGTGCCGTCCTGTGTGGCCGCCGCCGCGGCGGCTTCGGCCTGGGAACGGGCAACGTGGGCGTGGACTTCTTCCATGTCGAGGGCCTTGACCGCGTCGATAACCTGCTCCAGCTGCTGGGCATTCAGCGCGCCCGGCTGGGAGAACACCAGCACCTTCTCGCGGAATGCCATCAGCGTCGGGATGGACGTGATGCCGGCCTCGGCGGCGAGCTGCTGCTCGGCCTCGGTGTCCACCTTGGAGAAAACGACATCCTGGTGCTTCTCGGAAACGGCGGCATAGGTGGGTCCAAACTGTTTGCACGGGCCGCACCATTCGGCCCAGAAATCGACGAGGACAATGTCATTGTTCTCGACGGTAGATGCGAACTGTTCACCTGTAATGTCTACGGTAGCCATGGGTCAACGGTACGCGAGGGGCCTTGGCTTGTCCCCTGGATTTCGCTGTTGGCACACCTCTGTTATGCCGGGCCGGCGGCGCGGCAACGGTCTCGGTGGCGCGGGCGGCCCGGTCCGGGCCGTAAGGCTCTAGCCCTGGCCGGCGTCGGAGCCTAGCATCGGGGCCATGCACCCAGACCCGGGCAAAACGTGAGCAGGGCCATCGTCGTCGAGTCCCTGACCAAGGAGTTCGGCCGCCGCGAAGTGCTCCACGCCGTCAGCTTCGGGATCGAGAAGGGCTCCGTCTTTGGCGTGATCGGCCCCAACGGCGCAGGCAAGACTACGGTGATGCGGTGCCTGCTGGACATTATCCGGCCCAGCACCGGCCGATTCACGGTGCTGGGCGAGAATCCGCGCACGGCCGGGCCCGGGCTCCGCCGCCGGATCGGCTACCTGCCCGGCGAGCTCTTCCTGGCGGGCCGGATCACCGGACGCAAACTACTCTCCCACTATGAAGCCATCAGCGGCCCCGTGAAACCCGGCAGGATCGACGACCTTGCCGAGCGCCTGGGCCTGGACCTGGACCGCCATACCCACAAACTATCCAAGGGCAACAAGCAGAAACTTGGGCTGATCCAGGCCTTTATGCACGATCCCGAACTGCTGGTGCTGGATGAACCGACCAGCGGCCTGGATCCCCTCGTGCAGCAGGAATTCCTCACCATGGTCCGCGAGGCGCAGGGCAACGGGCAGACGGTCTTCCTCAGCTCCCATGTGCTCAGCGAAATCCAGCAGGCCGCCGACGAGGTCGCGATTCTCCGCGACGGCCGAATCATTACCGTCGCCACCGTGGACAGCCTGCGGGAGGGTGCGGTGCGGCACGTGCGGTTCACCGCCACCGGGATTTCGGCGGCCGACGCCGGTGCGCTGCTGGCACGGGTGCCGGGGATCGGCCACCTCGAGGTGCTGCCCGCGGGCGACGGCGTCGAATTGTCTGCCACCCTCGGCGGTGCCATCCAGCCGCTGCTCCGGGTCCTGGCCTCGCTGACGCTCACCGACCTGGTGCTGGCGGAACCGGACCTGGAGGAATCGGTGCTCGGGCTCTACGGCACGATCAACGGCGACGGCCCGAAAGACGGACGGAGCCGCCGCCGGCAAGGACACGGCGCATGAAAAAGCCGCTGCCGCTGTTCACGAGGGCGTTTGTGGATCCCTGGCGCTCCACACTGGGCTGGGCCATCGGGCTCACGGCCGCCCTCTTCCTGTACCTCCCGCTCTACCCCTCGATCGGCGGTGGTGCCCAGATGCAGGGCATTATCGACGCGATGCCGCAGGAATTGACGAAGGCCCTCAACTACGAGCAGATCGCCACCGGCCCCGGTTACACGCAGGCTACCTTTTACGGGCTCATCGGTTTCCTGCTGATGACCATCGCTGCTGTCGCCTGGGGTGCAGCGGCCGTCGGCGGGGATGAGGAATCAGGTCAGCTGGAACTCACCCTGGCGCACGGCGTGACGAGGGTACAGGTGGTGCTGGAGCGGGCCCTGGCCATTGTCCTGCGCGTGGTGCTGCTCGCCGCACTCGTTTTTGTCCTGATTCTGCTGCTCAACGACTCCTCCCGGCTGAGTATCCGCGCCGACAACCTCTTCGGGGCCTCGGTGATCTTCGCCGGCCTGGCACTGCTCAGTGCAAGCTCAGCCCTCTTTGCCGGCGCACTGACCGGACGGAAAACCTACGGGCTTGCCGCCGGGGCTGGCGTCGCCGTGCTCGGTTACGCGTTCAACGCGGTGGGCCGGCAGAGCAAGGACGTAAAGTGGCTGCTGGACCTCTCGCCCTACAGCTGGGCTTACGGCAACAACCCGGTGGCCAATGGGGCGGACTGGGCGGCCGCCGGCTGGCTGTGGGGAATTTCGGTGCTGCTCGTGGCGCTCAGTGCCGTCGCGCTGGACAGGCGCGACGTCGGCAGCTGAAGCGGGAGCCCGACGTCGGCAGCTGAAGCGGGAGCCCGACGTCGGCCCGTGACTTAACCCGTCCGCGCTCAGCTCCAGACGTGCGGGGCGGGACGCCGCGCCCCGGGCAGCGCGTTCGTTTCGCGCCATTCGTGGATCCACTCGGGCAGAACCAAGTCCGCCGGAGGTGCCCCGAATTCGCGGATAATCTCCTCCTGGCTGACCGGCTTGCCTTTGCTGACCAGCCGGGTGGCGATGTAGGCGCGGGCATAGATCTCGCCGTCCACCACTATGCGCTGCTCGAAGTAGATGGCCTTCGCATCGAGGCCGATGATCTTCGATTCGATCGTGTACTGCTGCCAGAGCTGCAGCGAGCGGCGGAAGGCGATGGTCTCCCCCGCGGCTACCGGGCTCCAGCCGCGACGGCGCATCGCCTTCCAGGTTCCGCTGCGGGCCATGAGGTCAAAGCGGCCCAGGTCCATCAGCGAGAAATACATGCCGTTGTTGACATGCATCGCTATGTCGATGTCGGTAGGCAGGACCCGGAGCGGCAGGGACGAGGTGTCCCAGATACTCAGCGGCGAGCGCCGGGAGGACGTGAACAGCAGGACGAGGGTGCGAAGCAGCAGGTGCATAACAGCAATGTTACCCAAGGGTAACAAGAGGGCCAATGGTGCGGGTTGCGGCTATGCGGCGTGACTTCAGCGGTGAGGACCGCGACGACGGCCGACCCGCGACCGTGGCCCGCCGCCCTGTGCACTAGCCTTGCCGGATGACAACACACCCGACCGTCCGGGCGGCCGTGCTGGACGATGCCGCCGGCATAGCCCGGGTCCACATCCAGGCGTGGCGGGAAACGTACGCCCATCTGCTGCCCGCGGAGGCCCTGGCGGGACTGCAACAGGGCCCGCGTGAGGCCACATGGCGCGAAATCATCGCCGCCGATACCTCAAATGTCTGGTTAGCCTGCGAAGGAGCGAACATTCTTGGCTGGGCGTCCGCGGGCGACGGCCGGGATGACGACGGGCCGCGGCCCAGGGAACTGTTTGGAATCTACGTGCTCGCCCGCCGCTACGGTTCGGGGGCCGGGCAACTGCTCCTGGACGCGGCCGTGGGCGACGGCGGCGCCTACCTCTGGATTGCGGACGAGAACCCCCGCGCCCTGGCTTTCTACCGGCGCAACGGATTCGTCCCGGATGGTGCCGACAGGTCACACGAACTGCTCGACACGCCGGTCCGGATTCTGCGGATGGTGCGCTGAGCCCGACGGCACGCAGTGGGCTCCTACCGGCTCCCAACCGGCGCACGGTGCGAGGACGGTATGCGCACGGTCAGTCGGTGGCGATCAGCTCGGCTTCGTAGCCGTCCGAATTCACCAGGTATGCGGCGAAATGGTCCGGGCCGCCGGCGTGCGGGTAACGCTCCGGGAAAAGTTCCCTCCAGCCGTGCCCGACGGCGTCGGCCGCCAGTTCCGCGACATGTTCCCGGCTTCCCGCGCCGAAGGCCAAATGGTTGAGCCCCGGCGCGGTCCGTTCGTGCAACCGGCCGCTCAGGGCCTGGGATTCCTCGACGACGATGTAGGTGGCCCCGCGCCGCCAACTGCAACCGTCGGGCCAGTCCTGGTAGGCCTCATACCCCAGCCTGGTCAGCAGCCAGCCCCACTCGTCCCTGGCGCGTTGGAGCTGCGGGACCCAAAGCTCGATATGGTGCAGGGCACCGATGGAATCAGCAGTCACCAGGAGAGTCTCGCACGGTTGGGCGACCCACCCCAGAACAAGATGCGCTGGTACAGGTCGCGGTCCTGCCAGGCACCGGCAGTGTTGAGATACGCCGGGGCCTGGCCGATATGCTCGAATCCGGAGCGCTTCAAGATTTTCTGCGCGGCGGTGTTGTGCCGCAGGGTCGCGGCCTGCAGCCTGTGCAGCCCCAGTTCCGTCCGTGGCTTGTCGACGGCGAAATCGACCGCCGCCGCGCCGATCCCGCGGCCGGTATAGTCCTCATCCACCCGGTACCCGAGGTGGGAGCTGGGAAACGGACCGCCAGTACCCGAGGTGGGGCAAGGAAACGGCCCGCGGACGATCCCGGTCACGTTCACCACCGGGCGCCCGTCCGCGGCGCAGATTTCCCCACGACGCGCAAAAATCCTGGCGCATGGGGTATTCCGGTGTCGCCAGCTCTTTTGCGCAGCGCGAAACCAATGGCGCGTCGCCGAGCCAACCTGCCCGGCGGAGCCCCAGCGGCCGATCAGACGGGCCCTGCCCCCGGGCCAAGCGTCGCGTCGCCGAACCGCTCGAATGAGGCACTCTGCTGGGCGAGCCGTCGCATCGCAAGCAGGACCGGCTCCACCAGTACGGTCCCGAGGACCACGTACCGCATCGCGGCTTCCGGCGAGTCCGTGGGAACACTTTCGACGTCGGCCTCCGCAACGTCGCGCATCGCCCGGGCATAGCGGTCCAGCATGCCGGCGGGCAGCTCGAAGCCCGCACTGGAGAGCCCATCGAGAGCTTCCACGAGGGCAGCCTGTAAGTTCCGGTCGCAGGCCTGCTCGCCCCAGCCCCAGCGGCCCAGCAGTTCCTGCGCGGGAGCCAGGTCTACGCCGTCCGCCGCCGGACGGGTGACGGCACGATGGGCCAGTCCGAGCAGATCGTGCCCTGGCCCCGGCGGGTTCTCCAGTCCCTGCAGCAGTTCGCGGGTTGCCGCCACGCTAAGGCCTGCCGTGCCGATTAGCGCACGGATCAGCTTCAGCCGGCGGACATGGGAGTCGTCGTAATGCGCCTGCGTGGCCGAGGTGAGCGCGCCGTCATGCAGCAGTTTCTCGCGGCGGTAGTACTTAATGGTGGCCACCGGAACCCCCGTAGCCGCTGCCAGTTGTGAGATGCGCAAAAGATACTCCTTGACTTAGATAGTACTACTCTCCATTATTGGGGAGTGACAGTATCTAGTGAGGAGAAAAGTATGGCACGCATCAACGCTGGACGATTCACGCACCGCCATTCCGGCGGGCTGGTGGTGTTCCTCATCGGCATGAGGATCAACCGCCCCTGGCGCCCGGACCTGTGGCTGCCGGCCTTCCTCGCCATGCCGAAGATGCTGGCCGAGCTTCTCGCCGAACCCGGTTCCGGCCTGCTCGGTTACCGCTTCAGCTTGGGCGCCGGCGGTCCCGTCATCGTGCAGTACTGGGACTCCGTGGAGAAGCTGTACGCCTATGCGAGCGCGCCGGAATCCGGGCACCGGCCTGCCTGGACGGCGTTCAACCGCCGCGCACGGGAGGTCCCCGGCGCCGTCGGCATCTGGCACGAGACCTTCCAGGTGAGCCATGCCGAAAGCATGTACGTCTCGATGCCCACTCAGGGACTCGCGCAAGCCACCGAACTGGTGCCGGTGGGGCCGCGGACAGACCGGGCAAAGGACCGACTGGCAGGCGCGCAGTAGGCATCCCGACGGCGGATGATCGACCAGGACCCGGACGGAGCCTACCGCCGGACCCCGCCTTCTCAAGCTACCCGCCGCTCGCCGTCAGCGCCGTAATCATCCGTTCCATCCTTGCGACGCCGGTGTACCGGCCGGCGTTGTCCGTCACCAGAAGTGGTTCGAACCGGCTGGACCGGGGCCGCGTCATGGACCGGGAAAGGGCTTCACTGATGGGGGTATCCAGATTGACCCGCATGCCGGGGCTGACCATTCCGAGTCCCGCCGCGGCCGCGTCCAGCACCGCGATAGGCCGCATGTGCTCCCCGATCAGGACTACCGACTGCAGGGCAGGATTGTCCGCGAAGGCTTCCGCGGCGAGAGCGGCGCTGGTGGCCGTCGTCGCGGTTTCCAGGACATCGCGGATCACGGTCTTATGCGTGACCGGGCGTTTTGAGGCGAGCCGGTGGGCCAGATCAAGGTCGATCTGCGCCCACGGCGGCGCGGGCCTGGCCAGGCAATAGCCCTGCACCAGCGGGACGCCGAGGGACACAAGCGCATCAAGCTCTTCCACCCGTTCCACGCCTTCGGCCAGGATCCACGCATCGACGTGGCTGGCGAACGTGCCGAGCATGCCGACCAAAGCGCGTTTCGCTTCGTCCCGGTCGATGTCCTGGATAAGTTCCCGATCGATCTTGATCAGCGCGGGCCGCAGGGCCAGCAGGTGCCGCAGTCCCGCATAGCCGGCGCCGGCGTCGTCGATGGCTATCAGCGCGCCGGCAGCGCGCAACTGGTTGAGGTCCGGCTCAAGCTCAAGATAGGAGTCGATGGGCGTCTGCTCGGTCAGTTCGACGACGAGACCGGCCAGGTTCCCTTCCTGCCGCCAGACACTCCGGATTTCCTCGGCGGGCAGCAGTTCCGGCGAGACGTTGAGGGTCAGGAAACTGTTGGGCGGCAGGGTAGACCGGGCCGCGAGGGCCGTCCGGAGCGCAGCGGATTCCAGCTCCGCCGACTTTCCGTGCGCCCGCGCGGCGGCGAACCACACTTCGGGGTTCTTCTCGTCGAATCCCGGGAAACGCGCCAGCGCCTCGTACCCCACAACCGTTCCCCGGGAGGTATCGACGATCGGCTGGTACGCCGCCGCGAGGCCTTCACCGCGGCAGGCGGCCGCCAAAAGCTCTCCCCAGTCCGGTGCCGCTGACGCGGAGCTGGTGGGAGGCGGTCCGTCTGCCGCGGGACCGCTCAACTAACCGGGACGATGGCTTTGTGCACCGACTGGACGAGGCTTGCAGGAAGCTCGGCCAGCCCATGGGTGGCCGCGGCGTGCGCCGCGACGTTGACCAGGATTTCATCGTCCGTGCTGCATACCCACCGGGCTTCGCAACCGGGCACTACGTCACCACATGCAAAAGATTTCACTACGGCTCCTTATTTTGGACGGCGAACGGCACAACACTACTGTGCCGTTCCCGCAAACACGCCGATTGTCCGCCCGCAAGTCGGGGCCCTCCCTTTGGTCCTTTGGCCGGTAATGCAGGCGCGTCGAGGTGCGGGAGACTGGGAGGAATCAACAAAGAAGGCAGGATCCACATTGATCACTCTCCAGCAGGACGCCGAAGGCTTCATCCGCATGAACCGGCACTTTCCTGGCAGCACACTCATCTCCGTCGCGTTCACCGATGGATCCTCAGAGGAATTCTTCGGCCACCAGCTCAACACAATCTACGATGAGGCCCTGGCCGTGTACCGGGCGGAGAACCACCTGGATGCGAAGGGTTACTCGCGGGCACCTAAAAAGACGGTCCAGCCCGCGAACAAGATCGAGTTTGTCGCGGTTCATCCCGGCATGCCCAGGTAAGCGGCAGCCCACCATGAGTTTCACCGCCGTGGGTATGGAAGCTCACCGCATGCCGAGCCGGTCTGCATTGTTGCTCATACGTTCGAGGACGCTTACAGCCATGGCATACTCATCTGCCCCGATGCCTGCGGTGAGCTCATAGCGGGCAGCATCCAACAGCCCGGACGCCTCGGAAAGCAGTGCGGAGCCGGCATCGGTCAGCGCGAGGTGACCGTCCAGCAGGGACACGAGCTGCTGTCGAACCAGCGCGGCCATGTCCCGCTCCTGCGCGTCACCACCGTCGGCTGCGTTAGAAGTGTTAAAAGGGCGCAGGATATCCGCCACGTCCGCGGGGGTGACGGGCCCTGAGCTCAAAGCACTCAGGACCTGCCACTGCCGCCTGCTCAGCCGGAGACGGGCGAGCGTGGCATCGAGTTGCATCTCCAGCGACGTATCCAGCCGCCTGACCCAGTAACCAATAGGCCTGTTCACCATGCCATGGTCGCAGGCGCCTCCAGCCCGGGCAACCCCAGCGGATCTCCCTGAGCGGCTAACTGATCAAAGGGTTTGTTCGGCCGAGCGGGAGCCCTCGGTATAGCGTGATAGCAGCCGATATAGCCTTTGGCACCGAAGGAGAGTCTTTGAGTTCCCCGACCGTTATTGTTTTCGACGTCAACGAAACCCTCTCGGATATGTCCCCGATGGCAACCCGGTTCACGGACGTCGGTGCGCCGGAGGAGATGGCCCAGCTCTGGTTCGCAACCCTGCTGCGGGATGGCTTTGCCCTTG
Source organism: Pseudarthrobacter sp. HLT1-7 (assembly GCF_059383435.1). Classification (NCBI taxonomy): domain Bacteria; kingdom Bacillati; phylum Actinomycetota; class Actinomycetes; order Micrococcales; family Micrococcaceae; genus Pseudarthrobacter; species Pseudarthrobacter sp. HLT1-7. The sequence continues at coordinate 86,016 of NZ_JBWZCH010000002.1, read as the reverse complement.
CCGCAGCAGGGGACAATGCCGGCTTCCGGGCGGTCGGCACTCATGTTCTGCGCCGGCTCCTCGCGCGCACGTCCCTGCGAATGGCCCTGGACCAGGCTGTGGAGCACATCATGGACGGCATGGGCGCCCTGGCCCTGCATCCGGATGTCCGCGAGGGAATTATTGGGCTGGAATCGAACGGATACCGGCTGCTGACCCTGAGCAACGGGTCCTCCCGGCTCGCGCAGAAGTTGTTCACGGATGCGGGGATCAGGAGCAGCTTCGAGCGGCTGCTGACCGTGGAGGACGCAGCCGCCTGGAAACCCGCCAGGGCCGCCTACGACTACGCCTCGGCGGCCTGTGGCACGGATCCCGGCCGGATGCTCCTGGTCGCGGTGCATCCGTGGGACATCCACGGGGCATCCCGTGCCGGGCTGGGCACCGTGTGGCTAAACCGCAAGCAGGAGGAGTACCCGCCGTACTTCGTCGCACCCGATCTGGTCATCGGCGACCTCAGGGATCTGGCCGCGGCCCTGGGCCGGCGGTACCGGCCCAGGACCTGAGGGTCACTTCCGCAGGGTGCGGTCAGGCCGGGAGCACAGTCACCCGGCCGCCGGCCTCGACCTGCACACTGAATCCAGCCGCAGCCGATCGGAGACCGTCCACGCGCAGGGCACCGAACGGCATCGGGCTGGTGGCCGAGCTGACGGGCAGAACCCCGGGGCCCCGGGGCTCCAGTCCGAGCGTGGCCAGCATCATCGGCACGACGGAGGCCGCCGCCCAGGCCTGCGGACGGCATGACGCCGGGTATGGCAGGGGGCCTCCCTGCTCCGGGGTGTCCCCGGAGAACAATTCAGGCAACCGATAGCCGAATCCTTCCGCAGCGTTCAGCAGCGCCGAGGCAATCTGTGCGGCCTCGCCCGAATGCCCGGCCCTGGCCATGCCCTGCAGGATCACAGCCGTGTCGTGGGACCAGACGGACCCGGCGTGGTAGCGCAGCGGCCAATAGCCCGCGTTTCGGGTGTCCAGGGTGCGGATGCCGAAGCCGGAGAACATGGACGGGTGCATCAGCCGCTGCACCACCACCCCGGATTCCTCGGCGTTGAGGATGCCGGTGCCGAGGAGATGGCCCATGTTGCTCGCCACCCCGTCGACGGCTCGCTTGTCCGCATCCAGCGCGATGGCCGGGTACGGGCCGAGGTCGTCGGCGCACCAGAAGGAGGCCCGGAACTTGCCGGCCAGATCCTCGGCATAGTCCCGCCATTCAGCCCCGTCCGGGCGGCCGAAAGCGTCGAGCATGTCAGCGGCGTTGACAGCGGCTTCATAGGCATAGCCCTGGACCTCGGCCAGGGCTATGGGGCCGGTCGCGAGCGAGCCGTCATTCCACCGGATGGAGTCACCGGAGTCCTTCCAGCCCTGGTTGGCCAGGCCGTGCCCGGTCTCGTCGATGTACTCCAGGAAGCCGTCGCCGTCGGCATCCGCCCAGTCCTTGAGCCACACGAGGGCACGCTCCAGGTTGCCCAGCAGGGCTTCGACTTCGGCGGCGGGCATGCCCCACTTCCAGGCGTCATGGAGCAGGGAAACCCACAAGAGGGTGGCGTCCACCGTGCCGAAATAGACCGGCGGCAGCGCCAGCCCCTCATGATCGCTGCCTTCCGGGAAGCGCAGCTCGCCGCGGCGCAGCTCATGAAGGATTTTGCCGGGCTGTTCCGCGGTCTCAGGATCGCTCCGGGTTCCCTGCCGCGCCGCCAGCGTCCGCAGGGTTCCGGCCGCAAGCTCGGGGTCCACGGGCAGCAGCATGCGGGCCGCGATAAGTGAATCACGCCCGAAGAGCGTGAAGAACCAGGGCGCACCCGCGGCCAGGAAGACGTCATCCGGGGCCTGGGCCGTGGCCATCCGCAGTCCGTTAAGGTCCGCCATGGCACGGTTCGCCAGCGCCGCGAGCCGACGGTCGTCGGCGCGGACCCGGAGCTCCGCCGGGGCGGGGCGGCGCGCCGCAATCACGGGCGCCTCGCTGTCCGCGGCGCGTACCGACCACGCGGCGGCGGCAGTTCCATGTGCAGGGACGGTGAGTTCCCAGCGCAGCCGGAGCCTATGGGCGTCCTGAGTGGCGGACGCCCCGGCGGCGGTGACCGCCGAGGTGACTCCCCCGGCGGCGGCGCGCCACACGCCGTCGTGCTCATCCGGACTGACCGGGTGCGGGGCCGCACCGGACTTCACTGTCTCCATGGGCGAGAAGTCAGTGCCCAGCACAATCTCCAGCACGGCGGTCACGTCGCTCGAGAGGTCGGAGCTGAGCACGATCTGCTCGGAAGCACCATCCGTCGCCACCGTGCGGGTCCGGGTGAGCCGGACCAGAGGATCGCTTCCTTCGCCGCCGACGGTCCGGACCAGGGCCTGGAACGACGCCGTTGCGCCTCCCGTGTGGCTGCTTCCGATCATCTCGGGCTCCTCGCCGCCCACCCGCAGGATGACCTCGTCAATCACGCGGGTATCGGCGCAATAGATTCCCTGCGCTGCGCCGGGCCGAAGCTGCCCGTCATGGCCGCTCCATGCCTGCATCGGTGCGGCGAGCAAAACGTCCAGGTCGTGCAGAAATGGCTGGCGTTGGGTCATGTGGTTCCTCCTGGGGGCCCGTCGGGACCCTGCTGGTTGCGAAGTGGGGAGAATAGTGAAGCAATCCGCGCCGGGTAGTTGACAGTGACCGGCGCCACAATCCATGATGAGGATATCTCTTTTGATCGTTCAAATACAGTTCCATCCAGAATATGAACGTTCAACACCCGCATCGCACTTCAGTAACCGGAGGAACAATGGCGTCGAGGCCCACCCTGGTCAGCCTGGCCGAACAGCTGGGCTTGTCCCGGCAGACAGTATCGAACGCCATCAATGCGCCCGAACGCGTCAAGCCGGAAACCTTGCGGCGTGTGAACGAGACGATCTCGGCTACGGGCTACCGCCCCAACACCGCAGCGCGGCAGCTGCGCACCCGGCGGTCACGGAATCTGGGCTTCCGGCTCATGCCCACCGTGGATGGAATCAACGGGGCGATCCTGGACCGATTCCTGCATTCGCTGACCGAGAACCTGCAGGAGCACGGCTACCGGGTGACGCTGTTTGCCGCACGCGACGACGAGGCAGAAATCCGCTCCTACAGTGAGCTGCTGGAAGCGTCGGACCTCGACGGCTTCGTCCTCACGGGGACACACCACGGTGACGCCCGGAGTGACTGGCTGCTGGCCAGGGGCATCCCCTTCGTGACCTTCGGCCGTCCCTGGCGCGAATCCGGCGGGGACGAGGACTGCACCCATTCCTGGGTGGACGTCGACGGGCAGGCCGGCACGGCGGAGGCCACCCACTATCTGCTCGGCCGGGGCCATCAGCGGATCGGATTCCTTGGCTGGCCGGCCGGATCCGGAGTCGGGGACGACAGGCGCAGCGGCTGGGCGTCTGCCCTTGAGGGAAATGTTCCGCCGGCAGACCTTGAGTCCCTGTCCGTCGGCGTCGCCGACGGGACCCGCCAGGGGGCAGAGGGCGCACGCCTGCTCCTGGAAAGGGGTGCCACCGCCGTGGTCTGCGCCAGTGATTCGCTGGCCCTTGGTGCATCCGAACAGCTGCGGGCGGCAGCGCCCGGCACTCCGCCGGCGGTGATCGGTTTCGACGACACGCCGGTGGCGGCCGCCATGGGACTCAGCAGCGTCGCCCAGCCTGTGGAAGAGGCTGCCCGCGAGATCGCGGACATCCTGCGGCACGTCCTGGACGGCTCAGCGCTGGAGCAGGTCCCGGCGGCCCACCGGCTGCTGAAGCCGCGGCTGGTCCTGCGCGACGGCGGCGGCCCGCTCGCCAGCCCCTCTTCCCGCTGAACCACCGCAAACCGCATCACCGAATTTCCCGAAGATCTGCCCGACTATCCATGAATTACTGCGCGTCCAACGGTGGGCGCACCCCTATTGAAACGGAGATTGACCCATGGCACGAACACGAACACTGAGAATGGTCAGCGGCGCCGCCGCCGTCATTGGAGCCCTCACACTCAGCGCGTGCGGATCCGGATTTAACAGTCCGGCCCCGAGCGGAGGTGCCGAGGCCACCGGATCCGGACCCGTCAGTGTCCTGATCGGCAGCTCCGGTGACGCGGAAACGACGGCGGTCAAGTCCGCCGTCGCCGACTGGTCCAAGGCTTCCGGAACCGAGGCCTCCGTCAGCGTTGCCTCCGACATGGTGCAGCAGCTCAGCCAGGGTTTCGCCTCGGGCAAACCGGCGGACGTCTTCTACGTTTCCACCGACCAGTTCGCAGGCTTCGCCGCCAACGGTTCGCTGGAGCCGTACGGCGACTCGCTCGCCAACAAGGCCGACTTCTACCCGGGCCTCGCAAAGGCGTTCAGTTACGACGGCAAACTCTTCTGCGCACCCAAAGACTTCTCCACCCTCTCCCTGGTGATCAACACGGACAAATGGACCGCCGCCGGACTGGGCGACGGCGACATCCCCGCCACCTGGGATGAGCTGGCCGCGGCGTCCAAGAAGCTGACCAGCGGTCCCACGACAGGGCTGTCCTTCAGCCCGGAAATCGCTCGGATCGGGGCTTTCTTCCCGCAGGCCGGCGGCTCCTTTGTGAGTGAGGACGGCAAGACGGCCACCATCAACAGCCCGGAGAACATCGAGGCCCTGGGCTTCGTCAAGTCCATGCTCGCCGACGGAACCGCGAAGTACTCCTCAGAGCTCGGCGCGGGCTGGGGCGGCGAGGCCTTCGGGAAGGGTCTCTCGGCCATGACCATCGAGGGCAACTGGATCGGCGGGGCCTTGTCCAAGGACTACCCGGACGTGAAGTACCGCACCGTGGAGCTCCCGGCCGGCCCCAAGGGCAAGGGCACCCTGCAGTTCACCAACTGCTGGGGCATCGCCGCGGACAGCAAGAACAAGCCCGCCGCGAAGAAACTGGTGGAGCAGCTGACCAGCACGCAGAACCAGATGGGTTTCGCCAAGGCCTTCGGTGTGATGCCCTCCGTTGAGTCCGCCGCAGCCGAGTTCAAGTCAACGTTCCCGGCCCAGGCCGCCTCCCTGGCCGGCGCCGAATACGCCCAGTCGCTGCCTTCGCAGCCCGGGGCGGCCGACGTCATCAAGGACCTGAACGCCAAGCTAGCCACGCTCAAGACGTCCGACCCGAAAACCATTCTGGATTCCGTCCAGGCCGAGATGACCGCGGTTCTGGCCAAATGACCGCGGCGCCACAGCTGCTGGCCCGGCGGCGTTCCGGTGTCCACGGACGCCAGAACGCCACCGGGTGGCTCTTTATAGCGCCCGTGGTGATCATCCTCGGGCTGTTCCTGGCCCTGCCGGTAGCCATGGCTGCGTGGGTCAGCGTCTCCGACTGGACTGGCCGCGGCAGCCCCTTCTCGGGCACCGGCTTCGTCGGAACCAAAAACTACGATGCCATCCTCTCCGGCGGAGGCCTGGCTGCACGCGATTTTGGAACGGCACTGCGAAACAACGTCTACTACGTCATTCTCACCGTTCCGCTGCAGACGGCACTCTCGCTGCTGCTGGCGGTGCTGGTGAACCGGCGCATCCTCAAGGGACGGGGCTTCTTCCGCACCGCGTTCTATTTCCCGTCCGTGACCAGTTCCGTGGCCATCACCGTGCTGTGGCTCTTCCTCTTCAGCGCCAGCGGTGTGGTCAACAAAATCCTCGCCCTCGTTGGCATTGCCGGCCCCAACTGGTTCCAGGATCCCAACGGCGTGCTGCACCTGGTTGCCCGCAGCCTGGGTGTCAGCACCCCGCCCGCGGCCCTGGCCGGCTCTTCGTTCCTGGGCGTGAGCTGGTGGGACTGGCTGTCCGGACCGTCCGTGGCGATGTCCGCTTTCATCCTGATGGCCGTCTTCACCACCTCCGGAACGTTTATGCTGCTCTTCATCGCAGCGCTCCAGAACCTCCGCGGCGAACTCCAGGAAGCAGCCATGCTCGACGGCGCCAGCGGCTGGCAGCGGTTCCGGTTCGTCACCCTGCCGATGCTGCGCCCTACGTTGTTCACCGTGGTCACCCTCGGCCTCATCGGCTCCTGGCAGGTGTTCGACCAGATCTACACCGGCACCCAGGGCGGCCCGGCAAAGACCACCCTCACACCGGCTTACCTGTCCTTCAGCACCGCCTTCAACAACCAGCAGTGGGGACAGGGAGCGGCGATCGGCTTCCTGCTCTTCGCCATCATCATCGTTCTAGCCCTCATCCAGCGGCTGATCCTTCGTGAACGCACCACCGTTCCGCGCCGCAAGCGCTTCAACCCGCCGCCGCCCAAGGGAGGAACCCCGTGACCGTGCCCCACACCAGCTCACCCGCCGTCGCCGATGGGCCGCAGCCGGCAGCGCCAAAGACTCCCCAGCGGCGGCCCGCGCCTGGAACCACGGGGCGTTTGCGGAAGCCCGTAACCTGGGGTTGGCTTACCTACGTGGTCCTGATCCTGCTGGCGATCGTGTACATCTTCCCCTTCTTGATCAACATCGCCACGTCTTTCAAGACCGAGCCGGCGGCTGCTGCGGATCCGCTGTCCCTGATACCGCCGACTTGGACCGCAGCCGCCTACGAACGCCTGTTCCTGAACTCAGACTTTCCGCTCTGGTTCCAGAACTCGATCGTGGTCACGGTACTGGTCACAGCCGGACGGGTATTCTTTGACCTGCTGGCGGGCTACGCCCTTGCCCGGCTTCGCTTCCGCGGACGGTCCGCCGTTTTCGCGGCTCTCATCGCCGTCATGGCCGTCCCCGGCGTGGTGCTGCTGATTCCCAAGTTCCTGGTCATCAACCAACTGGGGATCTACGACTCGTACTTCGGCATGATCATCCCGCTCCTGGCCGACGCCGCAGGGGTCTTCATCATGAAGAACTTCTTCGAATCGATTCCCGTAAGCGTCGAGGAGCAAGCCAAAGTGGACGGCGCCGGTACCTTCCGCACTTTCTGGTCCATCGTCCTGCCCATGTCCGTTCCGGCAGTCATGACCATCGTCATCCTCTCCTTCCAGGGTTCCTGGAACGAACTGAGCCACTTCGTCGTCGCAACCCAGGACCCCGCACTGACCACTCTGACGAAAGGCGTGGCCCAGTTGTCCTCGGGCCAGCTGAGTTCGGGAACACAGTATCCGCTGAAACTGGCAGCCGCCGCCATCATGACCATTCCCGTAGCCATCGTTTTCTTTATCTTCCAGAAGCGGATCATGAATGCCACGGCCGGGGCGGTCAAGGAATAGCGGGTGCCGGTCGAGGGCATCGCCGGTCCGGCGGCAACTCGGTCGCGGCGGGAACGTGGTGAACATGTCCGGACTTAACCTGCAAAGCGACAGCGGACCTGATGACTACGTTCCCTGGCGGCCCGCAGATGACTGGACCCTGCTCATCGGACAACACATCGAGGTTCACAACAACGGACAGCTCATTGACCGGGGCGAAGTGGAGGCCGCAACGGCGGACGGCCGCTTTATGTGGCTGGCGCTGGAGGGCGCTTCGCCCCGGCGGCTGATTGAGAAACTGCCGGGCACGCACCTCAGAACCGCCGAGGGTGGGCCTCTTCCGTAATCGGATGCCTCTCCCTCCGGCCAGTTCTACTATCGGTCCCCTGCTCCGCGCCGACTGCACGCCGGGACCAGGGCGCCGGCAGGAGCATTTACAACACGGTGTCGTCTCTCCGCTTTCAGAGCTGGACTTCGCTATGCACTCAGCGTATAGATAGGGGTGTGGACAACTCCCTCACCCTTCTGGGCCTGCTGGGCCGGGCGCCCAGCTATGGCTACGACCTGAAGCATTCCTATGACCGCTACTTCGGCGCCGGTAAGGCCCTGGCGTTCGGGCAGGTGTATTCCACCCTGGCCCGGATGGTCCGCGATGAGCTGATCCGGGCTCTGGGTGAGGAGACCGGCGGCGGCCCGGACCGCAAGAAGTACGAGATCACCGTGGCGGGCAGGGACAAGGTCCGTCAGTGGCTGTTCACCCCCGACGTGCCCTCGGAGTCCCTGCAAAGCAACCTCTTCGCGAAGACCGTGATCGCCTTGCTGCTCGACGACGACGCCGACCGGCTGCTCGATGTGCAGCGCGCGGAGCACATGGTTCGCATGCGTGAACTGACGCGCCTGAAGCGGGGCGCGGAGCTGCTGCAGGTCCTGATATGTGACCACGGCCTGTTCCACATCGAAGCTGACCTGCGCTGGATCGACCTGACCAGCGCCCGCCTGAGTCAACTCACGAAGGAGCTCCGGAGCGCATGAACACCACTGACGCCGCCGCACCCATCCTCAGCGCCCGCGGCCTGCACCACTCCTTCGGGCAGACCGCGGCGTTGCGCGGCATCGACCTCGATGTCCACCCCGGGGAGGTGCTTGCCGTCATGGGCCCGTCGGGCTCGGGTAAGTCCACTCTGCTGCACTGCCTGGCCGGTGTTCTTGCCCCCGACGGCGGTACGGTGGCCTACCGCCCCGCCGGGCGGTCCCCGCTGCAAATCAGTGCCCTCGCCGAGCCGAAACGGGCCCGGCTGCGGCTGACCGATTTCGGGTTCGTCTTCCAGTTCGGCCAGCTTCTCCCGGAGCTCACGGCGGCGGATAACGTCAGCATCCCGCTGCTCCTGGCCGGGACCCGGCGGCCCGAGGCGCTCCGCCGGTCCACGGAGCTGCTGGACCGCCTCGGCCTGGACGGGCTGGGCGCCAAACTGCCCGGGGAACTCTCCGGCGGCCAGGCCCAGCGCGTCGCCGTCGCCCGGGCCCTGGTGACATCCCCTGCCGTGGTGTTCGCCGATGAGCCCACCGGATCGCTGGATTCCCTCGCAGCAGAGAACGTGCTGACGCTGATGCTGGAGCTGGTCCGGGAAACCGGCACCACCGTGGTGATGATCACCCACGACGCGCGCACCGCAGCCTACGCCGACCGGGAAGTCATCGTGCGCGACGGCGCCATCGGCGCCGGCCACCGGGTCGCGGTATGAATCCCGGATTGCTGAAACTGGCAGTCGTCGGCAGCCGTTCCGCCTACGGCAGGCTCGCCGGAATCACTGGAGGGGTCGCCGTCGGGGTCTGCCTGCTGTTGCTGCTCTGGGGCGGCGCCAACGGCCTGAGCGGCCGCGATGACCGCGGCGCCTGGCTGCGTGAAACCGGCAGCCCCGCGGTGTCTGTTCCGGCGGCGGCCGGCGATCCGACCGTTTCGGGACCGGCAACACCGGTGCCGTTGACCACGGACACGGCGCTCATGCGGGCCGACCCGGTGGAGGTCTTCCGTGATCAGCTGATCAACCGCCGCGACTTCGCTGCACTTTCGACGACGACCGTTCAGATTCCCGGCATCGGCAACCCGCCGGCGCCGGGTCGCTACTACGCCTCCCCTGCCCTGCAGCGGCTGATCGAATCGACCCCCCGGGACCAGCTCGGAGACCGGTTCGGTCAGTTTGCCGGGACGATTGACGATGCCGCCCTTCCCGGACTGGATTCCCTGATCGTTATCACCGGTGCAACGGAAGCCGAACTCCGCCAGAGCGGGAGAGCATCCCTGGTATCAGATTTCACCACCAACCCTTACGGCGGCAGCGCGGCCGCCTACAGCACGGTGCTGACCATCGGGGCCATCGCGGTGTTCTTCCCCGTTCTGCTGCTGATCAGCATTATCACCGGCCTCGGTGCTGCCCAGCGCCGGGAACGGTTTGCCACCCTGCGGCTCATCGGCGCGTCCCCGCAGGTAGTGTCCCGGATCGCCGCCGTCGAAACCGCCGTCCCCAGCCTGACCGGTGCGCTGCTGGGCGTGGCGCTGGCCGCCGTGCTGCGGCCGGCCGCCGCGCAGATACCGGTCAACGGCACCCGGATGTTCGCCGCCGATCTGGCCACCAGCCCGGTGGCTGCCGCCGCCGTCGTCGCCGTGGTGGTGGCGGCATCGGCGCTCGTTGCCGCGCACCGCACGGCCCGGGCAGGCATCGGCCCGCTGGGCGTGACGCGGGCCGTGCACGAAAAAACACCCACCATGTGGCGGAGCGTGCCCCTACTGACCGGGCTGGCCGCCATGACCGCGGCCGTCGTCATCATCCGGGTTCTGCAAGTGCGGCTGCCGTGGCTTGAATCGCCGCTGCTCATCGGTGGATTTGTGCTGATCCTCGTGGGCATCGTGGCCATCGGGCCCTGGCTGACGCAGTTGGTCAGCAGGGCAGGGATACGCCGGGCGCGCAGCGCTGCGGCAGTCATTGCCGCCAGCCGGATCCAACGAACACCGGTGGCGACCTTCCGTTCCGTATCGGGGCTGGTGATCGCGGTGTTCGTCGTCTCCGTCTTCGCCGGAGCATCCAGCGTCATCCAGACCACCGGGACGCCGCCGGCCCGGCCCGGCCTGCTCCAGCCCACCAGCCTCCACGCGGCCGTGGGCACCGGGCAGACTCCGGCCCAGGCCGCGGAGGCCGCCCGCCGGGCCGCAAAGCTATCCGGTATCCGGAGCGCCGTCGTCGGCTACGGCCCGGGAGCCCTCTCCGGACCGGATGCCGGCCCTGACATCTACCTTCGCGCCGCGGATGCTCCCGGCCTCGGATTCGAGGACATCCCGGCAACAGAGACCGTCACCGTTGATTCGTCGTTCCTCTACTACTGGACAACGCAGCCGCTGCCACTTGCCCCGGCGCCCGCGGCGAAACTGGACGCACTGGTGCCGGTGGTGATCGTGGTCGGCACCGACGGGACACCCGAGGCCATGGACCGCGCCCGGACAGCGCTAAACGGTTCAGGCGTCACCGCCACCCCGGCCACCTCCGCGTCGGACATCACGTTGCAGTCCGCCACCCGCCTGATCCAGGGCCTGGCCGTGCTTGCCTACCTCGGTATGTTCGCCGCCATCGTCATCGCCGGCCTGTCCCTGGCCGTCGCCACCGCCTCCGCCGTCCTGGACCGGAAGAGGGTTCTGGGCCTGATGCGGCTGATGGGGATGCCCGTGTCCGTCCTGCGCCGGGTCATCACCCGTGAGGCAGCAGTCCCGCTCCTGACCGTGCTGCTGCTCTCGATCGGACTCGGGTTCCTCGTGGCGTGGCTGATGGTCACCAGCATCAACGACACCTACAAGATGACCTGGCCGGCGCCCGACTACTTCGCTGCCCTGGCCCTGAGCCTGCTCCTGGCCCTCGCTGCGGTGGCGGCGACATTCAGTCTCATCCGGGGCAGTACCGCCGTCGCCGTCACGCGATTCGAGTAAGGCCCCCTCGCCACCGCAGCGGGTACGTACCTCTCAATGGGCGCGGCTTTCCGGCTGGATCCGGCTCGGTGCGGCCGGCGTTCACAGCGCACGGCCGGGCTCCTGTTACTGCTGCTGTACTGCAAAGCTTACGGCGGAGTAGACGGTGGAGATGAGCGCGGCGACGGCGAGGGCGTAGCCGGTTCCGAGGGCAGTGACAGCCAGCCCACGACCCCGCTCTCCGAGCAGCTTGATCTGGTTAAGCGCTACGTGGCCCGCACCGACGGCGAAGACCGAGATCACGGCTACCCCCGCGAAGATGGTGCCCATCACGGCAAGTCCTGCCAAGGCCAGAGAACCTATGGCCAGACGGTTGTAGCGTGTTTCCTGTCTCAGGTGCACTTCAGACATTCCCATCAATCCCCCAATTCATGCAGTTGTGATGACTCTAGCCCTGCCGGGCTGGATTTGCGTCCATCTTCGATCGAGGTCTTCGACCAGCATCACCTGCTGGTGACGTCCTCCACCTTGCCGACGAGTTCCTCGATGATGTCTTCGAGGAAGAGCACGCCGGTGGTGTTTCCGTGCGCCTCAAAAACCCGGGCGACGTGTGTCCCGGTGCGCCGCATCGTGGCCAGGGCGTCTTCGAGTTCGCTGCCCCGGAAGGCCGACGCAAGCTGACGGATCCGCTTGGCGGGTACCGGTTCGTTGAACGAGGCCGGCGTGGTGAGGTCCATGACGTCCTTGAGGTGCAGATAGCCGGTGGGGTCGCCGTCGTCGTTGGTAAGGATGTAGCGGGAGTAGCCATGTTGGGCGACGGCCTTCTGGATGTCCGCCGGAGTCGCCGACGCCGGCAGGAGCACCATCTCCTTGATCGGCACTTCGACGTCGGCTACGGTCTTCGCTGTGAACTCGAACGCCGCGGTGAGTGTGCCGCTGGTATCGGTCAGCAATCCGTCGCGCGTTGATTGCTCGACGATGTTCGCGACCTGGTCCAGGGTGTAGGCGCTGGTGGCTTCGTCTTTGGGCTCCACCTTGAACAGGCGCAAGATGGCGTTCGCTATGCCGTTCAGCGTCCAGATGACCGGTTTGAATATCCGGGCAACCAGCACCAGCGGCGGAGCGAGGACCAGCGCGGCCCGGGTGGGAATGGAAAAGGAGATGTTTTTCGGGACCATTTCGCCCAGGACCACGTGCAGGAAGGTCACGAGGAGCAGAGCTGCGATGAAGGCAATGACGCCGATCGCCTCGCCGCTGAGCGAGGTCAGGCCCAGCGGAATCTCCAGCAGGTGGTGGATCGCAGGCTCGGAGACGTTGAGGATCACCAGGGAGCATACGGTGATTCCGAGCTGGCTGGTTGCCAGCATGAGCGTCGCGTGCTCCATCGCCCAGAGGGTCGTTTTTGCGGCCTTGCTGCCGGCTTCTGCCTTCGGCTCGATCTGTGAGCGGCGGGCCGAGATCACTGCGAACTCGGCGCCCACGAAGAAGGCGTTGACGATCAGCAGCACAACCAGCCAAATCAGGCCGGGAAGGTATTCACTCATGGGTCATCTCCTGCGTGAGGTTGTCAATGATCCGGTCGTGGGCACTCTGGTGCCCGTCGAACGGACCGGACGGTGTGAACCGGAGGCGTTGGACGTGGGTCCCCACCACCCGCTCGACCCTGAGCGCTCCGCCGTCGATGGCAACCTCATCACCGAGTTCCGGGATGCGGTCAAGCTGGTCGGTGACGAATCCGGCCATGGTGTCGTACTCCTCGCCATCCGGGACGGCGATGCCTGTCCGGTCCAGGAGCTCATCAGGTCGCAGGGCAGCGTCGAACGTGACGGAGCGGCCGGTCCGGACGACGCCGACGCGCGCTCGGTCGTGTTCATCCTCCAACTCACCGACGATCTCTTCGACCAGGTCTTCGAGGGTGACGATGCCGGCCGTTCCGCCGTGCTCGTCGGAGACGATGGCGACCTGGAGTCCCTGCTGACGGAGCAGTCCCAGAAGGGAGTCAACACCCATGGATTCGGGCACCCTGAGCGGTTGGATCATGAGTTCGGAGGCGGGTACCAGTCCGCGGCTTTCCAGGGCCACGGCGAACGCCTGCTTGACGTGCACCACCCCCAGGACATCGTCCGGGTCGCGGCCGATGACGGGGAACCGGGAGTAACCGGTGGAAGAGGTAAGGCTGACGATCTGTTCCGCCGTGTCATCGGCATGGACCGTGGTCATCCGCACCCTGGGGGTCATCACATCCGCGGCGCTGTGGTCCGAGAAACGCAGCGTACGGTGCAGCAGGGCCGCGTGGTCCAGGTCAAGGACGCCCTCCAGCGCGGAGCGGCGCACCAGCGAGCTGAGTTCCTCGGCGCTGCGCGCGCCGGAGAGCTCTTCCTTCGGTTCAATGCCGAAGGACCGGATGATTTTGTTGGCAGTGTTGTTGAAGAGCAGAATGACGGGTTTGAACACCGCGGTGAAGAGGGTCTGGAAGGGGATAACCACCTTCGCAGTGGCCAGCGGCAGCGCCAGCGCAAAATTCTTGGGAACAAGCTCACCGATCACCATCGAGAAGACCGTAGCGGTGAAGATGCCGACGACCGCACCCACCCCGGGAACCAGGGTCCCGGGCAGGCCCGCCGCGAGCAGGGGCGCCCGGAGCAGCGAGCTGATGGCCGGTTCAAAGGTATAGCCGGTCAGGAGCGTTGTCAGCGTGATGCCGAGCTGGGCACTGGACAGATGCGTCGAGGTGATCTTCAGGGCCTTGATGGTGGGCACGAGGTGCTTCTCACCACGGGTGTGACGTGCTTCAAGTTCATTGCGGTCGAGGTTTACCAGCGCAAACTCAGAGGCGACGAACAGTCCTGTGCCTACGGTGAGGACGAGACCGATGCCGATCATGATCCATTCATACATTCGGGCGCCCCTCTCCCGTGATGGCCGGGAAACCGGTCAAAAGATGGAGGGGCATGGGCATATGTGAGGGAGGGTCGTCCATAGTGCCTACAAGTTTAGCCGCTGTCCAAAGGCGGACCCTGCCAGATCTGGCAATTCGTAGTGCCGGGGGCCGGATGTTCACGCACCGTCACGCTTTGACTGGGGCCCCGGCACCTGGGCAAAAAGAAAGAGTCCCCGGAACCTGGTGGTTCCGGGGACTCTTTCAAGGGTGGCAGATGAGGGATTCGAACCCCCGTAGGCGTTGCCAGCTGATTTACAGTCAGCCCCCTTTGGCCGCTCGGGTAATCTGCCGAACTTCATAAGAAGATCACTCGCGGCCTCTGTGTTCGGAACGCCTGTTTCCAGTCCGTTCCGCGTCCAGTAACCGCGGGCAAGACAACTTTACAGAACTTCGGCCGAAGAATCGAATCGGCGACGAGACTCACCAATAGGGCTCACGCAATGGGGTGCGTGCAGTGGTTGTCGTTGTCGGCGCGCAGGGAGATCACCAAGCAGTCCGCGGCGGATAGTACCCGGGCGGCGAAGAAGGACAAGGGACAACGAGATCTGGGGGATCCGCCAGCGCGGTGTCCGCTGAGGCCGGCGCCTGGCGGTCGTTCAGGGCCACGATCTTGCCGTCGGTCCAGGTCGCCTCCACGCCGTACTGGTTCGTCATGGTGACCCTGCCGCCCTCCGGGGTGCAGATGACGAACTGATCGGCATCACGGGGCGCGCTGGCCCCGGTGAGCGGGTAGCAGCCGGTCACGGTGATGACCGAGACCTACGCTGTGGGGTTGGCCGGTGGGACCGTCGGGATCGTCGGGCCGGGGATCGTCGGCTCGGTCGTCAGGATGCTCGGCCCACCGGCCAGCGGCCCGTTGTTGACCACGTTCGGGCCGACCTGGGTAGCAAAGCGCCAGTCGTTGGCCTGGTCCTGGGTCATCGACCAGGTGCCCATGCCGCTCAGGTTGGGCCACGTTGTGGCGAGCTTGTCCCAGACCTGGTTGGCGTAGGCCACCGTCGCGAGCTGGCTGTCGCTGACCGCGAACGCCGTCGGCGTGATCATCCACAGGAAGCCGATCTGATCCTGGCGCAGCCCGCAGTCGAGCCAGGCCTGGACCTCCGATCGCATGGAGTTCATGTCCAGGACCCGGTTGTCGCGGTTGTGGTACGGCGGCTGGACCAGGTCGATGATGTCCCTGCAGCGACGGGCGAAATCTGCCCAGATCCGGCCGTCGTCGTGCGTGAATTCCCCGCTCGGCCCCGGACGGGAGGTCACGGTGAGGGAGAACGCGGGGTTGGTCTTGCGCATCTCGGTGACGATTGCCCGGCTCGCCCGCTCCAGGTTGCAGGCTGTGAACTTCGGCGCATGCTCTAGGTCCCAATCGAACCCGTCGAAGCCGTAGTCCTTGCTGATCCGGATGATGTCGGCCGCGAACTCGTCCGCACCGGTAGTCGAGGTCGGGTCCGGACCGTTGTTCGGGCAGCCGAAGCTGGACAGGATGATCTTGGGCGGGGCGGTCCGCGTGCGCAGCTCGGCCATGTCGGCCTTGATCGTCGTCTTGTCCGGACGGGTATTCGTATCGAACTCGACGTTGCCCACACCGCCCGCCGCGTCGGCGAAGGCGATCCAGACCACGCTGCAGGCCGGGTGCACCGTGTTGAGCCGCAGTCCCGGGACGTGGAACCAGTAGGTGCCCACGACCCGGTCCGGCAGCCGCGCGCCGCTGGGCGTGGTTGGAATGGTCAGGTTGTCGGCCTGGGGCGCGGTGGGGTTCGTGGCGGGCGGCTTCGTCGCGGCGTCGGTCAGTTTCGAGAGCTGGCCCACGCGCCGGGACTCGGGTGTGAGGTTGCGGTCGGCGGCCGTCTCCTTCCAGTCGGCGATGCCGGAGCGCGCCGCGGTGCCCGCCAGCGTGTCCCCTGCCACCGCGGTGTGAGTGCGTCCCGTGATAGACACAGGCATCGGGATGACGAAGGGAGTGGTCGTCGTGGGGGCCCCGATCATCATCAGAGGGCCGACGTCGTTGGCGAACGGCCAGCCGAGGCCCTCGTCGGTGGGCATGTCCCAGTTGAACGCGCCCCGGAGCCTGGGGTGGCGGGCAGCCAAGGTCTTCCACGCGCCCCCGACGGCGGCGCGGGTGGAGAAGTTGACCGCGTTGGCTAGGCCGAAGCCGACCCCGACGCGGCTGGCGTCGCCCATTCGCGCTACCCACTCGTTGACGGAGTTGACGATGTAGCCTTCCTCGGCAAGGCCGGGGCCGTCGTAGTACTGCGGGCTGACCATGTCCATGACGCCCGCGTCAATCATTGCCCTGCAGTGGGCCACGTCCACCGGACGCCACGGAGCGGGCGGACTGGTGATCGCGAAGCTCTGGCCGTAGGCGGCCTTAAGCTGCTGCGAGATCCAGATCATCTGGTCGGTGTCGGGCTGCTGCTCGCCCTCGTAGTTGTTCCAGTCGAGCCCGTCGAAGCCGCCGAGCTCGCCGTAGATGCGCTTGATGCTGTCCAGGAAGGCCTGGGCACGCGCGCGGGTGGAGATATCGACGTGCGCTCCGGCGCCACCGACCGTCAGGATCGCCGTGCGCGTCCTGCGGAACTCGGCCAGATCCGCCTTGAATTTGGGCGTCCCCCCGCGCCCATTGCCTGGGTTGTTCCACTGCACGGCACCGGTGGTGCCAGGCGCGCCGCCGACCGGGGTGGCGTGGAACAGGAAGACGGTGTTGTAACCCGACGGAATGTCGTTCAGCCGGATCGGCGAACCCCAGTACGTCCAATAGCCCGCGACTACACGACTCGGAAGTGGTGCCATGATGTGGCTCCTCAAGGCCGGGATGGGCTTGTCGTAAGGGTAGCCCTCGGGCACTGGCTCATACGGGGGATCGGTGTAGCGCCGCGGCCCCGCACCGCCATCTTCGTCCGGCCTCGGAGCTAGATGAGGGAATACGGCCACCCCTGCTGCTCCGAGAAAAAACGAGCGGCGGGTGATCATGTCCTGACCTCCCGCCGCTCGTGCGTGTGCGTGTGCGTGTGCGTCCAGTGTACTATCCGTTGTCGCCCCTGCCGCAAGCGATCCCGTCCTTGTTGGAGTCGAGCCCGAGCGGGTCCTCCTCCGTGGCCAGGCCGTCAGGGATCAGTGCCCGGACGTCCTCGCAGTTGTAGAACATGGCCATCTCCGGCCCGTCCATCCCGGCGTGGCCCGTGTGCTCTGCCGCAAGCCGGGGCGGGATGGGCGGCAGGCACTCCCCGTCCTTGCCGTAGCCCGGCACACACCCGCCTGCCAGGGACGTGTCGGACACGTCACCGGCGTCCAGGCCCCGGCCCTTGTCGGGGGTCATCTTGATGCCCCCGGCCTGCTCGTGTCCGGGCTCGTTGACCCCCTCGGCTTCGGGGGCGACGTCCGAGATCGGGACGTCCGCTTCGGGGATCTGCGAATCCGGACGGGCATCAGGAGCTTCCACCGGGGGCGGCTCCGCGCCGGGGGCACCTACCGCCGAGTCGACGGCGCACCCGCTGAGCAGCAGCAGTCCTGCGGCAGCAGCGGCCATGATCCTTGCTCTCATCGGACGTTCACCATCCTCGCCACGGAGGGCACGGCGCTGGCGTCCAGAACCGTGAGCATGTACGGCCCGGGCGGCAGCAGCGCGGGGTTGGACGGCACCGTGGCGCGACGGATCGCGCCGGTGCCGGTGATGGGCAGGTCCACCAGGCGGGCGTTGGTGTCCGTCTGATGGGTGGCCGAACCGACGGCGGTAAGCGAGGCACTGACCACGTCCCCGGTGACACCGAGGTCGAAGCCTGCACCGTAGCCGGTCGCCCCGGGAGCTGCCGTGATCGTCGGGCGCGTGCCCTTGAACAGGTAGCCCGGCTCGTAGATCGAGACGCGCATTTCGAACGAGCCGTCGGCCGGATTGGAGCCGAAGACCGCGACCCGGCCGTCCATCAGGACCAGCGATGACGAGTGGTAGTTGCGGCCCACCGGGTCCGCCGCCACGGTCGTCCAGGCGTTGATCGCGGGGTTGTACGCCGCCGCCCGTAGCACGTTGCCCTCACGAGGCCCGGTGCTGCCGTTGGAGGACAGAACGGTGCGGTCGGGCAGCGTCGTAAGGTTGACGTACATGCGGCCCTCCGGCCCGGGCAGAGCCGGTCCAGGGGTCCATGCGGGGTTGGCCGAGTTGAGGTTGATCAGGTCGACGCTGTTGGTCGACCCGCCCCGGTCGGTCGAGCCGCCGCCCGCGATCATGAAGGTCTGGTTCTGCGCCGGGGGGAGCAGGACTGAGCTGGCCTGATCACGCAGCGACCGGTCCCGCAGGCCGGGGACGTCGCCGCTGGTGGCGTTGCGCCAGTTGTGGATGACCGACCCCGTGGCCGACGGCGAGTTGCCGAAGGTGTAGCCACCCGTGAAGAACAGGTTGCCGTTGGCCATGAGGAAGAAGTGCGGGTAGGTGCCCCAGTAACGGTTGGTTTGGGCGGTGGCCGTGCGCGGCAGCCACTGGTTGGTCGCCGCGCTGAACATCTCGACGGCCGTCGATCCCTTGGCCACACCGTCGCGGTTGTCGTAGCCGCCGACCGACCAGACGTTGCCGTTCTCCAGCTTGGTCAGCGTCGGGTACCAGTGGCCCTCGATGGTGTCGTTGACCTTGGAGTAGCTGTCGGTGCCGGGGTCGAAGATGTATGACTGCTTCGACCCGACGTACCCGATCGCGGCCTTGTGGCCCGCGTACGCCTCGGTGCCACCGCTGATGAGCACCCGACCGTCGGGCAGGGTGACGTGCCCCGCGCAGAACATGTCGTAGGGCACCGGAATCTCTTTGAAGGCTCCGGTGGAGGGGTTCCACACGGCGCTTTTGAAGGTCCCGGCGTCGAAGTCCCCGGTATTGTTACCCGAGCCCGCGAGCAGCAGCACGCGCCCGTCGCGCAGCAGCGTGGAGTGGATGGCCCGGGCGGGCAGCGGCGAGTCCGCGATGGTCCAGCGCCCCGTCGCCGCCAGACCAGTGGCCGGGGGCGGCGTGGGGGGTGGCGTGGTGGGGGGCGGCGTGGGGGCGGTGCCGCCCGGCAGGGTGACGGTCGCCCCGACCGGCGCGTTGAGTTCCAGCCAGCGCTCGGACTCCCCGTGGCCGGACAGGACGTAGCCCCCGCTGGGGATGGCCATCCCTGCCTGGCGCTTGCTGATCGAGGCGACCTTATTGTCGGTCCCGACCGCGACCTCGTAGCCCCAAATATTGGCCGGGCTCGCGGTGCCGGTGTAACGCACGAGGTAGTCCGCCTGGCGCGCGACGTTGGTCCCGTTCAGGACATGCTTCGCCGTCCCGATCTGTACCTCGTTCGCGGCCGGCGGGGTGGTGGGCGGGGGCGGGGGCGGCGCGGTAGTGCCGCTACCCGGCTGGACCGTCGCCCCCACAGGCGCGTTCGCCCCCAGCCAGTCGGCCGACTCGCCGTGTCCGGAGAGCACATAGCCCCCGGCGGGGATTGCCATGCCAGGCTGAAAGCGCGAGACGGCTAAGACTTTGTTGTCGGCCCCGACGGCTACCTCGATGCCGTACTGGTTGGCCGGGCTGCGCGTGCCGGTGTAGCGCACGAGCGTCCCGGCGGCGCGGTAGATGTTTGTGCCGTTCAACGTTCGGACGGCCGTCCCGATCCGGACCTCGTTGGCGGCCGGGGGTGGCGTGGGCGGCGGGGTGGTGGTGCCACCGAAGTTGATGGTGACGTTGGCCGTGGGGCTCCGGCCGGGAGGCCCGCCCCAGGTGCGTACCCACTCCTCGTCCAGGACGTGCGCCTCGAGGGAGTATCCCGCCGTGTTCGGCAGCGTGTAGGTCCGGGTGCCTGGGAGCTGGTAGGCCCCGTCCCTGGTGGTCATCCTGTCGGCGACGACCCAGGAACTGCGCCAGGTGCCGTCCGTGCGGGTGCCTGCGGCCGGCGCAGTCACCTCGGCGAGCAGGATTTTGCCCTCGCCGTTCTCGGGGACCTGCCGGGCGAAGTCGGGGTGGTAGAGCCACCACTCGACCTTGACGATCGCACCGCGCGCGGGCTGGGTAGCCCGGGCGGTGGCCTCCAGTGGCACGGTGCCGTTGAGAGTGGCACCGGAGGTAGGCGCGGGCATGGTGACAGCGATGCACTGCGTCCCCCAAGGACACGGCACAGCGTTCGCGGGAGTAACCCCGACTAGTCCGGCCAGGAGCAGCGTGGTCAGCACAGCCAGGGTCCGGACCCTGAGAGCCAGCAGCGACTTCATGCGATCCCTTTTCTCTCCCTGTGACAGGTTAGCCACGGGTGTAGATGAGCCAGTTGTCACCCGGGTTGGGCGAAGCGGGGAATGGCTCGAAGGCTAGTGAGTAAGCGGCACTCTCCTCAAGGGCGTCCAGGAACACGGCCTGCGCGGCGTCCTGCTCCCGGTTGCCGACGGTGGAGCTGCGGAGAATCACTGTCTGGTAACGCTCATTCTCGACGGCCGTCCGAATGCTGTCCTCACCCTCGAAGTACAGCTCAAATGTGGTCTCCCAAGCGATGTTCGGAAGATCGCGCGTGTGGTAATCGAGCGCGTCGGTAGCCGAGCTGATGTAGAGCCCGCGCTGAGGGTCGGACTCAATCGCTGTCACCACGCTCTGGACGTTGGTCCAGCGGTACATGGCGTCGGCGCGGACCAAAGGGAACAGCGCCATGATCATCACCGTGATCACAATGGGTGTGACCATCAGCGGGTAGCGTGAGATACGCGCCAGGCCCCACCCGATGGGAAGCGCGAGGAGCATGACCGAGTAGGCCAGGTGCTTCTCGAACGAGACCGCCTCGCCGAGGATCATCTGGCCGATGGGTAGTGCCGCCGAGGCTAGCACGAGACCCGAGCCCAGGAGCGGCAGTCGCCACCCCCCGGCGCGGAACATCAGCACCAGAGATACCGCTGCGAGCAGCACCAGGAGGGCCAGGTGGTCGCCGGCAAGGGACAGCAGCGCGCCCTTGCCGGTCGGGGACAGCGCCTGGCGAGCGGTCGTGGTGAACTCGACGTCCCGGGCGATACCCTCGCCCCACAGCGCCCAGATGGTGGCCAGCGTGCCCAGCGCCACTCCGGTGGCAACCAGCGCCCGGCGCGCCCCCAAGATGCCCAGGACGAGGGTCGCCGCGAGCACGACCGGCACGAATATCCCGGCCGTGTACTTGGTCATGGCGGCCAGCGTCAGCAGACCGCCGAGGAGGCCGGCCGAGAGATAGCTCTGGCGCGTCAGGCCGACCCACAGACCTAGGGCGAGCAGGAAGATCACCAGGGCGTCGAACGTCCCCAGCCAGCCGGTGAAGATCACCGGGCCGGATAATATGAAGGTGGCTGCAGCCAGCAGACCTGCGCGCTTGCCCCACAGGTGGCGCGCCGTGCCGTAGAGGGCCATGGCTGTGCCGAGCATGCACAGCAGGCTGAACGCCCGCACGAGGTAGAGTCCGCCTGCGGAGTCCAGCAGGGCAGCGAGCACGGGGTAGAGCACGGGCAGGCCGGAGAAGAAGGCACCGGCGTCACCGAGCGGACGACCCTCGAACCAGTGATCGAGGTAGGCATTCCCTGCGTTGATGTAGAGCGCCTCATCGATGAACGCCGTGTTGCGGAGGCGGACCGCGAGCGCGACGCCGTAGGCCAGGACAAGACCCAGGAGCAGCCACTGCCGGCTGGCACGGCTCATGGGCGGGCGGGCCGGTGGGGTGATCTGTGATGCTTCGGGGCGCGTCAAGGTAGTGGCGGTCATGGCTCCTGCTTACTTGCTCGTGCCCGGTGGGTGAGACCGGGCACATTAGTGGACAGTTCGGCGTCGGCCGCGGCGACCTGGCCGAAGCACAGCCCCTGGCTGTAGTAGAGCTCGATGATCAGCGGCAGCGCCTCCAGGGTGACGGGCTTGCCGTCGTGCAGGAGAAGTATCCCGCCGTCGGTCATGCCTTTGGAGGCCTCGACCACCTGCCCGGCAGTCTTGGCTTCGAAGTCTCTGGAGTCGACGGTCCACAGGACCTCGAGCATCCCGCGACTTTCCACGGCCGCCCGAAGCTGGGCGCTGGTGTTGCCCAACGGCGGGCGGAATAGCGTCGGGTAGTCGTGACCCAGGTCGCGGTGCACGACCGTCGCCGCGTCGATGTCGGCCGCGGCTTCGTCCAGGGTTTTTGTCAGCAGATCGGGGTGGGTCATCGTGTGGTTGCCCACCTGATGTCCTGCCGTCAACGCCCGTTCGACCACGCGGGAACTGGCCTGCTCCTGAGCGCCAACGTTGAAGAAAGTCGCGGGGATCTTGTAGTGGTCGAGCACGGCCAGGATGTCCGAGGTCAGCTCCGTGGGGCCGTCGTCGAACGTCAGGGCCACATACCCGGCACAGACGGCAGGAGGTGGCAGCACCGGCAGTTGGCTCCGGTCCGCGCTCTGGATCCGGGTCTCGGCGCGGGGAATAGGGGTGGGGGACGGGGGTTCTTGGCTCGTGAAGGCCGCGACGGCGATCAGCAGGAGCGCCGCAACGGCGGCCCCCATCTGCGGGACCGCAACGCGAATCAAAACTCCTCCTTGGGCCGAAGCCGCGTCAGCACGACGCCAGCCATGATGAACGCCACGCTGGAGACGATGATCCAAAACGCATCCAGCCCCGTGGCGGCCAGCGACGTAGCCGCTACGCCGCTCGCAGCTAAACTTCCGTTTGCTCCGTACATTTGTATTTCCCTCCTCTCAGGTAATTCACACTTGTCAGGTAATCCACACACGCGCCTCGCGGCGCACGGCTCCTACCAGGGAACGCCAGTACACGATGAACATGGCGTTGTCGTAGAGCCACAGCGGGACGAAAAGGATGGCCGTCCTAATGGACGCCTTGTCCTTGGTCCGGTACGCCGTGATGATGTTCTCTGCCATGAAGATGGGCAGCAGGAACCAGTAGAGCGGATTGGGCGCGATGTCCCACAGCAGCCAGCTCAGAACCAGCGCGAGCAGCGCGGCCGGGAACAGCAGGGACGAGAAGAACGTGAAGGCGACCCCGCCCCAGGTACGGCGCGTGATCTTGTTCCAGCCGTAGAGCCACAGCGACTCCATGGCCCCTCGGTACCACCGCAGGCGCTGCACTTCCAGGTCCTGAATCGTCGGCATGACGTCGGTGACCACCGGGCAGCGCTTGGTGCTGGTGCAGTCGAAGCCCAGGTGTCGGATCGCCAGTGTCAGCTCGTAATCCTCGGTGAGCGAGTCCTCCATGTAGACGGTGCCGGGGGTGCCCGGCAGGGCCTTGCCGCGCGCGTCGGCGATGGCCCGGAATACGAGTACCGGAAACAGCGAGGCCGCACCCGACAGAACGTGAACCTTGCCGCCCTGCCGCCCCATGAGGCGGGTGCCACGGGCGTACTCGATGGCCTGAGCGCGCTCGATGAAATTGTTCGGGGTCCGGGCGACGATGCAGCCCGAGACCCCGCCCAGGTTCGGCTTCACGTCGTAGGCCCACAGCGCGTTCTTGACGAAGTCGGTGCTGAGCTCGCCATCCGCGTCCTGGGCGAGGATGTAGTCCTCGTCATTGAGCAGCGGCATGACTAGGGCGAGCCCTTGGTTGAGCGCCCCGGCCTTCTTGGCCTTGTTGCCGACCGTCTCCACCACCTGCGCCCCCGCCGCGCGGGCCAGGCGCACAGTGTCATCGGTGCAGTTGTCTGCCATCACGATGACCAGCGCGGGCTGGATCGTCTGGGCGAACTGGCTGCGGACAGTCTTGACGATGCCATCCTCCTCGTTGTGTGCCGGGATAAGCGACACGATGCGGGGCCCGGGCCGGTCCAGGCCGGACAGGTCCAGGGCGCCGGATTCAGACGCGGAGGCGGGGGGTTTAGTCCCCGCTCCGGACGGTCGATCCTCGGTCAGTTGCACGACGGTCCTCCGTGCCGAACGTCGTCGCAGCGGCGGCAGCCCAAGGTGGGCCACTCCTGCTCGGTCTGAGGCTGCGCCGGCGGCTCGGGGGCCAACAGAGCAGGGGGCGGATCGATGGTGGCAGTCATGACTGCTGCTCCTTTCGGAGTGAGGCCACGAGCACGGTGCGGCTCGCGACGGGGTGGATGCGGTAGATGACGCGGGACGTGAAGGCGAAGCGGATCAGGAACGCGACCGCGAGGGTCACGGCCTGGGCGACGAGGCTGGGCACGAGCAGGACGCTCACAAGGAGCACGAGCACCGGCAACCGGACGAGAGTCTCGATGTTGTTGAAACTGAAGCTCGCGAGGATGCGCTGCCAGAACGGACGGCCCCCGCGCATGTCGCGGAACACCAGCCGCTCCTGCATGAGGAAGTTGCTCAGGATGGTCAACTCGGTGGCCACGATCGCGGCCAGCAGGTAGTGCGCCCCCAGCCCGAGCATCAACGCCATGATCGTCAGGTTCAGGACCGCGCCGAAGGCGCCGACGGCCGCGAACCTGGGCATCCGGCCGAACCACAGGCTGGCGAGCTCAGGGAAGAAGCGCTGGCCACGGGCAAAAACGAACGCGCTGCCGGCAGCAAGTACATTGCGGAATGCGATGGACGGTACGGTCAGGACTTTGGGCTGAGGGAATTCCTGAGGCAGCAGCTCAGCATTGCTGGAAGTGCCGTCACTTCTTCCGTCCGCGGCTTTACGCATGCGAGGGGAGCCCTTGGTGGCGGCCCAATTGATAGTCAAGGGGGGATAAGGGGACGTTGGACTTGAGACCATGCGTTGAACAGTACGGACGGCTTTTGGGCCGAACACGAGTAGTCGCCACCCTGATTCCCGTCGGCGACTACTGGGTTGGTCAGTTCTATTTCCAAGTAGGCCGATCACTGCGCGTCGGTTCAACTGCAATTATCCAAACACGCTCTGTCATCGCCCATGAGTCGCCGAAAGGTTCGTCCGCTTAGGGAGCTTGGGCGGAGAGTAGTTACCTTCGGGGCGGAACCTCCGCACAGGAAATTGCAGTTATTCGACGACATCACACGGATCCAAGCTTCTACCTGAAAGCGTCTGCTCAGCAGATATGAGGCCACGAATCGGTGCTGCCAATCCTGATGACTGCACTTGGCCGCCGTCCCCCGAGGACCGCGGAGCGTTCATCCGCTCCCGTGTTGTTCACCCTGGCCAAATCGGCGTGGAGGCCGTCGAGCCTGGCCGAGACATCCGCGGCCTGGCTGAAGATGATCGAGGCGGCCAGCGTTGCGGCCGACACCGACGTCGCGGCAGTGGCGATGCCTCCGGCGGCGGCGGTGGAGCGCTGACGTATCTGACGGCCTTGGTCTGCATTGGCCGTAACTTTTCGAACGACTCTTCAACTCCTTGCAACTCTGCAACAAGACACTTCGTTCGGCCCAGACCCAGTTGGGAGCGGACCGGACCGGACGGCTGCCGCCGAGCTTCACCGCCGGCCTTCACATCCGGGGCATCCGTACTAGGCTGGATTGCAGACACCACGGCCCTTCACCGGGCACCCAGCCACCATCAGGAGGACAGTCATGGCAGGCGAATCCACATTCGACGTCGTCAGCAAGGTAGACAAGCAGGAAGTCGCCAACGCGCTGAACCAGGCGCAGAAAGAACTTGTCCAGCGCTACGACTTCAAAGGCGTCGGTGCCGAGGTCGATTTCAGCGGGGAGAATATCCTCATGAAGGCCAACTCCGAAGAGCGCGTCCTCGCGGTCCTGGACGTGCTGCAGTCCAAGCTCATCCGCCGCGGCATTTCGTTGAAGTCCTTAGACACGGGCGAGCCCTACGCCTCCGGCAAGGAGTTCCGGCTCGAGACCACCATCAAAGAGGGCATCGCCCAGGACCTCGCAAAGAAGATCAACAAGCTCATCCGCGACGAGGGCCCCAAATCCGTCAAGTCCCAGATCCAGGGCGACGAGCTCCGCGTGACCTCCAAGTCCCGCGATGATCTCCAGGAGACCATGAACCTGCTGAAGGGCTTCGATGAGGCCGACCTGCAGTTCGTGAACTTCCGCAGCTAACATGACGACGCGCTAAGCCTCCTGCGACGCGCAAAAAGGCCGGCGATGCGGGTATTCCCGCGTCGTCAGGCGTTTTGCGCGTCGCCAGGCGTTTTGCGCGTCGCCAGGCGTTTTGCGCGTCGTCAGCCGTTCCCCGGGGAGCCAGATCGGCTGCGGCCGGACAGACAACGACGGGCCGTTGTGATGCTGGTGCACTGTGGCTCCAAGAGGCTCGCGGCTCCAAGAGGCTCGTGGCTCCAAGAAACCTGTACCGCCAAGCAGCTTGTGGCTCCAAGACCTTGATCCGCCAGTACTTGCCCAGAATCCGCGGATCCGCCCGCAGACAACAAACAGCTACGGGACGGGGTGCCGTGCGTCGTACTGCAGGAAGCCCGACTGCCAGTGCGCCACCGTCCACGCCACGGCTACGCATAGCACACCGCCCAGGAGTAGAACCCAGCCCTCGCTCAAGAGTTTGGTTGTGCCGCCTGCGAGCATGTCCCCCACTCTTGGCCCGCCAGCCACCACCACGATGAACACGCCCTGAAGCCTGCCCCGGAGGTGGTCCGGGGCAGACGCCTGCAGGATGGTGGTGCGGAACACGGCGCTGACAGAGTCGGCGATCCCGGCCAGCCCGCAGCACAACGCGGCGGGAAGGAGCCACAGCGTGACGCCGTCGGCGCCGGAACGGCCGGCGAGCAGCACTACGAGACCAAAGCCCGCAATCGAGGCGCCCCAGCCCATCACGGACCAGACGACGGCGGCGCCCTGCCTCCGGACTGCCCCAAGCGGGCCGGAGAAGAGGCCCGCCAGGAAGGCGCCGACTGCAGTGGAGGCCAGCAGGACACCCACGGTGGCTTCGCCGCCGCCAAGCATCAGCGCGCCGATCGCCGGCATCAGGGCCCGCGGCTGGGCGAAGATCATGGCGACGAGGTCAATGATGAACGTCATGCGCAGGTTGGGCCGGGTGCCGAGGAAACGGAAGCCCTCGATGACGGAGCGGAGCCCCGCAGGCCTGGCGTGTTCTCCCGGCGGCATGGCAGGAAGCTTCAGTAACGCCCAGAACGCGAAGGCGAAGGTGGCGACGTCGATTGTGTAGGTCCAGGCGAAACCGATCGACGCCACCAGCACCCCGGCCAGCAGCGGCCCGGCCGTCAGGGTCAGCCCGAAGCTGATCATGCTCAGGGCGTTCGCCGCGGGCAACAACTCCTTGCGGACCAGCACTGGGATGATGGCACTGCGGGCCGGCTGGTTGATGGCCTGCGCGCCGCTCTGCACCGCGACGAGGACGTACAGCAGCCACACATTCCCCAGCTGGAGCCAGGCCTGCAGCGCAAGGCAGGCGGCGGTCGCCCACAGCACGGAGGAGGCCAGCAGTGCGACTTTGCGGCGGTCGTGGGCGTCCGCGATCGAGCCGCCCAGCAGGCCGCCGACCACCAGCGGACCCAGGGCGAAGATGCTCAGCAGGCCAACAAAGAGGCTGTCCTGGGTGAGCCGGTACACCTCGAGGCTCACGGCCACAAGGGTCAACTGGCTGCCCAGCGCCGCGACGGCGGAGCCAAGCCAAAGGCGGCGGAAGGCCGGGCTTTCGCGTAAGGGCGTGATGTCAGCCAGTAGTTTCCCCACCCGGCAACTCTAGTGGCGCCGGGCGCGTGCCCATGGCGCACTGGCGACGGGATGCGCAATCCGTGGCGCGGCAAGTACAGCCTTATTATGACGGGTTCACAATAAATGCTTGAATGAAGCCATGACGGATTCACCGGGCACCCACGAGGCATGGGCTGCCGCCCTGCGTGCCCACGGCCGCCGGGTGACCAAACAGCGGCTGGCGGTGCTCGCCGCCGTCGAACATCACCCGCATTCGCCGGCGGAGGCGGTACTTGCCGCCGCCCGCGAGGACCTGCCCGAGCTGACCGCGCAGTCCGTGTACGTGGTGCTGGGCGACCTCACGGATCTGCAGATGCTGCGACGCTTCGAGCCGCCGCACTCCCCCGCCCTGTACGAGACTCGGGTGGGAGATAACCACCACCACGCCATCTGCATCAGCTGCGGCCGCGTCGAGGACGTCGAATGCGCCGTGGGCCACGCGCCGTGCCTCACCCCGCACTGGGATGAGAACGCCAAGCCGATGACCATCCAGATTGCCGACGTGATGTACCAGGGCATCTGCCAGGACTGCCAGCGAACCCAAACACTTCCCTCCCTATCGAAGCAAGCAAAGTAATCAACAAAGGAGAATGATGACTGCGAACCTTTCTGCGCCCATCGCGCATACCGCGACCACAAGCCAGACCGGCACCCCTGTCGCGTCGGACGAGCACTCGTTGACCACCGGTGCCGACGGAGCCACCGCCCTGCACGACCGCTACCTGGTCGAGAAGCTGGCACAGTTCAACCGCGAGCGGATCCCGGAGCGGATCGTGCACGCCAAGGGCGGCGGCGCCTTCGGAACCTTCACGGTGACCGGCGACGTATCCGGGTACACCCGTGTGGCGGCCTTCCAGCCCGGCGCCCAGGTTGGCACCGCCATCCGCTTCTCCTCCGTGGCCGGCGAGCAGGGCTCCCCCGACACCTGGCGCGACGTTCGCGGTTTCGCGACCCGTTTCTACACCCCTGAGGGCAACCTGGACATCGTCGGGAACAACACCCCGGTGTTCTTCATCAAGGACGGCATCAAGTTCCCGGACTTCATCCACTCCCAGAAGCGCCTCCCGGGCTCCGGCCTGCGTGACGCGGACATGCAATGGGACTTCTGGACGCTCTCCCCGGAGTCCGCCCACCAGGTGACCTACCTCATGGGTGACCGCGGACTGCCCCGCTCCTGGCGCGAAATGCACGGATTCTCCTCGCACACCTACCTGTGGACAAACACCGAGGGCGCGCGCTTCTGGGTCAAGTACCACTTCCGCTCCAACCAGGGCGAGCACAACATCACCAACGAACAGGCCGAACAGCTTGCCGGGGCCGACGCCGACTACTACCGCCGCGACCTGCACGAGGCAATCGCCGAGGGCAACTTCCCCAGCTGGACCCTGCACGTGCAGGTCATGCCGTACGAGGACGCCAAGGCGTACCGCTTCAACCCGTTCGACCTGACCAAGGTCTGGCCGCACGCCGACTACCCGCTGGTCGAGGTGGGCCGCTTCGAGCTGAACCGCAACCCGGAGAACTTCTTCGCCGAGATCGAGCAGATCGCCCTGTCGCCGGCGAACGTCGTTCCGGGCCACGACATCTCCCCGGACAAGATGCTGACGGCGCGGGTGTTCTCCTACCCGGATGCGCACCGCTACCGCGTCGGCACCAACTTCAACGAGTTGCCGGTTAACCGCCCCATCTCCCCGGTGAACAACTACTCGCAGGACGGCTCGCTGCGCCACGGCTACAAGCCGGCCACGGCTCCGGTCTACGCCCCGAATTCCTTCGGCGGCCCGGTGGCTGACGCAGCGCGCGCCGGCGAGGGCTCTTGGGAGTTCGACGGCGCCCTGGTCCGCACCGCCGCGACCCTGCACTCCGAGGACAGCGACTTCGGCCAGGCCGGCACGCTGTACCGCGACGTGTTCGACGACGCGGCCAAGGCCCGCTTCCTTGACACCATCTCCGGTGCCGTGGGCGGCGTGCAGAACGCCGAGATCAAGGAACGCGCCATCCAGTACTGGACCAACGTCGACGCCGAACTCGGCGCCAAGCTGCGCGCCAACCTGGGTTCCAACCTGGGTTCCGTAGCCGTCTCAGCCGCCGAGGCGGCGAACAAGATCGGCTAACTCGCGTTCAACGGACAACACAACACCCCGCCACGGATCATCCGTGGCGGGGTGTTGTGTTTGTTTCTCCACATACGCCCCGGATCTATCGTCATCGCACAGCCGTGTCCCTAGGATTCATTCATGACTCACTTTGCAGGGATTCCCGATGCGGCCTTCCGGTTCTATTCCGATCTCGAACACAACAACAACCGCGCCTGGTGGCTGGAACACAAGGAAATTTACGACGCCGCTGTGAAAGGTCCGCTGACCTTGCTGCTTACCGAGCTGGAGCCGCAGTTCGGCGAGACTAAAATCTTTCGTCCCAACCGGGACGTCCGGTTTTCCCTGGACAAATCCCCCTACAAGACCGTGCAAGGCGCATTCGCGTCCGTTGCCGAGGCTACCGGCTTCTACGTCCAGCTCAGCGCCGACGGCCTACTTCTCGGCGGTGGCTGCCATACCCATTCGCCGGATCAGCTGGCGCGCTTCCGAAGCGCCGTCGATGCCCCGTCCAGCGGCGAGGTCCTGCGGGCGATCGTGCAGGATGCAAAGGCGGCAGGCTTCGCGGTGGAAGGCGAGAGACTCAAAACTGTCCCCCGGGGATTCGACAAAGATCATCCGCGGGCGGAGCTGCTTAAGCACAAGTCCCTCACTGCCGGCGTCAACCTGGGCCGGCCGGGGTGGCTCTCCACCCCGGACGCAGCTGGGGAGGTGGCCCGCCGCTGGGAGCAGCTCCGGCCCCTCGTGGAATGGATCGGCCGCTTTGCTCCGGTGTGAGAGGGCTCAGACGTGCTGGCACTCTGGCACCACGGTTTCTGGCACCTCGCTAAATTGTCCGTGGTGCCCGATAGCCTTTTTCCATGGACGGTAATAGGGGGTCCGAGGTGGCTACTTCGGCAGGCGGTGTGACGGTCATGGAGGTGGCCCGCTCACTGGCCGCTGTCCGGCCCTGCCATAACGACGACGACGACGGCGGGGCCGGGCTGATCTGTCAGCTCCGGGACCTCGAGGACCTCAAATCCGCCGCGGCAGCGTTGCAGGCCCGGATCGCCGTCGCTTTCGAACTCATCCAGCGCCGGAAACAGCACGCCGCGCAGCGCGGCCCCGGGGCGCCCGGCGCAGATCCGGGTGCCGGGCCCGGCGCGGAGCACGCCGCGGGGCACGGGTCCGGGGTCGGTGCGCAGATCGCGCTGGCCCGGCGCGAATCCCCCGCCCGGGGCAACCGGCTCCTGGGCCTGGCCACAGCCCTCGTCACCGAAATGCCGCGCACGTTCCTTGCCCTGCAGACCGGCCGGCTCAACGAATGGCGGGCCACCCTCCTCGTGCGGGAAACCGCCTGCCTGTCCGCGGCCGACCGGGCCGCCGTCGACGAGGAACTCGCCGCGGACACCGGCACCTTCGACGGCGCCGGAGACCGGGCCATCACCGCCCGAGCCCGGACCGCAGCCTACCGCCGCGACCCCCGCACCATCACCCAGCGCGCGGCCCACGCCGCCACCGACCGGCACGTCAGCCTCCGCCCCGCCCCGGACACCATGACCTGCCTCACCGCGCTGCTCCCGGTCGCCGACGGCGTCGCGGTGTACACCGCCCTGACCCGGCACGCCGATTCACTGCGCGCCGCCGGGGACCCCCGGTCCCGCGGCCAGCTCATGGCCGACGGCCTCCTCGAACGGACTACCGGCACCCCCGGCGGGATCACCGGAATCGAACTTCAGCTCATCATGACCGACCGCACCCTCTTCCAGGGCGACTCCGAACCCGCACGCCTCCCCGGCTACGGCATCGTCCCAGCCGGCTGGGCACGAAACATCCTCAACCACCCCGCCAAAGCCGGGGCCACGGTCAACGATGACGCGGCGTTCAACCTCTTCCTCCGCCGGCTCTACACCGCCCCCGGCACCGGGGACCTGATCGGCATGGACTCCCGCGCCCGGCTCTTCCCACCCGGGCTCCGCCGCTTCATCCAGACCCGCGACGACACCTGCCGCACCCCCTACTGCGACGCCCCCATCCGCCACTACGACCACATCATCCCCTGGCACCACGGCGGCACCACCACCCGGACCAACGGCGCAGGACTCTGCGAAGCCTGCAACCACACCAAAGAAAACCCCGGCTGGACCGCCAAACCCCGACCCGGGCCCGACGCCACCACCAATCACAGGCACACCATCGACCTCACCACCCCCACCGGCCACAGCTACCACTCCACCGCACCACCACTCCCAGGAACACCACCGCCGGGAATGAAGCCGCCGGAAACACCACCGCCGGGAACGACGCTGCCGGGAACAGGTCTGAGCCGGAGGAAGGTGCGGGGAACGAAGCTGCGGAGATCAGGTCTGAGCCGAACGTCACCGGACCCACCCCCGCCTCGCCGCCGCCGCCGACAACAGCAACGCAGTCACATACGGCCCATCCGACAGGGCATAACGGGCCGTATGTGACTGCGTTGCAGTCAGGAGCGGGTGAGCGTGTCCTCGCGCTCCTCGTCCGCGGCCTCGGCTTTGGCTGCGTTCCTGTCGCCGGGGCCGTTGACCGAGGCCTTGGCCGCTGCGAACTTCTCGTTAAGCCGGGAGTGGCGCTGGCCGTAGGAGAAGTAGATAACGATGCCGATGACGAGCCAGATGGCGAAGAAGATCCAGGTCTCGACGGCCAGGTTCGTCATCAGGTAGAGACAGAGGACAGCCGACACAATGGGCAACACCTTACCGAAGGGCACCCGGAACGCCGGTTTGAGGTCCGGGCGTTTCTTCCGCAGCACAATCACACCGATGCTGACTGTGACGAACGCGGACAACGTGCCGATGTTGATCATTTCCTCGAGCAGGTCCACATTGGTCAGACCGGCGACCACCGCTACCCCGGCGCCGCAGATGATCTGGAGGCGGACCGGCGTCGCCCGGATGGTGCTGGTCTTGGAGAGCGAGCGCGGCAGCAGGCCGTCACGACTCATGGCCAGGACCACCCGGGAGAGGCCCATCAGGAGCACCATAATCACCGTGGTCAGGCCCACGAGGGAACCGAAGGCGATGATTTTGGCGGCGTCGGTGTTGCCCACAGCTTCAAACGCCGTGGTGAGGGTCGGGTTCTCGGCCGCGGCCAGCTCGGTGTAGGAAACCATGCCTGTCAGGGCCAGGGAGACCAGAATGTAGAGCACCGTGACGACGGCCAGGCCGCCGAAGATGCCGCGTGGCAGGGTCTTCTGCGGGTTCTTGACCTCTTCGGCGGAGGTCGCCACAACATCGAAACCGATGAACGCGAAGAACACCAGGGCCGCGCCGGCAAAGATGCCCAGGGTGCCGTACTGCGCGGGGGCCGCGCCCGTGAGGAAACCAAAGAAGGACTGCTTCATGACGTCGGCGGCGCCCGTGCCGCCGGTCGGCTCGGAGGCGGGCACGAACGGGGTGTAGTTCTCGAACTTGACGTAGCTGAAGCCCACCACGATCACAAAGAGCACGACGGCGATCTTGATCAGCGTGAAGATGTTGCCGACCCGCGCGGAGAGCTTGGTTCCGAGCACCAGCAGCACGGTGAAGACTGCCACAACCAGGAAGGCGCCCCAGTAGAGGTCCACGCTTCCGAGCTTGATGGCGGGCGGAATGTCCACGCCCATCAGCGCGAACACCTTGCTGAGGTAGATGCCCCAGTACTTGGCGATTACGGCGCCGGCGGTGAAGAGTTCGAGGATCAGGTTCCAGCCGATGATCCAGGCCAGCAGCTCACCCATCGTGGCGTAGGTAAAGACATAGGCGGAGCCGGCCACCGGGATGGCAGTCGCGAACTCGGCGTAGCACATGATGGCGAGCGCGCAGGTGACTGCTGCAATGGCGAAGGAGAGGGTAACGGCCGGGCCGGAGAAATTGGCGGCGGCCTTGGCCCCGACGGAGAAGATCCCGGCGCCGACGGCAACGGCGACGCCCATGATCATCAGGTCCCAGGAGCTGAGCGAGCGCTTCAGCTGGCGTCCGGGTTCATCGGCGTCAGACATCGACTGCTCGATCGATTTGGTCCTGAAAAGGTTCATAGGAAAGTCCACAATCTCGTTAACTTGTTGGAAACAGACCTATTTATAGTAGTGTCCATCCACTGGGCGGCCAGATTCGTCCCGCATAGTGAGACGCCGGAGCGGGCTGCGCCGGTCTCCCGACACAGTCCGCTCCGGCTTGCTTCGCTTCGCTCCGGGCGGACTCAGGCCGGCCAGTCCATCAGGGTGGACCGGATCAGGAATCGTTTGCCCTCGGGTGCTTCTACGGAGAAACCACTCCCCCGGCCCGGGACCACGTCCACGGTCAGGTGGGTGTGGCTCCAGTAGTTGAACTGCTCCTTGGACATCCAGAATTCCACCGGCTGGGGCTGGATTCCGTCCGAGATGTCGAACAGGCCCAGCAGTTCGTCCGAGTCCCCGGTAATGAACTCCCCTGCGGGATAACACATCGGCGAGGATCCGTCGCAGCAGCCGCCCGACTGGTGGAACATCAGCGGCCCGTGCCGGATCCACATCGTGCGCAGGAGTTCCACGGCCTCGGTGGTGAGCGCCACGCGGGAGAAGTCCTCCCCGAGGCGGGTCACGCCGGCGTCGAGCTTTGTTTGTGGCATCAAAGCGTCTCCTTCATCAGTAGGTGATGACCACGCGATCAGTAAGTGATGACCACGCGGCCGTCGATCTTCGCGTGCTTCATTTCGTCAAGAACAGCGTTCACCTCGGAGAGCTCCCTGGTGGACACCGTGGGGTGGATCTTGCCCTGGGCATAGAATTCCAGGGCTTCCGCCAGGTCCTGCCGGGTTCCCACGATGGAGCCGCGGACCGTCAGGCCCTTGAGTACAATCTCAAAGATCGGCGCCGGGAAGTCGCCCGGCGGCAGACCGTTGAACACAATCGTTCCGCCGCGGCGGGCCATCCCGATCGCCTGGCCGAATGCCGACGGGTGCACAGCCGTGACCAGGACTCCATGGCAGCCTCCGGTTTCGCGTTGGATGACTTCGGCGGGATCCTCGTGCAGTGCGTTGACTGTCAGCTCGGCCCCATGCTTCTTGGCCAGGGCGAGCTTGTCATCGGCGATGTCCACCGCGGCAACCCGGAGGCCCATGGCCACCGCGTACTGGACGGCGATGTGGCCGAGTCCGCCGATGCCCGAGATGGTGACCCACTGGCCGGGCCGGGCCTCGGTCATTTTGAGTCCCTTGTAGACGGTCACGCCGGCGCAGAGCATCGGGGCCACCTCAACGGGGTCCGAGCCGGCCGGGATCCTGGCCGCAAACCGGCTATCCACCAGCATGTACTCACCAAAGGAACCGTCGACACTGTAGCCGGCGTTCTGCTGCGCTTCACACAGGGTTTCCCAGCCGGTGCGGCAGTACTGGCAATCGCCACAGGCGGACCAAAGCCACGCATTGCCGACGAGGTCTCCGACGGCCAGATCCGTGACGCCCTCGCCGAGGGCAACCACCTCGCCGACTCCTTCGTGGCCGGGGATGAACGGCGGGCTCGGCTTCACCGGCCAGTCGCCTGTCGCGGCGTGGAGGTCTGTGTGGCAGACGCCGGTGGTCAGCACCTTGACCAGCGCCTCGCCCCGGCCCGGGACAGGAACGGGGAGGGTCTGGATCTGCAGCTCTTTGCCGAATTCGGTTACTACCGCGGCTTGCATTGTCGTCGTCGTCGTTGTCGTCGTCATGGCGAAATCCTTGCGTCATCAAGCGTGGGTGTGACTAAAAAGCGTGTGCGGTGAGCCTGCGTCCTTTCGCCGGGTGCACACGTGGTGCGGGCGGAGCGGATCGTTTTCTGATCCGCCCCGCCCGGTTCAATAGGGCTTAGAAGAAGCCGAGCTTGTTTTCGTTGTAGCTGACCAGGAGGTTTTTGGTCTGCTGGTAATGGTCCAGCATCATGGAGTGGTTTTCGCGACCGATGCCGGAGGACTTGTAGCCGCCGAACGCAGCGCCGGCCGGGTAGGCGTGGTAGTTGTTGACCCACACGCGGCCGGCCTGGATCTCGCGGCCGGCACGGTAGGCGACGTTGCCGTTGCGGGACCAGACGCCGGCGCCGAGCCCGTAGAGGGTGTCGTTGGCGATGCCCATGGCGTCGTTGTAGTCGCTGAAGCGGGTCACGGACACCACCGGGCCGAAGATTTCCTCCTGGAAGATCCGCATCTTGTTGTGGCCTTCGAAGATGGTCGGCTGGACGTAGTAGCCGCCGGCCAGGTCTCCGGGAAGTTCGGCCCGGGCTCCGCCGGCGAGCACCTTGGCGCCCTCCTGCTTTCCGATGTCGATGTAGGAGAGGATCTTTTCGAGCTGGTCGTTGGAGGCCTGGGCACCCAGCTGGGTTTCGGTATCCAGCGGGTTCCCCTGGATGATCTTCTGGGTCCGGGCCACGGCGTCGGCCATGAAGGAATCGTAGATGTCTTCCTGGACCAGGGCGCGTGAGGGGCAGGTGCAGACTTCACCCTGGTTGAAGGCAAAAAGCGTGAAACCTTCCTGGGCCTTGTCGTAGAACGCGTCGTTGGAATCCGCGACGTCATTGAAGAAGATATTCGGGCTCTTGCCGCCCAGTTCCAGCGTGACCGGGATCAGGTTCTGGCTTGCGTACTGGCTGATCAGGCGGCCGGTGGAGGTCTCTCCGGTAAAAGCGATCTTGCGGATCCGCGGGCTGGACGCCAGCGGCTTGCCGGCCTCGACGCCGAAGCCGTTGACCACATTGAGGACGCCGGCCGGCAGCAGATCGCCGATGAGTTCCATCAGCACCAGGATCGAGGACGGCGTCTGCTCGGCCGGCTTCAGGACCACGGCGTTGCCGGCGGCGAGGGCCGGGGCGAGCTTCCAGACGGCCATCAGGATCGGGAAGTTCCAGGGGATGATCTGGCCCACGACGCCGAGCGGCTCGTGGTAGTGATACGCCGTGGTGTCGTCGTCGAGCTGGGACAACCTGCCTTCCTGGGCCCGGACGGCCGACGCGAAGTAGCGGAAGTGGTCCGCGGCGAGCGGGATGTCGGCGTTGAGCGTTTCCCTGATCGGCTTGCCGTTGTCCCAGGATTCGGCGACGGCGAGCATTTCGAGGTTCTCGTCGATCCGGTCGGCGATCTTGTTCATGATCGCAGCGCGTTCGGCGACGGAGGTCTTGCCCCAGGAAGGAGCGATCTTGTGGGCGGCGTCAAGTGCCAGTTCAATGTCCTCTGCGGTGCCACGGGCGACCTCGCAGAAGGCCTTCCCGGTGACGGGGGTGATGTTCTCGAAGTACTGGCCCTTGACGGGGGCAACCCACTCGCCGCCGATCCAGTTCTCGTAACGATCCTTGAAAGTGACCTTGGAGCCCTCGGTACCGGGCTGGGCGTAGACAGTCATTGCTAGCTCCTTTGCTGTGCAAGATTGATGGCTGCCAGATAATGGCGGCAGCCGTTGCACCCAGCGTAGGAGCGGGGAGGTTGCAGTCAGGTTGCAACCGAAGTGACCCGGGTCACGGAATTCGTGTCGGCATCGGTTCTGTGCGGTTCAGGCGCTGAGTTCCGTCTCAAGCCGTTCCAGATCGGCGACGACGGCGGCCCGCTTGGGTGAGCGGGGCGGCAGCAGCTTCAGCGCCGCGAGGCGGACCTCGACGTCGTCCCTCGCCTCGGGAAGTTCGGCGTACCTCAGGAGCGACTCGGCGCTGCCGTCCGTGAGCACGGCTTCGCGCAGCAAGGAGGAGACCCTGTTCCGCAGTTCGGCGATGCCGGGAGACTCCGAGCGCGGCAGGACGGCACCGCGATAGATTTCCAGGGCGATCCGGTGGGCGCCGCGCTGCAGGCAGCTCAGGACCTGGCCGGAATCCGGGAGCAGATCCAGCGGCAGCCGGTAGGGGCGGGATTCCGGGACCGCATCCGGGTTGAGCTGCTGGAGGACCCTGCGCAGGCGGACCATCTCGGCCCGCAGCGTCATGGTGGAGGCATCGCCGGGGTACAGCAGGGTGCAAAGTTCCTCGGCGTTCAGCCCTTCCGGGTGCGCGCTGAGAAGGGCCAGGATTTCACTGTGCCGGGCTGAAAGTGCCACGGTCCGGCCGTCGATGCTGAGCAGGGCCTGGTCCCGGCCGAGAAGCTGGAGGCTGTTGCGGTAGAGGCTGGTGGCTGTGGCGGCGCCGGCACGGCCGGCTGAGGCGGTGGCCGGGCTTCGTCGTCGTGCGGGTGAAGTCTGCCGGCTGGCGGCCAGCTGGAGGCGTTCCACCCGAAGGTGCGCCTGGGCTGCCGCCACCGTGG
The DNA here is from genome assembly GCF_059383435.1 of Pseudarthrobacter sp. HLT1-7. Classification (NCBI taxonomy): domain Bacteria; kingdom Bacillati; phylum Actinomycetota; class Actinomycetes; order Micrococcales; family Micrococcaceae; genus Pseudarthrobacter; species Pseudarthrobacter sp. HLT1-7. The sequence goes on along the minus strand of NZ_JBWZCH010000002.1, from coordinate 48,071 downwards.
CCTCGACCAGGGACAGGGTATGCGGGGCCACCGCTGACGCCGTGCCCGTGATGTCCACGACGCCCAGCAGGGCACCGGAATCCGGGTCGTGGAAGGGCACGGCCGTGCAGCTCCACGGGTGGACGGAGCGCTTGTAATGTTCGGCACCGGAGATCTGGATGCCGCGGCCAAGCGCCAGGGCAGTGCCCGGGGCGCTGGTTCCCACGGTGGCCTCGGACCAGTCGGCCCCCGGGACGAACATCATGCCCTCGGCCCTGCGCAGCATTGCGGCGTCGCCTTCTACCCAGAGCAGCCGGCCCACCTCATCGCCCACGGCCACCAGCATTCCACTGTCATGGCTCGGCAGGACCAGGAGCTTATGGATCACCGGCATGATGGCGGCCAACGGATGCTGCCGCCGGTACTCTTCCAGTTCCTTGCGATCCAGCACCAGCGGGGCCTCGGGATTGTCCGGGTTGGCCTGCAGCTGCGCCGACCGCCGCCACGACTCCTGGATCAGGCTGCTGAGGCCGGGCAGCTGCAAGTCCGCCGGGAACAAGAGTCCGCGGGAATCGAGCTGTTCATGGCCGGCGCTGGCATACTGCTGGCGCAGCTCCGCCGGGACCCCGCCGTCGGGCGGGAACAGAGCTGCCGGATTAACCACATTCCTCATTGAACTCCCACCGGACGGGCGCGACGGCGTGCCCAAGGCAGCCTGGTCCGGCCAAGTCTAGTGGGCTGGAGGTAGTACCCGCCAGAGCTGGCGCTGCGTGGCCGTGGCACCCCGCGACGCGCCATCGGCTCCGCGACACGCATACGGTTTAGCGACGCGCAATCGGCTCGGCGACGCGGAAAAGCGCTGTCGACGCCGGAATAACCTGCGCGCCAGCGTTTTTGCGCGTCATGGGGAAATTTGCGCCGCGCAATCGGCTCGGCGACGCTCTTACGGCTCCGCGTAGCGCATACCGTTTCGCGACGCGCAATCGGCTCCGCGACGCGCCATCGGCTCCGCGACGCGGAAAAGCGCTGCCGACGCCGGAATAACCTGCGCGCCAGCGGTTTTGCGCGTCATGGGGAAATCTGCGCCGCGGACGGGCGGTTAGCCGCGGGAGATTTTCACCATCTCCTCGCGCGGCACCACCTTGACGCGCTCACGCACGACGGCGGTGCCCGTCCCGGTGTCGTGGGCAGCGGTCCCCGCCCCTGCGGCTGCGCCGGCGGCGGACCACCCCGCGCCGAGGGCGAGTTCATGCGCGTCGAGCTTGTTCCAGCCGGCCCAGGTGGTGTATTCGATCCCGCGCTCTTCGAGCAGATCGATGATGGCCTGCGGGTCCGGGTTCTGCGCCAGCGGGAGGGTCAGCCGGTCCTCGAGCAGGAACCCGATGGTCTCCAGGGCGTCGCCCTTTGTATGGCCGATCAGGCCGACCGGCCCACGCTTGATCCAGCCGGTGGCATAGATCCCCGGGACGGGCTTGCCCCCGGCGTCGAGCACGCGGCCGCCCTCGTTGGGGATCACGCCGCGGCGGGCGTCGAATTCCAGTTCGTCCAGCGCTGAGCCGTGGTAGCCGATCGCCCGGTAGACGGCCCCGACTGGGTAGTCGAGGAACTGCCCGGTGCCTTTGACATTGCCGGTGCCGTCGAGCTGCATGCGCTCGAACTTGATACCGGTGACCTTGCCCGGGCTGGCAGCTGTTGTTCCATAGATTTCGACGGGGCTATGCAGGAAGTGCAGGTGCAGCCGGCGGGAGGACGGCACCTCGGCCTCGGCGTGCTCCTCGACGAGCCAGTTGGTCAGGGTGTTGACCATGGTCCGGATTTGGTTGTTGCTGCGGATCGCACTGTCCGAGGCCTCGTCGAACTCGAAGTCCTCCGGGTATAGGACAATGTCCACGTCCCTGGCATGACTGAGTTCGCGTAGCTCCAGCGGGGTGAACTTCACCTGGGCCGGGCCGCGGCGACCGAAGACGTGCACGTCCGTGACCGGGGAGCTTTTCAGCGCCTGGTAGACGTTGTCCGGAATCTCCGTGACGAGCAGGTCGTCGGCGTGCTTGACCAGCATCCGGGCCACGTCCAGGGCCACGTTGCCGTTGCCGATCACCGCGATTTCCTTGGCGTCCAGCGGCCAGTCGCGGGGAACATCGGGGTGCCCGTCGTACCAGGAGACGAAGTCCGCCCCGCCAAAGGAGCCCTCGAGCCCGACGCCGGGAATGTCCAGTTCCGCGTCCCTGATGGCCCCGGTGGAGAAGATCACGGCGTCATAGAACGCGCGGAAGTCATGCAGCGTCAGATCCCGGCCGTAGGTGACGTTGCCGAGGAAGCGGATATCCCCACGGTCCAGCACCTTGTGCAGGGCATTCACGATGCCTTTGATCCGGGGGTGGTCCGGGGCCACACCGTAGCGGATCAGGCCGTAAGGTGCCGGGTGGGCCTCGAAGAGGTCGATGCTGACCTCGAAGTCGCCGTCCTTGACCTCGTTGGATTTGGTCAGGATGTCCGCGGCGTAGACGCCGGCCGGTCCGGCGCCGACAATAGCGACGCGGAGCGGACGTTTGGACGTGGTTTCGGCCGAGTTGGACACCGGGAGCCCTTCTGAGTCTTAGCGGCTTCGCCAGTTGACGCAGCCGCACAGTCCCCTATTCTAAATGTCTGCGGGGGCCTTGTGGCTCTGCCGTGACGGAGATCGCAGGCATCTCCGCCGCTGCGCCAGTCACAAGACAGTCAAAACCCAGGCAGAACGCAGGAATAGGGCCGTCCGGGGTGGTGTTATGGATCTTGTGCCTACCCCCGACGGATCCCATGCCCCAGCCACGCTGACCGCCTACGGTGCAGCCGGTGCAGCCGCTCCAGCATCCAGTGCCGCCGCAGAAAGTCCCGCCGCGCCAGGAGGCGGCCCGTCGGCCCGGCCGCCGGCGGCCCTCAAGGCAGTGGACAAGGACACGACGGCGGGGGTCCTGCTCGGCATCGGAGCCTACGGGCTGTGGGGGCTGATGCCCCTGTACTTCTTCCTGCTGCAGCCGGCCGGAGCTGTCGAGATCGTAGCCAACCGGGTGATCTGGTCCCTGCTCTTCTGCACCCTGCTCATCACCATCACCCGTTCCTGGCGGGTGCTCGGGGCGGCGTTCCGGAACCGGACGGTGATCGTCCCGCTGATTCTCGCCGCGGTCCTGATCGCGGTGAACTGGCTGACCTACGTCTACGGCGTGACCACCGGCCAGGCAGTGGAAGCCTCGCTGGGCTACTTCATCAACCCGCTCGTCTCGGTACTGCTGGGCGTCTTCGTCCTGAAGGAGAAACTGCGGAGACTGCAGTGGGCCGCCGTCGCAATCGGGTTCATTGCCGTGGGCGTGCTGACGGCTTCCTACGGGAAACTGCCGTGGATCGCCCTGACCCTGGCGTTGAGCTTCGGGCTCTACGGCTTCGTTAAGAAGCGCGTGGGCCCGCGGGCGGATGCCATTACGAGCATCACGGTCGAAACTATCGTGCTCGCGCCGCTCGCCGCCGCCACGATGATTTTCCTTGCGGTCAGCGGGTCAGCGACGCTGAGTACCAACGGCGCCGCGCACTTCTGGCTGCTGGCGGCGTCGGGCATCATCACCGCCGTGCCCCTGCTGTTCTTCGGCGCCTCGGCGCGCCGGCTGCCGATGACCACGATCGGACTGCTCCAGTATTTTGCCCCGGTGCTGCAGTTCATCGTGGCGCTGGCAGTATTCAAGGAAACAATGACCCCGGACCGCTGGATCGGCTTCGGCGTCGTGTGGCTCGCGCTGCTGGTGCTGACCGTGGACATGCTGCTGACCGCGGGGAAGAACTCCGCGACACGGAAACGGGCCCGCGCGGCCGCGTAGTTCCCGGCTGCCCGGGATCCCGCCGCGGGCCGGCAGCGGCTGTGCCGGTGCTCGCGAAGGGCGATCCGGTGCGTTAGTGTCGTGGCATTGAACGCAATAAGTTGGAAGCTGAGGTCTGCCCGTGCCTGATCAGGATCTTGAAACCCCGGGCGGGTCCGAAGTCGAGTCCCTCGAGCTCGACCCCAGCGGCATCATTCGGCTCGTCTGGGTGCGGGGAGCCAGTATCGACGGCGCCGGTGCCCAGCTGGCCATGGATGGTGTCAATGAACTGTGCCGGGGACGGCAGCTTCCGCTCCTGATCGATATGGCCACGACAAATTCTGTGAGCCGCGCGGCGAGGGCCGTGTTTTCCAAACGCTGCGACGCGTCTGCCATTGCACTGCTCGGCACCTCCCCCGTTGACCGCGTCATTGCCAATTTTTTTCTGGGCGTCCACGCGGCACCAGTTCCGACGAAGTTCTTCACCAGCCAGGACGAGGCCGTCCGCTGGTTGTTGTCCCAGGCCGATGCTCGCGGGTGACGACGATTGGCGGCTTGAGCAACTGGTGGCAGGCATAGTTGTTCTCTCCTCCGGAGATCTCTCGAACCGCATGGAAATTTCCCCGGCGCGGGACGGCATTGACGCTGTTACCACCGGCATCAATCTGCTCGCCGATGAGCTTCAGAGCATGTACGACGGCCTGGAAGTCCGCGTGTCTGAACGCACAGCACTGCTGGAACATGCGAAGGCGGACCTCCGCCGGGTCATCAACACGGATGAACTCACGGGTCTGGCGAGCCGGTCACTGCTTCGAGAGACGATTTCGGACGCCACGCTGGCGGCCGGGGAAGCCGGTCACCCACCCGCACTCATTCTTATGGACCTTGATTCCTTCAGATTGATCAACGACAGCCTGGGGAATGCGGCAGGAGACACCGTTCTGGTGGAAGTCGCCCGGCGCCTGAGGTCTGCGGCAGGCGGGCAGCATCTGGTGGCGCGGCTCAGCGGGGACGAATTCGCTGTGCTCGTTGTGGGCTGTGAACCGGAGTCAGTGCTGCAACTGGCCACCCGTCTCCTGCGGGAGATCGAGGCGGGGATACAGGCCGGCGGAATCGCCGTGACCGTAACCGCAGGAACCGGGGTCCGGTTCGGCGAGGCCGGGCTCCGCGCCGAAGAACTCATCCGTGACGCCAACATTGCCTTGCACGAGGCGAAAAAACAGGGCCGGGACAAGATGCTGGTTTTCACCCCGGAAATGCATGAGACCGCGAAGGAGCGGGTCCATCTCGTGACGGAAGTCAGAGCGGCGCTCGCCGCCGGCCAGTTGGAACTCCACTACCAGCCAATCGTCGACCTGCGAACCGGACGGCTCGCGGGGGCAGAGGCCCTGATCCGCTGGCTCCATCCGAGGCGGGGCCTGCTGGCGCCGACATCGTTCCTGGCCGCGGCGGAGGAAGGCGGCCTCACAGTGGAAATCGGCCGCTGGGTGCTGGATCAAGCCATCGCGCAGGCCGGCCGCTGGCGGACCGCGCCAGGCCTTCCCCCGGATTTCCGCATCCATGTCAACCTTTCGGCCGTGGAACTCCACCACAACGATTTGGCCCCGTACGTCCAGGGGTTGCTCACTACGTACGGGGTGGCGCCGGAGCAGGTCGCGATAGAAATTACCGAAACGGCGATCATGAGTGGCGGACCGGAAGTATCCCGGACCATGAAAGCGCTCAACGGGCTGGGAATTCCCCTGGAGATTGACGATTTCGGCACCGGATATTCCTCCATCAGCTATCTACGCACCCTCCCGGCCCTGCATGCGAAAATTGACAAGTCGCTCATCGACGGTCTGGAAACGGACAGCCAACAGGAAAATTTCGTCGGTGCCATCCTGCAGTTGATTCACTCGGCGGGCCTGGGAGCCGTCGCCGAGGGAATCGAGCACCACGCTCAGGCGGAGAAACTCAGGGAATTGGACTGCGAGTTCGGGCAGGGGTATTTCTTCAGCCGGCCTCTGCCCGTTGCGGAAATGACGGCAGTTCTTGCCTCCGGCGGACTGGCCGGCACCGCATTCACCACCGTCGGCCGCAGCCCGATTCGCCGGGGACGTCACGCAGCGGGGGCGCAGACGTGACGGTCCGCGCGCCAGGTGCCCTTGCACGATCCGCCGACACCTTCCGGCTCGCAGTCCGGGTGGCCGTACTGTCCGTCAGGATCCCCCGGCACCCTAATGGCCTCTGGGACAATTTCTGGAGCGGCGTTTCGGCGGGTTCGCTGCGGGAGGCGGTCATCTGGGAGGCTACCCGGGAGGACGAGATGGATCAGCATCTTGAGCGGGCGGCCAGCCTCCTGGATACCGGCCTAGCGGTGGTGGATATCGGCTGTGGCGCCGGTGCCGTTTCCCGGCGGCTCGCCGGCGTATTTCCTGCCGTCGTGGGAGCCGATGTTTCCCCCGCGGCCGTAGCCGCCGCGAGGGCAGCAACCGCAGCGATGCCGCACGTCACATTCGTGGTGCTGGACGCTACAGACCCGGAAGCAGTCGCTGCCCTCGCACTGGAGTTGGGCGAAGTGAACGTCTTTGTACGCGGCGTGTTCCATGTCCTCAGCCCCCGCCGCCAGGCGGCACTCGCGCGGGCAATCCAACCGCTGCTGGGAAACCACGGCCGGATCTACCTTGTGGAGACGAATGTTTCCGGCGGAGCCCTCAACTATCTGCGCGGGCTGGGCGCCACCGGCCGCGGCATCCCCGGACCCCTGCGGCAGGCCATTGCTGCCCTTCCGAAGCCCGGCCATTTTGGTGCTCCGCAGCGGCGCCGGGTGTTCCCTGCCCGGGGCTGGACGGTGCTTGCGGAAGGTGCCACGACCCTGGAGACAGCGCCAATGCAGGTGGATGGTCCCGGCGTCGGGATTCCGGCGTACTGGGCGGCTCTGGGCCGCCGGCAGGAGTAGCCCGCGGCGGCTCTGACTGCGGCGCTTGGCCTGCTGCGGCGCTTGGCCTGCTGCAGGCCGGCCTGCTGCAGGCCGGCCCGCCGCGGGCCAAGCGCCGCAGCAGGCCGGACCCGGCGTTAGTCCTCGGGGCTGCTATTGATCCGCTCGTAGTCGCGCGGGACCACCACCATGGGAACCGGCAGCGAATGGAGCACCTTGTTGGCGGTGCTGCCGATGAAGAGTTTGTTCTTCTCCGCCAGACGGGAGGAACCGACGATCATGATCTCGCCGTCCTCCCATTCGAGGTCGTCGATCGCTTCCTCGATGGTGCGGCCGTGCGCCACTTCGACGCTGACGTGGTGCCCGGGCGGGAGCCGGTGTGAGGCCGTTGTGAGGATGGTGTTGGCGTGGACATGTGCCGCGTTGATGTTCTCGCCGCTGTCCCCTTCGACGTCGAGTTCCACCAGGGAGACCAGCCGCAGCGGGACACCGCGGCGTTGGGCGGATTCGATCGCGACGTCGATGGCCGCCTCCGCGCCGGTGCGCCTGCCCACCGCGAGGGTGAGCCGGCTGATCGGTTCCGTGCGCCGGTAACCGCGGGGAGCCAGCGCCAGCGGAACGGGCGAGGCATGAAGCAGGGCGTTGGCCGCGCTGCCGACGCTGTAGCGCTTGAACAGTCCGTTGCTGGCTGCGCCCACCACGATCAGACCGGCCTTGTACTCCACGGCGGCATCAATGAGGCCGGCCGCGTGCGAATCGGCCTGGCGGACGTGGAACCGGGCCTCGAGGTCCTTCGGGACGAGGGCCAGGCCCTCCCGTTCGGCGCTGAGCACTTCCTGCTCGGCGGCGCTGACCCGGTTTCCGTCCGGGTTCATGGCGACGTAGGGGGTACGCCGGTCCACCACGTAGACCAGGTCAAGATGCGCGTCCTGGGCGTGGGCCATGGCGGCGGCCAGCGCGACGGCGTCGGCGCCGCGCTCGTTGGGTGTGTAGCCAACTACGTATCGCATGTATGAACCCCTTATGGGTCTGGGGCAGAAGCCAGCCTTGCTCCGGGGATTCCGGGCGACATCGGCCGGTCTGCGTTCGTGCAGTGGTAGAAACGACTCTAGCCCAGCGGCGCCCGGAATACCGGATGGGACTACTGATGGTCCTGCCGGTCCTTACGGCCGGGACGCCCGCTGCCCCACAGCCCGGCGGAACCGGCCAGGGCACATCCTCCCCGGTGGAGTCCACGACGGAGGCGCCCGGCCAAAGGGGAGGAGCCGCGGACGAAAATCGTCCGCGGCGCGTGTTAAAGCTCCGTTGGCCCGTTAGGTGTTGGCCCGTCAGGCGTTGGCCTTGACGGCCGAGGCAAGGACCTGGAGGCCGTCCAGCAGCAGTTCGTCGCTGATGACCAGCGGCGGCAGCAGCCGGATGACGTTGCCGTAGGTGCCACAGGTGAGGATGATGACACCCTCCTTGAGGCAGGCTGCGGCGACCGTCTTGGTCAGCTCAGGGTTCGGTTCCTTCGAGCCGGCCCGGACCAGTTCGATCGCCAGCATGGCTCCGCGGCCCCGGATTTCGCCGATCACGGAACGCTCGGAAAGCTCGGCTGCGAGCTCGCGCAGCTTGCCGAGGGCGATCTCCTCGATGTGCCTGGCACGGGCATTGAGGTTGTACTGTTCCATCGAGCCGATGGCGGCCAGCGCGGCAGCGCACGCGACCGGATTACCGCCGTAGGTGCCGCCCAGGCCGCCCGGGTGGACGGCGTCGAGCAGTTCGGCGCGGCCGGTGATGGCGGAGAGCGGCATGCCACCGGCGATGCCTTTGGCCATGGTGATGATGTCCGGGATGACGCCTTCGTGGTTCACGGCAAACCATTCCCCGGTGCGGCAGAAACCGGACTGGACCTCATCGGCGATGAAGACGACGCCCTTCTCCTTGGCCCAGACGGCCAGCGCGGGAAGGAAGCCCTCGGCCGGGACGATGAAGCCGCCCTCGCCCTGGATGGGCTCGATGATGACCGCGGCAACAGACTCGGCGCCGATCTGCTTTTCGATCATGGTGATGGCGCGTCTGGCGGCCTCGGCGCCGGTGATCTGCGGGTTTTCCTCGCGGAACGGGTAGCTCATCGGCATGCGGTAGACCTCAGGCGCGAACGGTCCGAAGTTGGTTTTGTACGGCATGGCCTTGGCGGTCAGTGCCATGGTCAGGTTGGTGCGGCCGTGATAGGCGTGGTCGAAGGCGACGACGGCGTCCCGTCCGGTGGCGAGGCGGGCCACCTTCACGGCGTTCTCCACGGCCTCAGCGCCGGAGTTGAATAGCACGGTGCGCTTCTCGTGGTCACCCGGGGTGAGCCGGTTCAGCTGCTCGGCGACGGCGACGTAGCCCTCGTAGGGCGTGACCATGAAGCAGGTGTGGGTGAAGTGCTCCACGGCTTCTTTGACGGCGCCGACGACGGCGGGATCCGAGGCGCCGACGCTGGTCACGGCGATGCCGGAGCCGAGGTCGATGAAGGAGTTGCCGTCGACGTCGTGGATGATCCCGCCGTCGGCGTCGGCGACGAACACCGGGACGCTGGACGCGACACCCGCGGCGACGACGGCCTTGCGGCGCTCGGTCAGGGCCAGTGACTTGGGGCCCGGGAAGTCGGCCAGGACACGGCGCTTCTGCTCCAGCCGGTAGGTGATGTCATGGGCGGTGGTGGTCATGGAGTTTCCTTCTTGACTGATTGGGGCCACGCCGGCAGGGTTCCCTGGCCGAGCGGAGCGAGGTTAGGGCGCCGGTGGGGACTATGCGTCCAGGGCAGACATGACGTGCTTGATGCGGGTGTAGTCCTCGACGCCGTACATGGAGAGATCCTTGCCGTAACCGGACTGCTTGAAGCCCCCGTGCGGCATTTCGGCGGCCAGCAGGATGTGCGTGTTGATCCAGACGGCACCGAAATCCAGGGCGCGGCTTACCCGCATTGCGGTGCCGTGGTCGGTGGTCCAGACGCTGGAAGCGAGGGCATAGTCGACGTCGTTGGCCAGCTCCACGGCCTCATCCTCGGTGCTGAACTTCTGCACCGTGATGACCGGGCCGAAGGTTTCCTTCTGGACGATGTCATCGCTCTGCCTGGCACCGGTGACAATGGTGGGCTCGAAGAAGAAGCCCTTGTCCCCGGCACGGTGTCCGCCGGTCTCGATCCTGCAGTTTGCCGGCAGGTGCTCCACCACTGAGGTCACCGCGTTGAAGTGGTTGACGTTGTTCAGCGGGCCGAAGTAGTTGTCCTCGTCGTTCTGCGAACCGGTGTGCAGGGTCTTGGTGTGTTCCACCATGGCTGCCACGACGTCGTCGTGAACCTCGTCCTGGACCAGGACGCGGGTGATGGCGGTGCAGTCCTGGCCGGCGTTGAAGAAGGCGAACTCGGCGATTGCCGCGGCGCTCTTCTTGATGTCGGCGTCCTTGAAAACGATGGCCGGAGCCTTGCCGCCGAGTTCCAGATGGGCACGCTTGAGCCCCTTCGCGGCGCCGGAGGCGACGGCAATGCCGGCCCGGACCGAGCCGGTGATGGATACGAGGCCGGGGACCCTGTGCTCCACCATCAGGGCGCCGGTCGCACCGGTGCCGAGGACAACGTTGAGGACACCGGCCGGGAAGATCTCGCCGGCGAGGCGGGCCAGGACCAGGGTGGACTCCGGGGTGGTGTCCGAGGGTTTGAGCACGATGGTGTTGCCGGCGGCCAGCGCGGGGCCGATCTTCCAGATGGCCATCAGGAACGGGTAGTTCCACGGTGCTACCTGCGCCACGACGCCGATCGGTTCGCGGCGGACGTAGGAGGTATGCCCCTCGAAGTACTCTCCGGCGGACTTGCCCTCCATGATGCGGGCGGCGCCGGCGAAGAAGCGCAACTGGTCCGCGCCGGCGGCAACTTCCTCGGAGGCGATCAGGGAGCGGACCTGGCCGGTGTTGCGGTGCTGGGCCTCGACGAGTTCGTCGCTGTTCGCCTCCACGGCGTCGGCGAGCTTGAGCAGCATGAGCTGGCGCTGCCCCGGCGTCGTGCGCTTCCAGGTCTTGAAGGCATCCTGCGCGGCCCTCATGGCGGCGTCGACGTCGGCCTCGACCGAAATCGGCGACGCGGCCACCACGTCGCCGTTGGTGGGATTGACGATGTCCAGCATCCCGGTTCCGGCCGGAGTGACAAACTCGCCGTTGATGAAGTTCTGCAAGGTTCGAACCACGGTGTACAACCTCTTTCGCGCTGAAGGACCCAATGAGACTGTTTCGAGCCTATGCCAGGGACGCAAGGCAGGGAATAGCCACCTGCACACCCTTGGCGCCATGCTTTAGTGCGCTTGACCAGCCCCGACTATCCTGAATCCATGGCCATTTCACTTGCAGCCCTGCTGGGGGTGCCGTCCCTCAGACTGACCAAGGCCGGCCTCGCGGAAACCACCTGGCACCAGGACATTCGCTGGGTTGCCGTCACCGAACAGGAGGACCCGCAGCGCTTCCTCAACGGCGGAGAACTGGTCCTCACCACCGGGATGAGGCTCAGGAGCGCCCCGGAACAACGCCGTTTCGTCCGCCAGGTCCAGCGTGCCGGCGCGGTGGGGATCGGCTTCGGGATCGGGCTGACGCACGATGCCGTGCCGCCGGCCCTGATCGCGGAGGCCAACCGCTGGGGCCTGCCCATCGTGGAAGTGCCCTACGAGACCCCGTTCATCGCGATCGGCAAGCTCGTGGCCGATGCCCAGGCAGCGGACCACTTCGGCAAACTTGAACGGCTGATCGCCGGGCACCAGATCCTCGCCCGCGCGCTCCTTACCGGAGGTGGCCTCGCGGAGCTTCTGAAGCACCTCGGCTCCATGCTGCGCACCGAGATCGTGCTGACCCAGTTCACCGCCCGGCTCTACAACAGCGTCGCCGGGAATCCCGCGCCCAGTGCGGACGGCTGGTCCTCCTACCCGGTCCCCACCGGCCGCCGGGACGCGTGCACGCTGTGGATCCAGCAGCCCTTCGAGGACTCCGGCATCGTCGGTTACGCGCAGAACCTGATCAGCGTGGAGCTCAATAACATGGTCAAGCAGCGCCAGTCCCAGCGCGCCTTGGCCGGGCAGGTCCTCGGGGACGTGATTCACGGGGCGCTCGAGCCCAGCGAAGCCACCCGGCGGCTCGCCGGCATCGGCATCAACAGCACCCGCAAGAACGTTGTCCTGCTGGCCGAGTCCGCCGCCCACCACAAGCAACTGGGAAGTTCCTCGCTGCCGCTGACGCTGACGACGGCGGTGAGCGCCGTCGTCGGAAATGACCTGATCGCGGTGGTCCACGACGACGGCAGCGGCGCCGGCGCGCTGGCCCGGAACCTCAGCGACCACCTGGCCGAGGCCGGGATCCACGCCACGATCGGGATCGGCGGGGCGTACACCAAACCGAACGGGCTGCGCTGGAGCTATTTCGAGGCCCGCGATGCGGCCAGCCACGGACTGCCCGTCAACGAACCCGAGCGGCTGAGCCTGACCTCGCTGCTGCTGGCCAGCGAGGACGTGCCGCTCGCGGACATGGCGAACGAGTCCCTCGATCCGCTGCGCAGCTTCGACGCCGCCCACGGGGCCGGGCTGATGGCCACGCTGGAGAGCTACTTGGCCAACAACGGCTCGGTGGCCTCCGTCGCCGAGGAGCTCACGCTGCACCGGAACACCGTCCGCTACCGGCTGGCGCAGATCACCGAACTCACCGGCTACGACCCGGCCCAGACGGCGGACCGGGTGCAGCTCTGGCTGGCGCTGGCCGTGCAGCGTCTCGGCTCCCGCTACCCGCGCTGACCCCTTCAAAGCAACGCGGGGTCACATGGCGCCCATGTTGGGGCCCCGGACGGGCGCGATGTGACCCCGCGTTGTTTGTCCGGCGGGCTCGTTCCCATCCGGGCCCGGGGCAGCTCCGAATGGCTCTATGGCACCTTTTTTGGTGCGTGGAAACTGTACGGCTACGTAACTGGAGATGAAAAGTGAAGAAGACCTTCAAGACCGCAACCCGGATCGCCGCAGGATCAGCCCTGGCAATTTCAGCCCTCGGCGTCGCCTCAATGCCTGCCCAGGCCGCCGCCCAGCCCGACGCAACCACCGTGGTTTCCCAGCCTTCGGCATCGAACAACCAGCTCAGCTTTGGCCCGCTCATCAACGGCGGGCTGGTCAACGGACCCCTCGTCGACGGCCCGCTCGTGGACGGTCCCCTCGTGAACACCGGCCAGACCGGACCGTTCCAGTTTGGCCAGTTCCAGTAACCCTCCCCTGACAATCCTCCCCTGATCCTCCGGCAGGCCGGCCGCCCACGGCCGCCTGCCGGTGGTCGTCCTGCCGGAAGTCATTCTGCCTGACCCCGCCCTGCCTGAGCTCACGCGCGGGTCCTATTCCTGTGCCCTGGTGCGTCCGCAGCCCCCTCGAGATACCCGAGAAGGAACATGTCCTCGAATTCCCTGAACGCCCAGTCCAACAACTCCGCCGACAGGCTCGAACTGACCCCAGCGCAGCGAGGCATCTGGTACGCCCAGAAGCTCGCGCCGGAGAACCCGATGTACCAGATCGGCCAGTTCGTCGAGATTTCCGGGCCACTGGACGTCTCCGTGCTGGCCGAGGCGGTGGCGCAAGCTGTCGCCGGGACCGATGCGCTCAATATGGCCTTCGGGGAGGACCAAACCGGCCCGTTCCAGCGTCATATGCCGAACCCGGCCGGGCTGGACTTCACGGACCTGAGCGTCACCAAAGACCCCGAAGCCGAGGCGCGGGCCCTGATGGACGCTGATCTCGGTCTACCGTGCGACGCCGTCCGCGACGCGCTGCTGCACACCGAGCTCATCATGCTCTCCGCCGAGCGGCACTACTTCTACCAGCGGGTCCACCACCTCATGCTGGACGGCTATTCGGCGGTGCTGGTGCTCAAGCGTATCGCCGGGCTGTACAACGGACTGCTGGATAGCGGAGTTTCGGACACCGGGGTTTCGGACAGTGCGGTTTCGGACAGCTCGCCGGCAGCGGCTGAGCGGCACGGTGCTGCCGGCTTCGGCTCTCTGACCGAGCTCCTGGCCGCAGAGGCGGACTACACGGAGTCCGCCACCGCCAAGACCGACCGCTCCTACTGGGAAGCGCAGCTGCAGGACGCCCCGGCGGCGGCGGGACTGGCCGGCCGGCCCGCGGGCACTGCCACCTCGCTGGTCCGCGCGGCCCGGCCGCTGCCGGCCACGGCCGCTGCCGCGCTGGCGTCCGCCGCCGGCTCCGCGCCGGCGCTGGTCCTCACGACCGCCGCGCTCTATCTGCACCGGATCACCGGCGAGCGGGAGGTCTCCGTGGCACTGCCCGTGACCGCGCGCCGCGGCAAGCTCGCGAAATCCACGCCCTCGATGCTCTCCAACATCCTGCCGATCCGGATCGGCGTCGATCCCGGCGCGACGGTCCGCGACACCCTCACCGCCATGGGCACCACCCTGCGCGGCGCCCTGATCCACCAGCGCTCCCGCTTCGAGGACCTCAGTACGCAGACCGGATATCTGGGCCCCTCAGTGAACATCCTGCCCGTCCTGGACGACATCAGTTTCGGCCCCGCCCGCGGCACCATGAACATTCTGTCCACCGGCCCGATCGACGATCTTTCGATTGTCGTCCACGGCCTCGGCGCCGGCAGCGCCGCCCCCGCCGATACCCGCACCGCCATGATCCAGTTCGAAGCCAACGCCGCCCTGTACTCCGCGCGGCAGCTGGAAGACCATCTGGACCGCTTCGTCCGGCTCATCGACGACGTCACCACCCGGCCCGAGGCGCTCCTGGCATCGCTCTCGGTGACCACCGCCGACGAGGAACGCTCGCTGCTGGCCGCCGGCGACGCCGGCGACGCGGCGCTTCCGCAGCACACCATCGTGGAGGAATTCCAGCTCAGCGCCCGCGACGCCGGCTCCCGGACCGCCGTCGTCGCGCCCGACGGCGAACTGACCTTCAGTGAACTCGAAACCCGTTCGAACCAGCTGGCCCGGTTCCTCCGCAGCCACGGCGCGGGCCCCGGGAAAACCGTCGCCGTCCGGCTGGACCGCAGCGTGCTGCTGCCCGTTGCACTCCTGGCGATCCTGAAGTCCGGGGCCGCCTACCTCCCGCTGGATCCCGACTACCCCGCCGGGCGGGTGGAGGGCATGCTCGAGGACGCGGCCCCCGTCCGTCTGCTGACCTCCGCGGCGTTCACCGCCGGCCACGCCGGCCATGCTGGAACCGGAACCGGCACCGCAGGCCATGAGGAACTCGCCACCACTGTCCCCGTCACCGTGCTGGACTCCGCCCTGATGGTCTCCTGCCTGGACGGCAAGGACGGGGCGGCGCCGGCACCGTCGGCCGGGCAGCAGGATCTTGCCTACGTCATTTTCACCTCCGGCTCCACCGGGCGGCCCAAGGGCGTCGGCGTCGAGCACCTGGCCCTGCTGAACCTGTACACCTCCCACCGGGACAGCATCTTCCGTCCCGCGGAGGAGCGACTCGGGCGCAAACTCAAGGTCTCCCACACCGCCGGCCTGTCCTTCGACGCGTCCTGGGATCCGATCCTCTGGCTCATCGCCGGCCATGAACTCCACCTCGTGGACAACCAGACCCGCCGCGACCCGGAAGCGCTCAGCAGCTACCTGGCCGGTACCGGCATCGACTCGATCGAAACCACCCCGTCCTTCGCCAAGGTGCTCCTGGCCGGCGGGCTGTTCAGCCAGGAGACCCACCCGACGGTGGTGGCTCTTGGCGGCGAGGCCGTGGATCCTGCGCTCTGGAACTCCCTTGCCGAGCAGGAGGGAGTGGTGGCCTACAACTTCTATGGCCCCACCGAAACGACGGTAGATTCCCTGACCGCCGTCATGCAGCCCGGCTCCGACCCCACGCTGGGCGATTCGGTAGCCAACAGCCGCCATTACATCCTGGACTCCGGCCTGAACCCGGTCCCCGTCAACGCCATCGGCGAGCTCTACGTCGCCGGTATCAACCTGGCCCGCGGCTACCTCGACCAGCCCGGCCTCAGCGCCGAGCGCTTCGTAGCCGACCCTTTCGTCCCGGACGGCTCCCGCATGTACCGCACGGGCGACGTCGTCCGGCGGCTTGCGGACGGAACCCTCGAGTTCCGGGGGCGCATGGATGCACAGGTCAAGATCCGCGGCTTCCGGATTGAGCTCGCCGAAATCGAGGAGGTCCTCCGGTCCTTCGACGGCGTCGAGCATGCCGCCGTGGCGGTGGCAAAGAACCGGGCAGGCTACGACCAGCTGCTCGGCTATGTCACGTCCGGCCACGAGCTGGATACCTCGGAGCTCCGCCAGCAGGCCCGCCGGCAGCTTCCGGACTACATGGTGCCGACCGCCGTCCAGCAGATTCCGTCCATTCCCCTGACCGCCAACGGCAAGCTGGATACCCGGGCGCTGCCGTCCCCGAGCCTGGAAACGGCCGCCACGGAGCCCCGCAACGAGCGGGAGCGGATCGTGGCCGAGGCATTCAAGGAAGTCCTGGGACTTGCGGCCGTCGGGCTGGAAGACGACTTCTTCGAACTCGGCGGGCACTCGTTGCTGGCCACCCGGCTCGTGGCGCTGCTGCGGGACAGGACCGGCGTGGCACCGGCACTGCGCACGGTGTTTGAGCAGGCCACTGTGGCCGCCCTCGCCGAGACCCTTGAGCTCGGCGCCGGCAATGCCCGTCCGCTCGCACCGGCGGAACGCCCGGGCGTCATTCCGCTCTCCTTCGCCCAGCGCCGGCTGTGGTTCCTGAACCGCTTCGATCCCGAATCCGGGGCCTACAACATCCCCGTGGTGCTGGACCTCAAGGGGTCCCTAAATGTCCGGGCGCTGGAGGAGGCCATCAACCGGCTGGCCGGCCGGCACGAGAGCCTGCGGACCGTTTTCCCGCTGGTCGACGGCGAACCCGCCCAGCAGATTCTTGCCGACGGCGAGCGCCCCGTACAACTGCTCGGTGTCCAGTGCACCGCCGAAGCCCTGGCCGGCGCCCTCGCTGCGGAAACCCGCCGCGGCTTCGATGTCACGCGTGAGCTGCCGCTCCGCGCTGTCCTCTTCCAGCTGGCCCCGGACCACCATGTGCTGGCCATTACGCTGCACCACATCGCCGCCGACGGCTGGTCCCTGGCCCCGCTCGCGCAGGACCTCTCGCAGGCCTACAACGCCCTGGCGGCGGGCGCGGACACAGCGCTGGCCCCGCTTCCGGTCCAGTACGCCGACTACACGCTCTGGCAGCGCGAGGAACTCGGCAGCGAGGACGACCCGGCGAGCGCCATCGCCCGCCAGCTTGAGTTCTGGACCCGCGAACTGCGCGGCGCCCCCGAGGAGCTGCGGCTGCCGTTCGACTTCCTCCGCGGCGCGCGGAGCTCCGCCGGACCGGCGTCGTCCGTTCCCCTGGCCATCCGCCCGGAAACCGGCGCCCGGCTCAACGCGCTGGCCCGGGACCACAACGCCAGCCTCTTTATGGTGCTGCAGGCCGCGCTCGCGGCGCTGCTCACCAAGTCCGGCGCGGGTGAAGACATCCCGCTGGGCACCCCCGTCGCCGGCCGGACGGACACCCGGCTCAACGAGCTCGTGGGCTTCTTCGTGAACACCCTGGTGCTGCGCACCAACACCTCCGGGAACCCCAGCGCCGCGGAGCTCGTGGAGAGCGTCAGGTACACCAACCTGCACGCCTACGCCAACCAGGACGCACCCTTTGAGCGGGTGGTCGAGGAGCTCAATCCGGCCCGGTCCCAGCACCGCCACCCGCTTTTCCAGGTCATGCTCACGCTGCAGAACACGGCGGCCGCCGGTCTGTCGATGGACGGCCTCGAGGCCACGGCCGACCTCAGCCAGGAACCGGGCGGCGCCAAGTTCGACCTGCTGCTGGACCTGGTGGAAGGCGGCACCGTTGCCTCCGTTGAAGAAGAAGATCCCGCGGCGGAGCTTACCTCCGGCGTTGCCGGTATCCGCGGCTCGCTCGCGTACAACCCCGGGCTGTTCTCCCGGTCCACCGCCGAGCAGCTTGTGGCCAGCTTCCTCGCCGTGGTGGAGCAGTTCGCCGCGGACCCGGACGTCACGCTGGACCGGCTGCGGATCCAGTCCCCGGAGCAGCATGCCCACGCCCTGGAACAGAGCTTCCGGGCGGCCGATCCGGCGCCCGACACCGAGACGGAACCTGACCAGACGGAACCCGCCCCGGCGGGGACGCTCCCGGCGGGGACGCTCCTGCCGGAGACCGTCGTCGATGCCTTCCGGGCCACGGTGGCGCGGACGCCGGACGCCTCGGCGCTCATTGATGCCGCCGGTCCGGATAATGCCGCCAGTTTCGCCCTGCTCCACGGCCGGGTCCAGGCCCTCGCCAAGGGCCTGATGGCCGCCGGCGTGGAACCCGGCGACCGGGTCGCGGTGGCGCTGCCCCGCACGGCCGACGCCGCCGCCGCCGCCCTTGCGGTGCTGGCGGCCGGCGCGGTCTACATCCCTGTGGACCTTTCCTACCCCGCTGAGCGGATCCGGATCATCCTCGAGGACGGCACTCCCGCCGTCGTTATCTCCGCTGCGCCCGCCGCTGCCGGTTCGGACGGACCGCGGACCGTCGGCGTCGATGCGCTGCTGGCGGCGGGTGCGGAAATTTCCGACGCCGCCCTCGCCGCCCGACGTCCGGCCGCGGAGGCCCCGGCCTATGTGCTCTACACCTCCGGTTCCACCGGGCGGCCCAAAGGCGTTACCGTGCCCCATGGTGCCCTGGCCAACCTCTACAACCACCACCACCGCACCCTGTACGCCCCGCGTTTCCAGGCGGCGGCCCCGGGACGAACCGTGTCCGTGGCGCACATCGCGGGCCTGGGCTTCGACGCCGCCTGGGATCCCATGCTCTGGATGATTGCCGGAGCCGAACTGCACCTGGTGGCCGACGAGGTCCGCGGCGACGCCGAGTCCCTGGCCGGCTACTGCCGCAGCCACGGGATCGACGTCCTGGAGACCACTCCGTCCTACGCCGGCCAGTTGCTGCAGTACGGCCTGCTGGACGGCTCCCGGGACAGTTCCAGGGACGGTTCCAGGGACACCGCCCGGGAGCAGCCGCTCATCCTTGCCCTGGGCGGCGAAGCCGTCCCGGCCGAGCTGTGGACCCGGCTCGCTTCGACGCCCGAGGTCTCCGCCTACAACTTCTACGGCCCCACCGAGTTCACCGTGGACTCGGTGATAGCCGAAATCAGCGGCGGCGCACCGACGATCGGCCGCGGCATCGCCAATACCGACACCTTCGTCCTGGACCCGTACCTGGCGCTGGTCCCGGCCGGCGTACCCGGCGAGCTGTACCTCGCCGGTCCCGGCATGGCCCACGGCTACGAGCGGCGCCCGGCCGAGACGGCCGCACGCTTCGTCGCCAACCCCTTCACGGCCGGCGGCAGCCGGATGTACCGCACCGGCGACCTGGTCCGCCGGGCGCCGGACGGCACACTGGAGTTCCTGTCCCGCACCGACGAGCAGGTCAAGGTCCGCGGTTTCCGGATGGAACTCGGCGAGATCGAGGCAGTACTTGCCTCCCACGCTGGAGTTCACCGCGCTGTGGCAGTGGCCGACGGCGAGCCGGCCCACCGGGTGGTGGCCTACTACGCCGGAACCGCGGAACCCGAGGAACTGCGGGGCCTGGCCGCGGCCATGCTGCCGGACTACATGGTCCCCGCGATCTTCATGCGGCTCCCTGCCATCCCGCTGACGGCGCACGGAAAACTGGACCGGAAGGCGCTCCCTGCGCCCTCCGCCGGCACGGGGGCGGCGGGGGCGGCCCCCGCGACCGCCGAGGAGCGGGCCATGTGCGGGATTTTCGCCGGGATCCTCGGTGTGGACACCGTCGCCATGGACGATGATTTCTTCCTTCTCGGCGGGCACTCCCTGCTCGCCGTCTCGATGATGGGCAGCGTCCGGGAGGTCTTCAGCACCGAACTGCCGCTGCGCACCCTCTTCAACGAGCCCACCCCGGCCGGTCTGCTGGCAGCCGTGCACCGGCAGACCGGGACCGGGACCGGGGCCCGGGGTGCCTCCGCCGCCGCCGGTGCGGCCGCGAGTGCCGCCGCGAACATAGCGGGGCCCGCGGCTGAGCCCGCTGCCGGGCCCGCGGCGGCCCTGACCTCGCTGGCTGATTGGCTGGAAAGCCCGGATTCGGTCCGGCCGGACCGCCTGGCGCTCTCCTTTGCGCAGTCCCGTATGTGGTTCCTCAACCAGCTGGATCCCGGCGCCGCCGATTACAACATCTCCCTGGCCGTCCGCCTCACCGGCGAGCTGGACGAGCACGCGCTGGCCGCCGCCGTCGGATCGCTGTTCCGACGCCACGAGATCCTCCGGACCGTCTACCCGGACACCGGCGGCGTGCCGGAACAGCTGATCCTGGCTCCGGACGACGGCGCCGCCGCCGGCATGCGGCTGGACGCGGCCACCGCCGGCTCGGAGGCGGAGGTTCCGGCTCTGCTGCGCGAGGACGCCGAACGCGGCTTCGATGTGCGTTCGGAGCTCCCGCTGCGGGCACGGCTGATCCGGATCGGATCCGCGGAGGACGCGACGGCGTGGGTCCTGCACCTCGTCATGCACCACATCGCGAGCGACGGCGCCTCCCTCGCTCCGCTGGCCCGGGACCTGTCCGCAGCCTACGAGGCTGCCCTCGGCGATGATTCTGCTGCCCATCCGGCTCCGCTGCCCTTGCAGTATGCCGAGTACGCCAACTGGCAGCGGCAACAGCTCGACGGGGCGGGGCTGACCGCCAAGCTGGACCACTGGCGCCACACGCTGGCCGGTATTCCGGCCGAACTGATGCTGCCGGCGGACCACCGCCGGCCGCGCGAATCGCGCCAGCCCGGACGCCAGCTGCAGTTCCGGCTCGATCCCGCCGGCGTCAGGGCACTGGGCAGTCTCGCTTCGGCGTCGAACGCGACCCTATTCATGGCCCTCCACGCCGGACTGGCAGCGTTCCTGCACCGCACGGGTGCCGGCGATGACCTCGTGATCGGCTCCCCGACGGCGGGGCGTACGGATCCGGCGCTGCGCGAGCTCATCGGATTCTTCGTCAACACCCTGCCGCTGCGGGTGGACGCCGCCGGCAGCCCCAGCCTGCGGACCATGCTTGGCAGGTCAAGGGACAGCATCCTGGCCGCCTTCGACCACGACGATGTGCCCTTCGAAAGGCTGGTCGAAGCCCTGAATCCCGAGCGTGAGCTGGGCCGCCACCCGTTGTTCCAGACCATGCTCACGGTGGACAACGAGGCACCGGCAGTCCCGCAGCTGCCCGGCGTCCGGGTGGCGGCCGAGCCGGAGACGGCGTCGGGCGAGGCCAAGTTCGATCTGTCCTTCACTTTCCGGGCCGACGACGGCAACGGCCGCGGCGGACTGGCCGGCACCATCGAGTACAACGCAGCAATGTTCGAGGATGAGACCATCCGGCGGCTTGCGGACAGCTTTGGCCGGTTCCTTGAGCTGGCTGCGGCGTCGCCGGACACCTCCGTCGCGCTGCTCCCGATGATCGGGGACGAGGAGGCACGCGGGCTGATGGACGCCACCGCCGGAACACGCTCGGCCGCCCCAGGCAGCTCGTCAGCTGCCGCCGACGCAGCAGCCGCCGATGCGGAGCCCGGAGTTCTGGCAGCCTTCGCCGCAACGGTCAGCGCGACGCCGGACGCCACCGCCCTGGTGTCGGACGGAGAGTCCCTGAGCTTCGCCGGGCTGGCCGCTTCAGCCGCCCGGATCGCCGCCGCCCTGACGGCGGCAGGAGTCAACCGCGGGGACGTGGTTTCCGTGCTGCTCCCCCGATCGTTGGGAACGGTGGAAAGCATGTTCGGGGTCCTGGCCGCCGGGGCCGTCTACAACCCCATCGACACCGAGTACCCGGACGAGCGCGCCGCCGCCATCATCGAAGACGCCGCGCCGCCGGTGATACTCACCAGCCGCGCCGTGGCCGGCCGGGTCGAGCAGCTCGTTGCGGCCCTGCCCGTCCGGCCCCGGGTGCTGCTGCTGGACGAGCTGGCAATCGACGCGGATGCCGCCGACCTGACAGCCCTGCTGCCGTACCCGGACCCCCGCCAGCTGGCGTACGTGATGTTCACCTCGGGCTCCACCGGACGGCCTAAGGGCGTCGAGGTCAGCCATGGCGCCCTCGCGGCGCTGCTCGGCTCGCACCGGGAAACGCTGATGTCCGGCGCCGGCCGCCGGCGGGTCGCCCACACCACTGGCGTCGGCTTCGACGCCTCCTGGGACCCGATTCTGTGGATGGTGCACGGCCATGAACTTCACGTGATCGATGACCACACCCGCCGCGATTCCCGGCAGCTCGCCGCCTACTTCGCGGAGCACGGCGTCTCGGTCTGGGAGACCACCCCCGGCTACCTGCGCCAGCTCCTGACCGAGCCGGTGTTCACCGGGCTGCTGGACGGTCATGCCGGCGGCGGCCAGGCGGGACGCTTCAGCCTGGCGCTCGGCGGGGAAGCGTTCGACGCCGGACTCTGGGACAGCGTCGCCCCGCACCCCGGCGTCGAGGCCTGGAACCTGTACGGACCCACCGAGGCAACAGTGGACACCGTCCTGGCCAGGGTCGGCGACACCGCCGGGCCCGTCCTGGGCGCGCCCACCGCCGGAACACGGCTCTATGTCCTGGACAACAGGCTGCAGCACACCCTCCCCGGCGCGGCCGGTGAGCTCTACATCGCGGGACGCCAGCTCGCCCGCGGCTACCGCGGCCGGCCCGAGCTCACGGCCGAGCGGTTCGTCGCCGATCCCTTCACCGGCCGCGGCGAGCGGATGTACCGCACCGGCGACGTCGTCTACCGGCACGCCGATGGCCGGATTGTGTTCGCCGGCCGCAACGATGACCAGCTCAAAATCCGCGGCTTCCGGGTGGAGCCCGGCGAGGTACTGCAAGCCCTCCGCGGCGCCCCCGGCGTCCGGGAGGCCGTGGTGCGTGCCGTTGGCCACGACGGCGGCAGCGGCGGTGTGCGTCTGATCGCCTATGTGGTGCCGGCGGAGACCGGTCCGGCGAACGGCGCCCTGCCCGACGTCGTCCGCAACCATGTGCGGGCACTGCTGCCGGACTACATGGTGCCGGCCGCCGTCGTGGTCATTGATGAGGTGCCGCTGACGCCGCACGGCAAGGTGGACGCCGCTGCGCTGCCGGATCCCGGAAGCGTGGCCCGCAGCGCCGGGCAGGCCCCCCGGACCCCGCGGGAAAAGACCGTCGCGGGGATCTACGCCGAGGTCCTTTCGCTGGACAGCGCCGGCGTCGACGAGTCGTTCTTCGAACTCGGCGGGCACTCCTTCCTCGCCCAGCCGCTCATCGCCAAGGTCAACGCGGCCCTGGGGACATCCCTCCAGGTCCAGTCGCTGTTCCGGGCGCCCACCGTGGAGGGCCTGCTCCGGGAGGCGGGCAAGGGTGCGGAGGAAAGCGCGGCGGACAGCCTGCGTCAGCTGCTTCCCCTGCGGACGGCCGGGACCAAGTTACCGGTGTTCGCGGTTCACCCTGCCTCGGGGATCGGCTGGGGCTATGCCTCGATGCTGGGCCGGCTGGATCCCGAGCGTCCGCTGATCGGGCTGCAGATGCCCGGGATGGAGCCGGGCCGGACCCATCCGGTGGAGGCCGCCACCCTGACCGAGCTGGCCGACGAATATATCGCACAGCTCCGCTCCGTCCAGCCGGAGGGCCCCTACCACCTGATGGGCTGGTCCTTCGGCGGGTACCTCGTCCACCGGCTGGCCACCCGGCTGCAGGAACTGGGACAGGAAGTGGCGTCCCTGGCCATCCTGGACGCGTTCCCCGGCAACCAGGACCACAATTCCGACGTCGGAACCGGACAGGCGCTGTGGGCCCGCTACCTCGAAGCCCAGGGCTACGACCTGGCGGACGAGGACACCGCGGCCCTGGACGGGACCCGCGCGCTGGAAATCCTGCGCGAGCACCACAACCCCCTTGGCAGTGTCCCGCTGGATTCCGTCAACGCGATGGTGCGGAACTTCCCGGACTTGGCTCGGCTGATCCGGGATGAGCAGCCGCAGCTGTTCAGCGGCGATCTGCTGTTCTTCCGGGCCACCCGCGAGGTACCGGCCGGCACGCCCGGAAGCGAGTCCTGGCAGCCGTTCGTCACCGGCAGCATCACCGACATTGCGGTGGACGAGCGGCATTCACAGCTGCTGAGTGACCGGGCTCTCAACGCAATCATGCCTGCGCTGGCCATCCAGCTGGGCGGCTGAGACGAATAGCATGTGATGCCCCTGATCCATGCGCGGGGCTTTCCGAATGCCAGAACAGCCAGGAAAGGTCACCATGACGAATCCATTCGATGACAAATCCGCAACGTTCTCCGTACTCGTGAATGAGTATCAGCAGCACTCCCTCTGGCCCGCCTTCGCCGCCGCTCCGGAGGGCTGGGTCACCATGTTCGGCCCGGACAGCCGTGAAGCGTGCCTGGACTACGTGTCCCGGACCTGGACGGATATGGCTCCGCGTAAAGTCGCCGAGCTCGCCGCTTCGCAGTGATCCGGGTCGAGAACGTCAGCAAGAGTTTCGGCAGCTTCAAGGCTCTGGACGGGCTCTCCCTGCAGGCCGGCGAAGGGACCGTGCTGGGCCTGCTGGGACCGAACGGTTCGGGCAAAACCACCACCGTGAAGGTGCTCACCACCCTGTTGTCCCCGGACAGCGGTGACGCCCGGGTTGCGGGGCATTCCGTGTTGAGCGATCCGGACCTGGTACGGCGGAACCTGGGCTTGTCCGGGCAGTACGCCGCCGTCGACGAAAAGCTGACGGCCTTCGAAAACCTGCACATGGTGGGACGGCTCTACGGCATGAACCGGCGCACCGCGGCGGCCCGGGCACACGAACTGCTCGAAAGCTTCCGGCTAACCGACGTCGCCGGCAAACGCTCCGGAACGTTCTCCGGCGGCATGCGGCGGCGGCTGGACCTCGCCGGGGCCATCGTGGCCCGGCCCAAGGTGGTTGTCCTGGACGAGCCCACCACCGGACTGGACCCGCGCGGCCGGCTCGACACCTGGGACGTGGTGTCACGGCTCGTGGCCGATGGCACCACCGTGCTCCTGACCACGCAATACCTCGAGGAAGCCGACCGTCTGGCGGACCACATCGCCGTCATCAACCACGGACGCGTCATTGCCGAGGGGACGGCGACGGAACTGAAGCAGAGCGCAGGTACGGAACGGATCGACGTCGTGATGCGCCACGCCGCGGACCTTACCGCTGCCGCCGCCGTCCTGGAGCAGGCCGCCGGGCCGGACGCCCGGCCGGAACTGGACCCGCAGAACCTGCGCGTCTCCATCGCCGCGCCCGACGGGCACCGGATGCTGGTCCGGGTGCTGTCCGAACTGGACTCCCGGTCCCTGCCGGTGGAGGAGGCCTCGCTGCGCCGCCCCACCCTGGATGACGTTTTCCTGCAGTTGACCGGCCACGCCGCCGCGGCCGGTCAGGCGGCCCAAACTCCGGCCGCGCAAGCTCCGGCGAAAGTCGAGGTTGCCGCATGAGCGCCATCACGGCCGCGGCCCGGGACAGCTCCGTCATTGCCCGGCGCAATCTCATCAACGTTGTACGCACACCCGGCGCGCTGGTCACAGGAATTGTGCAGCCCGTTATGTTCGTGCTGCTGCTGGGCTTCGTCTTCGGCGGGACGCTCGGCGGGGACCAGTACCGCAGCTACCTGATCGGCGGCATCCTGGCGCAGACCCTGACCTTCAACGCCTCCTTCACCGCCGTGTACCTGGCCAAGGATCTCCAGCTGGGGCTGATCGACCGTTTCCGGTCCCTGCCGATGTCACGCGTGGCCGTCATCCTGGGCCGCACCTCCTCGGACCTGTTCACGAGCGTGCTGTCCGTCGTCGTGACGCTGCTCTGCGGCCTCGCCATCGGCTGGCGGATCACCACCGGCCCGGCCGAGGCGCTGGGAGCGCTGGCACTGCTGCTGCTGTTCGCCTTCGCCGTCTCCTGGATCGGCGCTGTCATCGCGCTGACGGCGCGGAGCGTGGAGGTGGCGCAAAGCCTGGGCCTGGTGTGGCTGTTCCCGGTCACCTTCGTCTCCGGCGCGTTCGTGTCCGTCAATTCCCTGCCCGGGCCGCTCCGGGTGATTGCCGAATGGAATCCGGTCACCGCCGTGGCAACGGCCGCCCGGGAACTCTTCGGCAACCCGGCACCTGCCGGCTTCGGTATCCCGGGCGGCTGGCCCGCCGAGAATGCCGTGCTCTATTCGGTGCTGTGCAGCGTCGGCATCATCGCCGTGTTCGCCCCACTGGCAATCGCCCAGTACCGCCGGATCAGCAAGAGGTGACAGCGCCAGACGGCGGCCCTGCCGGGATTTGCTACGTAGCGGTACCGTCCGCCGCCGTTCAGGCGGCGGCGGTCCAGGCCGGCGGCGGGCTTTACGGCGGGCTTTACGGCGACAGGCTGCACGGCGGCCCGTTTGGCAGCCTCGGCGCATTCCTGTCCCCGCAGGAACACGACGCCTCGCTCCGTTTCCACCGCGAGGAGGACCGGCTGGACTACTCCGCTTCCCACGCCCTTTTCCGGCTCCTGGCCGCCTGGTGGCTGGGACTGGGGCCCGAAGACGCCGCAGGACTTGAGGTTCGGCGGCTCTGCGGCGGCTGCGGCAGCACAGAGCACGGCAAGCCCTCCATTGACGGCGTTGG
Organism: Pseudarthrobacter sp. HLT1-7; assembly: GCF_059383435.1. Lineage (NCBI taxonomy): Bacteria > Bacillati > Actinomycetota > Actinomycetes > Micrococcales > Micrococcaceae > Pseudarthrobacter > Pseudarthrobacter sp. HLT1-7. The sequence continues at coordinate 21,721 of NZ_JBWZCH010000002.1, read as the reverse complement.
ATTGAGCATGTCCCGCAGCCACGGAACCGTAATGGCCGCCGCCGGCCCCGCCGGAATCAGCCTCGGCGCGGACATCGAAAAGGTGCCGGCCAAGGTGTACGCCGGCTTTGACGATTTTGCCGTCGCCCCGGGGGAAGGGCTCGGGCGCCACGGGCTCGAGGCGTCCAACGCTTCCGGCGCTGCGGAAGCTTCCGATGCTTCGGATGCAGACCGGATCAGGCTCTGGGTGGCGAAGGAGGCCGTGCTGAAGGCGGCCGGCGTCGGGCTGGCAGTGGATCCGTCCGCTGTGCGGCTTGACCCGGCAGGTGCCCGCGCCGTGTTCCGTGCGGAAAGCCCCGGGAACCCGGCCGTCCATGGTCTTCTGGTCGGTGCCGTGCCTGCTCCGCCCGGCTATCTGGCGGCCGTGTCGGCGCGGTCCGGTGTGCCCGCGCAGCCATTGCCTCTTCCCGAGATATTCAGCACTAAAGGATCCAGCGCAAACATCAAACGTCTAACCTTTACATATGGTAAGCAGTCCTAGCAGCACGACGGCGTCCGCCCTCCCCCAGACAGCACCTCTGCCCGGCATGCGCGCACCCCGCGGCGCCATCATCGCGGGAGTCGTCGCGATCGTGCTGATCGGACTCAACCTGCGCGCCGGCATCACCGGCGCCGCCGCCCTGCTTCACGATCTGCAGGCGGTCCTGGGCTACGGTGCACTGATCGCCGCCGTGATCCCCTCGATCCCCACCCTGTGTTTCGCGGTGGCCGGCGCCGCGACCTCCTGGCTCACCCGGCATCTGGGCCTCGAGAAGGCCATCCTGCTCTCCCTCGTGCTGCTCGCTGCGGGCCTGTTGCTCCGCGGCATCCCCTCGACCGGGATGCTGCTCGCGGGCACGGTGGTCGGCATGTCCGGGCTGGCCATCTGCAACGTCGCGATGCCGTCGTTCATCCGGGTCCACTTCGCGGACCGGACCTCCCTCATGACGGCCCTCTATACGCTGAGTATGACGACGGGGGCCACCGCGGTGGCCGTGCTGATCGTCCCTGTGGCGCAGCAGCTCGGCTCGCCCTCCGCGGGAGTGGGCTCCATCGGCTTCCTGGCTCTTTGCGCCTGCCTCGGCTTCCTGCCGATCGCCGTTCACGCCCACCGCAATGCGCCCGCCGTCAAGGCCGGCCGGGTTTCCCCCTGGCCGCTGTTGCGGACCCGCACCGGCCAGCTGATCACCGCCGGCTTCACGGTGCAGGCACTTATCGCCTATGCCGTGCTCAGCTGGTTCCCTTACATGCTGGTCACGCTCGGACTCACCGCGTCCGAGAGCGGAGTGATGTTCGGGCTGATGCAGCTCGTCTCCGTCCCGGCCGGAATGGTGCTGGTCGCCATCGGTTCACGCCCGCGGATGCGGCGCACCGCGTTCTACCTGGCCACGGTGACGATGACCCTGGGCGTCCTGACCATGCTGGTGCTGCCGGTCTCCTGGGCTCCCCTGACGGCGGTCCTGCTCGGCGTCGGGCTCGGCATCTTCCCGCTGGTCATGGTGATGATCAGCCGCAGCGGCCGCACCACCGCCGAGACCACAGCATTGTCCACGGTGGCGCAGTCCGCAGGCTACCTGCTCGCGACCTTGGGCCCGTTTGGCATGGGCCTGCTCCACAGCGCCACCGGGTCCTGGACGCTCCCCCTCCTCCTGCTGCTGGCCGTAGCCCTGGGCCAGATCGCCGTCGGCCATCTGCTCACGGCGCAGCCTGGAATCCAGTCCGCGGGGACGCCGGCCGACGAGGTCCGGCCGTGAGCCTCACGACGTCACACCGGCCGCCCCTGGTAGATGAGATTACCGCCAAGCTGCGTGAGCTGATCCATTCGGGGGAATGGCAGCTGCAGCAGCGGATTCCGGCCGAACCGGAGCTGATGGACGCCCTCGGAGTCTCCCGGGGCACCCTGCGTGAGGCGATCAAGGCACTCGCGCACAGCGGCATGCTTGAGGTCCGCCGCGGTGACGGCACCTATGTCCGTGCCACCAGCGAGATCTCCGGCGCCGCCCAGCGGATGTACCGGGACCACTCGCAGGTCCACATTCTTGAGGTGCGGGTGGGGCTGGACACGCAGGCTGCACGGCTCGCGGCCCGTCATGCCAGCGCCGAGGACGTCGCCGCGATGCGCGGGCTCCTGGCGGCGCGCCGTCTCGCCTGGCTGGCCGGGGATTACGCCGGCTGGGCCCGGGCGGACTGGGACTTCCACGTGGTGGTGGCCCGGGCATCGGGCAATCCGCTGCTGCACGAACTGTACGTCAGCTTCGGCGAGGTCTTCCATGCCGACCTTCTCCGGCAGCAGCGCAAGGGCGGCTTCCAGGGCCTCCCGCACGAGGGCCACGGCCAACTCGTGGAGGCCATCGAGGCACACGACCAGACGGCCGCCGTCGAAAGCGTCCACCGGAACCTGAACTCCTGTGCGGAGTGGATCCAGCAGTAGCTGCCCGCCCGACACAAAAGGACTCCGCGCCGGAATCCTGTTCCGGCGCGGAGGCCTTTGCCTCGTGGCTGACTGAGTGCCGCGCGGCCAGCGCGAAGGCGTATGCTAGCGCGCGAGGCCCGCGAAAACGTTCTTCGGGCGCTGCATTTCGCCGTGCTTGGCACCCAGGACGATGACCCAGCCGGCGAAGACCGGAATGGCCCACTGCAGGATCTTCAACTGCTGCTGGGCGGAACGGAGTTCCTCGGAGGCACCGGCCTTGGGCTCGGTGGCGCCTTCAGCACCTTCGCTGGCCAGCTTGTCCACCTTGGCGCCCTGGACACCGGCGTACAGGCTCGCGGCGCCACCGGCCAGGGTGACGGCCGACTTGTACACGGTCAGGCCCGTGACGCCGTCCTGCTTGGCCATCCGGCCCTTGTTCTCCCACAGGACCGCCAGGCCGGAGAGGAAATGCGCGCCGAAGGCAGCCGTCTGGAACGGCGCCCATTTCTTCCAGCCGAGGGCCGAGAGCCGGGTACGCTCGGCCGGATCCTTGGCCTCCGCCGTCGCACCGTTCAGCCCGATGGCACCCATCAGCGAGCCGCCGAACCAGGCGCCTGCCGTCAGATCGTGGATGGATCGGGAAACGAGATTACCTGCCATGGTGATTCCTATCGTCTGTAGTCGAATCGGGAAGTTCAGCGGCCACCGAAGGCCACGACCCAACTATGGTAAGCACACTTAGTAAAAAGTTGTTAGTCCACGGATGCAACGCGGGGTCACTTAGCGCCCATAATCCCCTCCGGGACGGGCGCTAAGTGACCCCGCGTTGCTCTTTGAGGGGGGATTAGACTTCGGCAGCCACTCCGTCGCGGGAGATCTCCACCATGGCGTCGCGCGGGACCACCTTGACGCGTTCGCGCTGGATGCCGCCCGCCCCGGCGTCGGCAGTCGCTTTCCCGCCCAGGGCTCGCTCGTGCGCATCCAGCGCCAGCCACCCTTCCCAGCTCGTATACCGCACGCCGCGGCTCTGCAGGAGTTCGACGATCGTCTCCGCCGCCGGCGCCGCGGCCGTTGGCAGGTTGTCGCGGTCCTGAAGCAGGTGAGTGACGGTTTCGAGGGCGTCGCCCTTGGTGTGGCCGATCAGGCCCACCGGTCCGCGCTTGATCCAGCCGGTGGCGTAGATGCCCGGCACGTGGGTGCCGGAAGCGTCCAGGACGCGGCCGCCGTCGTTCGGAATGACTCCTTTACTGTGCTCGAACTCGACATCGGGCAGCGAGGACCCGAAGTAGCCGATCGCGCGGTAGACGGCCTGGACGGGGTAGTCCACGAACTCGCCGGTACCGCGGGCGTTGCCGGTGCCGTCCAGCTCGGTGCGCTCGAACCTGATGCGGGCGACGCGGCCGGCGGCGTCGGCTTCGTGCGTTGTTCCCAGAACCTCCACCGGGCTGTGCAGGAAGTGCAGGTGCAGGCGGCGGGACGCCGTGAGTTCGGAGAGGTCCTCGGGCTGCTCGGCGATCCAGTTGGTGAGGGTGCCCACCATGGTCTTGGTCTGGTTGTTGCTCTGGATCTGGCGGTCCGATTCGGCGTCGAACTCGAAGTCTTCGGCGTAGAGGATGATGTCCACGTCCTTGCAGTGGGAGAGCTCGCGCAGTTCCAGCGGGGTGAACTTCACCTGGGCCGGTCCGCGGCGGCCGAACACGTGCACGTCCGTGACCGGGGAATCCCTGAGCGCGCGGTGGACGTTGTCCGGGATCTCCGAGACCAGGAGGTCATCGGCCTGCTTGGAGAGCATCCGGGCGATATCCAGGGCCACGTTGCCGTTGCCGATCACGGCGACTTCCCTGGCATCCAGGGGCCAGTCGCGGGGAACGTCTGGATGCCCGTCATACCAGGAGACGAAGTCGGCGCCCCCGTACGAGCCCTCGAGTTCGATGCCCGGGATGTTCAGGTCCGCGTCCTTGATGGCCCCGGTGGCGAAGATGACGGCGTCGTAATGGATGCGGAGGTCCGCGAGCGAGAGGTCCGTGCCGTAGTCGACGTTGCCGAAGAAGCGGATGTCACCGCGGTCCAGGACCTTGTGCAGGGCGTTGACGATGCCCTTGATGCGCGGATGGTCCGGGGCCACGCCGTAGCGGATCAGGCCGTAGGGCGCCGGGTAGCGGTCGAAGAGGTCGATGCTGACCGTAAGCTCGCCGCTCTTTACGGCCTCGCTCTTGGTCAGGAGGTCAGCGGCATACACGCCGGCCGGTCCGGAGCCGACGACGGCGATGCGCAGCGGGCGGGCGGCAGTTCCTGCCGGAGTATTCGTTGACACGGCTGTGTTCCTTTGTTCTGTTGCATCCGTTGCTCCATGACGGCCCTTTTGAGGCTTGATAACGGCAGTTATGGAGCAATCGACGGGGTTAAAGGGGTGCGGGTTGTGCGGGGTGTGCGGGGCGCGTTTGGGGAGGTGGTGCTGTAGTCGGCGGTCTTGAAGTGCGACGGCGCGAACGGGCTGACGCGGACCACGTCACCGATCACGATCACGGCGGGGTTCGCCACGCCGGCGGCCTCCGCCTGGTCCGCGATGGTCCCGAGCGTTCCGATGGTCACCCGCTGGTTGGGCAGGTAACCATTCTCTACGATGCCAACCGGCGTCTCCGCTGGCAAACCGGCGCGGGCCAGGGAGGCTACGGAGTGGCGCAACTGGCCCACGCCCATGAGCAGGATCACGGTGTGGTCGGCGCGGGCAGGAACCTCGGAGAGCTCCTCGTGGCCGGTGACCACGCTGAAGCCCTTCGCCAGACCGCGGTGCGTGACCGGGATGCCGGCGGCGGCCGGGACGGAGATGGCCGAGGTCACGCCGGGAACCACTTCAACGTCGACGCCGTGCTGCCGGCAGTACTCGGCCTCCTCGCCGCCGCGGCCCAGAACGTACGGATCGCCGCCCTTGAGCCGGACCACGCGGTGGCCGAGTAGGGCTTCATCTACGAGGATGCGGTTGATACCGGACTGCGGGATGGGGTGGTGGCCGGGCGTCTTGCCGACCTCGATGACGCGGACGTCCGGGGCCAGTTCATTGAGCAGCTCCCGCGGGCCGAGGCGGTCCGCCACAACGACGTCGGCCTGGCCAAGGAGCCGCCGGCCGCGGACGGTAATGAGTCCGGCGTCGCCGGGCCCGCCGCCGACGAGGGCCACGGAACCGGCCGTTGAGTCGGGCCGGGCCCGGTGCCGGCGCAGCGGGAGGTCCCCGGTTTCCAGGGCGGTGGCGACGGCGTCGCGCAGGGCCATGGCGCGGCGCGGGTCTCCCCCGGCGTTGACGGCGATCCTGACGTCGTCCACAACCGCGACGGCGGGCGTCCAGGCTGCGGAGGCTTCGTGGTCGGTGGCGTTAACGCACCAGATGCGCTGCGCTTCGGCGTCGGCCGCAACCTGCGCGTCGACGGCAGCGTCGCCGGTGGCGGTCTGGACGAACCAGGCGCCGTCGACGTCGGATCCGCGGTAGCTCCGGGGCTCCCAGGCGAGGTGGCCGGCGTCGGAAAGTCCGGTCAGGGCGGGGCAGGCAAGGGGCGCGACGACCGTGACGCTGGCGCCGGCGTCGAGCAGCCCTTTAGCGCGGCGGGCGGCGACCGGGCCGCCGCCGACCACCAGCACGGGGCGGCCGAGGAGGCGCAGCGCCGTGGGGTAAATGTCCTGAATTGCCATGCCTCGACGATAGGGCTGCGTCACGGGGCGGAACAACGGTCCGGAAACACCCGTTCACGCAAGGTAACGCCGCGTCACATGGCTGCTCTCGTGAATGGGCCTTCAGCGCGAGGCCATGTCGGCGCTGTGTCCGGCTGCGCGGTCCCGGAGCGTGTCAACGTCCGCCGACCGGCAGGACCGCAGGCCGCGGGCTACTTCACCGCAATGAGCTCTACCAGCTTGATATCGGGGTCCTTGGCGAGCATGGCGGGGCCGTGTTCGCCGAGGGCCGCGGGGATGGCGCCGTTGAGGTGGGCCTGCCGGTCCTCCTCGGTATCGAAGGTGTCGAAGATGCCAAAGGTGTTCTCGCTGGCCCGGAAGGCGTACCAGGTCCGGGTGCCGGGTTCGTTGAGCACAATCCCGCGGCCCCCGTTGAGGAAGTCCCAGACCTCCTGTTCCTTCCCCGGCTTGGCCTCGACCAGTGCCAGCACTCCGTATTTCGGCGCCACGGCTGTCTCCTCAGAATTGGGTTGATATCGACCGCACACCGGCCTATAGCCGTGAGTTTAGGCCGGTGCCGGCGCCCGGACAAGGCAACGCGGGGAGTGCTCCCCAGAACCTTTAGAAGGCGGTGGGTGGTTAGAAGCTTTGGCCGGTGGCCCGGATCGTGATCTCGGAAACGTCGACGCCGGGCGGTTGGGTGAGCGCCCAGAGGATGGCTCCTGCAACGGCCCCAGGCGTGATGACGGCGTCGGGAGCCTCCTTCCACAGCGGGGTGTCCACCTGTCCGGGCGCGATGTGCAGCACCCGGACGCCGGTCCCCGCGAGCTGCTGCCGGAGGGACTCGGCGTAGCCGGTCACGGCCCATTTTGTGGCGGTGTACAGATTCCCCGGAGAGACCTTGCGGCCGGCCGTGCTGCCCGTCAGGACAAATGCCCGCGGTTCGCAATGAGCTGGGGCAGCGCTGCCTTGGCCAGGATTGCCGGGCCGTAAACGTTGGTGAGGACCATGTCCCGCCATCTCCGGGTCCCCTTCGGCAAGGTCTCCGGGGGCGGAAAACCCGGCATTGGCCACCGCAACGTCGAGGCCTCCCAGGGCACTAACGGCCGCCGCGACGGCGTCGCGGGTCTGCTCCCAGTCCCCGGCGTCGGCCACCGCACCGTGAACCGCACCGGCCACCGCACCGTGAACCGCACCGAGTCCGGAGCAGGAGGCCAGGAACGCCTCCAGCCGTCCGGCGTCCCGTCCCGTGGTGAAGACGGTGTGGCCGGCGCGGAGGGATTCCCGGACCAGGGCGGCACCGATTCCGCTGGTGCCGCCCGTCACCAGGATCCGCATCAGGACGGGTCAGCGATGCCGACGTAGCGGGTCTCGAGGTACTCTTCGATTCCCTCGGTGCCGCCTTCGCGGCCCATGCCGGACTGCTTGACGCCGCCGAACGGCGCAGCCGGGTTGGACACAAGGCCGGTGTTCAACCCGAACATGCCCACGTCCACCTGCTCGGAAAGCCGCAGTCCCCGGTTGAGGTCCCGGGTGTAGGCGTAGGCCACCAGGCCGAACTCCGTGTCATTGGCCAGGGCGATCGCTTCGGCCTCGGTGCTGAAACTGACCACCGGCGCCACCGGCCCGAAGACTTCCTCCTTGAGAATCCGCGCGGTTGCCGGCAACGTCAGTGCGCCCAAGCAGCGGTTCGGCAGGCACCTGGAGCAGGCCGGCGCCCTCGCTGCCGAGGTGGCACTGGAATTCTCTGCCGTGTTGGGCGCTCCACTGGACCAGATGACCGGTGTGTCCGGACGTGCGCCGCGGCCTGGCCTCCGGGTGTCCGCACCATAGACAACTTCCGCAACCATCGCGGGGTCACTTAGCGCCCATAAACCCAAGGATTATGGGCGCTAAGTGACCCCGCGTTGGTTTGTGGGGCGGCTGGCGCTAGCGGGTGCTGCCGGCGAGGAGGCCACGACGGCGGAGCAGGCGCTTTTCGATCGGGGCGAAGACGAGGAGCTCGATCAGGATGCCGACGGCGAGGATCAGCAGGATCGCGGCCATCACGGTGGTCATGTCGGACAGGACGCGGCCCTGGTCCAGGAGCGAGCCGAGGCCGAACCCGATGGTGCCGCCGACGGCGATGATTTCCGCGGCCATGAGGGAACGCCAGGAGAACGCCCAGCCCTGCTTGAGTCCGCCAAGGTAGCCCGGAAGCGCGGCCGGGAGCACAATCTGCAGCGCCATCTGGAGCTTCGAGGCGCCCAGCACGGTCCCGACCCTGCGGTACTGCGGCGGGATCTGGTCCACGCCGGAGATCAGCCCGTTGATGATTGACGGAATGGCGCCCATGAACACCACGAAGTACACCGTGGCGTCGGTCAGGCCGAACCAGATGATGGCGGCCGGCACCCAGGCCACGGACGGGAGCACCTGGAGCCCGGAGATCAGCGGCCCGAACGCGCGCCGCAGCGGCGCGACCTGGGCCAGCAGCAGTCCCACCGGGGTCGCGATGGCAACGCTGATCAGGAACCCCACGAGGCCGCGCTGGAGGGAGGTCCAAACGGCTTCCTGCAGCTTCCCCTCTCCCCACAGCAGTGCCACCTGGCTGAGCACATCCAGCGGGCCGGGCACGAGGTCGCGCCGCTTGAAGCCCAGGGACACGTAGACCTGCCAGGCGATCAGCAGCACGGCCAGCGCCGCGACGGGAAGCAGGATCCGGCTCCAGTCGATCCGCGACTTGTGCACCGCGTCGGACTGCAGCGAGTCCAGCCCGGCCTCGAGCTGGCGCAGGTCTTCCGTGCCGGTGGAGGACCGGGTCAGGGCCGCGGTGAGGTGCCGGGTCTCGGCGGGTTCAACCAGCGGAGTTTGGCTATTTGGCATGGCGGCGGATCTCCTCGCGCAGCCGGGCGGTGATTTCGCCGGTGAGTTGGCCGGCCAGCCCGGCGTCGGTGCGGTGTTCCTCGCTGACGTGCCATTCCCGCACCACCCGGCCGGGCCGGGAGGAGAGCAGCAGCACGCGCTGGCCCAGCCGGACGGCTTCGCGGACGTTGTGCGTGACAAAAACGATGGTGCGGCCCGTCTCCTTCCAGATCCGCTCCAGCTCGTCGTGCAGCAGGTCGCGGGTGATCGCATCCAGGGCCGCGAAGGGCTCATCCATCAGGAGCAGCTGCCGGTCCTGGGCCAGCGAACGGGCCAGGGCCACGCGCTGGCGCATCCCGCCGGAGAGCTCGTGCGGGCGCTTGTCCCCCGCCCCGGCCAGGTGCACAAGTTCAAGGAGCCCGTCGGCTTTCACCCGGCGTTCGGCTTTCCCCACGCCGCGCAGCTTCAGGGCCAGCTCGATGTTCTCCCTCGCGGTCAGCCAGGGGAACAGCGCCGCGTCCTGGAACATAAAGGCGGCGCCGTCGCTGGGCACTTCCAGAGCGCCCGACGTCGGCGCCTCCAGTCCCGCCATGATGTTCAGCAGGGTCGACTTGCCGCAGCCGGACGCACCGAGCAGGGCGACAAACTCGCCCTGCCCGATGCTGGCGTTGACGTCGTCCAGCACCGGGGCGCCGTCGCCGAAGCGCTTGCCCAGGTGTTCCAGTACGGCTGGCATTCTCACGTCCTAACTTCTGTTGGCGGGCCGGCGGCAGGGGCTGGTCAGTCCTTGCCCAGCCCCTGCGCGGAGGTCTTCTTTCCGGGGGCATCCTGGCCCGGGATGCTGTTCAGGGCGGTGAGGTCGAAGATGCCGTTGATGTCGGCCTGCCTGGTGGTGCCGGCATCGACGCCGCCCTGGAGCAGCTTCCTGTATGTCCCGGCGAGCGGATCAACGGTGAAGACGATGTTCTTGAGCGAACGGTCGATCACATCGGCGGGCAGGGCCGCGCCGGCGGATTCCTTGAGTGCGGCGTTGAGGACAGTGGCTTTCTCCGCCGCCGGTGCGGCGTTAAGCCAGTCCACGGCTGCGGCGTGGCCCGTCAGGAGAGCCTTCACCGTGTCAGGATGTTCGGCGGCGAACTTCTTGTTGACGATCAGGACGGTGGTGCTGAATTCGCCCTTCTCCCAAAGGTCCTTTTCGTCGACGAGGACCTTCGCGCCGGCCTGGAGCACCAGGCGGGAGGCCCAGGGCTCGGGCAGCCACGCGCCGTCGAGATTGCCGTCCTGGAACAGTTTCAAGGTCTGGGCGTTGTCGGTGGGGTTGATTGCGACGTCGCCGCTGCCGTCGGTGTTCGTCCGGTAGCCCTGCTGGCCGAGCCAGGCGCGGAGGGCCACGTCCTGGGTGCCGCCGAGCTGCGGCGTCGCGAGCTTCTTGCCCGCCAGGTCCGCGGCCGAGTTGATCCCGGGTTTGACCACCAGCTGCGCCCCGCCGGATGCGGCGCCGGCGATGATGCTGATCGATTCGCCCTTGCTCTTGACGTAGGAGTTGATCGCCGGGTTGGGGCCAATATAGGTGGCGTCGATGGCGCCGGCGTTGAGGGCCTCGATCGCCGCGGGGCCGGCGTTGAAGACCTGGGTGCTGAGCGTTGTCCCGCCGAGGCTCTTCGCGATGAGGCCCTGGCTGACGCCGACGAGGGCCGGGGCGTGGGTGATGTTGCCGAAGTAGCCGAGCTTGAGTTCCGCAGCCGGGGATGCTGCGACGGCGGCCGGGGCAGCCGCGGCCCCGTTGCCGCGCGACGCTGTGGACGCGACGGCGGCGCCTGCGCCGATCAGCAGGACAAGGCCGGCGGCCAGGCTGATCTCCAGCGTGCGCCTGGGCCTGGCCGGCTCCCCGGCGACGATGCGCGTGGTGCCGGGTCGGGTGCCGGGGCCCGGGCCGGGTTTCGGGGGTACGGGAGTGGATGACGTGGTCATTCATTCACCATAGGGAGCGTCAGGAGCCGGGCTCAATGGCCGGGAAACCGGGGGTCACAAGGGTTCACGCGACGTCATATTCCGCGGGTTCCCGTGCACGGAACCGCTCCGGCGCGCGGCGCGTGGCCTGCCGCAGGGCTGGTCAACCGAGCCCCTCGAAGATGTCCGCGAGCAACGGTTCTCCAGCGGTTCGGACCGGCCAAACCATTACGTATGATTCCCGGCCGAGCACGCGCAGTTGTTGTTCCCTGTTGAGGGTCCCGGCGAAAAGGACGTGCCGCTGGCTGCGGTGTTCCAGCAGGCCTGCCAGTACCTGTGTGGCCACGGGCCGTGTGTCCACTTCGACCCCGATGGCGTGGTCCGGGACGGGGCGGAGGTGGTAGATGCGCTCAGGGTTCCAGGGCTCCAGTCCGTGCGCGCGCCGCAACGTATTCCAGCGCAGAAAGGTGGATTCGCGCAGGCCGCCGTGCAGCAGCCGTTCCATGCCCGGACCGCCCTTATTGCGTAGGCGGGTGAAGGCCTCATCGGTTGCGCAGCCCACCGTGATGTGGTCCGGATGCCCGGTGATTCCGTCCGGGCCGAAGGTACACACCACTTGCGGCCGTTCCGCTTGCAGGATGTTGGAAATCCTCCCCACGAGGTCCTCGAAAGGCACCGTCGCGAGCCTTCCGTCTGGGTAACCGAGCCATTCATGTCGCTCCGGCGGACGGCCATGCGCCCGCCAGGCTGCTTCATCTTCTCGGCGCCGAACCTCCCCCAGCGTCCCAGCCGTGATTTCAACCCCCGGGGCGACTTCGCCGGCGTCTCCGTCTGTCGCGTGAATAAGAATGAAGCGGAAGTTCGGATTACGGGCATGCAGGGCCACCGAACCCGCCATTCCGTACGCGTCGTCGTCGGGGTGGGCGACGATTAGAGCAACGGAAAGGTTGGATTCGGGGTCCATGACCCCGGTATAGCAGCGGTTAGACAGCCGGTCAACGGTCGGCCGCCACCTCCTCGTCCGATCAAGGGTCCTGCGATGAGGACGGCGACGGGAACGCCCGCGTGTAGGCCTTTCAGACGCCGAAATAACGCCGGCCTCCGCGCAAGAACGCGATAGCAAAATAGCCGATCCCGAAGACCACGCCCAAGACGACGGAAACCGGAAGCGGTGCGGAGAGGATTCCTGCGATCGCTGCGATCAGCAGACCGACCATGGCCGAGTTCACAGCCGCGATGAAGACCACGCCCCTTCCGAGAACCTGGCTCATGTTGGTTCGCTTGCCGAGGAAGTAGTACGTCTATTCCGAACCTGCCCGGTCGTCGTGGTGGGAAACCATCAGGTATCGGCCGATTCCGGGGTCGAGCTCGACGTAGGCGCCCCGGAGCCTGTTCATTGCGAGCACATACATCAGGTCCTCAATGGCCACGTTCATGACGCGTACCTACGTCAGGATGCCGACCAGGATGACGAAGCCGAGAACGGCGATCGCGAACACGGGAAAGGCACCGGAAAATCCCGTCGTCTGCCCCACCAGCGCAAGGCTGACTAGTGCGGCCGACGTGAGGGTGAGAAACATGCTGATGCGCGTGAGGACCTCGCTCTGGGTGGTGCTTCGCGACGCGAGCAGACTCCAATGCTCCGTGGCGAGAAGTTGCGCCCGCACCGAGGTGGCCTGCCCCTGCGGCAGGCTCTGAAACTGGGGCTCCGCCGAAACTGCCGGCGAGGGAGCATCCTCTAGCATGCCGTCATCGTGCCGCACGCCGGCGGCGAAGCCCAGAGCCAGCGCGCAGCTGCCTCAGATCGAGTAGCGCTCGTCCTCGTGATCGCCGGGGTGGTCCTTGACCAGGCCTGCGGCGAGGGTGTTGCCGTCCAGCGGATCAATCACCAGGAACGCGCCGGTGCGGCGGTGGTGCAGGTAGTTCTCCACCGGCAGCGGCGCGGCGAGCCGCAGCTGGGCGTGGCCGATGTCGTTGAGCGCCAGGGTGGAGCTGGGCTCCAGCCTGAAGGTGGCGAGGTCCAGCTTTCCCGTCACGTTCCGGACCAGCGCCTGGACCGTGCGGGTTCCGTGCTTGACCAGCACCTTGGCGCCCTCGCGGAGCGGCTTCGGCGAAAGCCAGCACAACGCGGCGTACAGGTCCGCCGAGGCCTCCGGTACTGTGCCGCCGGCGGGCCCGGCCGCCGCGATGGTGTCACCGCGGGCGACGTCGAACTCCCCGGCGAGGCGCAGGGCCACGGACTGCGGGGCCATCGCCTCGCCGAGTTCGGAACCCGCGAAGTCGATGCCGGTCACCGTCGTGGTGCGCGGGGCCTGGCCCGGGGTCAGGACGCTGACCTTATCCCCGAGTTTCACCGAGCCCTCGGTGATCTGACCGGCGTAGGCGCGGTAGTCGCGGTACGCCTCGGCGTCGAGCCCGCAGGCAATCGCGTCCGGCGCCAGCGCGCCCTGCGGCCGGATGACCAGCTGGACAGGGAAGCGGAAGCCCTCCAGGTGGCTGTCGAGTTCGTCCGCGGCCGGCAGGGTCTCGAGGACTTCGAGCAGGGCCGGCCCGCCGTACCAGGGTGTGCGGTCCGAGCGGTCCACCACGTTGTCGCCGTCGAGCGCGGACACCGGAACCACCAGCAGGTCAGTGACCCCGCCCGCATTTAAATCGTCACGGCCCAGCCCCAGCTCCCGGCCCACCTCCTGCACATCCGCTTCAATCCCGCGGAACACGGCCTCGCTGAAGTCCACCAGGTCGATCTTGTTCACGGCCACAATCACGTGCGCCACACGCAGCAGCGCCAGCACGGACAGGTGCCGGCGGGTCTGCTCCAGGACACCCTTGCGGGCGTCAATGAGCACGACGACGGCGTCCGCAGTGGACGCGCCGGTCACCGTGTTCTTGGTGTACTGCACATGCCCGGGGCAGTCCGCGAGGATGAAGCTGCGCCGGTCCGTGGCGAAGTAGCGGTAGGCGACGTCAATGGTGATGCCCTGTTCCCGCTCGGCGCGCAGGCCGTCGGTCAGCAGGGCGAGGTCGATCCCGCCAGCGGAACCGCCGAAGCCGCGGTCCGCCGAGGTGCGGGCGACGGCGTCGAGCTGGTCGGCGAGGATCGCCTTGGAGTCGTGCAGGAGCCGGCCCACCAGGGTGGATTTACCGTCGTCGACCGATCCGGCGGTGGCGAAACGGAACAGGGAAGCGTGGGCGAGGACATCCAGGTCAGCGGCGGGAAGCAAAGTGTCGGTGCTCATTAGAAATACCCGTCCTTCTTGCGGTCTTCCATGGCTGCCTCGGAGATGCGGTCATCGGCCCGGGTGGCGCCACGTTCGGTGATGGTGGAGGCGGCAACTTCAATCACGACGTCGCGCACGGTGGCGGCGGCGGATTCGACGGCGCCGGTGCAGGACATGTCGCCGACGGTCCGGTAGCGGACGGTCTTAGTAGTGACCGGTTCGTTGTCGCGGGGCCGGGAGACCTCGCCGACTGCGCGCCACATGCCGTCGCGGGCAAAAACCTCACGGCGGTGGGCGTAGTAGAGGCCGGGCAGTTCGATGCCCTCGCGCTCGATGTAGCGCCAGATGTCCAGCTCGGTCCAGTTGCTGATCGGGAAGGCGCGGACGTGCTGGCCCACGGTGTGCCGGCCGTTGTAGAGATTCCACAGCTCCGGGCGCTGGTTTCGCGGATCCCACTGGCCGAACTCGTCGCGCAGGCTCAGGATGCGTTCCTTCGCCCGCGCCTTGTCCTCGTCCCGGCGGCCGCCGCCGAAGACGGCGTCGAACGTGTTGCGCCGGATCGCGTCCAGCAGCGGTACGGTCTGGAGCGGGTTGCGGGTGCCGTCGGCGCGCTCGGCCAGCTCGCCGGAATCGATGAACTCCTGCACGGAGCCGACGACGAGCTTCAGGCCCAACCGCTCCACCGTCCGGTCGCGGAATTCGATGACCTCGGGAAAATTGTGCCCGGTATCCACGTGCAGCACCAGGAACGGCACCCTGCCCGGCCAGAACGCCTTGGTGGCCAGGTGCAGCATCACCACGGAATCCTTGCCGCCGGAAAACAGCAGCGCCGGCCTCTCGAACTCGGCAACAACCTCCCGGATGATATGAATCGCCTCGGACTCCAGCGTGTCCAGGCTGGAGAGCCTTGCCACTGCTTCTCCACGCGGCTTAGACACACTCGCTCGTTCCTCGCTCGCGCGATGCGCCGCTTTCGGAGAACCAGCGTCAAGATTCTGCACAGACAGCTCCAGTTCCTCGGTCGTGAAAGGGGCGGGGGCGGCATCTGCTGCGGAGGCGGGGGTGACGCGTGCGGCATCTGCTGCGCGGGCGGCATCGGGGTCGACGGCCACGAAAGTCTCAACATTGCTCATATGTGTAGCCCGCATTCTGTCTTGTCGGTTCCTGCCCAGCGGCCGGCGCGGGCGTCGTCGCCCGGCGCCACCTTGCGGGTGCAGGGCTGGCAGCCAATGGAGGGGTAGCCCTGGGCGAGCAGCGGGTTGACGGGCAGGAGACTGTCGTCGGAGTACTGGACCAGCTGGTCGAAGCTCCAGGCCGCCACCGGGTTGACCTTGACCAGGCCGTTGGTGTCGTCCCAGGTGACCAGCGGGGTGTTGGTACGGGTGGGAGCCTCATCGCGGCGGACCCCGGTGAACCAGAGTTCGTAACCCGCCAGGGTGCGGCGCAGCGGCGCCACCTTGCGCAGCGCGCAGCATTGGGCGGGGTCGCGGGCGAAGAGGTCCTTGCCGAGGAGCCTGTCCTGCTGCTCCACAGTGTTCTCCGGGAGCACATCGACCACGTTGACGCGGAGGTTCGCGGCCACGTCGTCGCGCGTGGCATAGGTTTCGGGGAAGTGGTAGCCGGTCTCCAGGAACAGGACGTCGACGCCGGGAAGCTGGTCCGCGACGAGCGCCGGCAGGACGGCGTCCGCCATGGAGCAGGCGACGGCGACGGCGGGCAGGTCGAAGTTGCGGGCCACCCAGGCGATCACTTCGCGGGCCGGGGCGTCCCAGCCCAGCTCGGCGGCGCCGGCCTCGGCGATCACCTTGAGCTCGTCGTGGGTGCGGAGGACCGGGTCAATCCCCAAAGCGTGCTTGCTCACTGCAGATCACTCTCCTCGGCGGCGAAGGCCCATTCGGCGAAGGTCTGGCCTTCGGTGCGGTCGGCCACAAACTTCCGGACCACGCGTTCCACATAGTCGGGCAGCTCCCCCGCCGTGACTTTAAGGCCGCGGACGGTGCGCCCGAGGCCCGCTTCCTCGCGGTCGAGGGAAGCCAGCCCGCCGCCGAGGTGGACCTGGAAACCCGGGGTGGGGTCGCCGTCGGGCGTGGGCAGCATCATGCCCTTGAGGCCGATGTCCGCGGTCTGGATGCGGGCGCAGGAGTTGGGGCAGCCGTTGATGTGCAGGGACAGTGCCTGCGGCAGCTGCTGGGACTCCACCAGGTCGGCGAGCCGGCGTTCCAGCTCGGCGACGGCGGTGGCTGCGGTGACCTTGGTTTCGACAATGGCGAGTTTGCAGTATTCGATGCCGGTGCAGGCGATGGTGCCGCGGCGGAACACGGACGGGCGGGCGGAGAGGCCCAGGGCGTCGAGTTCGGCCACGAGCGGTTCCACCTGGTCCTTGGGCACGTCGAGGATTACCAGCTTCTGGTGCGGGGTGGTCCGCAGCCGCTGTGAGCCGCGGGCTTCCAGGGTGGCGGCGAGCGTCACGAGCTGGCTGCCGGAGAGCCGGCCGGCCACCGGCGTGGCGCCGATGAAGAACTTGCCATCCTTCTGTTCGTGCACGCCGATGTGGTCACCCGGGCTGGAGGGTTTGGGCGCGGCGGGGCCGTCGTCGAGTGTGTAGCCGAGGTATTCGTCCTCGAGGACCTGGCGGAACTTCTCTGTCCCCCAGTCGGCCAGCAGGAACTTCAGCCGGGCCTTGGTGCGCATCCGCCGGTAACCGTAGTCGCGGAAGATGCTGGTGACGCCGAGCCAGACGTCGGCCGCCTGGTCCGGCTTCACGAATGCGCCGAGCCGTTTGCCCAGCATCGGGTTGGTGGAAAGCGCGCCGCCCACCCAGAGGTCGTAACCGATGCCGAGTTCGGGGTGGACCATCCCCACGAGGCCGATGTCGTTGATCTCGTGGACCACGTCCTGGCTGGGGTGGCCGGTGATGGCGGTCTTGAATTTGCGCGGCAGGTTGGCCAGTTCCGGGTCGCCAATAAAGCGTGCGGCGAGTTCGTGGATCAGCGGCGTGGGGTCGATAATCTCGTCCTTGGCGATGCCGGCAACCGGGGAGCCAAGGATGACGCGGGGTACGTCGCCGCAGGCTTCGGTGGTGGAGAGGCCCACGGATTCGAGGCGGCGCCAGATCTCCGGCATGTCCTCGACCCGGATCCAGTGCAGCTGGATGTTCTGCCGGTCGGTGAGGTCGGCCGAGCCGCGGGCGAAGTCCACGGAGATCTGGCCGATGACGCGCAGCTGCCCGGTGGTAAGGGCGCCGCCGTCGATCCTCACCCGCAGCATGAAGTACTTGTCTTCCAGCTCGTGCGGCTCCAGGGTGGCGGTCTTGCCGCCGTCGATCCCGGGCTTGCGCTGGGTGTAGAGCCCCCACCAGCGGAAGCGCCCGTGCAGGTCAGTACTCTCGATCGAGTCGAAGCCGTGCTTGGCGTAAACCGACTCGATACGCTCGCGGACGTTCAGCCCGTTGTCCTCCTGCTTCCAGGTTTCATTGGCGTTCAGCGGGGCGGTTCCGTCCACCTTCCACTGCCCGTGCGGCTTTGCGGCGGGGCGGGCGGGTCGTTTGGCGCGGCCTGCGGCAGCCTGGTCCGGGGACGCTCCGGCTAGAGCTGTATCAGTCATGGATCGACTGTAGGGCGGGCCGTAGTGCCGTCACAAAGGGTCAGAAACGCGGGGTCACCGAGGGCAACATTTCGTCACGAAGCGTCGGCGGGCCTTGATCCGGCGCGGCCGCTGTGCATGATTTTCCTCGTCTGGACCCAGTTCAGCCCCGCGCCGCCAGTGCTGTGTCGAAGCGCTCCAGCGCGATCTCGGCGAGGACCGGGGAGGGCAGCAGGGGTGCCGTGACGAGGTCCGCGCCGGCCTCGGCCAGCTGGTCGTGAAAGAATCCGTGGGCCAGCAAGTAGGAGGCGATGACCACCCGGCCTTGCGGGCCTGCGGCCACCAGCGCGCCCTCCTCGCGCACTGCGTGCACGGCGTCCTGCACCGAAGGCTTGGCCGAGGCGCCGTACGCCGCAATGATCCGGTTGGGCCGCAGTGCCCGCAGCTGGTCGGCAAGCTCCTCCACGTTCTGCGCGGCGGTGGGGTCCGAGGAACCGGCGGCGGCGAGGATCACGTTGTCGCTGTCGATCACGCCGGCCTCCCGCAGCCGCTGGTCCAGCAGGGCCGCCAGCCGCGGATCAGGCCCCAGCGGGGCAGCCGCGAGGGTGCCGGGCCGGCTCTTGACGGCCCGGGCGATGTCCACCTTGACGTGGTAGCCGACGCTCAGCAGCAGCGGCACGACGACGGCGGTCTCCCCCGCCGGGAGCGCCGCCGGGAGCCCCGCCTGGAGCCCCGCCACCACGGCGGGCAGATCGGGGTCCTGCACGTCGACGTAGGCCCCGCGGACGTCGAGTCCGGGCCGCAGGGCGGCGATCCCGTCACGGAGGGCGTTGACCTCCGCGGCACCGAGGGCACTGGAGGTTCCGTGGGCGCAGGCGATCAGGATGGGGCTATTCATAGCCGTTAGCGTAGCCTTGGAGCCGCCCTATCCGCCCCCTTGCTATCGATCCGGGACGTTTCATGACTTTTTCCTTTAGCCTTGTCCTGGTCTGGCTGGACCTGGCGGGTGTGTTCTTCTTCGCGGTCTCCGGCTCCCTCCTCGCGGCGCGGAAACAGTTCGACATCATCGGTTCCCTGCTTCTGGCCTCGGTGGTCAGCCTGGGCGGCGGCGTCATCCGCGACATCATCATCAACGCCGGCCCGCCCGCGGCCTTCACCAACCCGGCGTACCTGGCGCCTCCGCTGCTCGCCGCGGTGCTCGTGTATTTCCTGTTCTCGAGCTTCCAGCGCTACACCTCTCTGCTGGTCCTCTTCGACGCCGGCGGCCTGGCGCTGTTCTGCATCACCGGCACCCTCACGGCGCTGTCCGCCGGGATGCACCCGATTGCGGCGGTACTCCTCGGGGTCACGACGGCGGTGGGCGGCGGCCTGTTGCGGGACATCACCGCCAATGAGGTGCCTCAGCTGTTCGATCCGAAGGACCTCTATGCGCTGCCGGCGTTCGCCGGGGCGGCCCTGACGGTACTACTGTCCGTCACCGGGACCTTCAACGCGGTGACTGCAGGCGCCGTGGCCGCCGTCGTTTTCGCATTCCGCGTCACCGCCTGGCGGCGCCACTGGCACGTTCCGCTGGCGGTCCGCGGCTGGCACCGCCTGGGACTGGACACGGCGGAAAGTGGAGCCAAGGATTAGTTAGGATAAGACCCATGACTGACATGTTCCTCGAGAAATTCCGCGCGCTTGTTCCGAAGTATCTCGAAGACGAATGGCAGGAAGATGACGGGCTGCCGGCAGGCGAGCTGGATGCGGCCCTCGCCGAGCACCAGTTCCAGGTCCCGCTGGTATTGCGCGAATTCTATGTGGCCCTTGGTGGCTGCGAAGACCTCATGGAGGCCTACCACTACTTCTGGGATCCCGAAGAGCTCGAAGTTGATGACGAGGGCTTCCTGATGTTCCTTGAGGACGAGGAAGAACAGTTCACCTGGGGCTTCCGCGTGGGCGACCTCAGCGTCCCGGACCCCATTGTGTGGCGCCGCAACAACTCCCGTGGCCAGTGGAAGAGCGAAGAAGGAACCTTCTCCGAGTTTGTCTTCGACATGTTCGAGTGGGCCTTCAACGACGAAGAAGAGGACTAGGCCGTCCCTGCCCGGTTCAAGCAGTTTCCAGCTCGACGCGCAGCAGCCGCAGGCCATCCCTGATTCTGGACTTGACCGTCGGCAAGGGGGCCGCCAGCCGTTCGGCAACTTCCCGGTACGTCAGGCAGCCGAAGTAGGCCAGCGCGATCGATTCGCGCTGGAGCGCAGGCAGCGCGGATATGGACGCCAGCAGGGCTCGGGATTCGATCCTTCCCGCGACGGTCTCGGCCACCTCGTCATGGGTAACAACGTGCGAAGCCGCGGCCCAGCGTTCGTCGCGGTTTGTGCTGCTTTGGTATGACCTGACCCTGTCCACGGCCCGCCGGTGTGCGATAGTCATGAGCCATCCCAACGGGCTGCCGAGCGCGTGGTCGAATTTGCCGGCATCCTGCCAGACGCCCAAGAAAATCTCCTGGGTGACCTCTTCGCTGAGCCCCGGATCCACCAGGACCCTGCGCACCAGTCCGTAGACCCGGGCCGAGGTCCGCCGGTAGAAGTCCGTGAAGGAATCCTGATCGCCCTGCGCGGTGGACTGGAGGAGCCCGGCGAGGACTTCCTGCTCGAGATCGGCGTCGAACGCGGCGCCAGCGTCCGGGTGCCCCGCTTCTTTGTCTCCGGCGTCGGAGTGTCCGGCCGTGGCGTCGAGGTCTACAGGGTGCCCGGCTGCCGCCGGCGGGGCCGGCCTGTCCAGTTCAAAAGTGTTCATCGTGCCCTCGCTTCAGGAACCGGCGAGAACGCACGTTCTCAGGCCTATGAACTAACATAGAGAACGAACGTTATCCACGCAAACCGGACCTGGAGGAAATCAGGAATGACCAATCCCGCAACCATCGTCGCGGCCGCTGGGCTGCCGGCGTCGGCGGCGGATCTCGCAGCAAGGGCCCGGGTGATCGAGGCAGCAGCCGGCCTCTTCTATGCCCGGGGCATCCATGCTGTGGGGATGGACGAGTTGCGGACGGCATCGGGGATCCCGCTCAAGCGGCTGTACCGCCTCTTTCCGTCGAAGGATGCCATCGTGGAGGCGGTCCTGCTCGATTGGCGGCGTGCGTGGTCTGCCGGCATCGGCGCTGCGGTTGATGCGGCCGTCGAGCCGAGGGAACGGCTGCTGGCAATCTACGACTTCCTGGCCGGCTGGTTCGCCTCCGAGGGCTTCCGTGGGTGCGCGTTCATCAATTCCTTCGGCGAGCTTGGCGTCACATCGGGGCGCGTGGCCGAAATCGCCCGGGAGCAGAAGGCCGGCTTCCAGGAGTTCGTCTTCTCACTCGCCTCCGAGGCGGGGGCGCCGCCCGGCCTCGCGCCGCAGCTTGCCATTCTGGCCGAGGGCGCCATCAGTACGGCGGCCATCTTAGGCACCGTGGAACCGGCCCGGCACGCGCGCGCGGCGGCAGAAGTCCTCATCTCAGCCGCCCTTCCGTCACAGCCTTTGTGAAGTTCCAGCTCTGCCCTGTAGACAACATGACAATTTTGTCATAGTCTCATTCATGGGTTCACTAAATGCCTCCGGTGGATCTGATGCGAACGGAGAAATGGCCCCGGTTCGACACAACGGATGACTCGTAACGTTGTGAGGAACCGGGGCCATTCCGTTTAAGCGGATGAGCCCGGGCTGAGAGCCGCTAGCTGGCATTTTCGCTAGTTCGTCGGGGGTCTGGGCGCGGTGGCCGGACCCCGGGACGTGCCCCGCGCTGGGGCCAGCGGGTGGACATAGTGTCATTGTGCCCTGTTTCGGGTCCGAAGAATGGGCATGTCCCCCGCGGACTGGACACCCGCCCAAAGGGACATGCCCCGCGCTGGGGCCAGCGGGTGGACATAGTGTCATTGTGCCCTGTTTCGGCGAGTTCTAGTGATCGTTGCAACACCCCCTATGAACGGGAATTGCGACACACATGGAAACACCATCGATCAACAGTTCTTCCTTGAGGAAAAAAGCGTCTTTGAGGGAAGAACCTGGTCCTCCG